>DATGLS010000049.1:0-4090 GCA_035293985.1 Xanthobacteraceae bacterium
TCGAGAGCGGCAAGCCGGCGTTCGCGACGTTCTCCACGGCGGAGATCGAGGCCGCGCAGGCGATCGCGGCGGCGCCCTATGATGCCGTGGTGTTCGAGATGGAGCACAATCCCTACGACATCAGGGCCCTCCGGGATTGCATGCAGTACATGCTGGACCGGGCCGAGATCGCGAAGTCCGGCAGCGTCGCGCCGTCGGTTGCGCCCTTCGTACGCATCCCGCCGAACGGCGGCGAGCTCAATCAGTGGACCGCGAAGCAGGTGCTCGATGTCGGCGTCTATGGCGTCATCTGGCCTCATGTGAGCACGGTCGAGGATGCGCGGAACGCAGTCGCCGCCTGTCGCTATCCGCGGCTGCCGTCCGCCGCTCATTTCGAGCCCGCGGGCCAGCGCGGTGATGCGCCTCGGCACGCCGCGCGCTACTGGGGCATCACGCAGCAGGAATATTACGCACGCGCCGACGTGTGGCCGCTCAACCCGAAGGGCGAGATCCTCGTAGTGATCATGTGCGAGGAGGTGCGTGCGATCAAAAACCTGCCGAAGATGCTGGAGCAGGTGCCGGGGATCGGCGTGGTGCTGATCGGCGAGGGCGATCTCTCGCAGGACCTGGGCCATCCCCGCCAGTACGATCACCCCACGGTCGCGTCGGCGATCAACGATATCCTCGCGATCTGCAAGCAGTACAAGGTTCCCTGCGGCCATCCCCACGTCGATACGAAGAACGTCGAGGGGCTGATCCAGCAGGGCTACCGCTGGCTGATGCCCGCGCCTGTGCGGTCCTTCGGCGCGCTCGAGGCCGGGCGCCGCCTCGCGGGCCGGAGCTGAGACGCGCGACGGCGACGGCTCGCGTATTCGCGCACGAGCAGGATTGCCAGGCCCGCCGCGCTCTGGGAAATTGACCATTGCGGCCGTTGGGGCGTGTCGGGGGAAACCGTGAGGCTCGGAAGATCCGTCTTTCTGCTTGTGCTCGCAGTGGGCATCGCGACGGTGTCGAAGGCAGCGGCCATCGACTGCGTGCAGTATGTGAAATCATCCTCGCGGTTCGAGTTATCGGGCAATGCATGGTCATGGTGGGACCGCGCCGCCGGCGTCTATGACCGCGGCAGCGCGCCTCGCCTGGGCGCGGTGCTGGTGTTCGAGCGGACGCGACGCATGCCCGCAGGCCACATTGCGCTGGTCTCGCGCGTGGTCAACCCATACACGGTGCTGATCGATCACGCGAACTGGTCGGCGGTCGGCGGCAGCGACGGGCAGGTCCGCCGCGGCGTGCCCGCGATCGACTGCTCGCCGCGCCACGACTGGTCGGCAGTCTGCGTGTGGAATACCGAGTTTCAGTCCTTCGGCCGGCCCTACGCTACGGCCGGATTCATCTATCCGGGATAGAAAGCGGAAACCGCCCTTAGGCGCGCAGCTCCTGGGCCTGTTCAGTGCCGGCCGCGACCACCGGAGCCATCGCGGGAAACGGTGGTCTCGGTGCAGCGGCCTCAGCGCCCAGCTCGGCCTGGAACACCACCTGTACCTGCGCATACTCCAACAGCGCGTTGATCACGGCGTAGCTCGTCTCCGGGCGCTGCTCCATCTGCCTGAAGAGACGCCGCACCATGGCGGCTTCGGCGCTGCCAAATTCTCCGACGCGAAATGCCACGCTGACGGCATCGATGTCTACCCGGCGAGACGTGGAGACGGCGCGGTTGGGTAGACGACACCGATGGGTAATGCCAAAGCTGTCAAGGAGCAGGTTGAGTCTCGCCTCGAAGGCCTCGGGCGAATAAAGCGCCCGACACAGCGCCTGCCCGCCGCGCTGGAGGTCGTCGCGTGACATACCCAATGGGATGACGTTCGTCTTCCACGGACCGGCGATCACCTGAGCGGCCGCATTATTCTCGTCGGAGAGTCGCCCGTCCTTCTTCAGGCGGCTGAACAACGGCGTTGCCGCGGGCGCCACCAGCGCGCCGATCGTGAATACCGGCACGGGACACCGCATCGCGAACTCGTACTGCCGCTGGAAGATCCCGGCATCGTCGCCATCGAAACCGACGATCATGCCGGCTTCGACATAGATGCCGTGCTCGACGAAGCGCCGGACCTCCGCGGCGAGGTCGCGCCGCAGATTCTGGCGCTTCTTGGCGATACGCAAGGCTTCCTCGTTCGGCGTCTCGATCCCGATGAAGACATGCGCCATGCCGGCGTCCGTGCACATTCTCAGCAATTCCTCGTCGCCCGCCGCATCGATCGAGACCTGGGTGGAGAACTGCACGGCGCCGTCCGGCTGTCGCCGGTTCCAGTCTGCAAGCGCGGCCAGGAGCTCCTTGGTGCGCGCCCGGTACACGGTGAAATTGTCGTCAGCGAGAAACACGCTCCGGTAGCCGAGCCGGTATAGTTGGTCGAGCTCGGCAAGGACCTGCGGTATCCCCTTGTGTCGCTGCTTGCGGCCGAGGTAGGCGATCACGTCGCAGAATTCGCACTCGAACGGGCAGCCCCTCGAGGTCTGCAAGGTTCCGGTCAACGCCGCATGGTTCGGATAGAGATCCCAGCGGGGCATCGGCGAGCGGGACAGGTCGGGTTTTGTCCCGACATACTCCGGTTTCCAGTCGCCCGATCTCAGGTCGGCGAAGAATCCCTCCGCGATGTCCTCGATCTCGCCGCGCACCAGGATGTCGCAATGGGGCCGCACGACATCCGGGCTCAAGGAAGCATAAGAGCCGCCGATGATGATGCATGCGCCGTGCGCCCGGAATTCAGCGGCGATCTCACGCATGCGGTTCCACTGACTGACCTTGCCGGTCAATGCCACGAAGTCCGGCCGTTTCGAGAAATCTACGGGCTCAACCGAATCCTCGCAGAGCAAGATCCCGAAGTCGGATGGGATGAATCCGGCGACCGTCACGACAGACAGATCGGCGACCGAGACCGCGGGATGAAGGCCGAATTTCTCGAAGCATTCCGCCGTGTGGTAGCTCGGTGCGTCACACCTCGGATTTATGATGTAGATCGACTTGGTTATGGCCGTTCCCCCGAGGGAGGTCGCTCAGCGGCACACACCACCCCAGGGGCAATGATGGGCCCGAGACCCTGCTTAGGCAACAGCAATTGGCGCTGCCCTGGACACCATCCAGCAATTCGGTTTACGGGGACAGGGCCTCGACCCCTTAAATACCGGGGTCCCCGCGCCTTTCTCGGGCCAAGCGCTGGTGGAAGACCCTCAAATTGGATCGATCAAGCCGCCCCCGCGGGCGACAACCGCCAGGTGATGGTCGGCATCGCCAAACAGCGTGTCGATCATGCTGGCGCGCTTGAAGTAGTGGCCGGCCTTGTACTCCATAGTCATGCCGATGCCGCCGTGGAGCTGAATCGCCTGCTGGCCCACGAAACGGGCGGAGCGTCCGATCTGCACCTTGGTGGCGGAGATCATCCGGCGCCGCTCGGCGGCGTCCTCGGAGTCCGCCATCATGGTCGCGAGATAGGCCATGCTGCGCGCCTGCTCCAGCGAGACCAGCATGTCCACCGCGCGATGCTGGAGCGCCTGGAAGGAGCCGATGGCGACGCCGAACTGCCTGCGCGTCTTCAGGTACTCGACCGTGAGCTCGTGCAGGACGCTCATCACGCCGACGGCCTCGGCGGCAACCGCGGCGGTCGCGGCGTCGATGACGCGCTCGACCACCGGCCAGGCATGATCCCTCGGGCCCAGCAGCGCGTTCGCTTCGAGCTTGACGTCGCGGAACGCGATCTCCGCGGCGCGCTGCCCGTCCTGGGTCGGATAGCCCCGGCGCTGGACGCCGTCCGCCGCCGCGTCGACCAGGAAGAGGCTCAGCCCCGACGTCTCGCGCTGCCCGCCGGCGGTGCGCGCGAGCACGATCAGCCGATCTGCGCTGTCGCCGTGGAGCACGACGCCCTTCGCGCCGTTGAGGACGTAGCCGGTTCCCGCGGGCCGCGCCGAGGTCGCAACGTCCGCCAGGTCGTAGCGCGACTGCCGCTCGCCGTAGGCGAAGGCGAGGCGGAGCTTGCCGGCGGCGACCGAGGGGATGAGCTCCTGCTGCTGCGCCGCGCTGCCCGCGAGGCGAAGCAGTCCGCCGCCGAGGATCACCGTCGCG
>DATGLS010000050.1:0-91940 GCA_035293985.1 Xanthobacteraceae bacterium
CGATCTTTTGCGCGGAGACGCGCGCGGGCGCGCAGCGCTTCGTTACGAAGCGACGCAGCTTTCGCGGCTCTCAGATGCGATTTCAGTTTTGGGTTAGACGCAGATCGGTTGGTGCGGCAGGATGCCGGCCGCGCGCGCCTCTCCCCGACGCATGTTCCAGTTAAGGTGGACGGAGGAGATGCGTCGAATAACGTCTGTAGAGGGTGTTCCGAACGTCGGGAAACGATGTCCGCCAGAAACCGCGCCCCTGAAACGCAACGCGCGCCCGAAGCGGTGGGCTCCGGACGCGCGAATGTCACTCTGCACTTACTGCCATGCGCCCCTGTGGCGAGGAACGCAAGCGGGATTTGCTCTGTCCCCGCTATTCAGGGTGGCCGCTACAGGCGCCGGCCGAAGCCGCCGCGGAAGCCGCCGAACAGCAGCGACAGCAGGAACAGAACGATGAACACGAAGAACACGATCTTGGCGATTCCGGCAGCGGCTCCGGCGATCCCGCCGAATCCGAGAGCAGCCGCAATCAGTGCGATGACGAGCAGCGTTATGACGGTGCCGAGCATGGTGCCGTTCTCCTCAGTTTCCCAAGCTCAACTCTCGGCGCGCACGCGAGTTCCCTCGCGGCTGCGGGCGGCAGCCCCGGCGCGGAAAACGCTCAGATCTGGTCGGGATCGTCTTTGCGTGGGGCGGTGAAAAAGGCCACCACCACCACGAGAGCCAGCATCGCATAAAGCTGCGTTTGCGAGCCCTGGATCGCATTTGCGAATTGACCGCAGGCGTGATCGAGCTGGGCGAGGACAATCGATAACTGGCTCATCGGGCCGCAGGTTCCTGGAAAAAACGTATCGCGACTTGGTTCCAGCAACATAGCCAAATTGTGGCGCTGCAGCACGGATCGGCGCATCGCCCGCGAAAATCTCGCCGCCGCCGCGGGTGCTTCGACGCCGGGGAGCGAGCGCCGAAGAGTGCGCGGCGCGGCTGCTTCCTGTCCGCTTCATGGTCCCGACTTAACGTTCGTTCATCGGGGCGCGCGGACTCATTCTGATCAATCTGCGCTCACGATGCCGACATGCGCCGGCCCCAAAGGTCTTCGACGATTGGCGCCGAGGCGGGAGAATTCCCTCCCGCCTGTTTGGGCGTTTTGATTGCCACCGCTATGTGGTCTCGCTGCGGAGAAAAAGTCATGCGTCTTCCTCTGCTCGCCGCCTCGATGATCGGCACTGCCGCGCTCGCTGCCGCCTCGGCCCGCGCGGCCGACATGGTGCCGCCGCCACCGCCGGCTGCCTATGAGCCATCGCCGGCTTATGCGCCGCCACCGGTTGCCGAGGTGCCTCCACGGGTCATCGTCGAATCCCCGCCGGTCTACGCCGAGCCGGTGGCACCCGTCCGGCCCGGCGGTTGCTGGCGCTACGGACCAGTCGGCTGGGGCTGGTCTCCCTGCGTCGCCGGACCGCCGCCCTATTGGCACGGATATCGCTACGGTTACGCGTACCGCTACGGGTATCGGCCCTACTGGGCGCGCTACCACGGCTGGCACAGGTCGTACTGGTAACGACACTGAACCTCCGAGCTACTCGGCCTCGGCCGGCGCGATGAATTGCGGCGGCACCTGGTCGGCGAGCCAGACCTTGTCGTTGCCGACATAGAAGGCGACGCCCGCGCCCGCCGCCGCGGCCGCATCGATCCGCAGGATCGTCGGCGCACGCGCCTTGCGCCGGCCGACCGCATGCGCGGTCGCGCGGTCGGTCGACAGATGCACGTATTGGCGCCGCATCGGCAGCAGCCCGCTGGCCCGGATCTTCACCACCGTCTCGGGCGCGGTGCCGTGATAGAGCTCGCTCGGCGGCACCGCCGCGACGCGGGCGAGCTTGCCGGGCAACGAATGGCCGTAGAGCGCGCGAATGCGTCCGCCCGCCATCTCGTGACGCTGCTTGGACGAGTGGCGGATCATGTCCGCCAAGTCCGCCTCGCCAAGGTCACGCCATTCCGCGCGCTCCTGCCGCAACGCCGCCAGCACCGCTGCAACCTCCGTCCAGCCAGCGGCGTCGAGCTCGAGCTCGTAGAGCCAGGGCTCGTGGCGCAACGCGTGCGAGACGACGCGGCTTATCTGGGTGAGATCCTTGGTCATGATCGTTTTTGTTCGACGATCGAGGAGATACCGTCCGTTATTTCCGCTCCAGGCCCGAGCCGTTCCCATTAGTCGCGCGCTCCCACGGGAAATGATCGAAATGAAATCGTCCGGCGGGAATTAGCACGCAATTGGTGAAGGCATGCCGATCGCAGAATTGCTTGAATCGTTCCGAAGTTATGATCCTCCCTGGAAGGCCCCGGGCAATAAAAACATCTTCGCCCGACCAACTCCCTGGTTCCAACACAAGGGTCCTCAGTCGCTTCATGTGGCCAATGCGACATTCCTCGCAGGTCCACCGCCGCTCATAGCCAATTCCTGATGCACGATCATCAACCACGGCCCGGCTCCTGCCCGGCACCGCCATAAAGTAATTGGGCATGGAAGCCGGAACCCCTCCTTGTCGAGCGATGACTTTCGTAACCTGCGCGCGCAGGAATCCCGAAAAACCGGTCAAACCAGAGGCCAGAAACGCATTCTTGAAGCGTTCGCTGACGAGCACGTCATTGCTCACCCCAAACACCAGATCTCCGAACCGTCGCCCCCAAGTCTCAAGCTCGACGCGGAATGGCGGGAGCTCCGGTATCATGCCGATAAAGCCGCCGCATCTCGGACATCGCGGTGCTTCGCCCCCCTTCCAGCCTGGGGCCGGAAGGAAATCGGTGAGAGCATCGTCGACCGGCTCCTTCGGATGATCGAGCACGAAAAAGAGCATGGCTCTCTCCCTCACAGCCCGCTCGGAAACCGGGCCAGCAAATCGGGCTGCGCATATCTGTTACGCAGATAACGCTCAAACTCTTCTGGGGTCATGAGTGGATGGTCGCCGACATATGTAGCAATTTCACTATCCAGATTCCGATGCCACGTCTGATATCCATTGTGCGCATCTAGGTCGATCGCTCCTGTCGCAAGGCGCGGATCGCGATATTCGTAAATTCCAGCAAGACCGGGATGCTTATCTAGTGCCGTACAGACTCGCCGCGAGATCGCATGATGGTTCTGCCCGGTCAACACTGGCCGAGCAAGTACTGACGACGTAGTCGCGCCAGCTTGCGCAGGTGGGGCCACCGTTTCGCTGGGCGATGCTCCGGGCGCTGCCGTTTCCATCGAGCGCTTCGGTGGCCGCCTCGTGCCGCCGCCCAAGCGCGAGCGGGAGTCGATCCCCCTACTCAGCTTCGACCGGCGCCGTGAATTGCGGCGGCACCCGGTCGGCGAGGCAGGCCTTGTCGTTTCCGCCCTAGAAGGCGACCCCTGCACGCGCCGACGCGAACGCGTCGATCCGCAGGATCGCCGGCATTAGCGCCTTGCGGCAGCCGACCGCATGCGTTGTCAGCGAATCATTTTGCGCGAACCTCGATCGCGGTCGCCACCGCGAGTCGTAAACAGCGCACGACGGAGCACTGAATCCACCGTGCGTTACCCTTGCATCGATGCAACGTCGCATCGTTCGGCCAGCTGATACCGGACCTAATTTCCGACTCATTGTCGCATGAGAGAGGCTGATCATGTCGCACGGCTTGGGCCGTCGTGCGCGAGTGCGTTTCGATCGTTGGTGAAATTCTGCCATGCATGGGGGACACTACGATGAACGGCAGCGAGCAGCTGACAGACGGATCCGATACCGAGCTTGCGGCGCTCGCGAACGAGTGCCGCCGGGAGGCCGGCAGCGACATCGTGCGCGCCGTCGACCTCATGATCGAGCGCGTGCAACGCAATGAGCCGCTGCATCGTCGCCTGCTCGATCCGCTGACGCGCGAGGCCTGCCGCGATTGGCTCAACCGCAGCTATGCGGACGCACAGCAAAACCGTGCGCCCCTTCAGCGCGTGTCGCCGGCCGAGGTGGAAGCGCGCATCCGCGCGCGCGCCGAGGTCACCCGCCAATTCACCGAGGCGCTGCGAACGCGGCGCTGACACCTGTCGCCGAATGCTTCGCGCGTGCGGTTCACGCCACGCCCGACCGCGGATACTCCAGCTTGCGCCGGAACCCCGCATCCGCCGCGACCGGCTCGGCGAATGTGAGGGCGACCGCGTCCCATTCGTCGGGCGATTTCGCGCCGCGCGCGCGCATGTGCTCCTTGCTCTCGAGCCGGAGCCGCGAGTGGCTGTCGAAGCCGTAGCTCGGGCCGCAGGCATCGGCCTGCAGCGCGTCGCTGTCCGGCAGCGCGGCGCCGGCCGCGTCCTCGAGCCACTCGCGCGACTTGAGCCACATCTCGGCGCGCCGGTTCAGCGGCCCGCCGGACGGACGCCCATGCGGATCGAGCGGCGCCGGCTCGAGCGGCGCCGAGCCGAAGTTCACGGCGCGCACCACCTGGCCATAGCCCATCTCGATCAGCCGGTCATAGATGCCGGCGCCGACGCCGCCGACGTCGATGAAGACGCGCTTCGGCCTGTCGGTGTCGATCACCTGCTTGACCCAGCCGGCCGCCGCCATGGTGTCGAGCTTCATGCGCGAGACGATCTTCTCGACGCGGCGGCCGCGCCGCCACGCCATGGCGTGGCGGTCGTCGCCGAGCCACGCCGGATCGAAGCCGATCACCAGCGGCCCGCTCGGCTCGCACGTCGCCTTGCGCGCGCGCGCGATCAGCGCCGGCGGAATGAAGCTGTCGTGGCCGGATTGCTGAAAAGCCTCGGCGGCCGTCGCGGGATATTCCTGGCGAAACAAGCGATCGTCCTTGAGCTCGGCGATCTTGCTGCGCCGCCAGGCCATCTGCGCGTCGTCGAGGCCGTAGAGGTCGCGGTAGTCGCGTTCCTCCTCGCTGAGGGAGAAGCCCGGCGGCACCGGCTTGCGGTACTCGTCCTGCCAGTACCACGGCACGAAGACGGCGATGAAATCGTTGGCGCCGGTCTCGGCGTCGCGCCAGGTCTTTTGATAGAAGTTGCCGAGCCCGTTCGCCGTGCTTTCGAGGATGACCTCGGTGCCCGGCATGTCGGCGACCGCCTGCAGCACGCCGGCCGCGTGCGTCTCGGCTTGCGGCCAGAACGCGACCTCGGAGCCGTGAAAGAGCTGAATGGTCGACGAGCGCCCGACCCCTTTGGTGCCGGCAGTGCCCACCTTGTAGCCGGAGTCGAGCGTGTCGAAATAGAGCTCCTTGGCGTTGGCGGCGCCGGTCGACTGCCTGTGCGCCGGCGGGCAATGGGCGTGGAAGCGCTCGACCATCTCGAACAGGTTCTGCGTCGCGGCGTCCTCGTGGGTGAGAATGAAGACCCGCGTGCCCTTCTGGCTCGTCACCCGGTGATAGAAGCGTCCGGCCACGTAGGTGCTGCAGCCCTGCTGGCGGCCCTTGAGGATCAGCGCCCGCACCTTGCCGGTCGCGGCGCGCTGCGCCCTCAGCCGCTCGTGGATATGCTGCTGCGCGCGATTGAAGACGAGCGGCATGAGCGCGCCGTTCTTGCTGCGGATGGTGAGGCAGCTTTGCGCAAAGGCGCGGTAGTCGGCGCTAAGTCGCCTCCGCGTCTCCCGCCGCGCCTGTTCCCGCTTGAGGCGCAGCAGCTTGGTCAGCGGCGAGTTGGGCGATGCGCGCGGCGAGCTCGGCGTCGGTGAGTTCATCGATGGGGTCCTCCCTGAATTCCTTCGGCGCCAACGCGGCCGCGAGCTTGACGTAGTCGGTCGGCTTCTCCGTGCGCATCGCCGCGATCGCGTCCCGTCCGTTGCGCGCGTCTTGCCAGTCGGCGAGGAACGCGGCCAGAAAGGCTTCGCCGATCGCGGTGCGCAGGTCGTTTGCGTCGGCCGTCATGGATGCGGCTCACGCGCTCACGACGGCGAGCCGCCCGACCCAGCGGACGAGCCGCCCGAGGTAGGGAGCGGCGGGCCGCCGTTCGAGTAGAGCGCGTTGACGGTGCGCAGGTCGTTGACCGACGATTCGACATTGCCGACGATCTGCGCCGTCGTCGCCATCTCGCCCTGCAGGCTCGCCATGGCGGTTTCGAGCCGGGTGGCGAGCGCATCCGCGCTCGCGTCCAGATTCCTGAGGCCGCCCATCAGCCGGGCGAGCCCGCTTCCTTTCTGCGACATGTTGGCCGTGCTCCTGAGTGAATCGATCGGGGTCGGTGAGAGAGATGGCGTCGGCGCGCTGCCGTGCGCCGCGATGATGTCGCGCGCCGCCCGGCGCGCCCGCGCCTGCACGTCGCCCGCGAATGGCGCGGTCACGAGCGCGAACGGCGTGCCGTCGGCGTGCCAGCCGGTGAGCGACAGCACCTGCTGGCCGCCTTGATAGGCAAGCCCCGCATGCTCGAGCCGCAGCGCGCCGGCCGCGGCTGCGCCGAACGCGATGCGCACGCTTTCCATGCCCATATGCGTCGCCTCACATGCGTGGAGATAAAGGGGGCCGGCGGCGCCGGGAGGGCAGCGCCGCCGGCCGGTCAGGGCGGCAAGCCATCAAGGCGCGCCCCGAAAAGCAACGCGCGCCCGGGGCCGTCAGGCTCCGGACGCGCGAATGTCACTCTGCACTTAATGCCATGCGCCCTTTGGCGAAGGCGCGCAAGCGAAATCGAATCTATCCCCGCTATTCAGGGATTCACTCGAGTTGGATCTTTGCCCACTCGCCCTCCGCTGGCGGCATCAGCGCCCACGATTCGGTGATGACCTCGACGAGGTCCATATCGTCGAGATCACTGATGGAGTGATGCAGCTCCTTCCTACAACGCCCGGGGAATGCTTGAAGATCTCCGGATCCCGCTGGAGGTCGTCGGGGTCGGTACGGCTGCCGCCCAGATCCTCGTAAGCGTGCGCAATCGCGAGCGGCGCCGCCGGGTTGAGCCGGCTCACCGTGTCCATCGGATGGAGGATCGGTAGAACGGCCCGAGCACTGCCCGCATCACCGAGCAGCAGCAGGGCTGATGCTTCCTCTTCGTGCCCGTCGATTGCTGGAAGACGGCCCCGAAAAGCAACGCGCCCGGGCCGTCAGGCTGCGGACGCGCGAGTGTCACTCTGCACTTGATGCCATGCGCCCATTGGCCAAAACGCGCAAGCGAGATCGAATCTGTCCCCGCTATTCAGGGGTGGCGTCATCTTTCGCTGCATGTGCACGTCAGGAGCGCACGTCAGGAGACGACGTCACGGCGCGATGATGCTCTCGCGCAACGCGATGGCGACCGCCTGCGTGCGGTTCGCGGCGGCGAGCTTCTGCAGGATGGTCTGCGAGTGCTTGGCGACGGTGCGCCGCGAGAGCGTGAGTATCTCGCCGGTCTCCCAGTCCGACTTGCCGGTGGCGATCCAGACGAGGATTTCCCGCTCACGCGCCGTCAGGCGGCGCCTTCCGCCACGGGCGGCGGCTGGCGCAGGTGCCGCGGGCGGGCGAATGCATAGAGCCCGACGTTGGCGAACGAGGAAAGCTTCGCCGCCGGCACGAGGGACGAAGCCCGGGAACCGTTCTCGCCCATGAGATTCCTCATTTCCCGTCGAGTTGATCCGCGCTAGGCTCAGCTCGAGGCTCAACTCGAGGCCTTGTCAGCGTGGTGGGGGAGCCGTGATTGCAGCCTTGATTGCAGCCTTGATTGCCGCCTTGATTGCAGCCTTGGCGCTTCGACGAGCGCGCGCGTGCGGAGGATTGGCGCCGGCGCGCTCGCTGATCGGGGCCATGCTCGGCGCCGCGCTCGCCTGCGGTTTCGGTCAGGCGGCGGCGCAGACCGTGCCCGTTGCGGGCGCGCAGGTGCACATCAGCTACGAGACATCGACCAAGTTTTCCGCCGTCCGCGATCTATTGCAACGGCACAAGGTGCTCGAGAAGGCGCAGATCTTCCTGAGCCCGTTGCGCCTGCCGCGCGAAATCACGATTCGGGCCGCGGAATGCGGCGCGCCCTCGGTCCCATACGACGCCCAGAAGGGCATCGTCACCATCTGCTACGAGGCGGTCGCCAACATCCAGGGCCTCGCCAAGGGAGCCGCCTCCGACCCGAACGACCTCGCTGGTCTGGTCACCGGCGGTATCGTCGAGGAAGCGCTGCACCGCATTTCGCTCGCCATCCTGCAGGTGTTCGACATCCCGGTGTGGGGCAAGGAAGAGGACGCCGCCGACCTGCTCGGCGCATTCCTCATGCTCCAGTTCGACGCGCACACCGCCACCGTCACGATCCTCGGCGCAGCGCAGCTGTTCGTCGCCAACACGTCGGCGCTCGGCAAGGTCGATTACGTCTCCGACGTCTCGCCGCCCGCGCAGCGCTTCTACAATTTCCTCTGCATCGCGGTCGGCGGCGACCAGATTGATTTCGGCGGCCTCGTCGAGAAAGGCTTCCTGCCGAAGGACCGGGCGGAGGGTTGTCGCGCCGAGTACGAGAAGATCCGCAGGGCGTTCGATATCCGCCTGATGCCGCATGTCGATGCCGATCTCGTGGTCAAGATCCGCGCGATCGACTGGCTCAACGAAGACAAGAATTGACGGGAGCGGGCGTCATGAGCACGAGAACGAGGCTGCGTTGGACGCTCGCCGGCCTGCTCGCGTTCGGCTGCGTGGCGTCCGCCAATGCGCCGGCCCTGGCGCAGTCGCCGCCGCCGCCGGGTCAGGTGCCGAGCCAGGTGGTGATCGCGGTCGACAACGATGACGGCGGATATCGCCCCAGCCAGAAATACGCCGCGGTGCGCGCTCGTCTCGTCAAAGGGCGGGCGCTCGAGCGCCTGCACGATTTTCTGTCGTTCGTCCGCCTCCCGCGCAAGATTTGGGTGGTCGCCGCCGAATGCAACGGCGGCGACGACGCCTCCCCGCACTATTCGCCCGACAATCGCGCGATCACGCTCTGCTATCAGTTCTTCAACGTGGCCGAGAAGGCGGCCGACGTCGTCATGGCGGCGGCCGAGAAGAACCCGCAAGTCCTTCCCTTCCCGGTCACGCGCGACGAGTTCCTGTGGGGATTGCTCGGCGCCGTGATGCTGCATGAGAGCGGGCATGCCCTGTTCGACGTGCTCGACGTCCCGGTGTTCGGCCGCGAGGAGGATGCGGCGGATCAGTTCGCAATCCTGGTCGCCCTGCAGCTGCGGCCGCAGCTCGCCGAGGCGGCAGTCAAGTCTTATGCCTATTTCTGGCGGGTGATGCGCGATCCCGACAGCGGCGGAACGAAGGACGGCAATCCGAACCAGGCGTTCTCCGACGTGCACGGGACCCCGTCGCAGCGACTCTACAATACATTGTGCATCGCCTACGGGCGCGCGCCGGCAGAGTTCGGAAAATTCGTCGCGGCCGGTTGGCTGCCGCAGCAGCGCGCCAAGGGCTGCGCGCAGGAGTACGCCCAGCTCGCGTCCGCCTTCGCCAAGACGATCCAGCCGTTCGTGGACCAGAAGCGCATGGCCGCGGTCGAAGGCGTCGATTGGCTGTCGCCGAACTACGGCCCGGCGCAGCCCGCCGCGCCGCCCAACTCGATCAGCAAGACATCGCCAAAGGGTGCGCCGTCGGCGCCCGACCCCGCGAGCGCCGCGGGCCCGCGGGGAAAAGGCGCGTGAACGCGGCGGGCCGATCGAGCGCGTTCACCTCGCACCGGCGGTCATCGGCTCCATCCCGCTGCGCCTGATCGCCGCGGCGGCGCGCGGCGCGGTCAAGAATTCGATCAGCTGCCTCCCGGCGGCCGCAGCGCTCGACCCTGCGACGATGGCGGCGGAAAAAATCTGGATCATCTGAATCTCGTCCGGCAAGGCGCCCGCGTGGTCGACGCCGGGCGCAACCAGGATCTCGCTCACCGGCATCACGGCAAGCGCCGCCCCGCCGGCGGCGACCAGAGCGGCGGCGTCCGAGCCGCGCGGCGTCATCCGCATGTCGATTTGCTCCACGACGGCGAGGCGGGGAAAGAGCTCGTCGCGGAGCCAGATGCCGCTGGTGCTCCCCGGCACCGCGATCGTGCGCGCCTTCAGCAGCGCCTGCCTGACGGCATCGACGCTGCTCACGTCCGGCTTGCCTGCGCCCGCGCGCACCGCGACGCCGAGGCCGACGCTCGCAAGATCGGCATCGGTCCCGGACGCGATCCGCTGTGCGGCGATCAGCTCGGTGAGACCTTCGCGCGACAGGATGACGACGTCGGCGGCAACGCCCCGCGCGAGCTGGGCGCCGATCGTATGCGGCCCATTTCCCTGCGACGCGCCCGACCCGGTGGTGACCGCGATGCCGCTGGTCTGCTCGAATTGGGGCAGCAGCATCTCGTAGGCCCCGGTGAAGCCGCCGGACATCAATACGCGCAGCCTCGATGTGGTCATCACGGACACCTGGATGGCGCAGCTTGAATCGAAGGCGGCGCGCGATGGGTTGGCACGCCGTCATCAGCCATAGCACATCGGCCCGGGCCCAAGGGGGACCAAGAGGGACCAAGGGGGACCAGGGGGGACCAAGGGGGACCAGGGGGACCAAGGGGGGCCGAGGGGGCCGAGGGCCCTCGAGCCAGTGGTCGCAAAGGCGGCACTGGAAACACCGGCCGAGCTTGCTATCTTGCCTGTGCGCGTCGGGGCGCATCCCGTCCACGGGAAGGGATCCCTCCCACCCGAAGCGAAATGCCATACGACGCATGACGAACCTCTTTCCGCCCGTTTCGTGGACGCCGGGCCCGCAGAAGGAGGTCCATCATGTCTGCTGAACGTATCGATCCTGGCGCCAAGCGCTTCGTTCGCCCCCTGCCCTCGCGTCCCAACCTCGACAAGCAGCGCAAGCTCGCCAAGGCGCTCGCACGCGACTATTGGCGCGGCAAGGCCAACGCAGTCGAGCAGGTTCGCGCGCTGCACCCGAAGCCGCCGGCGCCGGACGAGTTCGCCCTCGGCGACGCCCAGCTCGTGGTCGCGCGCGGCTACGGCTTTGCGGGCTGGCCGCAGATGAAGCGCAAGATCGAGTCGCTCACGCGATGCCCGGCCGACCTGTTCAAGGACGCGGTCGAGGCGGGCGACGTCGATCGCGTGCGCGAGCTGCTGCGGTCCCGCCCCGACGTCGCCGCGATGATCAACGCGCCGATCTTTGTCTTCAACCGGCAGGCCGTGCATGTGGCGCGGACCAATCTGCCGCTGCTCGATCTCCTGCTCGCGCATGGCGCCGATCTCAACGCGCGCACCGCCTGGGAAAAAGGCGGCTTCGGCGTGCTCGAGCAGGTGAGCCCGGATGAGGCCGCGCCGCTGATCGCGCGCGGCGCCAGAATCGACGTCTGGGCCGCGGCGCATCTCGGCATGATGGCCGAGCTGGCCGCTCTGGTCGAAGCCGATCCCTCCCGGGTCCACGCCAAAGGCGGCGACGGCAAGCGGCCGCTGCATTTCGCCCGCACGGTCGAGATCGCGCGCTTTCTCCTGGCGCACGGCGCCGAGATCGATGCGCGCGACGACGATCACGACTCGACCGCCGCGCAGCACCTGGTCGGCGATCATCCCGAGGTGGCGGCCTTCCTCGTCTCCCAAGGCGCGCGCTCCGACCTGTTGCTCGCGGCCGCGATCGGCGACATCGCGCTGGTGCGCCGTCATCTCGACGCCGATCCGGAAGCGATCGCGATGCGAGTCGACCAGGATTGGTTCCCGATGATCGATACTGCCAGCAACGGCGGGCACATCTATCAGTGGACCCTCGGCTTTCACGTCTCGGCGTTCGACGTCGCGCGTCGCCGCGGTCACGCCGCGGTCGTCGGCCTGTTGTGCGAGCGCGCGGGGCCGCTCGATCGCCTGCTCGATGCGCTGTGGCGCGGCGACGAGGCGGGCGCCGACGCGATCCTGGCGGCGGCTCCAGAGCTCGTCGCACGTGCGCCGCAGCAGGCATTGCATCAGGTCGCCGATGCCGCCCGCAACGACAACCTTGCCGCGGTCCACGCGATGCTGCGCCGCGGATTTCCGGTGACCGCACGCTCGCAGCACGGCGGCATGCCGCTGCACTGGGCCGCGTTTCACGGCAATGCCGAAATGATGACGGAGATCTTGCGCCACGATCCGCCGCTCGAGGCGCGGGATCGTCAATTCGACGCCACCGCGATGGGCTGGTTGATCCACGGCGCCGTCCACGGGTCGTGGTCTGCGGGTGGAAACCATGGCGCGTGCGCGCACCTGCTGCGCGCAGCCGGCGCCCGGGTGGATGAAGCGTCACTGCCCACGGGAAACGACGATATCGATCGCGTGCTGCGCGCGCACTTCGTGCCCGGATGAGCCAGCCGACGGCCCGGTTGCCGACGACGATGCAAAGGGACAGGATCACGCCAACAGCCGATACTGCCGCTGATCGCGGTCGCCGCACAAGGCTTTCAAGCCGGGAGGAATTCATGAATCGGCGCGACTTCATTTACGCCGCATCCGCCAGTGCGGCTTCCGCAGCCGTCCCGGCGCAGGCGCTAGCCCAAGCCAGTATCCAATCCAATCGCGACGCCGGCAGCACCGCGCACCCCACGGGCGCGAAGCTTCGCACCATCACGCTCGAGGAGCATTTCTCGACGCCTGGATTCGTCGCCGGGCCCGGCAAGGCTTTCATCGAGAGCATGCGGCACGCCGGCGCGCGCGGCGCGAAGATCCTGCAGCAGCTCGCGGACGTCGGCGACGGGCGCCTGGCCGAGATGGACGCCGCCGGGATCGACATGCAGGTGCTCTCGCTCAATGCCCCCGGCGTCGAGCAAGCCGAGGCGGCGGAGCAGATCGCCGTTGCGCGCGAGGCGAACGATTTTCTCGCCGATGTCGTCAAGAAGCATCCGCAGCGGTTCGCGGGCTTTGCCTCGTTGCCGATCGGTGCGCCCGACCGCGCGGCCGAGGAGCTCGATCTGCGGGTGCGGCAAGGCTTCAAGGGCCCTCTCATCAACGGCCACACGCGCGGCCGCTATCTCGACGACAAGTTCTTCACGCCCATCCTCGAGCGCGCCGAGGCGCTCGCCGTGCCGATCTATCTCCATCCGACCGTGCCGCCGCAACCGGTCGTCGACGCCCTCTATTCCGGATTTTCCCCGCCGGTGAGCGCGACCCTCGCGGCCGCCGGGTGGGGCTGGCACATCGAAACCGCGGTTCACCTCATTCGCATGATCCTCGGCGGCGTGTTCGACCGCCATCCCAAGCTGCAGGTCGTGGTCGGGCACCTCGGCGAAGGGCTTCCGTTCATGCTGCCGCGGCTCAACCGCAATCTGCCGACGGGCCTGACCAAGCTGGAGCGGCCGCTCGGCGCCTATCTGCGCGAGAACGTCCACTACACCTTCGCGGGCTTCAATTTCCCGGCGACCTTTCTCGACCTGCTGCTCGAGGTCGGGGTCGATCGGATCATGTTCTCGGTCGACCATCCATATGGATCGATGGCGGAAGCGCGCGCGTTTCTCGACCAGATCCCGGTCAGCCCGGTCGACCGCGAGCGCATCGCGCACGGCAATGCGGAGCGGCTTTTCAAACTGTAGCCGGCGGGATTGGCTCGAGCCCGCTTCCGCCCATCGAGCCCGCGGGTCCTGCCATCGGCCAGCCCAAGGACTCAATCCGAGCCACGTCGCTCACCCACCCTTCACGTCGATCTGTACGTCCACGTTTCCGCGCGTCGCGTGCGAATAGGGGCAGATCTTCTCGTGTGCTTCCTTGGCGAGCGCCTCGAGCTCGGCTTGGGGCAAGCTCTCGTCCTCGACGTGCAGCTTGACGGCGAGGCCGAAGCCGCCGCCGTCGCGCGGGCCGATGCTCACGTCCGCGGTGACGCGGGCATTGGCGGCGTTCTTCTTGTGCTGCCGGCCGACGAAATCGATCGCGCCGCCGAAGCAGGCCGCATAGCCGGCCGCGAACAGGTGCTCTGGCGTCGCGGTGTTCGGCTTGCCCGGGCCGCCCATCGCCTTCGGCACCGAGAGATCGGCGCGCACCGTTCCGTCGCTCGCCTCGGTATGGCCGTTGCGCCCGCCGGTCGCGGTCGCCGTCGCGGTGAAAAGCGGCTTGATCGTATCCATGGGGGTTTGCCTCCGAGCTTGGGTTCGGTCTGGGTTCCTTGCATTCAGGGCGACAGATAGGCTCCGGATAGCTACGTCGCCAACCCGCGGGCATCAATGCCGCCGCCATCAATTGCAATCAGGTATCTTCGGATTGTCCGGCGCGTTGAGCGGGCTCATGGGAGCCGGGACCGGCGCCGACGTGTCGAGCTCGCCGATGCGCTTGTTCACCAGCAGCACCTCGAACGCCGTCCCGTGCAGCGGCTTCATCTTCGGATTGCAGGCGAAATTGTTGTAATGCAGGTTGACCACATAGAAGGTCTTCTTCAGCTTCTTGATCACCTGCAGGTGCAGCGGCGTCACGCCTTTGAAGACATGCATCTCCATGGGGATCTGGTCGATCCGCTCGAGCACCTCGTCCGGCGTCGCCGCCAAGGCCTCCCATTCGGCGCCCTCGATGTCGATCTTCACCAGCAGCCGCTTGCCGGCGTCGCCGTTGCGGGCGAACTGAGCCTGCAAGCTGTCGAACACGCGGTGATGCTTGTCGCGCATCGCCCGCGGCGCGAGGCACTCGTTGTGGAAGTCGAACGTGCCGCCCTCGCAGGTGGGGCGCGCCGGATCGAAGCAGTCATATTCGTGCACCGTGACGTGATAGCGCTTGGCGACGTCGCAGCCGAGCTGGTCGTTCGGCCCGACGCCGTACGAATAGGCTGATTGAATCCCGTCGCTGAGATTCTCGCAAACCAGGTACCCGCCGTCGTAGGTGCTGCCCATCCGCTTCAGGTTGCAGTTCTTCAAGGTGACCGGCTGCAGCTCGGCCAGAAAGGCCGTCCGGCCGGCTTCGTCCAGGGCGGCCGCGGCGGCCGCGCCGGTGCCACATATATAAAGTGCGAACGCGGACAGCGCCGCGATGACGTACCTGGTCATGCGGCTGAAAGCGGAAGCAGACATGATCGGAGCCCTCGATGGCGGAAGATGTTCGCTGGTGCGGTGAGCAACCACGTCGCGCTCCTTCTCCCCCTGTAGGCCCCTTTAGGGGAGAGGGAGCGCAGGCGCCGTGCTCAACCACGCCACATGTATCACGCTTTCTTCGGCGACCAGCCGTAGGCCTTGGCGCAGGCGCCGGCCATCAGGACGGCGCGGTCGCTGTCGCTCAGCCGCTTGGTCTCGAGGAACGGCTTGACGGCCTGCTCGTAGTTCACGACCGCGTAGGCGCGCGTCCAGTCCGTACCCCATAGGCATCGCTCGAGGCCCCAGGCGTCGAAGATGCGCGCGAGCGGATCCCAGATGTCGTTGAACGGATACGGCTCTTTCGACAGCGTACAGGCGCCGCTCACCTTGATGACCACGTTCGGCCGCTTGGCGAGGTCGAGCACCTTCGGCAGATCCGCCCACGGTTGCGGCGGCGCCGGTGGCTCGCGCGGCTGCAGGATGCCGAGATGATCGAGAATGAAACGGGTGTCGGGATGGCGGTCGATCAGTGCCGTGCCGGCGTCGATGTTGCCCCAGCACAGGATATTGACCGGCAGGTCGTAGCGCACCGCGGCGCGCAGAATTCGGTCGTGCCCCGGATCGTCCGGCGCGCGCTTCTCCTCATGGCGCAGGAAGATGCGGATGCCGACCGCGCCCGGCGTCTTCTTCCACTCGGCGATGACGTCCGCCACCGCCGGATCGTCCGGATCGACCGGCTTGACGATGGCGAACTTGTCGGGATGCGCCTTCTGCACCTCGACCGCATAGCTCGCGTCGTAGCCGTACATCGAGAAGGACGAGATGAAGATCGCCCCGTCGACGCCGACCTCGTCCATCGCCGCCACCATCTCGTCGCCCGTGACGTGCGGCGGCCAGTTCGGCACGGTGCGCCAGGGCCGCTTCGGGGTATTCGCCTCATAGGCGTGGACCTGAGAGTCGATGATCATCGGGGGCTCCTTGCGGGCGGCTCGCATCCGTCATGGCCGGCCGTGTGCTGCCGTGTGCCGGGCATCCAGGTCCTGCGCGTCGAGTTGCAAAGACCTGGATGGCCGGGACATAGGCGAGCGGAGCGACGCCGTCCTGCGGACGGCGACGCCCGGCCATGACGTGGTGGTCATATATAATGTAGCCGCATTGAAGCCTGCTGATCTGGCCTTCGGCAAGCCCCCTCCTTACGATGCGGCTCCGCTCGGATTCCAACGCATAGTACCGCCGATGAATCGCGACGATCGCCTTTCCGCCATCAGCGGCGGACGCTGGCTCATTCTCGCAGTCCTGTTTCTCGCCCGGACCGCGATGGGCCTGCAATTTCAGGCCGTGGCGGCGCTGTCGCCGTATGTGATAGCCGATCTCGCGATCGACTACGCGCGGCTCGGCTGGCTGATCGGACTCTATCTCCTGCCCGGCATCGCGATCGCCTATCCGGGTGGCATGCTCGGCCAGCATTTCGGCGACAAGCGCATCGCGATCCTCGGCATGGCGCTGATGCTGGCGGGCGGCCTCGCGACCGCGGTCCCCGCCAGCTTTGCGATCGTCGCGGCGGGCCGCATCGTCGGCGGCGCCGGCGCGGTGCTGCTCAACGTGGTGCTCACCAAGATGACCACCGACTGGTTCATCGACCGCGAGATCGGCACCGCGTTGGCGATCCTGGTCAGCAGCTGGCCGATCGGCATCGGCATCGCGCTGGCGCTGCTGCCGTGGCTCGCCGTGCATGCTTCGATCGCGGCCGCATTCGCCAGCACGGCAGGCGCGGCGGCGGCGGTGCTGATCCTCATTGCGCTCATCTATCGCGCGCCGCCAGCGACGGCGCCGCCAGGCGCGACAACGCGCCCTCGCCTCTCGCCCGCCGAGATCGGCCTTGCCTCGCTCGCGGGCGGCGTCTGGACGCTCTTCAACGTCGGCTACATCCTGGTCGTGAGCTTCGGGCCGGCGCTGCTGGCCTCACGCGGGCTGTCGGCGCAGGATGCCGGCCTCGTCACCAGCCTCGCGTCGTGGGCCATGATCGTCACCATCCCGCTCGGCGGCGTCCTGATCGATCGGGTCGGCCACGCCAGCGCGCTGATGATCGCGAGCTTCATCCTGCTCGGCGTCGCGATCGCGCTGGTGCCGGCCACGCCTTCGCTCGCGCTGATGACGTTCGTGGGCGCCGTCGCCGGCCTGCCGTGCGGCGCCATGATGGTGCTGCCGGGCGAGGTGCTCCATCCGCAGAACCGCTCCGCCGGAATGGGCGTCTTCTACACCTGGTACTACATCGGCATGGCGCTGCTGGTGCCGGCCGCCGGCAAGCTGCGCGACGCCACCAGCTTGCCCGGCGCGCCATTGTGGTTTGCGGGCGCGCTCGTGATCGGCGCGATGGCGCTGCTGGTTTTGTTTCGCGCGGTCCAACGGCGCGCTTTTCGCCGGCTAACGTGACCTGAAGTAGTCGCGCACCCCGCTGAGCGGTCCGAACGAACCGTTCGGGCTCGGCGATACCAGGCTTTCATCACTGCACCAACCGGCGCCTTGCCGCCGCATCTTGCCGGTCTGGTTGTCGAACTCGAACCGTTGGCACTGCCCGCGTTCGTCGGGCGCGAGCTGCACCACCCCGCGATATTGGTCCCGCGGGATCGGCTTCTCGGGCGTGATGAGCTTGTAGCCCACCAGCGCGGCACTGCCGAGCAGTGCGGCGAAAAACACGAGAACGAACAGGACGCGCGATGCCGATTGACCGGTCCTCGCGCGCGCACCCAACTTGTGAACTGCCGTAGCCATGCACGCATCTCCCGGTCCGGAGATGTCACGACCGGAGAGCTTAGACCGTGATGGCTAACGAACGGTTGCGGCTCTGGCGGATCACCGTAGCCCCCGGTCGCTATGAGGACCGGCATCACGCTGGCGCGGCGGTATCGCCCTGGAGGTGCGTCGTTACGGATGGTTGAGATTGCCAGATGATACGAGAAGGCCGCGGGCGCGTCGCCGCCGGGCTGGGCGCTCAAGCCGAAGATGCTCCGCCAATGGCCGCGGAGCGCTTCAAAGCGCCTTGTCCCGGCTCGAGTCAATGTAGGGATCGAGTTTCTGTCGGATCAGCGGATGAACATCGTTCCGCTTGCGGGCACGATGGGTCCGCGATCGCGCCCGATCGGCCAGAACCATCCACGATTCCGCGAGCTCGAGGAGGCGCACCCTGTCCGCCGCGGAACTGGCCCTCTCCGCCAGCCACAGCGTGTTCATCGCATTGACCGTGTATTCTTCGTCCTTGGACACGCACTCGGTTCCTTGAACGGGCCGCCTCCTCCTGATCCGACGAACGCCCACCCACGATGGAACGTTCCTTTGTGTGCCGAACGGCGCACAAGGTTGTTAGATCCCGGCGTGGCCGGCGCATCAGCAGACCGGACGACGGTGTCGCACGGTGAACCGAGGAACCAAGCGACCGGCACACGCCGCCGCCGGACGCCATCGCGGATGCGCTGCGGAAGGTCTTCTCATCGCGCCATTCGCGCGATCGCGTCGAGCCCGTAGCCGCAGATCGCGGATCTCTGCCGACGCTAGTGACCTAAGCGGAACTGTGCACGTCGTAGAAGCTCGGGCGCAGCCCTCGCAGCGTCTTAAGAAGCTCCTGAGCCGGCCAGGAGAGTGCGGCGTCTCTGATGCGTACGATCGAAAATGCACGACGCACTTTCCACGGCATGAATTCGATGATCACGAGGGTTCGGTTCGCCAGCTCTTCGCTCACCGCAAGCCGGCTGAACGCCGCGATGCCATGGCCGCGTCGCACCGCCGTCTTGATTGCTTCCCACGCCGGCAGCGCCAACCGTCTGCTCGGCACGATTCCCAGATCGGCCAGTGCGTCGTCAGCAATCACGCGTGTCGCGGATCCCTCCTCGCGCGAGATCCAGGTCAGCGTCTCGAGCTCATCGCGTGAAATCCGGCGGCCCGCGAAACTCGGCTGCCCGATGATGACGATCTCATCCTCCAACAGTGGCTCGGCCTCGATCTCGGGTGCCGCGACGAAGCCGCCGGTCACGCCGATGTCCGCGCGGTGTGCGCGCACGGCCTTGATCACCTCCGCAGATGTCGCGAGCTCGAAATGGATACGTATGCCGGGATGCCGCTGTTGGAAGCCAGCGACGACTTCGGGCAACACGTAGGTGCCTGGCGTCCCGGAAGCCACGATCGTCACGGCGCCGGACATCGGCTCGCGCAACGATGCGAGGCCATGCGCCGCTTGACGAAGCAGCGCTTCCGCGCGGAGCACGTGAGCGGCGAGAAAGTCACCCGCCGGCGTCAATGCGCGTGTTCGCCGGTCGATCAACTTGACCTCGAGGCTGCGCTCCATGTCGGCGATGTGCTTGGAAACAGCCGGCTGGCTGATGCGCAACTCGTCGGCCGCGCCCGAGAACGAGCCGCGGCGGACGAACCCTGAGAATGCACGCAGACGGGCTCCGAGCTCCATAACTGGAATTTATATGAACCGCGGTAAATATGTATTTTTTTCTTCGACACTTCGCCCCTAGGCTGACCGCCCTGGATCAAGAGTGCTGGGGAGCTTTAGACGATGCGCATGATCGGCCATTTCCATCCGTTCCGGTTTGCCATTTTGTGCACCGCAGCGGTGGCAATCGCGACCCTGCCGGTGGCCAGTCCGCAAAGCTCGGCCCAGGGTATGCGCCCGCTGCGGATCGTCATCCCGGTGCCGCCCGGGGGGGCAGGTGACATCATTGGCCGCGAACTAGGCGAGCAGATCAGCCGCATCTCCGGGAGCTCGGTGACCATCGAAAACCGTGCCGGCGCCGCAACGATCATCGGCACCGAGCTGGTCGCGCGCGCATCACCGGACAGCAATACGGTTCTGCTGACGGCGCCCTATTTCCTGATCAGTCCCCAGCTCCGCAAGGTCAATTACGACCCCCTGACCGACTTTGTGCCGGTCTGCCATCTGGTTAGCTCGCCAGGGGTGTTTGCCGTCAACAGCGCATCGCCCTACCAGACGCTGACCGACGTCATCGAAGCCGCACGTGCCAAGCCGGGCACCCTGACATTCGCCAGCGTGGGTCCGGGCAGCCCGCATCATATCGCATTCGAGATGCTCAAGCGGGCCGCCAAGATGGAAATGACCTACGTCCCGTTTCCCGGCGGCGGACCCGCGATCAACGCACTGCTCGGAGGACATGTCACGCTCGGCATGGCAGAGTACGCACCCTTATCGGCGCACCTCGAGGCCGGCACCCTGCGCGCGCTCGCGACGAGCGCGAAGAGGCGTGTTGGGCAATTGCCGGACGTCCCAACGGTCGCCGAGCTGGGCTACCCCGATTACGAAGTCGATATGTGGTGGTCGGTATTTGCTCCGGCGAAGACCTCCCCGATGGAGCTATCGCAACTCTCCCGCTGGTTCGGCGAGGCGCTGCAATCCCCTGAGCTCAAAGCCAGGTTCGCGATGCAAGGCTTCTCGCCCGTGGGCAGATGCGGTGCGGATTTCGCATCAATTCTGCAGAAGCAATACGAGGACTACGGCCGCATCGTGCGCGAAGCTCACCTCGCCATAGAATGACATCGGAGCGCGCCTGAAAGTCTTTTCCTGGCACTTCTCGCTCCTGCCGCGATGTCCGCGCTACGTCGGATGATCGAGTCACGGCGACAACGGCGCGCTCTTTGCCGGCTTACGTGACCTGGAGTATATGAGTCGGCTCACCACGACGATCTCGTCCCGCCGCTTCTGGTCCAGGCGGCTGGCGTGCAACTCCGCCCTCGAATTACGCGCAAAGTTGTCCCAACCCTCGCCCGGGCGCCGTGATGCGCATGACCCGGACGGGGTGTCCTGCGGTTCTGCGGCGAGTGAGGCGGACGACGATCGACGGCGCGGCCTTCAGCGCAGGGCGGAGATTCGTGACGGGACATCGCGCGCGGGGTTTTCGCTCGACCTTGATGCATTCTGGTCACCCTATGATACGTCACAATTTAACGGACCTCACATGAACACGGCGTCCGATCGCCTCTGACGAGTATTCCCGAGTGGGGACCCGAAAGAATGCCGTATGGCCTGATCGAATTCGCGATCAAAGACCCGAACGGCTATCTGCTGAGCTTCGGACAGCCCGTTGAGTAACTTCCGGCTGCGAGGCCGGTCCCGGCACATCTCGGACCTGCCGCGACGACCTCTCGGACCCGCCGGGATCTCTGCTCATGCGCCCCCGTCGGGGGTGGAGCGGACATCCCGAGATCGTCTAGAATGCCGGGATGGCGAAGAAGGCGACGTTCCGTGGGCGCGCGCTCGCGCCCGAGGAGTCTCAGACGGCGCTGTTCGTCACTGATGAGCAGATGATCGCCTTGCTGGGCATCCCGGCCGACGTCGCGCGTGCTGCGATTCGCGACCTCGACCGCGATCCGCGCAGCGGCTTTCCGCAGAAAATCCCGTCGTGGTGCGAGAGGCGCTGGTGGCCCGCGGTGGTGGGCTATTTCGAACACCGATATGGCTTCGGGTCCGATGCCGAGCGAGGCCGAACCGCCGAACAGGCCCGAACAACGCGGCACGAAATCGATCAGCGCACCCGCGAACAGCTCATCGCCGACGCCATCAGGAAGCGCGATGCCATGGCCGAGAGCATTCGGGAAAAAGCGCCACAGAAGCGCAAATAGGGGCAGCGACGTGGCGCTGCCGCGCCGCTAGCGTGATCTGAAGTAATCGTGCACCCCGCCGAGCGGCCCGGGCGAACGGCTCGTATCGGACGGCGCGGCCGGCGCCTCGCGGCACCACGTGCCGCCTTGCCGCCGCATGATGCCGGTGCGGTTGTCGAGCTCGAAGCGTTCGCACTCGCCGCGTTCATTCGGCGCAAGCTGGAGGACGCCGCGATATTGGTCGGGCGCGATCGGCCGCGGGGGCGTGACGAGCTTGAATCCGAACATGGCGGCACCACTGGCAAGCAGCGCCGCGAAGAGCACGATCACGAACAGGATGCGCGACGCCGATTGACGGCTCCTCGCGCGCGCACTCGCGTTGTATACGGCCGTAGCCATGCCCGCATCTCCCGCTCTGGAGATGTCACGATCTGACAGCCTACGCCGCAATGGCTAATAAAGGGCTGCGGCGCGCCATGTTCCGGGGGTCCGGGACTGGCAGGCTTGTGCGCATCAGGTGTGCCTATTGCGGCGCAGATGACCGATCCCGGCGCATGGCTGCGCATGCTCAAAATCGGCCGAGCGTACGAGAAGGTGGCGGTCGTCGAAGCTGCTCGGCGCCGCGCACGGCGCGGACATGTCCCGGTTCACCAGTGCCAGCCGCGCCGGCATGTCCGCCAGCGCTACGTAGAATGCCGGATACCGGCCAAAACGATTTCATCAGAGACTGCCGTTACCGCCGTGTGGGGCGGCGGACCGTCGACCCCGGATGAGAGCGTGGCGCTCTTGTCCGGGGCTTTCGCGGCTTGCCGCAGACCGATCCCGAGCCCCGCGGAGGGCTCGCCGGATGGCCAAGCGTGAGAGGGGCGTGCGACCACAACCGAGGCTGCTCGCGTGTGCCCACGGTGTTCCGGTTCTATGAACTTGCTCATGACGGTGCGTTCGCGAACGCAGGACCGGCCTGCCTTCCTCCTCTACGTCTGTCGGTCATGTGGGCATACGGATCGAGTCCCGTGCCCACCCGCATGAAGCTAACGTCGGTGTCTTAGGCCCCCGCGAGACCGGTTATCATCGACCAGTTATCCGAAACATTGCGCCGCTGGTCTCCACTTCCGGTCAGGGTCAGACGGTTTCTTTTCGGGTCACGCTCGAGCGCCACGAGATCGTCGAGCATACCCATTTCACCCTCGACAACTGTTTGGCGTCCCAGAGTGGAACGGCCTGCCTCGGGCGCCGTACCGAGGTAGACTCCCGGCGGCAACCGGCCCGTCGGCGTCGCGCTCGGTGACGGTGCGATTTCGGCCGCCCCGCTTGGCCGCATACAGCGCCCGGTCGCATCGCTCGATCAGCTCGGCCAACGTCTCTCCGGGAACGAACTGTGCGACACCGACGGACACGGTGACACGGGCCAGAGCCTCCCCGGTGGCTCGGCGCGTGACCTGGCGCTTCGCGATCGTCTGTCGGATCCGCTCCGCCGCCTCCTCGCAGCGAGCGAGGTTCGCACCGGGAAGGACCCCGACGAGCTCCTCGCCGCCATATCGCGCCGCGAGATCGTCTCCGCGCAATCCTTCCTTGAGCACGCTGGCGACGAGACGAATGACTTGATCGCCGAATTGGTGGCCGAACCGATCGTTGAATTGCTTGAAGTGGTCTATATCGATCATCAGGAGGCTCAACGGTTGCCCGCTTTCCATCGCGAGCATCTGCGCGCGGCGGCAAAACTCCCCCAGCGCGTGCCGGTTCGCGAGCCCTGTGAGAGGGTCCGTATTGGAGCGCTGCTCGGCTGCCGCCAAAGTGTTGCGGACTTTTTCCAGCTCGCGAAGCGAGGCGCTGAAGTGCGATTCCGCGTCGGCGGCGCGCGTCGTCGCCTTCGCGAGCTCGTCGAGCAGCGCCTTGATGATCTGCGCGGCATCTTCGCCTTCGCCGATCTGCGCCGCGACCGATCCGAGCGCATTCATATGTTCGCGGTTCGCCTCCAGCGAGCGTTGCACGAATCGACGCGCTTCGGCGAGGATGCGGCCCAAGCGATCGGTGACCTCTTGGTCGGCGCGATCGGGGAGCGGCGCCGCAAAGGTCGAGAACAGGCTGCGGTTCGTCGCGGCATCGAACGAACGCTTGTTGCTGATCAGGATCTCGATGGTTCTCGTCAACTCCGGCGTGCGGCCGAGCGCGAACTTGAACCAGACCTCGAAGTTCTCCGGGGTGCTTTCGACGCCATGCCGGGTCATCAGTTGAAGGGCACGGCTTGCCACCGAGATGGCATCCTCGCCCGAAGCGTGCGGCATCGGCTCGTCGCCCTCGCGCGAGCCCTCGAATGGCGGCTGACCCGACATGTTCCCCTCGTCGAGCAAAATATCGCCGAATGGTGAGCGCAACCTAAACGCCACCGGGGCGCTGCGAAAACCCGCGCGCAACAACCTCGCAGGGACGGCGCGCTCGGCTGCTTCCCGAAGTTGCTTCCCGAAGTTGCTTGTCGCGCCGGGCAGGAGCGGCCAGTTCTACCGAACTGCGCGAGCAGGCGGCCTTACGCCGCTGCCGACGTGCCGTCGCCGGTTTGCGCGCCGGCGAATCCCATCTCCGCTGCCGGCCGCGGACGGCCGAACAGATATCCTTGCATCAGGGTCACCCCGAGCCCGCGCAGGACCCCGCACTGTTCTTCCGTTTCGACGCCCTCGGCCGTCGTCGCGATGCCCAGTCCCTTGGCGAGCGCCAGGATCGACGAGACGACCGCCGCCACTTCGGGGCGCGTCGTCAACTGCCGGACGAATGAGCGGTCGATCTTGATCATGTCGAAGGGCATCATGGTGAGATAGCTCAGCGACGAATAGCCCGTGCCGAAGTCGTCGAGCGCGATCGAAACGCCGAGATTCTTCAGCTGGCGAACCAATCGGATCGTATCGGCATGATTTTCGATCAGCATCGACTCGGTGATTTCCAGCTCGAGCCGCTCGGGGCTGAGACCGGATTCGACGAGCGCCAGCAGTATGACGTCCAGGAGATTGGCTGCCCTGAACTGGGCAGCCGACAGGTTGATCGCCACCTTCGTGTTCTCGGGCCAGCTCGCCGCAGCCTGCAAGGCGGTCTGCAGGACCCATTCGCCGAGTTGAACGATCAAACCGTTTTCCTCGGCGAGCGGAACGAATTGGCTGGGCGGAACGGGGCCTCGCACCGGATGATTCCAGCGTGCCAGGGCTTCGGCGCCGCGCCACTCCCCGCTCGCGGCATCGACGATCGGCTGATAATGGACCTCCAATTGATCGTGCGCGAGTGCGTGACGCAGATCCTGCACCAGCTCGTGACGAACGTTCGCATCCGCCATCATCTGTGCGTCGAAGAACCGAAATCCATTTCGCCCTTCGGATTTCTGCCGATAGAGCGCCAAGTCCGCCATCTTCATCAAATCGTGCGGCTCCGAGCCGTCGTCGGGCGCCAGCGCGATCCCGATGCTCGCGTCGATATCGACCCGCGAAGATGCGAGCTTGATCGGTTCGGATAGGCTTCGACCTATGGCTTCCGCGATCTCCCGCGCGGCGTCGCGGCCGGCCGGCGCGCCGGCGCGCAGGACGGCAAACTCGTCTCCGCCGAGACGCGCCACCACGTCGGTGGCGCGAACAGCCGACTTCAGCCGCCGCGCGACCTCGGTCAGGAGCATGTCGCCGGCCGCATGGCCGAGCGAATCGTTGGCGTCCTTGAAGCGGTCGAGATCCACGGCGAGGACCGCGTAGGGCTCGCCGTGCGACCTCAGGCGGTCCCGGGCCTCCTCGAGGCTTTCCAGAAACAGCGTCCGGTTCGCGAGGCCGGTCAGCAGGTCGTGATGCGCCATGTACTTGATGCGCTCTTCCGCCCGCCTGCTCTCGGTGATGTCCTCGTGGGTCACCACCCAGCCGCCGCCGGCCATCGGGCGACTGACGACGCGCATGCTGCGTCCGTCGGAGAGCTCGAGGGTCATGTTGGACGAGCGGCCATGCGCCGCGTCCTCGATGATCTTGCGGCAATACTGTTCCTCGTCTCCGTCGAACAGGCCGGCTTGCTTGCGATGCCGGATCAAGTCGCGCAAAGTGCATCCCGGCTGCACGACGTCCGGCGACAGGCGATACATGTCGATGTACCGTCGATTGCACAGCATGAGCCGGCTCTCGCGATCGAACATGAGAAGGCCTTGCGACATGTTCTCGACCGCAGCCTCGGTCTGCTGCTTCTGCGCAATCACCTGCTCCCGAGCGCGCTGCTGCGCCGAGACGTCGACGATCGCATTGAGCCGCGCCGCGCGGCCGTGCTGCATGATGGTGCGCGCGTAGACGCAAACGTGGATGATGCGACCGTCGGCGGTGATGTGGCGCCGAATGGCTTGCCCCTGGCTGAAGGCGCCGGTGGCCATGAACTGAAGAAACGCCGTGCGGTCCTCGGGCGGCCGGATATCGAGCACGCTCATGCCCATGAACTGCTCGCGGCTGTAGCCGTAGTGCGCGACCGCGGCGGCGTTGACGGCGAGGAACCGGTTCGTTTCGGAGTCCACGACCCACATCGGCATCGGGTTTTCCTCGAACAGCAGTCGAAACGATTCCTCCCGCCGCTTGAGGTCGGTGATGTCGACGCGCACCCCGATGCTGCCGCTCTCGGTATGCCTTTCCTCGACGCGGCACCACCGGCCCGGGCCGATCTGCTGTTCGTGCCCGATCTGCGACCGGCGATGAAGGTCGAGACGCCGCGCGAGCCATTCCTCCTCGCGGCCTATCGCTTCCGGATACCAGCCGCGAGCGAGTCCTTTGCGCAGGACCTCCTCGAAGGAAACGCCGGCCGAAATGAGCTCGCCGGTCGGGTCGAACATCTCGGCGTATCTTCGATTCCACAGCACATACCGGTCGTCGGCATCGAAGATGACCAGCCCTTCGGGAACGACATCGAGCGCATCGAGCAGTCGCGCGTGTGCGGCCCGCGCCTCGGCTTCGGCCCGCTCGGCATTGGCTTTTGCGGCCGCGAGCGCCGCCTGCGCCTGAAATTTCTCGGTCACGTCCTCATGCGTCGCGACCCAGCCGCCGTCCGGCATGGGCCTGTGATGGATCTCGAAGACTCGACCGTTGCTCAGCTCCACGATCGAGTCGCTGGGTTTCATCTCGACCGCGATGTTGTCGCGCCAGGCGAGATACTGCTCGGGACTCATCTTCGGATAGGTGCCGGCCGCGAATCGCAGCTCCACGATCTCCTCGAGTGTCATTCCCGGCCGGACGCCGTCGGGATCCAGCTGGTACATTTCCGTGTAGCGCCGGTTGCAGGCGACCAGACGATGCTGGCCGTCGAAGAAGCACAGCCCCTCCGACATGTTGTTCATGGCGGTGTCGAAGCGCTCGGCCATTGCGGCGAGGTCCGCGACCCGCGCCGAGCGAAGCGCGGGACGGGATTCAGTCCGGGTGCTGCGCGCCCGCAGCCGTGTCAGAAGTGAGCCGAGCATGCCCATTGTGAGAGTTGTCCCCCCATCGAGATTACTGCCAGGGCGCAAAAGTTCGGTGAAACGTGGTGGTTAACGGCGACTAAAGGCGCGGTCGCATTGCCGCGACCCGCAGGTCTCGTCGCTGCAGGTCGAGGCCCGCTTTCCCGAGGGGCCGCTGCGGGCACATCGCTCAAAGCTGACCTATGCGGTGGCCTGCACCGGGCGCACCCGGCATGGCCGTCAGCGCTACGTAGAACACCGGATTTCGGCCAAACCGATTCCATCAGAAACTGAGGTTGCCGCTGTGTGGGGCGGCGGGCCGTCGGTTCCCGGATGAGCGTGGTGGCGCTCTCGTCCGGGGCTTCCGAGCCTTACGGGAGACCGATCGCAGGCGCGCGGAGGCGCTCGCCGGATGGCCAAGCATGAGAGCAAGCCTGAGAGCAAGCCTGAGAGCAAGCGTGAGAGCACTACCGAGGTTGCTCGCGTCTGCCCGCAGTGCTCTGGCTCGATGAACCTGGTCATGGCGATGCGGTCGCGCACGCAGGACCGGCCCGCGTTCCTGCTCTACGTCTGTCGCTCATGTGGGCACACCGATCGCATCCCGTGCCCGCCCGTCGCCAAGTAACGGGTGGAGCCCGCTCACCGCGCCACCCGGGCGATCGCGTTGAGCCCATAGCGCAGATTCTGGATCTCCGCCTTCGACACCGCCTCGACGCCCGGATCCTCGATGCACACGCGATAGACCGCGGCGTTGACGCGCGAGCCGGCGCCGACGGCGGCGCCGGCCTCGAGCAAGGCGCGGCGGAAGTCGGCGAAGCGGCGGCGCACCGCCAGGATCGTCCGCTCGTCGGGCTCGGCGCGGGTGGGGCGGCTCGCGGCGGTGCCGGGCCAGGGCAGCGGCAGGCCCATGATCTGCGCATACTGGAAGACCGTCGCGATATAGGCCTGCGCCGCATGGTACTGATCGTCCGAGACGCCGCCCGGGTCGCTCGCGCAGACCTGCCAGCGGCGATGCAGGATGCCGATGGTCGAGCCGTTGAGCGCGTTCAGCGCATCGTCGGGTGCAACGCCCGCCTTGACGCGCTGGCCGCGCGCGGTCGCGGTGATCTCGGCGATGGTCTCGCCACGGCTGCGGCCGGTCGCGGCGTCGCGCCGGCGATCCGCCGCGCGCGGGCGGCCGAGACGAAGGTGCCGGCGTGCGTGCCGCATGGGCATCTCCCTTTGTGATCTCGTTGCGATGCAGGTTCATCCGGCGTCCCCCGGCGGCGGCGCGAAGCCGGGGGGCCAGCGCGTGCGCTCGTGGTGCGGCTGGCCGTCGGCGCGGGCGCGCCGCATGCGCGTGAGGCCGAAGCTCGCGCCGACCGCGTTGCGATGGCCGTCGTGGTAGTCCCACCATGCCTGCCACTCGGGCGTCTGCGGCGCGATCAGGACGAGCGACACGGGCGCCGCCTCCGCCGTCTCGGCAAATCCCTCGTGGCGGCGCTGGCTGATGAAGCGGCACGCATGCACGGCCAGGTGGCCGGGCCTGTCGCGCAGCCAGGCGGCGTAGCGCGGCACCGCGGCGATGATCTTTTGCCGCTCCGCCTCGCCCGCCTCCCGCCACGCCTTCCACGCCTCGGCCTTCGACATCACCGGCGTGCGCGGATAGGGCTTCCAGAATTTGTCCTCGAAAACGGCCGAATAGCACGCGCCGCCGGTGCGGCCCGATTGCGTTTCCGTTTCCGACGCCGATTCAGATTTCGATTCAGATTGAGATTCAGATTCAGATTTAGATTTAGATTCTGATTCTGATTCTGATTCTGGATCTGATTCTGACTCTGGGGCCGTTTCCGCAACGGCCGCGGCGGCGTCACGCGCCCGTTTCCTGAAACGTTTCACCCGCTCGGTGGAAACGTCGCTGGTGAACTGCCGTTCGTCCCAGTTGTGCGGCGCGAGCCGGCCGTCCGCGCGCCGATCGATCAGCCGCGCCGCCATCAGCGCCGCGAGGATCGCGTCGGCTCTGGCGCGCGAGACGTGCAGCTTGAACGCAATGTCGTCCGTCGACGGCAGCACGCCCGCGTTCGCCGAGGCGAGGCACATGAGGTTGAACCAGGCGCGAAACAGCGCCGGCGAGAGCCGCTGCAGCTTCGGGTCGTCGACCGCGACGTCATAGGCGCGCCACCATCGTCCTTTCATCGTCGCCCTCGCGTCGCGCGGCGCGGCGGCGCGGCCCCACCGCGTTTGCGCCGCATCCCTCTGAGGGTGCGCAGGGCGGCGCGCAGCCGCGCGAGGTTTTCCTGCGCGACGGTGCGGCGCAGCCGGCCGGCCGCGATCAGGCGCGGATAGACGGCGCGGCGCAGGGCGAGCTCGCGCGCGAGCTCGGCGATCTGTTCCTCGAGGATTGGCTTCATCGCGATCTCCCACAGCCGGCATCGGCGACCTCGTAGGCGACGGCCTCGGCCCGCGTGATGCGCCGGCGCTGGTTGATGCGCTGCTCGCTCGGCGTCGCCCAGGCGAGATTGCGGCGCGTGTTGTCGAGACTGTCGTTGTCGCGGTGGTCGCACGTATGCGTCGGGCTCGGCCGGCGACGACGCATGCGCTCGGCGAGGATTACGCGGTGCATGTAGACGGCGATCTTGCGACCGCCGCGCATGACGCAACGCCGGGCGTAGATCCTCACGCCGTACTTCCAGCAAAAGCGCGTGAAGCTCCACTTCCATTGGCGGAGCCAGGCGTAGTCGACCGCGTCGACCACCACGGCGTACTGCCTGCGCGCCCCGATGCGGATGATGCGCGTCGTCATGCGCTTCGTCGTCATGCGCTTCGTCATTCTCTTCGTCATGGCTCTCCCTCCCGCCACCGGGTGATGATGTCGGCGATCTCGGCGGCGAGCGCCGGCTCCTGCGCGACCCGCGCCGCGACCTTGAGCGACGCCTGGCACACCGTGGAGGGGTCGCGGCGAAACAGGCGGCCGAGCGCCGTCGTGCTCGCGCCGAGCTCGCGGCGGCACAGGTACATGGCGAAGTGGCGCGCCTGCGCGACGCGCGCCGTCCCGCGCGCGCCGACCAGCTCGGCGCGGGTCACGCCGAAGTGCGCCGTCACGAGGTCGATGAGCTCTCGCTCGCGCCGGCGCCCGGTTGCGAACAGCGCGCGCAGGCGCTCGTTGGATTCGGCGAGCGCCCGCCCGCAGCCGGTGCGGCGAAAGACCACGGCCTCGACCGGCGTCGCCGGCGTCGACCACGTCGGCGTTGCCGCCTGGGGCGGGCTCTCGCGCAGCGGCGCGGACGGCGACCGCGACGGCGAATTGAGCCGGGAGCGCACGGCGCGGTAGTGCGCACGCAGCGCGGCGGCGGTCGCGGGCTTGGGGGCGGTCGTCATGCGGCGCTCGCCTGCGCGCTGTCGCGCCGCGCCGCCATGAAGGCGCGGGCGCGGTCGACGAGGCGCAGGCTCGGCGCACGCCCGCCGCGCAGGTCGCGCACGAAATTGGGGTCGCGCAGCGCCGCCCGCCCGAATCCGCTGGGCGACATCCCGGCCCGCTGCAGGAAGGCCTCGATCTCGGCCAGGAACGCGTGAGAGGAGGATTGAGAGGAGGATTGGGAGCAGGATTGGGAGGAGGACGATTGATCCATCGCGGGTCCCTCGACGGCATGGAGTGGCGCTCGATGGCAGGAAGATTATAGGATGATTCCTATTAAGGCAAGCGGCTTTTTCCTATTGACGGATGAAGGATTGTTCCTATACTGGCGTCATGGACCCGGTGCGCGATCTCGTGCTGGCGCGGCTCGATGCGATCGGCGAAACGCTGAAATCGGCCTCGGTGAAGCTCGGGAAGAACCACGCCTATCTGCAGCAGTTCATCCACCGCGGCGTGCCGGCACGGCTGCCCGAGGAGACGCGCCACGCGCTCGCCCGCCTGCTCGGCGTCGAGGAAGCGCGCCTGCGCGGCCTGGCCGCCGGCGGCTTCCCGGAGCCGCCGCTATCCGAGATGGCACTCCCCGAACGCAATGCCGCGCTCGCCGGCCCGGTGCGCTTCACCGGCAAGATCCCGCTCTACGGCCAGGCCGAGGGCGGCGCCGACGGGCAGTTTCCGCTCAATGGCAGCCTCATCACCGAGATCGACGCGCCGCCGCCGCTCGCCGGCGTCTCCGGCGCCTATGCGGTCATGGTGGTCGGCACCTCGATGGAGCCGCGCTATTTCGCGGGCGAGGCAGTGTACGTCAGCCCGCGCGTGCCGGTGCGCGCCGGCGATTTCGTCGTCGCCCAGATCGCGACCCACGAAGGCGAGCCGCCCCTCGCCTACGTCAAGCGCTACCTCGGCCGCAACGACAAGAGCGTGCGCTTCGAGCAGCTCAATCCGGCCAAGCGTCTCACCTTCCCGGCCGACCGTATCGTGTCCATCCACCGCGTGGTGATGAGCGGCGAAGGCTGAGCTCCCCCGCCGGTCGATTTCGCGCTTGACACGGTGATAGGCCTATTCCTATTATCCTCCTGCCAACCGCAGGAGCTCGTCCCGATGCCCCACCGCCCCTCCCCGGCCCGCCAGCATGCCCAACACCACGCCGACGTCACCCACTACGCCATCCTGTGCTGGCACAAGGGCACCGGCTACTTCGCGGAGCGCGCGCTCGAGGCGAGTTGCAGCCGCGACGCCGTGATCCGCGACATCGCCGACGGCCAGGTCGAGGGCGTCGCCCGCGTCTTCGCCTTCAACCCCGCCGAGCACATCGCCGACGACGTCACCGAGGAGATCGCGATCGCGCTCGCCCACCGCTGCCCGCCGGGCGAGCCGATCACGCCCGCGGTGCGCGACTTCATCGAGGCGCATGCCGGCCTCGCCTACGCGCGCGGGCTTGCGGTGGACGACCGCACCTTCGCGGCCGCGTGAGGCCGCGCGCCGGCACGCCGCCGGCTTTCCCGTCATGGCCGGCGAATGCCGGCCATCCACGTCTTTGCGGCTTGCAAGAACGACGTGGATGCCGGGCATTCGCCGGGCATGACGGCGTCGCTAGGGCGCATCCGTCGCCGCCTCTTTCTGCGCACCCGCCCCGGCCCCCTCCCCTTCGAACCGCAACAGGTCGCCCGGCTGGCAGCCGAGCGCGCGGCAGATCGCGTCGAGCGTGGAGAAGCGGATCGCCTTCGCCTTTCCGGTCTTGAGGATCGACAGGTTGGCGAGCGTGATGCCGACGCGATCGGCGAGCTCCGTCAAGGTCATGCGCCGGGCGTAGAGCAGCTCGTCGAGGTTGACGACGATCGCCATGGCTAGACCGTCCCGGCGAGCTCGGCGCGCATGTCGCTGCCGCGCCTGAAGATCTGCGCCAGCACGAAGATCAGCAGCACCGCGAACAGCCCGGTGACCGAGATATGCACCACATCGTGCACCTTGGCGCGCACGGCGGCCGGCGCGATCAGGTAGACGGTCGGCTTGAGCAGCGCGTCGACCACCTCGACACCGAGCAGAAGCCAGGCGACGCGGATGAGGCGCGCCGCATTGGCCTCGACGAACGGATCGCCGACGCTCGCGCTCGCGACCACGCGCCGAAGCGTGCGCAGGATGAGCTGGACGAGCGCGAGGGCGATGATCGCGCCCGCCCATGCGGTCAGCGCCATCCGGCCGATCTCGTCAGCGCTCATCGCGACGCCGGTCGCATGCGCGATCCGCTCGAGCGGCAGGCGCGCGGTGGCGAGCGCGAAGATCATGACCGCGATGGCGAGAACCATCAGACTGATCAGCACCATGGTCACGATGATGCCGGCGCGCAGCACCCACTGCGTGAATGCGAACAGCTTTCTTTCATGGGGCATTTGTGTCTCCTACTCATATTTATCGATAATCGATATATCAATGATCGATGATCGTCAAATAATTTATCGATATTCGATAATCTTTCTCACACGACCTACTCCCCGCGCTGCCGGCGCCAGGCGGAAACCGAGCGGCTGGTGACCCCACCCGGACCTGGTCCTATGCTGCACGAAACAGCCACGCCACCGCCGGAGCCCGCAATGTCCGAGACCGCCGCCGCACCATTCATCGAGGCGCGCGACTTCCTGCTGCGGCACCGCGACGACTACGATCGCGCCTATCGCGATTTCCGCTGGCCTCGGCTGGATCGCTTCAACTGGGCGCTCGATTATTTCGACGTCATGGCGCGCGACAATGACCGTCCGGCGCTGTGGCTCGCGACCGAGGGTGGGGCCGAGACCAAGCTCAGCTTCGCGGCGCTGTCCGAGCGCAGCAACCGGGTCGCCAATCATCTGCGCGCGCTCGGCGTCGCGCGCGGCGACCGCATCCTGCTGATGCTCGGCAACGTGGCGCCGCTGTGGGAAACCATGCTGGCGGCGATGAAGCTCGGCGCGGTCGTCATTCCGGCGACCACATTGCTCAACCGCAACGATCTCGTCGATCGCTTCGCGCGCGGGCGCACCCGCCACGTCATCGCCGGCGCCGACGCGGCGCCGAAATTCGCCGAGCTGCCCGGCGACTATACGAAGATCGCGGTCGGCGGCGACGCGCCCGGCTGGCGGCGCTACGAAGAGGCCTACGCGGCATCGGCGCAATTCGCGCCGGACGGCGAGACCCGCGCCGGCGATCCGCTGCTGCTCTACTTCACGTCGGGCACCACCGCGAAGCCGAAGCTCGTCCTGCACAGCCATCAGAGCTATCCGGTCGGGCACCTCACGACCATGTACTGGATCGGGCTCGAGCCCGGCGACGTTCATTTCAACGTCTCGTCGCCCGGCTGGGCCAAGCATGCGTGGAGCTGCTTCTTCGCGCCGTGGAACGCCGGCGCCTGCGTGTTCATGCTCAACCAGCCGCGCTTCGATGCCCGCGGGCTGCTCGACGCCATCGTGCGCGCGGGCGTCACCACCTTCTGCGCGCCGCCGACGGTCTGGCGCATGCTCGTTCAGCAGGACCTCGCGGCCTGGAAGACGCAAATCCGCGAGCTGGTCGGCGCCGGCGAGCCGCTCAATCCCGAGGTCATCGCCCGGGTCAAGGCCGCCTGGGGGATCACCATTCGCGACGGCTACGGCCAGACCGAGACGTCGGCTCAGGTCGGCAACCCGCCGGGCCAGCCGGTCAAGCCGGGCGCCATGGGGCGGCCGATGCCCGGCTTCAGCGTGGCGCTGCTCGACGGCGCCGGCGCCGAGCAACAGGAAGGCGAGATCTGCCTGCGGCTCGAGCCGCGGCCGCTCGGGTTGATGCAGGGATACCAAGGCGACGACGGGGCGCTGCTTCCGCTCGCGGGGCCCGTCTATCGCACCGGCGACGTGGCGACGCGCGACGCCGACGGCTATCTCACCTATGTCGGGCGCGCCGACGACGTCTTCAAATCCTCGGACTACCGCATCAGCCCGTTCGAGCTCGAGAGCGTGCTGATCGAGCACGCCGCAGTCGCCGAGGCCGCGGTGGTGCCCTCGCCCGATCCGATCCGGCTCGCGATCCCGAAGGCGTTCATCGCGCTCGCGCCAGGCCATCAGCCCGATCGCGGCACGGCGCTCGCGATCTTCCGCCATCTGCGCACCGGGCTCGCGCCGTTCAAGCGCGTGCGCCGGATCGAGTTCGCCGAGCTGCCGAAGACCATCTCGGGCAAGATCCGCCGCGTGGAGCTGCGCCGCCGCGAGGCCGCGGCGCGCAACGATGACCGGCGCGGCGAGGCCGAATACCGCGAGGAGGATTTTCCCGAGCTCGGCGCGGGGTGATCGAGCACAAGACCCGTTCGGGTCTTCCGACCATTCCGGCCTGCTAGTGGAACCCGGGTCGACAGAGGGATTCCAATGCACATCGGGCTCCTGGTGGGCATTATTCTCGCCATAGCCCTAGGGATGGATCGGGCCCTTGCGGCAGTCGACGCCGAGCGCACGGCAGAAAAGCTTGCAATGGCGTCGGCTGGACGAGCGCACTATCCGTTCGCCGGAATCCGGCAGTCCATGCGAATTGCCGCCAGCCCGCTGGTTTTGCGATTGCGCCGGCGGGAAATCACAAATATTCCGTCGATATGTGCGGCCCTGGCGGCTGCTTCGATGTGGGGACCATGAGCCCTATCACGCCTATCGTTTCCGATGAGCGATATCGTGTCTATGATGCAAACACGATCGGCCTGTTCGGCGATGATGGAAGCGAGCTGAAATCATTCCGCTGCCCAGTGTTCGCGAGATGACGAGCAATTGGGCGCGTTGGCGGTCCGCCTCCGACTCAGAGGTTCATTTCAACCGCACCACCGTTCCGAAATGGTGGCCGCAGCCCTCGCATTCCCATTCCAACCGCACGCGCCACGGATCGACATACTCTGATCGTCGCGCCATGTGGATCGCGTCGCCGCATTCGGGACACGACATTATGGGCTTGGCGCGAACGCGAGCCGTATGCTCCGCCGCGCGGGCACTCGTTTCCATGGGACGGCCTCCCCGGCCATAGTCTCGTCAGCTGCGCAGACGCCCAACGCCTCGCCGGGCCGGCAAGGCGCATCCAGCGTGCTTTCGCCACGCCGCGCAAAATGACTGAAGTTGATTGTGGAAATTATGCATGTCCCCTTGACTTTTGTCGAATCTTTTTTGGCCAATTCGCGCCATTTTTCTGTGGCGCTATCGACCGGTAGCCCCATCGGGGTGGGGCGCTTGGTTGCTTTCGTGGTTCGGGTAGGAGGGGAAAGTTCATGCGTACTCCTGACCGTCGCAAGCACGTCCGCGAGCTTTACGCGCTGGCGAAAGCCACGCCACATGCGGACGATGGTCTCGTCTACGTGATGCGCGCGATCGAGCTCGAGGCCGAATCGAAGCTCCCCGGCGGCCCCGACCGTCGCCGAGCGCCAGGCAAGCGATTGCGGCGGCCGTCCGGCCACGCGCCTGCGACGCATAGCGGCGCACCCTCGCTCGATTCCTGACGCCGATCAGATCGACGTCGCAAAAGCCTTCCCCGGGCGGACGCCCGCATCCGGCCAGGTTCCAATTCGGTCAGGAGACGAGTGCGATAGGCGGGCCTGATGGCGGTGCGGACGGCATCCTTCACGTCACCGGCGGCCCGGGCAGACCCCCGACCATCCGCGCCCGCTTTCTCGGTGAGGAAGGTCTCCCGCTCGAGCCGGTACGCGAGCGCGTCCACCTCGCTCACGTCACGTCGAAATCGAGCGCATCGGTCGCGCGGATGGGCGGGATGACCGCCGCGATCGCGGTCGCGCCGTGGGTCTCGATTTGTCGGATCTGCACGCGAGCCTGCGGCGCCGCGAGCCGCGCGCTAGAATCCGTGGTCGACCTCCTCGACGTACTTGGCAGTCTCCTTGTCGGACGGGCCGGCGGCCGACATGAAATACATCTTCATCTGGGTGAGGCAGCGCACCGCGATCACGTAGTCGCCCCTCGTGCCGTAGCGCGACGTTTCGGTCGGCGTGAGCGCATCGAAGCCAGCCTCGCGGATCGCGCGAGCGGCGTGCTCGAGGCACTCGTTCTGCGCCATCTGCGTATTTCCCCACCGGGTCGAGATGCTGGTCGCCTCGGCGGCCCCGCTGAAACAAAGCAACACCCCGGCGACGATGCCCATAACCGCGCGCATCCGGCTCTCCATCGGTCTTCCTCGACACGCGATGTCACGACCGGGAAGCCGGTACGGCCATGAGGCCCATCGCCGCCTCGTCGATTTCGCGGTCGCGCCGCGGACGCGGCTCACGACGTGCCGCGGCCGGCCGCCGAGAGACCAGGTCGGAAGGCCAAGTCAGAGGTCCAGGTCGAGGTCCAGGTCGTGGTCCAAGTCAGAACCCGTCGTCGACCGCTTCGACGTTCTTGTCGGTGCCGTTCTGGGACGGCCCGGCGGAGACCATGAAGTACATGCCGAGATCGGTGAGACAACGGATCGCGACCACGTAGTTGCCCTTGATCCCGTAGCGCGACGTCGCGGTCGGTGGGCGCTTCTCGAAGCCGGCCGCGCGGATCGACCGCTCGGCATTGGCGAGGCATTGGTCCTGCGACAGTTGCGTCTTTCCCCAACGTGTGGACAGCGCCGGCGTGTCGGCATGGGCCGCGCAATCGAACAACGCAACGGCGCAAACGCCCGCAACGATCAGCTTTCGCATCTTGCTCTCTCCTCCCTCGCGGTCCGCCCGGCGGACGCGAGGGCGATTAGAATGAACGGCGCCGCGTTTTGCAACGGCGTCAGACCGCCTTGGCGGCCGGCGGCACGTGGGGTGGCGGCATCGTCGGTCTCGACGGTCGGGTGCCGGCGGCTGACGGGCCGCCCGTTTGCGCGTCATCTACGCTCACGGCCGTGTGAGATGCCCGCGCGTGCGTTCACACGAGCGCGTGAGACGGAGGCGTTCACCGCCGCTTTCCGCCCGTTCGTGACGGCCAACACACGCTCAAAATCCGCATGGCGCCGACCAAGGCGTGAGGACACGATCCCCGCGATCTTCTTGCAAAATAGGAGAAGTGCCATGAGCTCGACAATGACGACGATGACGAAGACGACGACCAGGACCCTGACGGCTCTTGCCCTCGCGGCAGCGGCCCTCACCGCGACGGTCGGAGCGAGCGAAGCCGTGCCTCGTCTGCAAAAGCAGGGCCCGACGGTGTTCAACATCCACCAGCCGGCGAGCGTCACGCCAGTGACCGTCTCTCACCAGCTCCCCATCACGGGGGTGGTCGGCGGTCTCGGCAGCCTGTTCCCGACCCACGGTCCGATCAGCTGCTTCGGCTGCAAGCTGCCGCGCCCGCCATATCCCGGCCACGGCCCAGGCTACGGCGGCAACCACTGGCCGCACCACGGCAACGGCTGGGGCTGGGGCTACGGCAACCACTGGCCGTACTATGGTTGGGGCTGGGGCTACGGCTGGCCGTATCACGGCTGGGGCTACGGCTACGGCAACCACTGGGGTTACGGCTACTACCGCTGGCACCCGACGTACTACGCCCCGGTCGCGACCGCACCGGCCGCTGCCTACGCGGCGCCGGCCCCCGCGTATGCGGCGCCGCCTGCGCCGACCGCCTGCGCGCCGCAGAGCGCGCTCGCCCAGCCGCCGCTCGCCCTGAACGCGCCGCCGAGCGCGGTCGCCCCACCGCAGGCCCTGAGCGCGCAGTGAGCGGGACCACCACAGCGCACAGTGCCGACGCGCCCTCTCCCCACGTCGTGTGGGAGAGGGTCGCGCGTTCAAAGGCGTCCGACGACTACGCGCCCGCCAGCGTCGCGGTCCAAGCGGCGAGCGCATCGAGCACCTCGTCAAGGACCTGCGCATCGGTACGGCCGCTGCGCGCCGGCACATGAAAGGAATGATCGGCGTTCTCGAACAGGCGCAGCGTCGCGCGGGGGCCGAGCGCCTCACACAGCGGCTCGAGCTCGGCAAGCGCAGCCAGCGCATCGCGCGTGCCTTGCAGGAAGAGCATCGGGATCGCGACATCGAACAGATGCTTGCCGCGCTCAGCCGACGGCTTGCCGGCCGGATGCAGCGGGAAGCCCAGAAACGCGAGCCCGCGCACCGCCGGCAGCGGCTCTAAAGCCTGCGCCTGCGACGTCATGCGGCCGCCGAAGGATTTGCCGCCGGCGATCAGCGCCACGTCCGGCAGGAGGCGCGCGGCGTGCGCCACCGCGGCGCGCACGGCCGCGTGCGCGACAGGCGGACGATCCGGCCGCTTGCTGCCTTGCTCCATATAGGGAAACTGGTAGCGCAGCGTCGCGATGCCACGCGCCGCGAGCCCGGCGGCGACCGCCGCCATGAACGGATGGGTCATGCCGGCCCCTGCCCCATGCGCCAGCACGTAACAGGCGCGCGGGCGCGGCGGCGCCTGCAACAGGCCGGACACGCTGATTGCGCCGTCGCTGATGGTGACGGATTCGGCTTTTGCTGCCCGCATTATGCTTTCCAAGAAATCGATGGGAGTCATCGCCCGCGAAAGCGGGCGATCCAGTAACCACCGAACTGGAGGTTTGGCATGACCCTCACCCCGATCCCAGTCCGGTGAGTACCTGGATGCCCTGCCTCCGCGCCGCATGAGTGCGAGGGGGTTGGGTTCATGTCTTGATCCGCTGCCTGACCTCGAAGAATCCCTCCCACGGGTCGCGCCGCAGGAAATCGAGCCGTTCGCGCAGGTTGTCCACCGTGAAATGATCCGGCCGCACGCCTTCGGTCAGCTCCTCCCAGGCGAGCGGCGTCGACACGGGCGCATAGGGGCGCGCCCGGGTCGAGAAGGCCGCAACGGCGGTCGCACCGCGGCCGTTGCGCAGATAGTCGATGAAGATGCGCCCGCGCCGCGCGCGCTTGGCCATGATCGCGACATAGCGGTCGCGGTGATCGCGGCTCATTTTCTCCGCAATCGATTGCGTGAAGGCTTTGGCGTCGTCCCAGGCGACGCGCGGCTCGACCGGCACCACCACGTGCAGCCCCTTTCCGCCCGACGTCTTGACGAAGCTCTCGAGCCCGATCGCCGCGAGCTCGTCGCGCATCGCCCGCGCCGCCGCGATCACGTCGCTCCAGGCGACGTCCTCGCCGGGATCGAGATCGAAGATCAGCCGATCCGGCCGCTCGAGGTCGTCGTCGCGCGAGCCCCAAGGGTGAATCTCGACCGTGCCGCCCTGCACCAACCCGATCAGCCCGGCGAGGTCGTCGATTGCGATCATCGGCTCCTTCTCGCCGACGTCGACCTCGCGCACATGCTCGAGCCCCGCCCACCGGTGCTTGGCGAAAAAGCTCTTCGCCTGCGCGCCCGACGGCGCGCGCACGAGACTGAGCACGCGTCCCGTGATGTGCGGCAAAATGTGATCGGCGATCTCGGCGTAGAACTCGGCGAGCGCCTGCTTGCTGACGCCCTCGTCCCACAGCAGCCGATCCGGATGCGTGAGCTTGACGCCCGCGATCGCACCGCCCGCATGCGCCGGCGCGGCCCCCTTCCCGGCTGACGCGGCGCGCGGCTTCTCCTCCAGCACCACCTCGTCGGCGGATTTGTCCTCGCGCAGGCCCTTGAACGAGGACTGGCGGAGCACGCGGTCGGCGCTCCAGCCGCGGTGCTGGACATCGGCCACGAGACGCGGCATCGCCCAGCGGACGCCCTTGATGTCGGCACCGGGCGGCAGCGGCCTGCCGAACATGGGTTTGTCGGCCGCGATCTCGTCGAGCTTTTGCTTGAGCTTCTGCGCCTCGGCGCCCGACCAGCCGGTGCCGACCCGGCCCGCATACATGAGCTTGCCGCCCTCGTAATACCCGAGCAGCAGCGCGCCGACCGCGCCGGCGGCGACCGATGAGGGGTGATAGCCGAGGACGACGAACTCCTCGCGCGCGACGCACTTGCTCTTGACCCAGTCGTCGCTGCGGCCCGACCGATAGGGTTGATCCTTGCGCTTGGAGATGATGCCCTCGAGGCCGAGGCGGCCGGCGTGCTCGAAGATGGTCGGGCCATCGGTGTCGAGATGCTCGGCAAAGCGCACCGGCGAGCCGGCCGGGAGCGCGGCGAGCACCTGCGCGAGCAGGCTCTTGCGCGCGAGCAAGGTCGCGCGGGTGAGATCGAAGCCGTCGCAATAGAGGAGATCGAACGCATGATAGCGCATGCGGTCCTGCCGGCCGGTCGACAGATCCGCCTGCAGCCCGTTGAAGGTCGAGATGCCGTTCTCCTCCTCGACCACGATCTCGCCGTCGATCAGCGCCGAGCCGAGATGCAGGCCCTCGAGCGCTGTCGCGATCGCCGCAAAACGCTCGGTCCAGTCGAGATTCTTGCGGGTCAGCATCTGCAGCTTGCCGCCGTCGATGCGCGCCTGGATGCGATAGCCGTCGTGCTTGATCTCGTGCACCCATTGCGGCCCGCGTGGCGGCTTTTCGCTGGGCGATGCCAGCATCGGCGCGACGAAGGTCGGCAGCAGCTTCTTGCGCGCGTTCGCGATCTTGCCGATGTCCGGCAGCGCGACCTTGCGGGCTCCGCGCTCGGCGTCGCGCGCCGCATGATCCTTGCGCAGCGCGCGTTCCGCCGCCACCTCGCCCGGGGTGCGGCCGGTGAGGTGCGAGGTCTCCTCGTCGGTGATCTCGGGCGCGCCCGGCGGGCGAGCGAACTCGTCATCCGACTTGATCAGCAGCCATGGCTCGGTCTTCTCGCCGCGCTTCGGCCGCATGCGCACCAGGTGCCACTTGCCCTTGAGCCGGCTGCCGTCCAGGGCGAAAGCGAGATGCCCCTTGTCGAGCCCGGCCTGCGGATCGCCCTCCGGCGACCAGGTGCCGCGGTCCCACACGATCATGGTGCCGCCGCCGTACTCGCCCTTCGGGATGTTGCCCTCGAAGTCGAGATATTCGAGCGGATGGTCCTCGGTGTGCACGGCGAGCCGCTTGTCGCCCGCGACCAGGCTCGGACCGCGCGTGACCGCCCAGCTCTTGAGCACGCCGTCGAGCTCGAGCCGCAGGTCCCAGTGCAGCCGCCGCGCCGCGTGCCGCTGCACCACGAAGGCGAGGCCCGCCGCCGCGCCTTTGGCGGCACGCTTGCGCTTGAGTTTAGCCTCCGGCGTCGGCTCGGGCGTGCGGGCAAAGTCGCGCTTCGCCACATAGGCTTCGAGCGACCGCTTCGGCCCGCGGCCGAGCGCCGCCTTCGGAGGCTTCAAGGCTTCGCTCTCGCTTCCGCGGCCTGCATCTCGCAGAACTTCAGCGCCCGCTTCGCCCGCGCCGACCACGCCGAGTCGGCGTCGAGCTTGAGATAGCGCCGCCAGTGGCTGGCCGCATCCGCGTGGCGCTCGAGCTTCTGCAGCATCAGGGCGAGGTTGAACAGGGCGTCGGCGTAATCCGGGTCGGCCTTCAGCGCGGCTTCGAGCGCCACGATCGCCTCGCTCGTGCGGCCGCGATCGTCGAGCATGTCGGCGAAGTTGTACCAGGCGGGCGCGAAATCCGGATTTGCCTTGGTCGCATCCCGATACATCGCCTCGGCCTCGACGGCGCGGCCGGCCGCGCGCAGGAGGTTCGCGAGATTGAAGCGCGCCGCCGCGTCGCTCGCGTCGACCTTGATCAGCCGGCGATAAAGCCGCTCGGCGCTCCCGGCGTCGCCGGCCTCCTCGGCGGCCTGCGCGGCGGCAAAGAGGGCATCGGCATCGTCGTCGCTCGGCTCGACCGGCAGCACGAACTGGCCGGATTTCTCCGTCCGCCCCTGCATCTGCTCGATCAGCAGCCGGTCGGCGCTTTCGGGAAACAGGCGCAAATTCGAGAGCTGCGCGTCCGGCAGCCACTTGCGGATCTCGTGCAGGCTTTTGGTGATCACCGAGAGCGCAACGCCGGAGGCGAGGAGCCCCGCGATCTGACGCGCGGCCGCGAGGTCGCGAAAGCCGTAGTGGCCGTCCTTCGGCTCGATCAGGCCGAACATCGCGAGCTGGTCGAGGATCGCGGCCGGCACCTTGGCGAGGCTCGCGAGCTGCTCGGCCGTGTAGGTCTTCGCCTGATCCTCCGGCGCGACCTTGCCGAGCCATTCGAGAAAGCGCCGCTCGCTCGCGACCGGAATGCCGTAGGTGCGGGCCTGCGCCAGGCTGTTCGACGGCCGGCCGTCGTCGACCAGCGGCCACCCGAGCTCGCCGACGATCAGGATATCGGTCTTCTTGGTGACCCCTTCGCGCGGGCTGCCGCCGTGCCGCCGAACCAGCGCGAAGGCATCGGCGCGCTTCATCGAGGCAAGCCGCCCCGTGAAGGCGACGGTGCCCGCGAGCGCGCTCTCCTTCGGTTCGGCCTGCGTCAGCGTCCCGCCTTCCGCTTACCCGCCGCCGCGCGGGCCTTGGTGCTGGCCGCCGCCGGCTTCTTCTTGGTCTCGGCGCCGATGCTCGCGCGCAGCGCATCCATCAGGTTGACGACGCGCGCAGGCGGCGCCTCTTCCTTCGGCTCCTGAACGGCGCGGCCGGCCTGCTTGGCGCGCAGCATCTCGACCAGCGCATTTTCGTAGTGGTCCTCGAACTTGGCCGGATCGAAGTGGGAGGCCTTGCTGTCGACGATGTGCGCCGCGAGCTCGGTCATCTCTTTCGGCAGCTTGAGCTCCGGGATCTCCTCGAAATACGGCTTCGCCTCGCGCACCTCATAGGCATAGTGCAGCGTGGTGCCGAGCAGCCCGTTTTCGAACGCCTCCAGCATGATGACGCGCTCGCGCCGGCTGATCACCACGCGGCCGAGCGCCACCATCTTCTTCGCCCGGATGGTATCGCGGATCACCGCGAAGGCTTCCTGGCCGACCTTGTCAGTCGGCGCGATGTAGTACGGGCTGTCCATGTAGCGGTCGTCGATCTCGGCGCGGGGCACGAAGCTGTCGATGTCGATCGTGTGCGTGCTCTCGATCTTGATCTTCTCGAGCTCGTCGTCCTCGACCATCAAGTACTCGCCCTTGCCGATCTCATAGCCGCGCCCGATGTCCTCGCGCTCGACCACGTCGCCGGTCTCGGAGTCGATGAGCTGCTGCTTGAGGCGGTTGCCGGTCTTCTTGTTGATGCGATTGAAGCTCACCTTCTCGGTGCTCGACGACGCTGGATAGAGCGCGATCGGGCACGAGACGAGTGAAAGCCGCAGATAGCCCTTCCAATTGGCGCGCGGGGCCATGAGGAACTCCTGGATAACGCACGGATACCGATGAGCACGACTGATCACATTATAACGTCGGAAATATCCGAATCATTACCACGAACGGCCGACGTTCCCGGTTGGTTCCGGAAACCGGCGCTCGATTGGTTAAAGCGGCGCGGCAAGCAGCTCCGTCTCAGGGCATCGTCCTGCCGAAGCTTTCGCCTGCGCGGCGCCTTCGCTCAATGCCTCTCGGCCGTCGCGCCCGGCGTGATCTCGAGCTTCCATTCCTTGCCGTCGCCGAGGTAGCGGTTGGCGACCTCTTGCAGGTCGGCGGCCGTGACCGCCTCGAGGCCGGGGATCTCGCCGCCGATCACGGCGACGCGGCGCGGATCGTCCTGGGCGCCGATGAGAGCGTTGACCCAGTACGCATTGCTTTGCTGCTCCGCGATCAGCTCGTCGACGAGAGGCTTGCGCGCCCGCTCGATCTCGTCGGCCGCGACCGGATGGGCGCGCAGATCGGCCGCGATGTCGCGGGTCGCGGCGAAGAACAGCGGCATCTTGTCCGGCGGCAGCTCGGTCTCGGCGTAGAGATAGCCCTGGTTCGGCGCAACGTTCGATCCGTATGAGCGCACGCCCGGGCTGTAGGTGACGCCCTCGCTGATGCGGAGCCGATCGAGCAGCCGCGTCGAGATCACGGACGAGAGCACATTGAGCGCCCACATCTCCTTGGCATGGAAAAGGTCGGTGGTGTGCCAGGCAACCGCCGCGAGGCCCTGATCGGCGCGCCCTTGGTGATGGATCTCGACCGGAGCCCCGCCCGCCGTTGGAAAGTGCACCTCGGTCCCGCGGGCGAGCGATGAGGTCGCCTCGCCGCGCTTCGGCAGCGCGCCGAAGGTCTTGGCGACCGCCTCGATCGCGGTGTCGAGCTTGACGTCGCCCGCGATGATCACCTCGAGCGGCGCGGTGGCGAGGCTCGGCGCGAGCAGGTCCTTGAGCGCATCGGGTTTCACCGCGGCGAGCGCCGTCACCGTAGGCTTGCACCAGCGCGGATCCTGGCTGAACAGCCGGCATGCGCGCACGCGCTCGAACAGCTCGCTCGGCGAGGTCGCCGCCGCGCGCGCCTTGGTCAGCTCCAAGGTGCGGGCGCGCTCGAGCGCGCCGGGGCGCCAGCCGGGCGCGCTGACGAACGCCGCGAAGACCTGCAGCTGCGTCGCGAGATCCTCCGGCCGCGTCGTGCCCCGCAACCTGATGCCGTCGTCGCCGAGCCCTTCCCGGTCTTGCAAGACACGGCCGGGCAGCGCGCGCGCCATGTCCTCGAATGAGAGCGCCTTGGTGCCGCCGAGAAACAGCCCCTGGTCGTCGAGCGCCCAGGCCGCCGTCGCACGATCGGCGGGCAGGTCGAGCTTGCCGTTGCCGATGCGCACGTTGACGATCACCTGCCCGGTCTGCAGCGAGCTCGGCCGCACCGTGAGCCGCACGCCGTTGGCGAAGCGCACGAAGGTCGTCTGCAGGTCGTCGAGCGTCTTGCGCTCGGCCACCTGGCCGGGCGTGCCGAAATTCTCATAAGGCCAAGTTACGCGCGCCTCGGCGGCCGGCGGGGTGAGCTGCGCCTTCATGGCGGCATCGAGCGCCGCCGTCAGCGCCGCCTGGCCGCCCTCGATCGGCGTCGGGCTCGACACGAACACCAGGGGGCCGTGATCATGCATCATCTCGGCGATGGCGGCGCGCATCTTGGCGGGGTCGAGACTCTTGAATGCCTTCTCGGCGATGGCGAGCGTCTGCGCGGGGCTATCGAAGATCTCGTTCGTCACCACATTGCTCTCGATCGCCTGGGCGAGGTCGCGCGTCTGTCGCGTGTCGGCGTTGGCGACGCCCGCCTGGAGCATGGCGCGCACGCCCGCCTCCGCCCGCGCGAGCTCGTCGGCGGTGACGCCGTAGGTCTCCATCTGGCGGGCGACACGGATCGCCGCATCGAGGGCGAGATGCCAGTCCTGCGGGCGGATCTGCGTCTCCATGTACCAGAGCGCCGATCCGGGAAAATCGCGGCTGCCGCGCGGCGTGATCTCGGCGAACAGGTGGTCTTGGCCGTTGGCGACCTCGGCGAGCCGGGCCTGGAAGATCTGCAGCGCCAGCAGCTTGGCGAAGTCATCGACTTCGCGCGCGACCGTGTCGGGCGCGCCCGGCAGCACGAAAGCAAGTGTCAGCGATGAGGGCGCGCCGGGCTCCACGAACAGCTGCGCCTGCGGCGCGCGTCGGCCCGGCGTCGGACGCGCCGGATCGTGGCCGGCGGGGCCGGTCGGCTTCCAGTCCCCGAACAGCGTCTTGACCTTCGCCTCGATCGCATCGGGATCGATCTCACCCACCACGATCAAGGTCGCGCGCTCGGGCCGGTAGAACGCATCGTAGAAATCGCGGATGAGCGAGACCGGCGCGTTCCTGAGCACGTCGGTCTGCCCGATCGGCCAGCGCTTGTTCACGACGTCGCCGGGGTAGAGCTGCTGCACGAACTGCTTGGTCCCGCGATAGGCCGGCGTGTCGCGCAGCCGCTCCTCGGAAAGCACGACGCCGCGCTCCGCGTCCATGGCGGTCTGCGCCAGCGTGAGCTCGCTCGCGACGTCGCGCAGGCGCATCAGCCCGGTGTCGATGGTCGCGGCGTCGTTGTGCGGGAAGTTGAACTGATAGACCGTGTTGAACTGCCCGGTCGCCGCGTTGGCGTCGGCGCCGATCGACATGCCGAGCCGCTGCAGCCCCGGCCACACCTCCGCTTCCGGCACGTGGCGCGAGCCGCGGAACGCCATGTGCTCGAGGAAATGGGCGAGCCCCTGCTGGGCGTCGCTCTCCTGCAAGGAGCCCGCGCCGATATCGAGCCACATCGAGACCGCGCCCTTGGGCGTCGCGTTGCGCATGATGGCGTAGCGCATGCCGTTCGGCAGCTGGCCGAAGCGCACGGCTTTTTCGCCAGGAATGTCGCTGTGCTGCTGCGGCCAGTCGGTGGCCCGCGCGAGCCCCGAGCAAGCGAGTGCGGCGACGGCGAGCGTCGCGACGAGGGCGGCGCCGCGGGCACTGAAGAGCTGACGCATGAGGATGAGGTCTTTCCGGGGTTCTGACCGAGCAGGTTGGGCGCCGCGGGGACGCGGGCGGCGCCACTCTTACCGGGTCGCCAGCCTCCGGGGATGAAAAACTTTGCGTGTAATTTGGGGCAGATCGTCGCCGGCCGGGAACTCGGTCAATCCACTGGAACCTTTCGGCTCGGATCTCGCGCGATCCATTCGGTGACCGAGCGTTGCACCGGTCGCCAGCCCAGCGCCGCAGCCGCCGTGCCGCGCACCCGGCTGTTCGAGCCGAGCGAGTAGGTCGCCATGTTCCGCCCGAATATCGTGACCGCCTCGTCCGGCGGGAGCGAGCGCGCCGCGCCGAGGCCGAGCTTCTGCGCGATCGCCGCTGCGATCGCGCCGAGCGCTTCCTCGCCGCTCTCCACGAACATGAAGCTGCCCGCCGGCGCCCGCTCAAGCGCGAGCCGATAAAGCGCGACGACGTCGGCGATGTGCACGTTCGACCAGCGATTGAGGCCGCGGCCGATGTACCGCGCAACTCCGCTCTCGCGCGCCACCCGTGCAAGCGCGGGGATCTGCACGCTCTGCGCCGGTGGCCCGAGCGTCTCGCCGTAGATCATCGAGTTGCACAGCACGATCGCGCGGACGCCGGGCGCGGCAAGCACCAGCCGGTCGATCGCGACGCGCGCCGCCTTGTCGGGCAGCGGGGCGAGCGGCTCCGCCTCCTCGAAGATGCGGTCGGACGGCTCGCCCATCGCGAGATCGGCGACGATGCTGCTGCCGCTCGAATGGATCAGCGTTCTGCCCGAGCCCGCAAGGCCCGCGATCAGCGCCTCGACGGCGCCGCGATGGTCGCTCGAAGCCGCATTGATGACGGCGTCGGCGGCTTGCGCCTCGGCCCGCAGGAGCTCGGCGTCATCGAGCGTGCCGATGATCGGCGCGATCCCGTGCGCCGAAACCGCCTGCGCCTTGGCGGCGCTGCGCACGAGCCCGCGCACCATATGGCCCTCGCGGGCGAGAACGGCCGCGACCGATCCGCCGATGTATCCGCTCGCCCCGGTGACGAAGATGCGCAAGATGGAAACTCGGATTGGCGGCACGGTACTGACGATCGGGGCGCCCCGATCGTGATACATACGTTATACCGAACGCTTGCGCGGCGTGCATGAGCCGACGTACTGAGCACGCTTTCCCACAGGAGACCAATATGCGCAGGATGATCCCACTTGCTGCCGCCATCGCGCTGGCGGCCGCTGCGAGCGGAGCGAGGGCCGCAAGCGACGCGCCGTACAAGACGCGGCTGGAGGAGTGCGAGCATCGCGCGAAGGCGATGAAGTTCGGGATCCACTTCATCCGGCGCGATCGCTGGATTCGCGCCTGCCTGCGCGGCAAGGTGTGACCGTCAGTCGCTTGCGCCGGCCGCGCGCCTGGGTCATGACGCTCGCGTCCGACACTTGGAGGCATCGGCCTCCGGGTCACGACGTGGGCATTTCGGGAGAAGAAAAATGTCAGGTCTGCATCGGCGGCAATTTCTCGGTGTCGTGGCAGGGGTCGCGGCGCTGCCAACATTGGCGCGCGTCGCATACGCAGACACGTATCCGACCCGGCCGGTGCACATGCTGGTCGGCTTCGCCCCTGGCGGCGGCACCGACGTGATGGCGCGCGCCGTCCAGCCTGGACTTTCCGAGCGGCTCGGCCAGACGATCGTGATCGAGAACCGGCCCGGCGCCGGGACCAATATCGCGACCGAGGCCGTCATCCACGCGACGCCGGACGGCTATACGCTGCTGGCCGCGAGCCTCGCCAATGCGGGCAACGCGACGCTTTACCCCGATCTCAAGTTCAACTTCATTCGCGACACCGTGCCGATCTCCGGCATCGCGCTCGATCCGTTCGTGCTGCAGGTGACGCCATCGCTGCCGGTGAAGACGATCCCTGAGCTCATCGCCTACGCCAAGGCACATCCCGGCAAGGTGCTGTTCGGCTCCGGCGGCATCGGCTCCGGCAACCAGCTCACGGCCGAGATGTTCAAGATGATGGCCGGCATCGACATCGTGCACGTGCCTTATCGTGGCGCCGGCCCCGCAATGGTCGACCTGATGGCCGGCCAGGTGCAGATGATGTTCAACACCATGTCGGCGTCGCTCGGGCACGTCAAAGGCGGCAAGATCCGCGCGCTCGGCGTCGCCACCAAGACGCCGCAAGCCGCCCTGCCGGGCGTGCCCACCGTCGCCGAGTTCGTGCCCGGCTACGAGGCGAGCTTCTGGACCGGCGTCGCCGGCCCGAAAGGGACGCCCGCCGAAGTGGTGGATAAGGTCAACAAGTCGGTCAATGGGGCGCTCGCCGACGATAAGCTCAAGGCCCGCTTCGCCGAATGGGGTGCGACCGCGCTGACCGGCTCGCCCGCCGATTTCGCCAAGTTCGTCGCCGACGAAACCGAGAAATGGGGCAAGGTCATCCGCACCGCCAACATCAAGGCGGAGTGATTTACCGACGCATCCGGCATTCGCGTGCGTCATGCCAGCAAAGAGGGGCATCCACGTCTTGCGTTGTCAGAAAGCAAGACGTGGCTCGCCGGGACACGCCCGGCCATGACGGATTACTGTCGCGCATGACCAGCTCCCAGTCCCCTCTCCTGCCGGACGCCACCCGCACGCTCGCGCGCTTCGCGGCCGAGACGCCGCCCGACGCCATCCCGGCCGACGTCGTCGAGCGCATCAAGCTCAGCTTCCTCGACGGGCTCGGCGTGAGCCTGCGCGGCACGACGTTTCCATGGACCCGCATGGTGCGCGACTTCGTGCAGCAGGAAGGCGGCGATGCAGTCGCGTCCTTGTGGGGCACGGGCGCGCGCACCTCGCTCGGCAACGCGGTCTTGTTCAACGGCACCGCCGGGCACGCGTTCGAGATGGATGACATTCACAAGGAGTCGATCATCCATCCGAACTCGCTCGCCGCTCCGGTCGCACTGGCGCTCGCCGAGGCCGATCCGTCGCTGTCCGGCCGCGAGATCGCCATCGCGCTCACGCTCGGCTACGAGGTGGGCCTGCGCATCGGCAATGCCGCGACGACGGCGCTTTTTCTCAACGGCTTTCATCCCCAAGGCACATCCGGCGCCTTCGTCGCCGCCGCGACCGCCGGCCGGCTGCTGCGCCTCGACGCCGAGAAGATGCAGCACGCACTCGGCATCGCGGGCTCGCTCGGCGCCGGCCTGATGGCCGCGCAGGAGGGCGCCATGGTCAAACGCCTGCACGCGGGCCGCGCGGCGCAGAGCGGCCTGACGGCGGCGCTGCTCGCCCGGCGCGGCTTCACGGGCATCTCCGACGTCGTCGAGGCGAGCTATGGCGGATTCCTGAGCTCGCTCGCGCGCACGCCCAACGTCGCGCGCCTGCTCGAGGGTCTCGGCACCGACTGGGAAGCCGGCAAGGTCGGTTTCAAGATGTATCCGAACGTCACCAGCATCCACGCCGCGCTCGACGGCCTGCGCGCCATACTGGTCGAGGAGAAAGTGAACGCCGGGCAGATCAAGGAAATCCGTGTCGGCTGCGGCCACATGACGTTCGTGCACACCGCCTGGGACTACCGCCCGGTCGGGACGACGGCGGCGCAGATGAACATGTACTATGGCCTGAGCGTCATGGCGCAGCGCCGCAACGTCGGCGCCGCAGATTACGCGGACGAAACGATCGCCGATCCAAAAATTCTCGCCTTCATCCCGCGCATCAAGGTCGCGGAAGATCCCGAGATCGAAGCCAAGGGCCCCGCCCTGCGCCACGCCGCCCGCGTCGCCGTGATCACCGCTGACGGCCAGCACCTGAGCCGCGACGTGTGGCACCGTCGCGGCAGCCCCGAGAACCCGGTCAGCCGCGCCGAGGTCGAGGAGAAATTCGCCGCCAACGTCGACGGGCTCCTCGCCACCGAGCCTGCCGCACGCTTGCAGTCTCTCGTCGCGAGGCTCGACACCTTGGCTGACGTCGGCGAGATCGCCGCCATCATGGCGAGCCGGGCCGGCACCTGAGCGCAGCTGCGCCGCCGAGCTCCGCCACCTTCGGTCGGCGCGCCGGTCGACTCAGCGCGTCGTGCAGACCCAGCGCTGGACGCTGCAGTCGTCCGCATGCTTGCGGCAGCCGCGCATCGCGATCTCTTCCGCCTCACCGCGGCTGGTCGCCCAACCGGTCCCATAGCTGTGGTCGGACGAAGTCGCGATCGCGCCGCACGCGTTCCTGAACCACAGCACGGGCTCGCAGCTACCGCCGCATTTCGACGTGGCTTCATTCTCGGCGGCGTCGCGCGAGCCGTAATCATAGGCCCAGCCGAGCGCGCCGTTCTCGACCGAGAACGCGATCGCGCCGTAGTAGTCACGCGCCGACGCCGGCACCGCCTGCATCGCCAGCGCGCAAATGAAAGCGCCTGCAGTCAGCAGTTTTTGGTGATTCATCATGGGTCCCCCAACCGAACTGGCGGAGGTAAATTTAAGTCGGTCGCGCCCGCCGTCAAGCAGGCGCGTCGCCACGGGGGTGCACGGACAGGGGTCCCTGCGGCTAGGCATGCCGCGGTGCACATGTTACGCTTCGTCACATTGAGATTGAGAATCCGGGCCATTTCCCGGGGCATGGAGACATCCGATGGCGTTGAGAACACTCTCCGCCGCCACCCTGGCGGCTATTGCGGCCGCGGCAATACCGGCACTTGCGCGCGCACCGGCCCCGCTCGTGCCGATCGCGCTGGTCGAGGACGTCAAAAGTGCGTCCGCCGGCGTCGAGTTCATGGACTATGTGGGCGCCGGGCAGGTGATCAAGCTCGGTCCGCACGACACACTGGTGCTGAGCTATCTCACGTCGTGCCAGCACGAGACCATTACGGGCGGCACCGTGACGATCGGCTTCAAGGAGAGCACCGTGCAGGGCGGCGAGGTCGCGCGCGCGACCGTGCCGTGCGACGGCGGCAACATGCAGATGAGCTCGGCAGAGGCGAGCAAGAGCGCCGCGACTGCCTTTCGGGTTCAAGGCGCCGAGATCCATCCCACCATCTTTGCCCGCAACCCGATGGTGCGATTGCCCAAGGACCTGCCGCGCGACGCGCGCACGCTCGTCTTCACGCCCACCGAGAAGTCGAGCGAGCGTCCCCACACGATCGTGGTCGACGAACAGTACGTGACTGCCGGCTTCTACGATATGGCCGACATCAACCTCAATCTCACGCCCGGCGTCGTCTACGAGGTGACCATCGGCACCCACAAGCTGACCTTCGCGGTCGCGCCCGACGCCAAGGAGGGGCGTCCGCCGGTCGCCACCCGCCTGCTGCGACTGCCGTAGCGCCCCCCGCTCGCCGCGATGCATCGGAACCGCTTGCGCGCCGCCGCCGCGGGCGCGCTGATCGCGCTCGTGGCCGGCCTCGTCGCCGCCTCCCCCGCCTTCGACGGGCTGCGCGGTCTCTCGATCGATCTTCTCACCATGCTGCGCTGGCGCGCCGTCGGCGATGCCCATACGCCGGATACGTCCCCCGCCGTCGTGGTCGCGCTCGATGAGGAGACGTTTCGCACGCCGCCGTTCGCCGGCAGCCCGAGTGTCGTTTGGACGCCGGAGCTTGCCCGCGTGCTCAATGCGCTCGTCGACGGCGGCGCCAAGGTGGTCGGCTTCGACGTGATCTTCCCGACGTCGATCGAGCAGTCGGCCGTGCCGTTCGGCGACGAGACGCTCGGCGCGCGCCTGCACGGCTTCGATCGCGATTTCCTGCGCGCCCTCGCGCTCGGCGCGCGCGCCGGCAAGATCGTGCTCGGCGAGGCGCAGCACCAGGCGAGCCCGGTGCTGCCCTCGCCCGGCCAGCGCGCGGCGGTCGGGTTCACCCGCAACATCCGGCCGCTCAACGTGTTCAGCGACGCCGACGGCGTAATCCGCCGCGTGCCCCTCGCCTTCATGGTCGACGGCGCGCCGCTCGCCGCCATGTCCGCCGAGCTCGCGGCACGCGCCGGCGCGCCGCCGCGGCCGCAAGCTGGCGTCGCCGACACGCTCACGCTCAACTTCGCCGCCGACGCCGGCGACATCCCGACCTATTCGCTCGCCGACCTGCGCGCCTGCGCCGAGAAGGGTGAAACCGATTTCTTCCGGCGCCATTTCGCGGGAAAAGTCGTGCTGATCGGCACCGTGCTCGACGTCGAGGATCGCAAGATCACGTCGGCGCGCTTCGCGGTCGCGCCCGAAGGCGCGCCCGGCGGGCGCTGCGTGCTTCCGGCCCCCGCCGCGCGGCAGTCGTTCATCCGCGACTCGATCTCCGGCGTCTACATCCAGGCGACGGCGGTGAACAATCTCATCCGCGGCGAGGATCTGCGCGACTTCGGCCGGCTCGGGAGCGGCCTCGCGGCGTTCGTGCTCGCCGCGATTGCGGTCGCGGCCGCGCTCGGGCTTGGGCCTGCCGCGGCGGCCTTCGCGTTTCTCGGGATCGGGTCCCTGTGGACAGCGGGCGCAACGGTCGCGTTTGGTCACGCCGTCGCACTGCCGCTGGTCGAGCCGCTCGCGACCGCGGTCGTCGCACTTGGCATGACCATCGGCTATCGCCTGATCGTCGCCGACCGCCTCATGGCGCTGCAGCGCGAGCGGGAGCGCGCGCACGAGGCCGAGATGGAAAGCGCCGCCGCGATCCAGCGCGCCATGCTGCCGCGCGGCGAGCCGGGCGGGGCCGCCGGGCGGCTCGACATCTTCGCCCACATGACGCCGGCGCGCGAGGTCGGCGGCGACCTCTACGACATCGTCAAGCTCGACGAGAACCGGATCGCCATCACCATCGGCGACGTGTGCGGCAAGGGCATTCCGGCCTCTCTTTTCATGGCAATCACGCAGACCGTGATGCGGCTCGTCGTGCGCACCGGCCATGACCTGCAGGCGGAGGTGAAGACCGCGAACGAGCTCCTGGTCGCCAACAACACCGAGGAGATGTTCACGACGCTGTTCTGCGGCGTAATCGATGTCACGGCCGGCACCCTCACCTATTGCAACTGCGGCCACAATCCGCCGCTGCTGCTGCGCCAGGGCGCCGACGCGTTCGAGGCGCTGCGCAACTGCGGCCCACCTCTCGCCGTGATGGAGGACATCGTCTATGTGCCGCGCACGCTCCCGCTCTCGCCCGGCGATCTGCTGCTGCTCTACACCGACGGCGTCACCGAAGCCGAGAACCCGCAAGCCGCCCAGTTCGGGATGAAGCGACTCCAGGACGCGATCCTCGCGGCGCGGCGCAAGCCGGCGCGCCTCGTGGTCGAGCACGTGGTCGAACGGGTCGCTGCCTTCACGGCCGGCGCGCCGCAGTCGGACGACATCACGTGTGTTGCCGTGGTGGCGCTCGCTCCGGCGACGACCGCGCCCTCGCTTCCTGCTTAGCGATCTGCTCGCGGCACGATCGAGGTTAGCCGATCGGGACGGAATTGCAGCGAGACGGCGCCCAGCCGGCGCGGATCGAGCGGCGGCAGGCGATCGGGCGCGAATGGCGCAAGATCGACGCGGCGCGCGCTGCCGTCGAGGATCAGCTCGCTCATCGCCTCGCCGGTCGCCGGCGCATTGAGCATACCCCACACGCTGTGGCCGGTGGCCACATAGGCGCATGCGGCGCCCGGCACGGCGCCGATCAGCGGCAGGCCGTCCTCGGTCACGGGACGAAAGCACGCCTGACGCGCGGTGATCGGCGCCTTGGCGAGCGCCGGCGAGATGCGGCGGCACAACGCCTCGAGCCGCGCATGCGCGCCCGCGTCGGGCGCGACATCGGCAGGATCGAGCGATAGCTGGCTGGTCGACGAGATCGCGCAAACCCAGGTGCCGTCGCGGCGGGAAAACAGCTCGGGCGTGAGCATCTCGCCCTCCGCCTCGCGATATTCGAGAAAGACCGCGTCGGCCGGAATATCGTCGCCCGTGTCGAACACGAGGCTGTGGCCCTTGTAACCCATGACGGCGGGCAGCGGCAGCCAGCGCGCCGCCAGCACCGACCACGGCCCCATCGCGATGACCACCGCGTTGCTCTCGATCACCTCACCGCTCGCGAGAGCGACGCCGCGCACGGCGCCATCGGGCGCGCGCACGAGGTCGACGGCCGCATCATGCCGCAGCAACGCGCCCTGCTCTTCGGCGGCACGGACCAGCCCGTTGGTGAACGCCCGCGGCTCGACCACCGCTGTCGTCTCGGGCGTGCCGAGCTTCGCCGTGATCGCCACCCCGTCGGCGAGCCACGGGCGCCCGCGCGGCGCGCGCACACTGCCATCGGCGGCTGCGTAACCGCCATAGGTCGTGAGCCGCCGATAACCCCAGGAATTGCCGAGCGCTTCGGCAAGCTCGGCATGGAGCGCAAAACTGCGCCGCGCCAGTTGATCGACCGGCGTGCCAGCACACCAGTCGAGCGCCAGGAACCCGCCCGACTTGCCGGACGCGGCACCTGCGACCTCGTGCGGCTCGATCACCACCACCTGCGCGCCGCGCCGGCTGGCGAAATAGGCGATCGCGGCGCCGATCGCGCCGCCGCCGCAGATCACGATGCGCTTCCCGGTGCGATCCGGCGAGGTCATGTTCGGCTCGAGAGCACGCTCATGCGCGCGCCGTGGCTCCGCCGCGGCCTGCGCACCACGCGCACCTTGCCGCTGTTGCCGCCGCCGCAGAAGAAGTGCTCGCCCCCATCGGACTCGAGCCCGGATACCACGGTGCCGGACGGCATCTCGACGCGCTCCAGCACCTCGCCGCTGCGCGGATCGATGCGCCGCAGGTCGCTTTCCTCGCCCTCCCAGGTGCCGTGCCACAGCTCGCCGTCGACCCAGGTGACGCCGGTGACGTGGCGGTTCGCCTCGATCGTGCGCAGGATCGCGCCGGTCTGCGGGTCGACCTGATGGATTTTGCGGCTTCCGTGCTGGCCGACCCACAGCGCGCCTTCCGCCCAGGCAAGTCCCGAATTGTCGCCCTCGCTGGGCGCCGGAATCGTGTCCAGCACGCGCCCGCTCTTCGGATCGATCTTCTGGATGCGGCCGCCAGCGATCTGGAAGATGTGCACGCCGTCGAATGCGGTGCCGGCGCGCGCCGGCACGTCGATGACGCGCGCCTCCGCGCCGCTCGCGGGATCGAAAGCGACGAGGCGGTCGCCGCCCGCGAACCAAACATGCGCGCCGTCGAACGTAACGCCACCCACGTTGTCGACGCCCGCGAACGGGCCGTATTCGCGTACGATAGTGGCGCGCGATCGTTCCATGCCCGCAATCCTAAACATCCGGCAGCGGCGCCGGAAGCAACAATGTGGTCGTGAAACCGCCGACCGGCGGCGTCATCCAGCGCCGCGCGCGGGCGCGGCCGAACGAATGCACCTTGCCCGACGCGGCGAGGGCATCGAGGGCCCGCTGCACCGTGCGTTGGCTGGCGCCGAGCGCCAGCGCGAGCGCCGAGGTCGACCACGCCTCGCCGTCGGCGAGAAACGCGAGCACCGCGGCATGCTCGCCCTCGACCGGCTGCGCCAGCACCACGACGTCGCGCGCCCGGCGCGGCATCAGCGTGAAACCCTGCCTCGTCGCGCGCACCTCGGCGAGGCCGTGCAGCACGCGGCGCAACCGCGCGATCTCGACGCGCAGCCTGGCGCGGTGTGATTCATCCGCCTGCCTGCCGCGGAACGCGCGCGCCACCAGGGTCGCGCGCGGCACATCGTCCGGCCACGCCTCGGCGAGCGTGCGCACGAGCGCGAACAGCACGGGACGGCGCGCCAGCGCGACCGTGGCGGCGCAATCGCGCACGACGTGGCGGCAGGCGTCGACCACCAGCGCGCGGGAGGCGTAGAGGGCCTCGACTTCGTCGAGCCGGAGTGATCGCTCCGCGCCGCGCGCGATCAGCCGCGCGGCAGGGGTCGCGAGAATCTCGGCCGCGCTTTCGACCTCGGCAACGAGTGCCGGGATGCCGGCCGCATGCGCGGCGCCCGCCGCCCGCGCGAGCGCCGCCCGCGCCGTCTTCGTGCGCAAGCGGCGCAGCGCGATCCCGGCCGCCACCAGCTCGTGCGCGGCGCGCGCGGCGGGCGGAAGCGGCGCGGGTTCGAGCGCCGCGAGCGCGCGCTCGGCCGCGTCGAGCCGCCCGATCAGCAGCAGATGCCGGATTTCCAAGTGGCGCGCATGCGCGGCATTGAGCCGGTCGCCTTTTGCCGCGAGTGTCGCCCGCGCCGCCGCAAGCGCCTTGGCGGGCCAGCCGAGGTCCCGCGAGACGAGCGCGATCTCGGCCTGCGCGACCACGCAGCGCGCCCGCGCCACTGCCTCGCGCGGCGCAAAGGCGCGCTCGGCGCGGCGAAGCAGCATCCTGGCACGGGCAAGATCGCCGAGCTGCGCCATCGCGATCCCGCGCAACGCCAGCCCGGGAGCATCGTCGCGCAGCGCCACTCGGTTGAGTGCGTCGAGCGGATCACCTGCGGCGAGCGCCCGCGCCGCCGCCGCGATCACCGGCTCCATCGGAATCCCGTCACATTTGTCACTCTCGGACGCTCCGTGTTCGCCCCTACTCTATCGCACGACCACGGCGCTCCGCAGCGTCGACCGAACGAGGGAACGGAGAGACCATGACGCACAACACCGGAACACGCGCCGAATGGCTCGCGGCACGGCGCGAGCTGCTCGTGGCCGAGAAGGAGCTCACCCGCCGCGGCGACGAGCTCGCCGAACGGCGGCAGGCCTTGCCCTGGGTGCGGATCGACAAGTCCTACCGCCTCGACACCGACGCCGGCGAAGCCTCGCTGGCCGATCTCTTCCAGGGCCGCTCGCAGCTCCTCATCTATCATTTCATGTTCGGGCCGGACTGGGCGGCCGGCTGTCCATCGTGCTCGTCGATCGCCGACGGCTTCAACGGCATCGCGGTGCATCTGAAGAACCACGACGTGATGTTGTGGGCGGTGTCGCGCGCCCCGCTCGCCAAGCTGCAGGCGTTCAAGCAGCGCATGGGCTGGACGTTCCCGTGGGCGTCATCGTTCAAGAGCGACTTCAACGCCGACTTCAACGTGTACTTCACCGAGGAGCAGCAGCGCGCGGGCATCGAATACAACTACCAACGCGAGCCGCAGCGCGATTGGCGCACCGGACGAGAGGGCGGCGGCGAGAGCGCCGAGGCGAAGTTCGCCGCCATGTCCGGCACCGACACTGCGAGCTACCATCGCGACCGGCCCGGGCTGAGCGCCTTCGCGCGCGAGGACGGCGTCATCTTCCACACCTATTCGGCCTACGGCCGCGGCGTCGACGCCATCTGGGGCATGTACCCCTGGCTCGACCGGGCTCCCAAGGGTCGCAACGAGACCGGCGGCGTCTGGTGGCGTCACCGCGACAAGTACGACGAGCAGTGACTTATTTGCCGAGGAGCATGACCATGTTCGCCATCCAGCATGAATCCGCCGGCAGCCGCATGAGCAGCACGCAGGCGCAGCCGCGCAGTGCCGCCGACTGGCTCGCCCTCGCGGCGGCGCCGACCTTCGCCGTCATGGCGCTGCTCACCGGCTTCTTCGGCGGCACGCCCGATGCGCTCTGCGCCGCCATGCAGGGCACGTCGCCACTGACCGGTATGCTGCCGATGTACCTGCTGATGAGCGCCTTCCACGCGGCGCCATGGGTGCGGCTCGTCTCGGCCCTGTCGCCGCTAGGCATCGGGCGACGAAGGCAGAACCGCCATTGTGCGCGAGGCTGCCGAGATACTTCGCCGGTGGTTTGACCGAGCGCCTTCTTGAACTGGTGATGAAGGCCGTGACGGATTCATAGCCGAGGTCGGCCGAAACCCGCTGCGGCGCGCGTGAAGCTCTGCTCCCGTGCGACGGCTACAAACGCGACCAGCTGATCGAGACTCGTGCGCTGCATTTATTGATTTTTCTCATACGCGCATGCCTACATTCCCTACGCGTCCGGACCATGTTTGGGCGCCGACATCGCCTCGCTGCTCGCGCGGGTCGCGGCCGGCCGGCTCGAGACGCGCGTGGGCCTCACCGTCTCGCGGCGGGAGGGAGGCGAGGCCCTGGACGCGCTGCGGCATCGCCGCATCAGCGGCAAGGCCGTTCTCACGATGACGGAGTAAGCCCGCTCAAGCTACTGCGTGCCCGCCAAACCGCTCTCCTTGATGACCTTGGCCCAGCGCACCGTTTCCGCCTTCACGAAGTCGTCGAACTGCTGCAGCGACTTGTCGCCGAGGCCGATCATGCCGAGCTGATCCAGCGGCGCCTTCATCCCGGGTGCGTGGACCGCGGCATTGACGTCCTTGTTCAGCTTCTCGAGGATCGGCTGCGGTGTGCCGCCCGGCGCGAGCAGGGCCTGCCACGCAACGGTGTTCGGCCAGGACGCCAGGCCGACCTCGGCCAGCGGCTTGATGTCCGGCGCCGTCGGAAACGGCTTGTCGCTGGTGATGCCGAGCGCGCGGGCCTTGCCGGCCTCGATCTGCGGCAACATCGGCCCGAGGTCGACGAACAGCACGTCGATCTGGCCCGAGATCAGCGCCATGGTGGCCGGCGCGCTGCCGCGGTAGGGGACATGGGTCATCTGGATGCCGGTCAGGCTGCTGAACAGCGCCGCACAGAGATGATGGAACGCGCCGACGCCGCCGGACCCGTAGGTCAGCGGCTTGCCCTCGGCGGCTCTCTTCTTGGCGAGGGCGATCAAGTCCGCGACGCTGTGCACCGGCAGCGCCGGATTGACGGTGAGCACGAACGGCGCGCCGGCGATCAACGCCACCGGCACCAGATTCTTCAGCGGCTCATAGGACAGATGCCTGAAGATGGTGGGGTTCATCGCCATCGTGCCGCTGGTGCCCTGCATCAGCGTGTAGCCGTCCGGCGTCGCGTTGGCGGTCGTCGTGGCGGCGATCGTGGTGCCGCCCCCGGGACGGTTCTCGATGATGAACGATTTGCCGTACTGCTTCTCGAGTATTTGCGCCCAGGCGCGCGCCAGCAGGTCGGTGCCGCCGCCGGGCGCGAACGGCACCAGGACGGTGATGTTGCGCGTCGGATAGTCTTCGGCGCGCGCCTGCAGCAGCATCGCCGTCAGCGTCGTCAGCGCCACCACCATCATCCGCCATCGGCTCATGGTCATCTCTCCCGGCTGTACGCCCGCGGTTCTGCTGCCGCGCCTGGCACCGGCAAGCTTAGCCGAGGCGTGGACGGGCGCTAGGCGCCATAGGACCGCAGCTGGCGCGACAATGGAGGCTTGCGTCCGAGCGAAAACAGCTTGGCAGCCTGCCCGTTCCGGGCCCGGCGGAGGTCAAGCGTGCATCAGACCAAGAGCTTTTGCGGCAAGACGGGATTCCCATCGGTTCGCCATCAAACGGTTGCGTGCCGCCGTCGGTAGTCGCAACTGATCGCTGGGCCGTGCTGCTCGCGCGACAGAGCACAGGTGAGGCGGAGTTCACCTCTGTGCTCTTGGAGCGCGCTCCCCATGGCGCCGTAGCGAGCGAGCGGCTTCGCCGCTGCCAGCAATGACAGCACCTCACCAAAGTGTTACCCATGTGATCGGAAGAAACCGTAACCCATGTGTCCGGAACGGACCCAGCCTTTGCTGGCGCGCCATGGCCGATGAAGATGGGCACTATTCGTTCGCGCTGGCACTATGATGCGGCGGCCGCGGATACGATCCGGTCCGATCACAAGCGACGGACTGCGATTTTGCTCGACGGAGCCGAAAGCACGTTGACGAATTATGCCAACTCTGGCATAATTCGGTCATGAAGGAGGTGCGATGGCACGGCAGCAGCCGATCCGACGTTGAAGCGTTTCCGGCCGACGCCTGACGTCTATCGGCCTTGGTGTTCGCGAGATCAGGATCCGTCAGGCATCGGGCGCGTATCGCGTCATCTATCTGGCGACCATCGGCGATGCTGTTCACGTCCTGCACGCGTTCCAGAAAAAGACACAAGCAACGGCCAAGCGCGATATCGACCTCGCCAGGGCACGGCTCAGACAGATCAGGTGACCACGATGGCAAAGTCCGTATTTCACGACCTATTCCCAGCGGAAGAAGCGGCCGAGCTTGAAATGCGCGCCAAGCTGCTCTCCGGGATCAATAAATGGCTGAGCAGGTCCTCTCTGACGCAAGTCGAGGCGGCGAAGCGCCTCGGCATCACTCAGGCTCGCGTGTCGGAGATCAAGAACGGAAAGATCAACCGGTTTAGCCTGAGCATGCTGGTTCGGCTTGCGGAGCGCGCAGGGCTGCGCCCCGGAATCAGACTCCAGAAGGCAGCATGAAGGCGCTGCCTGCGTCGCCCATGAGGCCAGAGGAGGTGGTGCGCAATCTCGCCCACATGTCGTCTCGTCACGTGCGGCTTTCGGCGGCTTGATGCGGTTTTCGCGAACGATCGGCCACGATATCGCGCGAAATCGTAAAGTGGCGCGCTCGGAGAGATTCGAACTCCCGACCCTCAGATTCGAAGTCTGATGCTCTATCCAGCTGAGCTACGAGCGCATCGCCGAGCCATCGTATAGGCGATCGGGCCCAGTCCGTCACCCGCTTTCGCACCGCTTTCGCTCCTGCGGAGTTACGGCGCGGCGGGCCCGCCTTCGCGACCCTCGGCGCGTGCCCGCCTCACCTGTTGTGCGTCCCCTGCCCGCCTTGCCATTATGCGCGACCGACACCCCAACCGGAGCAAGCCCAATGGATGTGCGTGCCGCCGTCGCGACCGCGGCTGGAAAGCCGCTGGAGATCACCACCGTCCAGCTCGACGGGCCGAAGGCCGGCGAGGTGATGGTCGAGATCAAGGCGACCGGCATCTGCCACACCGATGAGTTCACGCTCTCGGGCGCCGATCCCGAGGGGCTCTTTCCGGCGATCCTCGGGCATGAAGGCGCCGGCATCGTGGTCGAGGTCGGGCCCGGCGTCACCTCGGTGAAGAAAGGCGACCACGTCATCCCGCTCTACACGCCGGAATGCCGCCAATGCCCGTCGTGCCTCTCGCGCAAGACCAACCTGTGCACCGCGATCCGCTCGACCCAGGGCCAGGGCGTGATGCCGGACGGCACCTCACGCTTCTCGCTCGAGGGAAAGAAACTGCACCACTACATGGGCACGTCCACTTTCGCCAGCTTCACCGTGCTGCCCGAGATCGCGGTGGCCAAAATCCGCGAGGACGCGCCGTTCGCCAAGGTCTGCTACATCGGCTGCGGCGTGACGACCGGGATCGGCGCCGTGCTCAACACCGCCAAGGTCGAGGCGGGCGCGACCGCGGTCGTGTTCGGGCTCGGCGGCATCGGCCTCAACGTCATCCAGGGGCTGCGTCTCGCGGGCGCCGACATGATCATCGGCGTCGACCTCAACAACGCCAAGAAAGCATGGGGCGAGCGTTTCGGCATGACGCATTTCGTCAATCCGAAGGAGGTCGGCGGCGACCTCGTGCCTTATCTGGTCAACCTGACGAAGCGCGGCGCCGACCAGATCGGCGGCGCCGATTACACCTTCGACTGCACCGGCAACGTCACGGTGATGCGGCAAGCCCTCGAGGCCTGCCATCGCGGCTGGGGCCAGTCGATCATCATCGGGGTGGCGCCCGCCGGCGCCGAGATCGCGACGCGGCCGTTTCAGCTCGTGACCGGCCGGGTGTGGAAAGGCACGGCGTTCGGCGGCGCGCGCGGGCGCACCGACGTGCCGCGCATCGTCGACTGGTACATGGAGAAGAAGATCGAGATCGATCCGATGATCACCCACACGATGCCGCTCGCCGAAATCAACCGCGCATTCGACCTGATGCACGCCGGCGAGAGCATCCGCAGCGTCGTGCTGTTCTGACGCATCGGGGCGAAACGGCCTCAGCGCAACATCTTCGGGCCTGCTGCGCCGACATGCGTGAGCAGATGCGGACCCAGCTCGTCGACGTGACTTACGCCCAAAGGGCCCATGCCGTCGAATGCCTCGCCCTCGAGATCTCGAGGGCGCGGAAGACGCCGGGCGCGCCGCCCGCCCGCAGGCCGTGGAGCGGCGCAAGTCGTGCGCATAAGCTATCGACCGAGCTGGTTCCGCCTCCCGGAACTTGTTCGGGCGGCGTCCCGATGGTCGCAAGAGTTTTTCTTCGCGCCCCGTCCGCGTTTCGTGTAATCCCCCGCATAGCATGGACAGTGGGGCCGCATGCGACTTCGCATCTTCGTTTCATCGCCGGGAGACGTGCCGGACGAGCGCCTGCGCGCCGCGCTGGTGATCGACAAACTGGCGCAGGAGTTCCGGCATTACTTCGAGTTCGACGTGATCCGCTGGGAGCACGAGCCGCTGCTGGCCTCGGGGCATTTCCAGGATGCGCTCGATCCGCCCAGCACGACGGACATCGTCATCCTCATCCTCTGGTCGCGTCTCGGCACTCCGCTGCCGGAGCGGACAGCGGCACGAGAATATCGCGGCATCGATGGCCGCGCCCCGGTGACCGGCACCGAGTGGGAATACGAGGACGCGTTGCGAGCGGCGCGCGAGCGCGGCGCCCCGGACCTGCTGGCCTTTCGCAACACCAATCCGGCTCCGGTCGACGCGCGCGATCCGGTTGCGCGCGCGAGGAGCATCGCCCAGCTCGAGGCGCTCGACGCTTTCTGGCAGCGGCACTTCGCCGATCAGGGCGTTTTCCTCGCCGCCTACGACCAATACGCCACCCTGGAAGAATTTGCGGCGCGGCTGGAAGAGTCGCTGCGCAAGCTGCTGGAGCGACGCGTCAAGGCGCTGCCATCAGGTGGAACGAGCGACCCGACGTGGTTCGGCTCGCCGTTTCGCGGCTTACAGGCTTACGGGTTCGAGCACGCGGCGATCTACTTCGGCCGCGACGAGGCGGTCGCCAAGGCTGCGGAGCAGCTTGCTGCGAATGCCCGCGCCGGGGCGGCGTTCCTGCTGGTCTCGGGCGCGAGCGGCTCGGGCAAATCGTCGCTGGTGCAGGCCGGGCTTGTGCCGAGGCTGATGCAGCCGCAGCGCATCGAAGGCATCGGCTTCATCCGCCGCCTGGCGTTCCGCCCCGGCGGCAGCGACAACCCGACGTTCGCGCTGATCGAAGCGCTAACGCGCCCCTCTGACGATGCGGCCGTCGGACTTCCCGAACTGCTTGCCGCGGGTCAGAGCGCCGCCGAGCTCGTGGCTCATCTGCGCGAAACGCCGGACAAGCCCGGCTTCGTGTTTGCCGGCGCGCTGGCGCGGGTCACGCAGGCCGCCCGGGCTTCAGGCCGCCTCCTCGCCTTCGAGAACGCGAAGCTCATCCTGGTGATCGATCAGCTCGAAGAGCTGTTCACGACCGCCGCGATCACCGCCGACGAGCGGCGGCTCTTCCTCCGGCTCCTCGCCGGTCTCGCCCGCTCGGGCGCCGTGTGGGTGCTGGCAACCCAGCGCGCCGACTTCTGGCACCGGGCAGCAGAAAGCCCCGAACTGCTCGAACTCGCGCACGGCTTAGGCAGGCTCGACCTCGCCGCGCCCTCCCCCGCCGAGATTGCCGAGATGATCCGCAAACCGGCGAGAGCGGCAGGGCTCTCGTTCGAGACCAGCCAGGAGAGCGGGCTCGGCCTCGACGCTGTGATTGCGGCCGACGCCGTCGCGTCGACTGGCCCGCATGATTCTGAGGGGGCGACCTCCGGCGTTTTGCCCCTGCTTTCCTTCCTTCTCGAAACTCTCCACGCCGAGGATATTGCCACGGCCGGGCGGCGGCAGCTCACGTTCGCCACCTATGCTCAACTCAAAGGACTGCACGGCGCGATGTCGCGGCGCGCCGACGAGACGGTCGCGCGCCTGCCGAAGGAGGCGCAGGGCGCAGTGCCGCAAGTGTTGCGCATGCTGGTGACGATTGCGGGCCGAACAGAGCAAGCAGTGGTGGCGCGAACGCTGCCGCTGGCGCGGTTCGGCGATGGAACGCCCGCACGGACGGTGGTGGATGCTTTCGTCGCGGCGCGCCTCCTCGTGGCGACGGCCGGCAAGCCGGCCGCGGAAGAAGCGCCCGCGGGTGCCGGGGCGCAGGCGGAGGCGGAGGGCAAGCCGACCAAGTGTAACCCGCTCGATGAGGGTAAGGTAGCCGGAGGTGAGGCGACCGCCGATAAGACGATACCGATGGTTCGGCTCGCGCACGAGGCCCTGATCACTCACTGGGACCGGGCGCGGAAGCAATTCGCCGCCGAGCGGCGCGACCTGGAGACCCACTCCGTCATCGAGCGGCAGCAGGCGCGATGGGAGAAGGCGAGCGGTGCAGCGAAGCGCCAGCTCGTGCTACGCGATCCCGATCTCGCCAACGCGCTCGATCTCGAAGCGCGCTGGGGCGATGAACTCGATGCGGCGACGCATGCCTTCATCGCGACCTCACGCCAGAGCGCGCGGCTGGTGCAGCGGCTGATTGCGGTCGCTGCGCTGATATTCCTCGTGGTGGCCGTCACTGCGTCGGTCCTGGGTTTCGTGGCCCACAACGCCGAACAGGAGGCGCAACGTCAGCGCGACCGCGCGGAACAATCGCTCGCAGAGGCGCGGCGGCAGCGCGAGCGGGCGGAGCAATCGCTGGCTGCCGCGACCCAGACTGCGAACGGATTGACAGTCGATCTGGCCCGTCGTTTCCGCAAAACTTCGGGCCTCTCGATCGCGCTCATCAAGGATATCCTGGAACGCGCTCGGGCGCTGCAGCAAGAGCTGATGCGGTCCGGCCAAGCGACGCCAGACCTTCGCCGCAGCGAGGCCAACACGTTGAGTGAGATTTCCGCGACGTTGCTGGCGCAGGGGGATCCGAAAGGTGCCTTCGAAGCTGCCGAGGGTGCCCAGCGGATCATGGAGAACCTTCTCCGTGCCGCGCCCGGCAATACCGAATGGCTGGACGACCTCTCAATGATTTACATCCAGTTGGGAGACGCGTTGGAGGCACAGGGCGAGCTACCCAAGGCGTTGCAATGGTTCAAGGAGGCGCTCGCTGTCAGAGAGCGTCTGGCAAAGACCGACACCCGGCAGACCGATCTGTGGCTAGCGTACTCCAAAATAGCCCACCTGCTGGTCGAGCAAGGCAACCAATCCGAGGCGCTCAAATTCTTCCGCGACGAGCTCGCGCTCGTCGAGCCTGCTGCCAACGCCGAGCCGGCCAACCTCGGGCGGCAGCACGATCTGGCGGCGCTGTACGGGGAGATAGGGAACTTGGTTGGGGCGCAGGGCGAGCTGCCGGAGGCGCTGAAGTTCTTTCGCCAAGCGCTCACGATCACTGAACGGCTGGCGCAGGCGGCCCCGGACAAGGCCGAATGGGCGATCGATCTGCCGGCGGCGTACGGCGACGTGGCCAGCGTGCTGATGCTGCAGGGCAATCTGCCCGAAGCGATGAAGTACTTGCGCGACGAGGTCACGATATTGGAGCGCCTGGCTAAATCCGAGCCCGACGACGCCCGGCCGCAACGCGCTCTGTCGCTCGCGTATGACAGCATCGGTGACGCGCTGTTCAGGCAGGAAAACTTTTCCGACGCGCGGGAAATCTACCGCAAAAGACTCGCGCTCGTAGAGCGTCTCGCAAACAGCGATCCCGCCAATGTCGCGTTCCAGACGGAGCTCGTCTTGGCCCTCGCGAAACTCAGCAACGTGTCCGCTCCGCCCGAGGCGCGATCAGCCCTTCAGCGAGCGCTCTCGATCGTCGAGCCCCTCGCCCGCGCCGGCAAGCTCTCGGCAGAGCAGCAAACGTGGCCCAAGATAATCAATGACAAACTAAGCAAGCTGCAGGACTGACTATTCGCTGGCGCCTGACGCTGTTCCAGCGCGCGGGCACTTCCTCATCGCGAAATGGCGGAAGCGCGCCTGCAGTTGAAGGTCGTTTTGTCGCGACCCACCCCGGGCGCGCCTATCTGCAGCGCTGGCGCGCGCTGGCCGAGAATTCCATGGCGACGGCGCGGAGGCCGGACGCGATATTGGACCGCGTTGAACCCGGCCGCGGCCGCAGCGCCTCCGTATTGCGCGAGAGCAGACATTCGCGGCGGCGCGCGCTCACTCGCATGGCGGCAAATGCCGACGCTCCCGGCCAATGCCGTACGGTGAACCTGACGAAGCACGCCTCAGCGTAACATCTTCGGGCCTGCTGCGCCGACATGCGTCAGCAGATGCGGACCCAGCTCATCGACGCGACTGACGCCCAATAGGCCCATATCGTCGAACGCCTCGCTCTTGAGAATGTCGAGCGCGCGGAAGACGCCGGCCGCGCCGCCCGCGCACAGGCCGTAGAGCGGCGCGCGCCCGGCCCAGACGGCGTCGGCGCCGAGCGCCAGCGCCTTGAGCATGTCGGTGCCGCGCCGGATGCCGCCGGTGACGTAGAGCGCGATCCGGTCGCCGACGATGTCGCGCGCCACCGGAATGAGATCGAGCGGCGCGATGGTCCAGTCGAGCTGGCGGCCGCCATGGTTGCTCACCACGATTGCGTCGACGCCGCTGTCGACCGCCCGGCGCACGTCCTCCGGATTGAGGATTCCCTTCAGCATGAAAGGCTTCTTCCAGAACTGCCGAATCTTGGCGACCGTATCCCAGCTCAGCGAGGTCGGCTGATGCTTGCGAATCCAGCTCGACGCGGCGAAGAAGCTGCGGTGACCCTTGGGAACGAAGTCGATGACGTTGGGAAAATTCGGCGTGCCGTGGAGCAGCAGGTTCTCGGTGAACCAGCCGGGATGCGCCAGGCTCTCCAGCGCTGCACCGGCCGTGAGCCGCTCATGGCCGACCTGATTGCGGCGCTGCCACTCGCGATCGCCGAAGATCTGGGTGTTGGTGGTGAGCACGAGCGCCTCGCAGCCGGCGCGGTCGGCGCGGCCGAGGAGCTCCTGCCAGACCTCGTCGCCGCCGAACACGTAGAGCTGCCACCAGTGCCGCACGCCGGGCGCGGCCTTGGCCACGTCTTCCATCGCGTCGTTCGACATCGTGCTCTGGACGAAGGGAACGCCGGCCCGCAGCGCGCCCTGCGCGAGCTCGCTGTCGCCGTGGGCACGGAAGATGCCGTTGAGACCCGTGGGCGCGACGACGAGCGGCATGGTGGCGGGCTTGCCCAGGATCTCGGTCTCGAGGGTCCGGTGCGATACGTCGACGAGGGTGCGCGGCACGAACCGCCAGTCCGCATAGGCCCGCCGCTCGCGCATCATGGCGGCCTCGTCCTCCGATCCGCCCTCGAGGTACTCGAGCGCGAAGCGTGGCAGTCGCCGATGCGTCATCGCGCGAAGGTCGGCTATGGCGACGGCGCGCTGCAGGTTGAACCCCGTGTAGTAACGCCGCGTCGGGGTGCCATCGAGTTGCGCAAGCTCGGTGTGCCGGTTGGGGTCGTATTCCGTCGGGCGCGAGCGGCGCCGCAGCGCGACCGCGGCCGCGACGCCCATCAGACCTGCGGCGGCGTACGCCAGCAGCGGAGCAACGGTGCGATCAGCAGGGCTGCGAGGATGAAATCTGTCGAGAAGGGACATTGATTGACCTGAACTTCGCACGCCTGTGAGCTGCCGGGTGGAACGCCGCGATCCGCGATGACGAGTCGACCGCCGGTGCCCCAGCGCTGGGGAAACATATCCGTCGATGATCTAGTTCCTCCACGTGGCGGCGACTTGAGTCCGGGCTATCGAGCTTCTTCGCCGTGCTGGGTGCCATCAGCTCGCGATCAGTTCGGGCATCGCCCAGTAGATCGCATCCATCGCGCGTTCGATCTCATGCTCCATGCTATTTTGCTGTTCCAATCGTCGCTGCGCCGCCATGACGCAGGCGCGACCGAGCCTTGCTGCGGCGGAATGCGCGGGAACTTGGATAAACGGCTGATATGCCGTTTCAATTTCCACAGCCTTTGAGTTCCCTGAGGTCTGGCCGGCGGCCGCATTCCTGAACGGGAACTGCGGCCCCAAGGCCGGGTTGGGCTCTGAGACCGTCCTTTGAAAAAGGGAGCGAACCCATGTCAGACTACGGTTTCTCGGACCCGCGCACGAGCGACCCGCGCGACTATCGCCGCCCCGAGCTCGGTCGTTCCAGCGGCGACGTCAATTCGATCTGGGGCTGGATCGCGGCCGCCGTCTTCGTCGCGGCCGTCCTGGTGTTCGTGTTCGCGTCGGGCAATGGCAACAACACGGCGGCCCGCAATGGCGTGAGCATGCCGCCCACGACGAGCGCGCCGCCGCTGCCGCAGCGCGAGACCACCGGCGCCGGCCCCACCACGCCGATGCAGCCGGCGCCTGCCCCGCACGGCAATGGACATTGAGGATCGTCGCGTCGGTCGCGTGCGATCAGCGTAACAAGTGATGGCATCCCGCGCTCCGGGCTCGCCCAGAGCGCGAGACGGCTATGCTCAATGGGCTATTTCCTGAAGGCGTCGCGGAGCGATTGAGTGCGAATCTGCGGGCCCGCGGCCGGCACCTCGGCGGGGCCCGCAGCGGCCGCTTGCGCCTCATCGCAGCGCACGAGCTTACCGGCTGTCATGCGCCCGGAGTCGTTGTCGAACCGCAACTGCTTGCACAGCACGCCGTCGAAAGAGCTGAACAGGATCGAGCCGGTATGCGTGTCGGCGAAGCTGCCGGGCACCTGATGCGACGCCGCCACTGGCGGGCCAAACCCGGGCGGCGTCCAACCGATGTGCAATCCCACCGCGAGGGTGATCCCGAGCACCGCGAAACCGACGAGGGCGAGGCGCGCATTGCGGGCACGCTCGCGCGAGGCGCTCTCCGCCCGCTCGCGCCGGATCGACGGCAGATCATATTGGCGCCGCCCATAGCGCAATGAAGAGTCGGCCGTTCCGGTCATCACGCCAGTGCCCCGAGGACCCCGCAAGCCATAGAAATCAGAGCGTGTCCCGATCGAGCGACGGGGCACGCTTTGAACGGGCGTCACCCTACGCGGCGCGCCCCATAGGAACCGCTAAGCGCTTACGTAAAGAGCGATTCAATTCTCGGGCTGCGCTTTACGGTCTGCAAACCCTAGCCGAACATCGCTGCATAGAGCGCAAAGCCGATCGTCGCGCTCAGCACCGCCTCGACGGTGTTGAACTTGAGCGTATCCATCAGGCTCTCGATGTAAGGATAAACTTCGCGTCCGACCGGCATCATGATGCTGGCCACCAGGCCGACGCACAACAACCTCGTTATCAACGCCCCACGCTTCATTGGACGCTCCCTCCCCCTGCGGGAGGTATGTTTACCCGAGGTCACCCCGCGGGCGCAATCGGCGAGGCAATCCCGACAGGGGTCGGCTTGGTGCGCCCCCTACAGCGGCACGTTGTCGTGCTTGCGCGCCGGCATCTCCACCTTCTTGCCGCGCAGCATCGCCAGCGCACGGGCGATCCGCCGGCGGGTCGAATGCGGCATGATCACCTCATCGATATAGCCGCGCTCGGCGGCGACGAATGGTGAGAGAAACCGGTCCTCGTATTCCTTGGTTCGTGCCGCGATCTTCTTCGCATCGCCGATATCGGCGCGGAAGATGATCTCGACCGCGCCCTTGGCACCCATCACGGCGATCTGTGCGGTCGGCCACGCATAGTTGACGTCGCCGCCGATGTGCTTCGACGCCATCACGTCATAGGCGCCGCCGAACGCCTTGCGGGTGATCACGGTGACGAGCGGTACCGTGCACTGGCTGTAGGCGAACAGGAGCTTTGCGCCATGCTTGATCAGGCCGCCGGATTCCTGGTCGGTGCCGGGCAGGAACCCGGGTACGTCGACGAAGGTGACGATCGGGATGTTGAAGGCGTCGCAGAAGCGCACGAAGCGCGCCGCTTTGCGGCTCGCGTCGGAATCGAGCACGCCCGCGAGCATCATCGGCTGGTTGGCGACGAAGCCCACCGTTCGCCCGGCGATGCGGCCGAAGCCGGTGACGATGTTGCGGGCGAAGGCCTGGGAGATTTCGAAGAAATCGCCCTCGTCCACGGTCTTGGTGATCAGCTCCTTGATGTCGTAGGGCCTGTTGGGATTGTCCGGGATCAGCGTGTCGAGCGATTTGTCCTCGCGCCCGATGTCGTCGAAGCTCGGCCATTCGGGCGGCTCGACCGCGCTCGAGGCAGGCAGGAAGTCAATCAGCCGGCGCATCTGCAGCAGGCATTCGACGTCGTTGTCGTAGGCGCCGTCGGCGATCGAAGACTTGGCCGCGTGCACCGAGGCGCCGCCGAGCTCCTCGGCCGTCACCACCTCGTTGGTCACCGTCTTCACCACGTCGGGGCCGGTGACGAACATGTAGCTCGTGTCCTTCACCATGAAGATGAAGTCGGTCATCGCCGGCGAATAGACGTCGCCGCCCGCGCACGGCCCCATGATCACGGAAATCTGCGGGATCACGCCGGACGCGATCACGTTGCGCTTGAACACCTCGCCGTACCCCCCGAGCGCGGCGACGCCTTCCTGGATGCGCGCCCCGCCGGCGTCGAACAGGCCGATGATCGGCGCGCGCGCCTTCATGGCCATGTCCTGAATCTTCACGATCTTCTGCGCATGCGTCTCGGACAGCGAGCCGCCGAAGACGGTGAAGTCCTTGGCGAACACGAACACGGTGCGACCATTAACGGTGCCCCAGCCCGTGACCACGCCGTCGCCCGGGGTCTTCTGCTGCTTGTCCATGCCGAAATCGACGCAGCGGTGCTCGACGAACATGTCGAACTCCTCGAACGATCCCTTGTCCATCAGAAGATCGATGCGTTCGCGCGCCGTGAGCTTGCCGCGCCGGTGCTGCGCCTCGATGCGCGCCTTGCCGCCGCCGAGCCGCGCGTGCCCGCGCCGGATCTCGAGCTTTTCGAGGATGTCCTTCATCGCTCTCCCGCCTTGCGCAATCCCGGTCGTGGAATGGACGCATTCCGGCTTACGGTGCGATCAATAGCATGGCAACCGCGCGCCGGCGAAGCCCGCCCCTACCCGAAGGCCTCGCCCAACTCGAGGAATGCATATGCCCGACGAGCCGACGCCGGCGGTTGCCGGAATTCCCCGTCTCCTGTTGCGGCTCGAGGGCGCGGCGCTGCTGATCGTCGCGGTCGCGATGTTCTGGCACAGCGGCGCCTCGTGGTGGCTGTTCGCCATCCTGATACTCGCGCCGGATTTGAGCTTTGTCGGCTACCTGGCGGGCCCGCGCGTCGGCGCCATCGCCTACAATGCGGCGCATACGACGAGCACGCCGATCGCGCTTGCGCTGATCGGCGCGGGCGCCGCGGCGCCGATCGTGGTGGTGATTGCCGTGATCTGGCTCGCCCACATCGGGGCCGATCGCATGCTCGGCTACGGGCTCAAATATGGAGCCGGATTCGGCTTCACCCACCTCGGCCGGGTTGGACGCGCCTAGCGGCGTAGCTCGAATGGAGCGCAAGCGAACGCGGGGAAAGGCTATCCCGGACGACGGACCTGATTGAACGGCGCGGCCGGCCCCGGATTGCGGCGCTGCGCGGCTCCATCCGGGCTACGCTGCGCTGGTTTCTGTCCCGGGCGCACGCCGGACATCCGCATCAGGAATATCAGCACCTCGGCGACCGCCTTGTAGAGCTCGACCGGAATCTCGTCGCCGATCTCGACCTCCGAGAGGGCGCCCGCAAGCGAGGCGTTCTCCTCGATCGGCACCCCATGCTCGCGCGCGGTGTCGATAATCTTCTGCCCGATCTCGCCTTTGCCCTTGGCGACGACGCGCGGCGTGCCGGGCGCCTCGTACTGCAGCGCGACCGCGAGCTGGTTCTTCGGCGTGCTCATGAGGCGCGATCCAGGAAACGCCCGGATGGCGCCGCCTCGCGCGGTCGCGGCGGCGTGCCGCCGCGCACCAGCACGTCGCTCGGCTCGAGCTCGGCCGCACGCAGCGCGTTGGCGAGCTCCGGCGCATTATCGCGCAGCTTGGCGGAGGTTTCGGGCCGCTCCGCCCATAGCGTCACGGCGGCGCGCGAGCCGGTCAGCGCGATCTGCGCATGCACGGGGCCGATCGGCTCGACGTCGAGGGAAAAGCGCGCCCGCCACGCCACCGCGGTGCCGGCCGCGGGCGCGTTGTGGCCGTCGCGCGCGATCTCGAACTGGGCGACGGCCGGCCCCTGCGGGGTCGCGAACGGCACCTCGAACAGCCAGCGCGGCCCGGATGGATCATTGCGCACCACCGGGCCGTTCGCGGCGAGGCTCGCCGCCACGTGATCGGGGAGCGAAGCCGCCTGCAGAAGCGTCTGGCGCGCGAGCGCGGCGTCGGCCTCGTTGAGCAGCACCTTGCCGATATCGCGCGGCGCCATGTCGGCCGAGATCGACGGCGTGCTCGCCGGCTGTCCCGCCGTCGGCGCGCCGCGATAGGGTGGCGGTGGCGGATTGGCGACGTTCTGCGCGCGTGCGCCACTCTGCGCCGCCTGAGCCGCCTGCCCGTTCGGCGCACCGGAATCGGGCACGAGCTGCGCCGCGATGCGGCCGAGCGCGCTGGTCGCGCTCAGCGCGCCTTTCAGGTCCGGCGTGATCGTCAGATCGCTCGCGAGCCACGATTTGACGGCGTTGCGCAGCACCACCAGTGCGGCCTTGAGGTCATCGGCGGACGCAGGCGCGGCGGTACCGCCATTCGCTCGAGCCGAAACTTGGGCCGAGAGCCGCGCCTCGAGAAAGAGCCCCGAGCGATCGAGCGCCTGCTTGACGTCATCCGCCGAGATGCTGTCATTGAGAATGGGCGGCAGCGCCAGCAGCCGCTCCGCGGCCTGTCGCACCGGCTCCGGCACGGCCGAGATGGTCGCCGCGACGCTCGCATCGGCAAACAGCGGCCCGAGCCCGCCCTGGCGCGCTGCAGAAGACTGCACCGCCGCCGCCAGCGCCGCCGTCGCGGCGATCACCGGATTGGGCGTCTGCGGCGACGTTGCTTGAACGTCGGCAGTGATCGTCGCCGCGGTGCCATTAGCGGACGTGCCGGCCGCGCTGTTCGCCGTGCCGCCGGCGGCCGCGGTCACCACGGCGGGATCGGCCGGCGCACTCCCGCTCGCCGTCACGGTGGCCGGCGCATCTTGCGGCGCGGCGGCGGGCGTGGTGTTCACGGCCGGGATCTCGACGCCGTCCGCGAGCGTGGTGGCGATGCCGTCGCTGCCAGCTGCTGCGACTGCGCCATTTCCCGTACCGGGTGCGCCCGCGGCGCCCGTGCCGCCAACCAGCGCGAGCCGCAGCCCCTGCGGCGAGTTGCTCACCGCGAGCTTGACGGTCGTTCCCGGCGTGAGCGCGATCTGCGTCTGCACCTCCAGGATCGTGTTGCCGATCGCGATCTGCGCCGCGTCGGCGACCGCCTGCAGCACCTGCGCCTCGACCACTTCGCCGGTGCGCAGCGCCGGCAAAGCTGCGCCCTGTTGCGGATTGAGCGCAACGACGGTCGTGGGTGAAACGACGAGGTCCACGGGTTCAGTCCTTGAGGCGGTGGACGTGTTCCGAGCGTAGCGCGACGGCGTGAACCGAAAGTTAACCAACGGTTGGATGCCGCGAGCGCGAACAGGTGTCTCGCTACACTGGGGCGCAGCAAGCGCGCGGGCGTAGAATTGCGAGCTCGCTCCAAATCCTCGCCGTAAGAAGTTGATTTTGTGTGCTTTAGAACGCCCGAACCCAGCCTGGGCGCGTCGCCCTACGGGGCGAGCTCCAGCACCCGCACGGCGGCCTGCATCTCGGCGAGCCGCGCCGCGCGCCGCTCGAGGGCGAGCTCATCACGGCCCCATTGCTCCATGTTCCAGTCCTCGTCGACATGGGCCGCCGTCCAGGCGGCGTCCATCGAGAGCGCGCCGCGGGCGAGCGCCAGCGCGATCAGCGCCGAGCCGGTGAGCGTCATCACGGCGTGGACCGCCCCGAGCCGCCATGGATCGCGCGGCACGGCGTGGCGCGCGGCCTCAATCGCATCAGCGGGTTGCGTGACGAAATTCACGCCCTGAGTGACCACGAAGCGGGCCGCGAGATCGTCGCGTGCAAAGGCGAGGATCGGATCCCACTGCCTTTCCTGGCGCACGACCAGCGCGTCCGGCGACTCGGCGCGGTAATAGACCAGATCGGAGCCGAGATATTTCTCGATCTCGGCGACGATCTGCGGTCCGGCCGCCGCGACGCCGTCGATGATGGTGTTGGCGAGCCGCGTCAGCGGCATGCGCGCCGGGTCGATTACCTCGGCCTGCGCGTCCCATTCGGCGGCGAGCGCCTCGCCGAGCGGACGCGTCGGCGCCGCGAGCGGACGGCGCGCCGGCGTCTTGACCGGCCGCCCGTCGAGCACGACGACGAAGCCCTCGGGCGCCTCGAGCAGCGCCACCTCGCGAAAGAAGCGCCGCCGCAACGCCGGCCGCGTATTGCGCCGCGCCGCCTCGATTGGATCGATCGGCTCGGCCGCGAAGATGTCCTCGAAGACGTCGCGCATGCTCATAAACTAAGTAACGGCAAGCCGCTCCGCCAGCGGCGCCGCCTGCCACAACCGCTCGAGCGTCGGCACAAGCTCGGCGAAATCGCTGATCATCGCGTCCGCCCCGACTTGTTCGAGCGCTGCCGGCACATGGTAGCCCCAGGTGACGCCGATCGCGCGGGCGCCGGCGGCGTGCGCCATCTCGATGTCGAATGTCGTGTCGCCGATCATGACGGTCTCGTGCCGCGCCGCGCCGGTCGCCGCCATGGCGGCAAGGACCATGCCGGGGTGCGGCTTCGAGGGCGCATCGTCGGCGGTGTGGATGGTCGTGAAGCACGCGCTCAAGTCGTAGTGGCCGAGCACCCGTTGCACGCCGCGCTGGGATTTGCCTGTCGCCATCCCGAGCACCGTGTCGGGCCGCCGGGCCAGCGCCTCGACCGCCTCGCGTGCCCCCGGATAGAGCGGCTCGACGGCTCCAGGCGCGGCGCGCAACACGGTGAACGCGTCGCGATAGGCCGCGACGAGGCGCTCGATCGGGTACGCGGCGCCGTCGGCACTACCTTCGGCTAAGCGCGCGAAGGCGAACGGCAGCGACAGCCCGACCACGCCCAGCAGCCGCTCCCGCGCCGGCACCGATAGGCCATTCACCTCAAAGGCTTGCCGCATTGCGGCACAGATTTTGTCCTGGCTGTCGACGAGGGTGCCGTCGCAGTCGAATATCACCAGTCTCAACGATTTGTGTCCGATTTGCCGCTGTTATGGGCCGCCTTTTATGGCATTCTGCGTTGTCCTGGAAAGGGCCACAAATGATCGCCTAAACAGATCAACTGTGGCCTGCACAACACGCCACGCCGCCATCCGGCACCCTGGGTGGCCATGGCGCCTGTGCTCCATTAAAATCTCCTTCGGGATTCGACGCCTACAGTCGGACCAGGGAGAAACCGAGCCTTGGGGCGGGAGAAGGCGCGTCACGCGAGACCCGTGCACGTGTTCTCTGCACGTTGCGCCGGGTGAGTGTGATCGAGGAGGAAATGCAGAATACCGACATCGCGAATCCGGACTACTTCCACAAAGTCGTCGATTGCCAGTGGGCCTGTCCGGCACACACACCCGTCCCCGAATACATCCGATTGATCGCCGCAGGCCGCTACAGCGACGCCTACATGATCAATTGGAAGTCCAACGTGTTTCCCGGCATCCTCGGACGCACGTGCGACCGGCCCTGTGAGCCGGCCTGCCGGCGCGGCCGCGTCGAGAAGGAGCCGGTGGCGATCTGCCGCTTGAAGCGCGTCGCCGCCGACTTCAAGGACGATATCCGTGAGCGCCTGCCGAAGGCCGCGACGCGCTGGAACGGCAAGCGCATCGCGTTCGTCGGCGGCGGCCCGGCCTCGCTCGCGGTCGCCCGCGATCTCGCCCCGCTCGGCTACGCCTGCGTCGTGTTCGACCAGGACCCGAAGGCCGGCGGGATGATGCGCACGCAGATCCCGAAATTCCGCCTGCCCGAGAGCGTGATCGACGAAGAGTGCGACTATATCCTCAACCTCGGCATCAAGTTCCGCGGCGGCAAGCGCATCGACAGCCTCAAAGCACTGCTCGCGGAAGGCTGGGACGCTGTTTTCGTCGGCTCGGGCGCGCCGCGCGGGCGCGACCTCGATATTCCCGGCCGTCAGGAAGCCAAGGCCAACATCCACATCGGCATCGACTGGCTCTCGAACGTCTCGTTCGGCCACATCAACAAGATCGGCAAGCGGGTCATCGTGCTCGGCGGCGGCAACACCGCCATGGACTGCTGCCGCTCCTCGCGCCGGCTCGGCGGCGAGGAGGTCACCGTCGTGGTGCGCTCCGGCTTCGAGGAGATGAAGGCCTCGCCGTGGGAGAAGGAGGACGCGATGCACGAGGGCATCCCGATCCTCAATTTCCTCGTGCCGAAGGAATTCAAGCACGAGAACGGCAAGCTGACCGGCGTGTTGTTCGAGAAGGTGAAGGCCGAATACGACGAGAAGAAGCGCCGCAAGCTGGTGCCCTCCGGCGAGCCGGATCAGCTGATTCCATGTGATGATGTGCTCGTGGCGGTGGGCCAGGAGAACGCGTTCCCGTGGATCGAGCGCGACATCGGCATCGAGTTCGACAAATGGGACATGCCCAAAGTCGATCCGAAGACGATGGCGTCGACCAACCCGAAGGTCTTCTTCGGCGGCGACGCGGCGTTCGGGCCCAAGAACATCATCTGGGCGGTCGCGCACGGCCACGAGGCCGCGGTGTCGATCGACAAGCTCCTCTCGGGCGAGGACGTCAACGACCGGCCGCTGCCGGCCGTCGAGGTGGTGAGCCAGAAGATGGGCATCCACGAGTGGAGCTACGACAACGAGATCTCTGCCGACAAACGCTACCGCGTGCCGCTGCGCGACAAGGTGATCGCACTCGCGGACATCAAGGCGGAAGTGGAACTCGGCTACGACCTCAAGCTCGCCCTCTCCGAGGCCGAGCGCTGCCTGAACTGCGACGTGCAGACGGTGTTCAGCTCCTCGCTGTGCATCGAATGCGATGCCTGCGTCGACATCTGCCCGATGGACTGCATCACCTTCACCCAGAACGCGGATGAAGCCGATCTGCGCACGCACCTGCAGGCGCCCGCCCTGAACCTCACCCAGGACCTCTACGTCCAGGGCGGCCTCAAGACGGGACGCGTCATGGTCAAGGACGAGGACGTCTGCCTGCACTGCGGCCTGTGCGCCGAGCGCTGCCCGACCGGCGCCTGGGACATGAAGAAATACCTCATCGAAATGACTCACGCAGGAAAGCCATGCCAACCAGCCCGATCAGCGGCATAAACGACTTCGTCGTCCGCTTCGCCAACGTCAACGGCTCGGGATCGGCCAGCGCCAACGAGCTGTTCGCCCGCTCGGTGCTGCGCATGGGCGTCCCGGTCAGCCCACGCAACATCTTCCCGTCCAACATCCAGGGCCTGCCCACCTGGTACGAGGTGCGCATCTCGGGCGAGGGCCATCTCGGCGCCCGCGGCGGCGTCGACTTCATGGTGGCGATGAACCCGCAGACCTGGGACAAGGACGTCACCTCGATCGAGCCGGGCGGCTACCTGCTCTACGACTCGACCAAGCCCATTCCGGCCTCGCGGCTGCGGTCCGACATCACCGTGATCGGCGTGCCGCTCACCGCGATGTGCAACAAGGAATACACCGACCCGCGCCAGCGCCAGCTGTTCAAGAACATCATCTATCTCGGTGCCCTCTCGGCCCTTCTCGATATCGATCCGAACGAGATCGAAAAGCTGTTCGGCGAGCAGTTCAAGGGCAAGGAGAAGCTGATCGCGCCCAACATCAATGCGTTGCAGATCGGCCGCAACTGGGCGCTGGAGAACCTGAAGTGCCCGCTGCCGATCCGCGTGCAACGCTCGAACGCGGTCGGCGACCGCATCTTCCTCGAAGGCAACTCGGCCGCGGCGCTGGGCGCCGTCTATGGCGGCGCGACCGTCTGCGCCTGGTACCCGATCACGCCCTCCTCCTCGCTCGCCGAGGCGTTCACGCGCCATTGCAATCGCCTGCGCGTCGACGCGGAGACTAAGAAGAACAAGTTCGCGATCGTGCAGGCCGAGGACGAGTTGGCCTCGATCGGCGTCGTCATCGGCGCGGGCTGGAACGGCGCGCGCGCCTTCACGGCGACCTCAGGTCCCGGCATCTCGCTGATGCAGGAGTTTCTCGGCCTCGCCTATTTCGCCGAGATTCCCGCCGTCGTCTTCGACGTGCAGCGCGCCGGCCCCTCGACCGGCATGCCGACGCGCACCCAGCAGTGCGACCTCATCTCGTGCGCCTACGCATCGCACGGCGACACCAAGCACGTGCTGCTCTTCCCCGAGAACCCGACCGAATGCTTCGAGTTCGGCGCGATCTCGTTCGACCTCGCCGATCGCCTGCAGACGCCGATCTTCATGCTGCTCGACCTCGAAATCGGCATGAACCATCACCTGTGTGCACCACTCAAGTGGGACGACAGCCGCAAGTACGACCGCGGCAAGATCATGACCGCGGCAGATCTCGAGGCCGGCAAGGATTTCGGCCGCTACCTCGACGTCGACGGCGACGGCATCCCGTTCCGCACGTACCCGGGCACGCACCCGACCAAGGGCTCGTTCTTCACCCGCGGCACCTCGCGCGACCGCTATGCCAAGTACACCGAGGAAGGCGCGCCCTACGCCGACAACATGCAGCGCCTGCTGCGCAAGTTCGAGACCGCCAAGGACCTCGTGCCGCGCCCACTGCAGGCGAATGCGGCGAAGCCGACCAAGTACGGCGTGATCTACTACGGCTCGACCGCGCCCGCGATGGACGAGGCGATCCACATGATCGAGGCCGAAGGCCACTTCGTCGATCGCCTGCGGGTGCGCGCCTTCCCGTTCCACTCGAGCGTGACGAGCTTCATCGCCGACCACGATTTCGTCTTCGTGGTCGAGCAGAACCGCGACGCCCAGCTGCGCTCGCTCATCGTCAACGAATTGAGCATCGATCCGGTGCGCCTCGTGCCGGTGCTGCACTATGACGGCACGCCGATCACGGCGCGTTTCATCGCGCGCGCGATCAGCGACAAGCTCGATACCCTCAAAGTCACGCCGCTGCGCAAGGTCGTGTCATGACATATCTCGCCAAGCCGAAATTCCATCATCCGTCGCTGCCGAAGAACGCGCTCGGCTACACCCACCGCGACTACGAGGGCGCGATCTCGACGCTATGCGCCGGCTGCGGGCACGACTCGATCACCGCCGCGATCATCGAGTCCTGTTTCGAGCTCTCGATCCAGCCGCACCGGGTGGCGAAAATCTCCGGTATCGGCTGCTCGTCGAAGACGCCGACCTACTTCCTCGGCAACTCGCACGGCTTCAACTCGGTGCACGGCCGCATGCCGTCGGTGCTCACCGGCGCCAACCTCGCCAACCGCGACCTGATCTATCTCGGCGTCTCCGGCGACGGCGACAGTGCCTCGATCGGCTTCGGCCAGTTCGCGCACGCCCTGCGGCGCGGCGTCAACATGGTCTACATCGTCGAGAACAACGGCGTGTACGGCCTCACCAAGGGACAGTTCTCGGCCACCGCCGACCGCGGCTCGAAGTCGAAGCGCGGGCTGATCAACGCCGACAGCGCGATCGACATGGTCGGGATCGCGCTCCAGCTCGGCGCGACATACGTGGCGCGCTCCTTCTCGGGCGACAAGGACCAGCTGGTGCCGCTGATCAAGGGCGCGATCGAGCACGAGGGCGCCGCCTTCATCGACGTGATCTCGCCGTGCGTCGCCTTCAACAACCATGTGGGCTCGACCAAGAGCTTCGATTACGTGCGCGAGCACAACGAGGCGGTGAACCGGCTCGACGTGATCACCGGGCGCGCCACCATCCATCTGGACCAGGCGCCCGGCACCGTGCAGGTGGTCGAGCAGCACGACGGCTCGCGCCTCGTGCTGCGCAAGCTCAACGAGGACTACGACGTGCACGACCGCCTCGCGGCGATGAACTTCCTGCAGACCCACGCCGCCAAGGGCCAGATCGTCACCGGGCTGATCTATCTGGAGAGCGAGGCCGAGGACCTGCACGCCAACCTCAACACGGTCGAGGCGCCGCTCAATGCGCTCGGCGAGAAGGAGCTGTGCCCCGGCACAGCGGCGCTGGACAAGATCAACGCGAGCCTGCGGTGAGTTCAACAGCTCTTTCCTGAGCTGCCAACCAAAAGGGTCGCTCGCGGAACCCTTTTCGTTTCAGCCGCTCAGGGCCGGGCTTCCAGCACCATGTTGAACGGTGTTTCGGCGGCGCGTCGGAAACGCGTGAACCCACCGGCGCTCACCACCTGGCGCAGCCTGACCTCGCCGGCCTGCGCGCCGAGGCCGAGTCCAACTTCCTGCGCCTGCGAGGCCGGCGTGCAGACCATGGTCGAGCCGGCATAATACACCCGTCCGATCGGGTTGAAGTTCGCCGCCGGCTGGTCGTGCGCGAACGGCTCCACGATCATCCAGGTGCCATCCGGCTTCAATGTCTCGTGCACGTGCGCGGAGGCGCCGACCGGATCGCCCATATCGTGCAGACAGTCGAAAAAGGCGATGAGATCATACATCCCCGGATAGGTCTTCGCCTGTGCGACCTCGAAGCTGGTGTTGGCGGCCACGCCGGCTTGTGCCGCCGCATCGCGGGCGCGCTCGATCGAGGCCGGATGATAGTCGAAGCCGGTAAAGTGCGATCGTGGGAAGGCGCGCGCCATCACCACAGTCGATGCGCCATGCCCGCAGCCCACATCGGCAACCCTCGCTCCCTGCTCTAGCTTGGCGACGACGCCGTCCAACGCCGGCAGCCACGACGACACGAGGTTGGCATTGTAACCCGAACGGAAAAAACGCTCGGTGCCACGAAATAGGCAGGCGCTGTGGACGTGCCACGGCAAACCCCGGCCGCTCCGGAAAGCCTGCGAGACCTTCGGCTCGTCGATCCAGAACGCGGAGAGTACCTCGAAGGCGCCCGCCATGAAGGCCGGACTGTCTTCGTCCGCGAACACGATCGCCTGCTCGGCATTGAGATGAAAGGTGTCCTCATTCCTGTCGTATTCCACATATCCGGCGGCTGCCTGTGCGCAAAGCCACTCGCGCACACAGCGCTCGTTCGTGTCCGTGCGCCCAGCAAGCTCGGCGGCGGTCATTCTGCCGCCGTCCCGCATCGCCTTGTAGAGGCCGAGCCGATCGCCCAGCACGACCAGAGCGCCGGTTGCGACGGCGCCCATGTCGCCGATCATCCGACCGAGAAATGCATCGAGCTTGGATTGATCCACCTGCTGCATTGCATCCTCCCTTGAACGAGCAAATGGCTACACGTGGTACATTCCGGGGCCATAAGCGGCCCGATCGCATCGCCCCCGATACCGCAATCACATTCTTAGCTGCGACGCCCCGATGGGTTTGCCCACATTCGCGTTCGCTCAACCCATCCTATGCTACCCGAAAGCAAAGCGCGTCCGAAGCGACGGGCTCCGGACGCGCGATCGTCACTCTACACTTACCGCCATGCGCCGCTCGGGCCGGCAATGCAAGCGAATTCGATCTATTCTCACTGTTCAGGCGTGCAGATCATGACCGGCCGATGCTCAGTCCTCGTGGCTGATGCATCAATCCTCGTCGCCAGTGTCGCCCCTACGCCGCCCTGATCTTCGCCAGGAAGTCGTCGACCTGATGGCGCAGCCCATCGGCCTGCTTGCCGAGCGCCTCGGCGCTGGTGCGAACATCGGCGGCCGCATGGCCGGTCGCGTCGGCGCCGGTCGTGAGGCCGGAAATGTTGCTGTCCACTTCGCCGCTGCGGCGCGCGGCTTCCTGGGTGTTGCGGGTGATCTCCTGCGTCGCCGCGCCCTGCTCTTCCACCGCGGACGCGATCGAGGTCGCGACCGAGTTGACCTCGCCGATGGTGCCGCCGATGCGGCGCATCGCCTGCGCGGCCTTGTCGGCGACGTCCTGGATGGCGGCGACCTGCTCGGAAATGTCGCCGGTCGCCTTGGCGGTCTGTGTCGCGAGCGCCTTCACCTCCGCGGCGACCACCGCAAAACCCTTGCCGGCGGCGCCGGCACGCGCCGCCTCGATGGTGGCATTGAGCGCAAGCAGGTTGGTCTGCTCGGCGATCTCGTTGATGAGGCTGATCACCTGGCCGATGCGCTGCGCCGCGTCGGCGAGCCCCTGCACGGTCTGGTCGGTCTCCTGCGCCTCGGACACGGCGCGGCCCGCGATCTCGGCCGCGTGCGTCGCCTGACGGCTGATCTCGCCGATCGAGGCGGTCAGCTCCTGCGTCGCGGCCGCGACCGTCTGCACGTTGGCGGAGGCGTTCGAGGAGGCGCCGGCCGCATCCTTCGCCTGGCGGGTGGTGTCGGCGGCGCTGGTTGAGAGCTTGTCCGACGTCTTTCGCATGTCTTGCGAGGCCGCGGCGAGCGCTTCGAGCGCGTCCCCGACATGGCGCTCGAACGCGGCGATGTGCGCGTCGACCGCCTTTTGTCGCGCCGCTGCCTGATCGCTGCGGCTCGACTGCTCGGCCTCGATGCGCGCCTTCTCGCCGGCATTGCGCTTGAAGGTGGTGAGCGCGCCCGCGAGCGCGCCGATCTCGTCCTGCCGCTCCGCATACGGCACCTCGACCGAGAGGTCGCCGTTCGCGACCGCCATCATGGCGCCCTGGATGCGCTTCAACGGCTGGATGACCCGGCGCGAGACGAGCACGAAACCGAACCCGGCAAACAGCGCGGCGCCGAGCAGCATCGTGAGCTTTACGATCAGCGTGCCGCGCGCCACCGCGACCTGCTCGCCGGCGTGCGCCTTGGCGGCCGCGAGCGCAGCCTCGGCGAGGTCGGTCACGCCGCCGAGCCGCGGCACCGTCTGGCTCGTCCACTCGTTGACCGCGATCGCCGGGATCTGGCCGGCCGCGAGCTGCGCGATCATCTGGTTGCGTTTGGCGAGGAAATCCGCGCCGAAGAAGCCGCTGTTGACCTTGTCGATCCCGCTCGTCAATGCCGGCGGCAGCGCCGCGCCGTTACGCAGCTTGTCCACCATCGCCCAGCCGGCCTCGGTGCGGCCGATCAGGTTCATCTCGCGCTGCAGCTGCGCGTCGGTGAGTTTCTGCTTCGTCAACAGCGCGGTCGAGACGATGACCGAGGCATCGCCGCCGTTCTCGCGCACGATCCAGGCGGCGTCGCGCATCGCCATCATCTGGTCGACGAACGGATCCTGGTATTTGGCGAGCCCGACCAGCGTGTCGCTCAGGCGCGCAAGCACCTCAATCAGCTCGGTCGCTGCCGTTTCGAACTCCTTGGGCAGCCCAGGTCGCCGCGCGCTCTTCGGGTTGTTGAAATCGTCGTCGGCCTCCTTGGCGAGCGCGGTGAACTTCGACGTGGCCGCATCGAGCTCGCCGACCGCTGCATCGCGGTTCCGCATCTCGACCTGGCGCAGCGCCGCAAGCGCTGCGGTGAGCGCAGGCAGCTCGGCGGCGCGCGACTCGCTGACCTGGTGCAGCTGCACCGCGTCGGGCGCGCCGTCATGGGTGAGGATGCGCACCGTGAACGAGCGATCGAGGCGCAGATTGTGCAGACTGCGGAACGCCTGGCCCTGGACCTCGGCGATGCGCTCGAGCCGGCCCGCGGTCGCGAGCGCGCTCCAGGCGTCCCAGGCGCCGATCGCGATCACGGCGACGAGCGCAATGCCGACGATGGCGATGACGGATTGGAGGAGGAAGTTCGCAGAAACACGTTGAAGCATGGGACCGCCTTCGCTCTCCGCGTGGCGAGTGCAATGCGCCGCGCAAACCCCTGAAAATGTATGCGGGGCGTGTTAATTCACCGTAAACCAAAGCCGGCTGACGCGACGTCAGCCCCGGCGCTGCTCAGGCCCCGGTTGCACGCATCCATTGTTGCCGCCGCCAGTTGGCGCAGCACGGTGTGAATTGGGTGTTTTCGTTGGCGAGCGGTCCCGCGACTCTGTGACGAGCGGATGAGGCGCCCCCGACCCCGACCACGTGCGCGACGCGAACGTTGTCGGCCCCCCTCCAGGGCCGCCCCTCCAGGGACGGCAAGGCGCTCGCTACGCGCCGGCCTTCGTCCGTCCGATGCTGTCGTAGACGAAGCCGAGCTCCGCCATCTCGTCGGGGCGATAGACGTTGCGCAGGTCGATCAGGACCGGCTGCTTCATCGACTGCTTGATGCGCTCGAGATCGAGGGCGCGGAACTGCTCCCATTCGGTGACGATGACGAGCGCGTCGGCGCCCTCGGCGCAGGCGTAAGGACCGTCCGCGAACGCGACGTCGGGAAAGTCGTGATGGGCGTGCGCCATGCCGGCCGGATCGTAGGCGCGCACTTTGGCGCCCATGTCCTTGAGCGCCGTGATCAGCGGGATCGAGGGCGCCTCGCGCAGGTCGTCGGTGTTCGGCTTGAACGTGAGGCCCAGCACCGCGACGGTCTTGCCGCGCAGGTTGCCGCCGAGCGCGCCCGACACCTTGCGCGCCATGGCGCGTTTCCTCTGGTCGTTCACCGCCGCGACCGTCTCGACGATACGCAAGGGCGCGGCGAAATCCTGCCCGGTCTTGATCAGCGCCAGCGTGTCTTTCGGAAAGCACGAGCCGCCGAAGCCGGGGCCGGCATGGAGGAATTTTGCGCCGATGCGGTTGTCGAGGCCGATGCCGCGCGCGACCTCCTGCACGTCGGCGCCGACCTTCTCGCACAGATCCGCGACCTCGTTGATGAAGGTGATCTTGGTGGCGAGGAAGGCGTTGGCGGCGTATTTGATCAGCTCGGCGGTGCGCCGGCCGGTGTAGAGGATCGGCGCCTGGTTGAGATAGAGCGGGCGATAGACGCCGGCCATCACGGCCTTGGCGCGCTCGTCGGTGACGCCGACGACGATGCGATCGGGATGCTTGAAGTCCTGGATGGCGGCGCCCTCGCGCAGAAATTCCGGATTGGAGACCACGGCGACGTCGGCGTCGCCCCGCGTCTCGCGGATGATGCGCTCGACCTCGTCGCCGGTGCCGACCGGCACGGTCGACTTGGTCACCACCACGGTGAATCCACGCAGCGCCGCCGCGATCTCGCGCGCGGCTGCATACACGTAGGTGAGATCGGCGTGGCCGTCGCCGCGCCGCGACGGGGTGCCGACCGCGATGAACACCGCGTCCGCCTCGCCGACCGGCGCCTTGAGGTCGGTGGCGAAATCGAGCCGCCCGCCCGCCATGTTGTCGGCGACCAGGCGGTCGAGATCGGGCTCGTAGATCGGGATCCGTCCCTTGCGCAGGGCCTCGATCTTGCTCGCGTCCTTGTCGACGCACGTCACGTGATGGCCGAAATCGGCGAAGCACGCGCCGGACACGAGTCCGACATAGCCGGTGCCGATCATCGCGATGCGCATGGGCAGCTTACCTTTGCCTCGTCATGCCCCGGCTCGTCCCGGGCATCCACGCCTTAGCTGGCGCATCTGACGAAAGGAAGACGTCGATGGCCCGGACAAGCCCGGCCATGACGTCGTAGAGGGTTGGGCACACTACAGCCCCAACTGCGTCGCCAGGTCTTCCAGGCTCTTCGCGGCGTAATCCGTCGGGACTTTCGGCGCCGACTCGCCGGTGTTGGGGCCGTGCTCATTGGGGCGGGCGATGTGGGCGGTGCGCAGGCCTTGCGCGGCGGCGGCCTTGAGGTCGTTCGAGTGCGCCGCGACCATCATGCAGTCGCCCGGATCGAGGTCGAAAGCCGCTGCGGCCGAGAGATAGACGCGTGGCTTCGGCTTGTAGTCGCCGGCGATCTCGGCGCCGAGGATCGCGTCCCATGGCAGGGCGTTGCGGCGCGCAATGTCGACCATCAGCGAGATGTTACCGTTCGACACCGGCGCGAGGCGCATGCGCTTCTTCAAGCGCACGAGCCCGGGCGCCACGTCGGGCCAGGTGTCGAGGCGGTGCCAGGCCAGATTGAGGTTGCGCAGCGTGTCCTCGGAAAGACCCTTCAGATTGAACCGCGGCAGGATGCGCTCGAGGTTGCGCCGATGCAGCACGTCGAGCTTGGAGAAGGGGATCTTGCCCGAGCGCACCTCCTCCATGCCGGGCTGATACTCGCCGCGCCAGGCATCCGCGAAGGCGAGCCAATCGACCTTGTCGTGGCCGAGGGGGCTCAGAATCGCTTTCGTCTCGCGCGCGATCGAGGTGCGCCAATCGGCGAGCGTGCCGAAGACGTCGAAGAACAAAGCTTCCACGGCCATCCTAGAAACCCTTCACTGTAAACTGCGCCACCGCCTCCTCGTCGATCTCGACGCCGAGGCCGGGCGCTTCGGGCAGCGCCACGAGGCCGTCGGCGATCTTCAGCGGGGTCTTGACGATGTCGTGCGCGAGATAGAAGTGCGTGAGGCTGACGCCCCAGTCGACCGACGGCGCCGCGCAGGCGAGATTGATCGCGGCCGCCGACGCGATGCTCGATTCGGCGATCTTCGCCGCGACATTGATGGAGAGCCCGAGGCGCGCGCACAGGCGCGCCGCCTCGACGGCGGCGCTCATGCCGCCGAGCTTGATGAGCTTGAGCGACACGCCGCCGGCGCCTGCTTCCGCGTGCGCGGTCACGTCATCGAGCGAATGGATACCCTCGTCGGCGCCGAGCGGCAGGGGCGAGAGGCGCGCGAGCGTCGCAAGGCTTTTCAGATCATGCGGCCCGAACGGCTGCTCGAGGAAGATGAGCCGCGCCTCGCGCGTGGCATCGACGTAGCGCCGCGCATCGGCGGGCGCAAAGCCACAATTGGCATCGGCGCAGATCGGCACCTCGATGCCGAGCGCGTCGCGCACCGCGAGCGTCGAGGCGATGTCGCCCTCGACCGATTTCGCGCCGACCTTCACCTTGAAGAAGCGAAAACCTTGCGCGAGCTTCGCGCGGGCCTCGGCCGCGTCCTCGGCGGGCGTCGCGTTGCCGAGCAGCCACATCGGCGCGACCGCGCGGCGCAGCGGGCCGCCGATCAGGTTGATCGCCGGCAGGCCGGCGGCACGGCCGGCGAGATCGAGCAGCGCAAGCTCGATCGCCGAATGCGCGCCGGTATTGCCATAAAGCGCGGCGCCAAGCTTGCGCATCAGCGCCGAGCCCGACCACGCATCGGTGCCGATGATGAGCGGCGCGAGATGCCGGATCGCAGCGACCAGGCTTCCTTGCGTGTCGCCGGTCATCGTGGGCGCCGAGGCCGCCTCGCCCCAGCCGACGAGGCCGCCGTCGGCCTCGATGCGAACCAGCACATTGTCGGCGGTCGCGATCGTCACGTTCGCCATCTTCATCGGCTTGGCGAGCGGCAGCGCGATCGGGATCGCGTCGACCCGACGGATGAACAGCGGCGAGCGGCTCGCGACGCGCTCGGACGGAGGGTTCATGTGCTTGGTCATGGAAGCGAAGCCGGTGGCGGAAGGGGTCACAAGGTGCCGGCGCAGATTAGTCGTCCGACCCGAGTAAGCGAAGCGCAATCCGATGGCGCTTCGTTGAATCGATTGCAGTTTTCGACCTAGCTTCGTTCTGCCGTTCTGCCAAAATTTCGTGACGCCCCGCCGGATTATCCTCCGTTTGCCGCCCTCATTGAATTCATTCGCTTTTTCCGCCTAGGTTCGTTCGGCCAAAATGCCGGCGAGCGGCAGCCTGCAAGGCCACGTTCGGGGGGTGGTGAGATGGGGGGCAATCTGCATGCGGGTCTCCGGCACTCTGCAATGATGCTCTCTCTTTGGAGGACGACAGGCCGGCGTGAGCCGCGTGCGCCGGTAGTCGTGCGCCGGCGGTCACAAGTCGTTGGGCGGTTTTGATCGCTGTTTGGTTGGACTCATTCGGTTTTTCTCCCATGGCTTCGTTCTGCCAACTTTGCGCCGGACCGCCACGGCCAGAAGTCGGAGCCGAAGCCGCGCAAGCGATAGCGCCCCGGGCTCGAAGCGGGCCGTCGCAAGGCTGCTTTGGCCCAAGCCAGGGGGGATGACGAGCGCTCCAGTTTGTTCTCTCTTCGTTCTAGCGCAAAAAATCCTCAGGTGCAAGTATTCCGCACCCACCTTCAGAGGCTCGATCGTCCGGGGCATTCTTGGCTTGGGAGCGGGTAAAGTAGACGACTTGGCTTCGGCGTTCACAGTCGGCAAGGGCTGCCACCGGGGGCTGACCCGCGCCATTCCGAGAAGCCCCGAACGGCTGCCGACGGCCGCCGCAAAGTCGGATTCGGAACTTTTGCGGTTCGGACCAAGTTTGTTGTTCCGAGGCGCGTTGATGAGCAAGGACCAAGGCCCGCAGAAGACACCTGCCAGCCAGTCGCCCGAGGCGTCGCAGGACGCACCATCCCGTGCCGCCGCGCCGGCCGACTGCGATGATGCCAAGGGGGATCCTGCCGACGAGCCGCTGCCGCCGCCGCCTGCCGAGCCGCTTCTCGCAGAAGACGCAGGCGAGCGCGAAGAGGCCAAACGCGAATATCTCGTGCAGCGCTTCCGTTTCACGGCGCGTGGATTCTGGGGGCGTGCGGGCGACAGGCTGGCCTGGCCGCTCACGCTTGGCGTGCTGGCGCTGATCCTGACCGATGTCGGCCTGAAATACGGGATCAACGTCTGGAATCGCAGAATTTTCGACGCCCTCGAGGCGCGCAAGGCCGACACGGTGCTTTTTCTCTCGGCGATCTTCGTGCCGCTCGCGGTCGTGAGCGTTTCCTGCGGCGTGGCCAACGTCTATGCCCGCATGACGGTGCAGCGGCGCTGGCGCGCCTGGCTCACCGGCCGCGTGATCGACCGTTGGCTGCACAACGGTCGTTACTTTCAGCTCAACCTGGTCACCGGAGATCACGACAATCCCGAATACCGCATCGCGCAGGACCTGCGCGTTGCGACCGATGCGCCGGTCGACTTCACGGTCGGCGTGGTGACCGCGGGGCTCTCGGCCGCGACTTTCATCACGGTGCTGTGGACGATCGGAGGCGCGCTGTCGTTCCATGTCGGCGGTGTCGCGGTCACCATTCCGGGCTTCCTGGTCGTGGCCGCGGTGGTCTACTCGTTCGTCGCCAGCGGATTGATGCTGCGCATCGGGCGCCGCTTCGTCACCGTCTCCGAACGGGTCAACCAGGCCGAGGCCGACTATCGCTATGCGCTCACCCGGGTGCGCGAGAACGGCGAAAGCATCGCGCTCCTCGGCGGCGAGGCGGAGGAACGCGCCGGCCTCGATCGCACGTTCGCCGAGGTGCTGCGGCAATGGCGCAAGCTCCTCGGGCAGCACATGCGCACGACCTTCGTGTCGCAGGGCAGCTCGGTGCTGGCGCCGGTCGTCCCGATCATCCTGGCGGCGCCGAAATTCCTCGACGGCTCGATGAGCCTCGGCCAGATGATGCAGGCGGCCTCCGCCTTCACCATCGTGCAGGCCGCCTTCGGCTGGCTCGTCGACAACTACCCTCGCCTCGCCGACTGGAGCGCCGGCGCGCGGCGCATCGCCTCGCTCATGGTCTCGCTCGACGCGCTCGAGCGCGCCGAGAACGGCGAGGGCATGGGCCGCATCCAGCGCGGCGAGACCGACGGCGCGGCGGTGCGGCTGCGCGACCTGTCGGTGACGCTCGACGACGGCACCGCGGTCATCGACGATGCCGAGGTCGAAGTCGCGCCGGGCGAGCGCGTGCTGGTGGCGGGCGAGTCCGGCACCGGCAAGAGCACGCTGGTGCGCGCCATCTCGGGCCTGTGGCCGTGGGGCGGCGGCAGCATCGATCTCAAATCCGGCGCGAGGCTCTTCCTCCTACCGCAGCGCCCCTATGTGCCGCAGGGAACGCTGCGGCGCGCCATCGCCTACCCGGCCGCAGCGGAGGATTGGAGCACGCAAGAGATTGCCGCGGCTTTGAAGCGGGTCGGCCTCGAGCACCTGGTGGAGCGGATCGAGGAAGAGGCGCCGTGGGACCAGACGCTCTCGGGCGGCGAGCGCCAGCGCCTCGCCTTCGGCCGATTGCTGCTGCATCGTCCGGACATCATCGTCCTCGACGAGTCGACCTCCGCGCTCGACCCTGCGAGCCAGGAAAAGCTGATGGCGCTGCTCGCCAAGGAGCTCGATCAGGCGACCGTCATCAGCGTGGGTCATCGGCCCGAGCTCGAGGCCTTCCACAGCCGCAAGATCGTGCTCGAGCGCAAGCGCGGCGCCGCGCGTTTCGTCAGCGACATCCATCTCGTCCCCCGGCCGGGCCGCACCCGGCTCATCCATCGCTGGCTGCGGCAACGCAGGCGCAAGAAGGCCGCCGCCGCACAGGGACGTGCCGCATGAGCATGGCCCGAATCTATCTGCGCGTGCTCGCGCTGCTCGCGCCCCACGCCCGGATGGCGTGGACGCTCGCGGCCTGCAACCTGGCCCTCGCATGCACGCTGTTCTTCGAGCCGATCCTGCTCGGAAAGGTCGTCGACACCTTGTCGGGCGCAGCCGCGGCCGGCGCCGGCGAGGTCTGGCCCCGCCTGACCGCGCTGCTCGCCGTATGGGTCGTGGTCGGCCTCTTCAACATCCTGTGCGGCACGCTTGTCGCGCTCTACGCCGACCGGCTCGCGCACACCCGCCGCCACGAGGTGCTCTCGCAATATTTCGAGCACGTGCTGCAGCTGCCGCTCGCGTTTCACAGCGGCAGCCATTCGGGCCGGCTGATGAAGGTGATGCTGCAGGGCACCGACTCGCTCTGGGGGCTCTGGGTCTCCTTCTTCCGCGAGCACATGGCGGGTTTCGTCTCCTTCGTGGTGCTGCTCCCGCTCGCGCTCTACCTCAACTGGCGGCTCGCCCTGCTCCTGGTCGGACTGTGCGCGGTGTTCGCGGTCCTGACCGCCTTCGTGATGCGCAAGTCGGCGGACCTGCAGATGCAGGTCGAGGAGCACTATTCGGCGCTCGCCGAGCGCGCCTCCGATACGCTGGGCAACGTGCCGCTGGTGCACAGCTTCGCGCGCGTGCAGGCCGAGGTGAGCGAGCTCAAGGTGGTGATCGGGAAGCTCTTGGCCGCGCAGCTTCCCGTGCTCTCCTGGTGGGCCGTGATCGCGGTGCTCACGCGCGCCTCGACCACCATCGTGGTCCTCTCGATCATCATCGTCGGCGCGATCTTCAACCTGCGCGGCCAGGCGAGCGTCGGCGAGGTCGTCACCTTCATGAGCTTCGCCACCATGCTGATCGACCGCCTCCAGCACGCGGTGTCGTTCGTCAACCGGCTGTTCGGAGAGACGCCGCGGCTGCAGCAGTTCTTCGACGTGCTCGACACCGTGCCGGCGCTGCGCGACCGGCCCGGCGCCGTCGATCCGGGACGGCTCGACGGGCGGATCGCATTTCGCAACGTCACCTTCTCCTACGACGGCAAGAAGCCGGCCGTCGCCAATATCGACCTCACCGCCGAGCCCGGCGACACCATCGCGCTCGTCGGCGCCACCGGCGCCGGCAAGTCGACCGCGCTGGCGCTGCTGCATCGCGCCTTCGACCCGCAGTCCGGGTTCATCGCCATCGACGGGCGCGAGATCCGCGACTTCACGCTCACCGGCCTGCGCCGCAACATCGGTGTCGTCTTCCAGGAGGCGATGCTGTTCAACCGCTCGATCAAGGAGAACCTGCTGGTCGGACGCCCGAATGCGAGCGACGCCGACATCCGGCTCGCCGCCGAGCGCGCGCAGGCGCTCGATTTCATCGAGCGCAACCCGGAAGGGTTCAACGCGCGCGTCGGCGAGCGCGGCCGGCTCCTGTCGGGAGGCGAGCGCCAGCGCCTGTCGATCGCGCGCGCGCTCCTGAAAGATCCGCCGATCCTGATCCTCGACGAGGCGACGAGCGCGCTCGATTCG
>DATGLS010000051.1:0-5296 GCA_035293985.1 Xanthobacteraceae bacterium
TGCTAGCAACGACCGCCGGAGGCTCCAAGCCTCCCGCCTTTTCCCGAGCCTCGCCTGCCGCTAGGCTCGGCGCATGCCCAGGCTCGCCGCCAATCTCTCCTGGCTCTTCACGGAGCTGCCGTTCCTGGATCGCTTCGAGGCCGCCGCCGCCGCGGGGTTCCGCGCGGTGGAGTTCCTGCAGCCGTACGAGTTTCCGCCGGAGGAGATCGCCGTGCGCCTCGAGCGCCATCGGCTTGAGGCCGTGCTGTTCAACCTGCCGCCCGGCGATACGGCCAAAGGCGAACGCGGCCTCGCCGCGCTTCCGGGACGCGAGGCCGAGTTCATGCGCAACGTCGCGCGGGCGATCGACTACGCGACAGCCACGGGATGCCGGCGCATCCACGCGCTCGCGGGCAATGCCGCCGGCGCCGAGGCCGAGACCATCTATGTCGCGAACCTCCGAGCAGCCGCGGATCTCGTGGCGCCCTTCGGCATCACTCTGCTGATCGAGCCGCTCAATGTCCGAGACGCCCCCGGCTACCTTGTGAGCACCAGCGGCGCGGCGCTCCGCCTGATCGATCGGATCGATCGCGCCAGCGTCAAGCTGCAGTTCGATCTCTATCACTGCCAGATCATGGAGGGCGATCTCGCACGGCACATCCGCGAGCTCGCCGGCCGGTTCGCCCATGTGCAGATCGCCGGCGTACCGGGCCGCAACGAGCCCGACGTCGGAGAGGTCAACTATCCCTATCTTCTGGAGCTGCTCGACGAGAGCGGCTATGCCGGCTGGGTCGGCTGCGAGTACCGGCCCAAGGCAGGCACCCTCGCGGGCCTCGGCTGGGCGCGGCGGTGGGGCGTCGTCCCCGCTCGATAGGGCGGAGCCGAGATTGGAGCCGCCGACGCCTCGACCGCGTCAGCTGCGGCGCGACTGGAGTCCGGCCTCAGCCGTTGCCGGGAGTTTCCGACACCGCGGCCGACGGCTTCGGCATGCTCTCGGAGATGCAATCGTAGTAGGCGGCGACGCCGGTGCGCCGCAGATACTGGCAGCGGTCGTCGATTGCCTTGTTCTGAGCGGGCGTCAGAGCGGAGCGGTCCGGCGCCCGGCGCTCCTGCAGTACCGACACCTGCTTGGCGACGCAGGCGTAGTAGGCGCTGTCGCCTTTCGGGCGCGCGCTCGCGCAGGCGGTGTTGATGAGCACGTTCTCGTCGAAGGAGAGACCGGAGCGGTCGGGGCCCGGGGCGCCGGCGAAAGCCGAGCCGCAAATCATCAGGGATGCAATGAATACCAGGGCTGGGCGCGACATGGTGTGCCTCATGAGGCAAATGGGATTTGAGCACGATTCCAGATCGCGGTTACTCAATCGTTAAGCAACGACTGCTGCGCATCGACACACCCGCGGGCAGAAAACGCTCGCGTGACCGAGCCCGCCGTGATTCCATCATTTTCAGCCACCAGCGGAGACGCGCAGCAGCGGCGAGCGGCGGATTGAAATTGCTAAAATGCAAGGCATGAAGCGCCTGGCGGCCGATCTGCTGCTGCCCGTGGCGATCGCCGCGGTGGCGATCGCCGTCAAAGCGCTGGGCTTCGAGCCTCTGGAGGCGATCACCAACGGCGCCATCGACCTCATTCAGCAGGCCGCCCCTCGCCCGGCTCCCGAGGCGCCCGTGCTCGTCGTCGACATCGACGAGGACAGCCTCCGCAAGCTCGGACAGTGGCCCTGGCCGCGCACCGTGCTCGCGGAATTCACGGACAAGCTGACCGACGCCGGCGTCGCCGCGATCGGATTCGACATTGTGTTTCCCGAGCCCGACCGCACCTCGCCGCAGCGCCTGCTGCCGACCCTGTTCCGCGGCGACGTGCCGGCGGCGATCACGAAGGCGATCGCGGAGCTGCCGGACAACGACGCGGTGTTCGCGGCGGCGCTGGCCCGCGGCCGCGCGGTGATCGGCAGCGTCCCCGCAGAGGATGCCGGCAGCGACAAGCCCGTACGCAAGGCCGGCTTCGCCCTTGCGGGCGACGATCCCCTGCGCTTTGTGCCCACCTATGGCCGAGCACTCGTCAGCATCCCGCCGCTCGAGGCAGCGGCGTCCGGCATCGGCAGTCTCGACGAGGACGCGGACTGGGATGGGCTGGTGCGGCGCATGCGGCTCGTAGAGCGCGTCGCGGGTGCGGCCTATCCGACGCTGCCGGCCGAGGTGCTGCGCGTCGCCTTCGGTGCGCGGAGCTACGTCGGCCGCGCCGCCGGCGCCAGCGCGGAATGGAACCTCGGCCAGGCCACGGGCCTCGTCGCCCTCAAGATCGGCCCGATCACGCTGCCGACCGATCGCGAGGGCCGGATCTGGATCGGCTACCGTCCGATCGACAACGACCGCCGCGTGTCCTTCGCGAGCGTGCTCGGCGGCACGCTCGACTTGGCGCCATTCAAGGATCGCATCGTCCTGGTGGGCTCGAGCGCGGCCGGGCTCAGCGATCTTCGCGCGACGCCCATTGGCCCGACGGTGCCGGGCGTCGAGGTGCATGCGCAGGCCATCGATCAGGCGCTCCAGGGCTGGTTCCTGACCCGGCCCGACTGGACGCACGGCGCCGAGTTCCTGCTGATCGCGACAGCGGCGCTGATCCTCGCGCTCGCGCTGCCGAGGCTCGGCGCCGCGGCCTCGGGCGGGTTCGCCGCGCTCGCCGTGCTCGGCGCGTGGGGCGGCGCCTGGTGGGCCTATCGAGGGCCGCATCTCCTGCTCGACCCCGCCTACCCGAGCCTCGTGATCCTGTTGATCTACGGCAGCGCGACGATCCAGGGCTATCTGCGCTCCGAGCGTGCGCGGCGCCAGATCAAGCAGACCTTCTCGCGGCTGATGGCGCCGGCGCTGGTGGAGCAGCTGGCCGCGCAGCCCGAGCGGCTACGGCTCGGCGGCGAAAACCGCGTGATGACAATTCTGTTCTCCGATATCCGCGGCTTCACGACCATCGCCGAGGGCCTGGGGCCGCAGGAGCTCACCACCTTCGTCAACGGGTTCCTGCAGCCCATGACCGACGTGGTGATGGCGCACGACGGTGTCATCGATAAATACATCGGCGACTGCATCATGGCGTTCTGGAACGCGCCGCTGCCAGATGCCGATCATGCGGTCCATGCGGTCGCGGCCGCGAAGGCGATGCGCCGCACGCTTGCGGACCTCAACGCCGAGCGTGACCGTCAGGCCGCCGCGGCCGGACGGACCTTCAAGCCGATCCGGATCGGCATCGGTGTCAACACCGGCGAGTGCTGTGTCGGCAACATGGGCTCGCACCAGCGCATGGAGTACTCCGTGTTGGGCGACACGGTGAACCTGGCGTCGCGCCTCGAGGGCGCCAGCAAGACCTACGGCGTCGATCTGATCATCAGCGAATCGACCGCGTCGATGCTCTCCGATGATCGCCTCGCGGAGCTCGATCTGATCCGAGTGAAGGGCCGCGACAGCGCGGTCCGGATATTCACAGTCCTGGAAGCCTCGACGGAAGCAGCCCTCGCTGAGCTCGACGCGGTGCTCGCGCGGCATCGGGAGATCCGCGCGGCCTATCTGTCGCAGCGATGGGGGGAGGCGCTTGCGCTGATGAGCGACGCCGGCACCCGCGAGCTTTTCGGTCTCGCCCCGCTCTACGACGTCTATCGGGAGCGGATCGCGCAGTTCCGTGCGGAGCCGCCGGGCGCGGGCTGGGACGGCGTCTACCACGCCCATGAGAAATGAGCGGCACCTGTGACGGCTGTCACAGGTCCCCCGATGGGAAATCCTTAGATACGACCTGCCACAGTTTTGATTTCGCGCAACACTCTGAATTCGCGTAGACTCTTTCAACCGTTGCAGGGGGAGATCACAGTTGACCGAGCGCCGAGAGCAGGGAATGAGCCGTGCGCGCAGCCGCCGTCGGCGCCTGGCCGTCTTGGCGGTCGGTCTTGTCCTGAGCTTGGCCGCCGCGCAGCCCGCCCGGGCGCAGGATGCAAGCGTGCAGCGGGCGGAGTTCCTGAGCCTCTATCGGCAGCTCCTCAAGAACCCCACCGACGTCGAGCTCACGCTGCGCTATGCGCGGCTCGGCGCGCAGATCGGCGATTACGAGGCAAGCGTGAGCGCGCTCGAGCGCCTCCTCATGTACAACCCGAACCTGCCCACCGCCCAGCTCGAGCTGGGCCTGCTCTACGCGCGGCTCAAGTCCTACACCATGGCGCGCGCCTATCTGCAACAGGCCGCCGGCGCGCCTGGCGCGAGCCCCGAGGTGCGCGCGCGCGCGCAGGACGCGCTCGCAAAGGTCGACAGCTTGAGCTCGCCCAGCCAGTTCGCGGGCCAGGTCGAGGCCGGGATCCAGCACCAGACCAACGCCGATCAAGCGCCGGGCGCCATCGTGCCGGCGCCGCCGGGATTCACGCTGCCGGGCACGCCCCTCGTCAAGCACAGCGACAACGACGTGTTCCTCAATGCCGCCGGGATCTATCGCTACGATCTCGGCAACGCCGAGAGCGACACGATCGAGGCGACGGGCACGCTCTACGACTCCCTGTTCTTTCGAGACAGCCATCTGGACCTCGGGATTGTCGAGCTCACCTTGGGTCCGCGCTTTACGCTGGACCGCTTCGGCATCGAGCATGCGAGCGTGCGCCCCTATCTCATGGGCACCTACGTCAGCCTCGACAACACCACGCTGCTCTTCGGCGGCGGCGCAGGCGTCGAGCTCGCCAAGACCTTCGCCTGGGGCACGCTCGCCCGGCTCTTCTACGAGCACGAGGAGCGCGGCTACCACAACTCGCCCTTCGACGCGCTGGCGACGCAGCTCAACGGCAACGTCGACGTCGTACGCCTGACCGCGAGCCAGCCCATCGGCGAGTCCCAGACCCTCGACTTGCTGCTGCGCTACGTGCACGAGAAGACCCGCTTCGCCTTCGACACCAACAGCCAGTACCGGGTCAAGGCGAGCTACTCGATCCGCTACGGCGGCATCCTCGATCCCGGCTTCCGCGGCGTTCCGCGGCCCTGGGAGACCACGCTTGAGGTCGGCCACGACTGGACGCCCTACGACGCCGCCGATCCCGCGGTGAATCCGCACGTGGCGCGGAGCGATCGAAGCTGGTTCTTCGGCGCCTCGGAGTTCCTGCACCTGAACAAATGGATCGCCGCCGGCGTCGGCATCGAGCGGCAGATCACGTCCTCCAACCTCTCCGGTTTCTCCTTCAACAACACGACGGCGACCTTCTCCGTCAAAGCGAGCTTCTAGAGGTGGCATCATGAGCGCGCGGCGTATCGCGATCATTGCCTGCACGACGGCGAGCTTGGCCCTCGCGTTGGCAGGGCA
>DATGLS010000052.1:0-720649 GCA_035293985.1 Xanthobacteraceae bacterium
ACAGCAGCGACTGGTACGTCGCAATCGAGGCCGACCCACTCAGCGTCAGCGTGCTCGTCGTCGCGTTCCATGAAACCGTGACGCCGCTCACTATCCCGCTCTGGACCCCGGCAACAAAAAGCTTGTCGCCAGAAACCGCCGAACCGCTCCCGTTCGCGACCTTGACCGTCGCATTGGCGATGGTCGTGCTCTTGGAGTCGCTGATCACCGGCGTCGCCGTGAGCAAGGTCAGAGCCGCCCCCCCTTGCAGGGCGTCGGCCTTCGTCGGGCTGACCGCAATTCCGTCCGTAGAAGGCTGGGCCCACCCCAGCACATTCATGATCTGGAGATCGGTCGCTGAAAGCGTGCCTGGATCGCCAGCACCCGGGCCGCCAGGTCCGAACGGATCGTGCGCGTTGGCATCCTGGCCCACCTGGTCCCAATCGGCGAAATCCTCCCCGTCGAACTGCCCCGACGTATTCACAGAGTCGTGGTACTGCAGACCCGTGCTGACGCTGGTCCCATTCACGGAGAAATAAGTCGCCTGGCCGTCCTGGCCGCCGGTGAAATCCCGCTGGCCGGACGCCGTGAAACGGAAAAGATCCATCGGCGCCCAATACGAATCGGCAATCCCAAGGCTGCCGATTCGGCCCATTCCGCCTTCGCTGACCTCATGCTCGATTACGGCCTCGGCGTCGGTCGGGTTGTTCTGGAGGGCGTTTGCGTTCCAGTAATAACTGTTGAGCACGACCGTATCGTCGATCGTCCCGCCGCTGGGGCCGCTCGCAAGCCCCAGAATCCTCGCCTCGCCCACCGGAACCATGAAGCCCATGCCCTGGCTCGGATCGGACAGGTGCTGCAGCGAGGCGACGGCGGCTTTCTGTGCCGGCGAGATCGCGTGGCTCGCCAAGGCATTCACGAAGGTCGAATACGAGACGACGATCGGATTGAAGCTGTTTTCGCCGCTATAGGCCGGATTCAATGATTGCAGATCGAAGCTGCAATTGATGGTGCAGCTGTTGGTGAACTGGCTTTGAAGATAGTTCTCCGCAGCGACGATCTCATTGCGGAAGTTCGTCGTGACGCCGGCGCCATACGTGTTGTTGAACACGAGGCCGCTGCCCGTGCGCGTGATGGTCTCAGAAGCGAGGGTGGCCGTACCGGCCGTCCCGCTGCTCGAGCCGGTCGACGAGGTGGACGTGGCCGCCACGGGAACCGGCGAGCCGCGCCCGAGTGAAGCATCCGGCTGCGGCGAGACGACCTCGTCCCCCGCATCCTCCGTGTCGAGGATATCGAGAGAGCCATCGGGGGTTGGAACCCGGTGCAGCATTCAGCGACTCTCTGCGTCAGGACGGCCAAGGCTGAGACTCGCAAGTCGAGCGAGCAGCCCCTTCGTCACCGATGGAAGACCAATAACCTGCAGGAAAGCCGGGCGGCGGCTCAACATGCCTGACGCTGCCGATCCGCCCGCTTACCCTCGTCTCAAGCAGCGGAATATGGCAATTTTGCCGATTCACGCTACGGCAGCGGAAATTGACGCCCGCCGAGCGAGCGTCGCGCGAGCTCCCGGAACATTCGATCGAGTGTGGCCAGGGCATCGCCGAATCATCCGCCAACCCCTTTCTATCATCACACCCGCGTCCTCAACGTGGTGTAAAAAAATTCACGGCAATTTGTCCGAGTTCCACTTTGCGGATACCCGCCAGCCCCGATCAAATCGGCATACCGCAGCGCACATTGCCGCAGGAGGATCCTAGCGCTTCAAGCCAGTGGCAATCGCTCGATCCGCAGCATGCTGTTGTCGCGTTGGGTAAGGCGCGCGAAACGGCACACCTCGTGCACGAGCGTTTCCCGTCCGGTGCGCCACGGATATTCGGCAAAGCGCATGACCTCGGCGCCGCTCTCTTTTGCGGTGATCGTGTCGTCGCCGGGTATCTTTTCGACTCGATTGTAACAGGCGAAGAGGCCGCCGGTCCGCACCGCGCGATCAACGAGCGCGAAATAATCGCCGACTTGCACCGGTGTCATTTCCTGGAACGAGGCGGCATTGACCGCGAGCGTGACCGCCCGATCGGGAACGAGATCGAGCTGTGCCGGCGTGACGAAGACAAGATCGACGTCACGGTGCGGCACGCTCACGGCCTCGTTGGGCAGCAACATGCGCAACGTCGGCATGACGCCCGACAGATACGCCACCGCGCCACACAGCGTGCGGGGAAGATCGACGATGTAGCTCGTGCGCTTGGCATGCCGCAGCATCAGATGCGCCAAGTTCCCGCTACCGGCCCCGATCTCGATGAAGCAGAAGTCGCCGGCGAAAGCCTCCACGTAGGTCAGAATGCTTGCGAGGTAATACGCTCGATAGATCTGATCATGTGGACGGACGCCGGTCAGCTCGCGATAGTCGGCGGCGACCGCGGCCGCCGTCGCTTGGCATCCGGGCACGCGCGCGATCTTGCGAAAATCGAGGCGGAACCGGCTGATGTCGACATCCGCCTCTGGACGATGGCTCATCACCGCATCGAACGCGGTCGCATAATCCACATTCGCCAGCCGGAAGGGAAACTGTTCTGCAAACCTTTGCTCGACATCAAAGCGTCGCTGCACCCGCCGCGCCAGCTCCCGCGCAATTATCCGAGGATAGCCGAGCGGATCGCGCGCGAAATTCCGCAATCGCACGCGCCACGTCGACGCCGGCCGCGGCGGCGTCAACGATGGTGCATAGAATCCGGAGTTGCCCCTCGCCGACAAACTCCCGTCCTCGACCGAGATCGCGGCTTGCGCGTGGTGGTATTGCCAATATTCGGTCAGCGCATGGGGGGGAATGTCGGCGAATTGCGGCGAGTCGAGATACGCCTTCACGCGCTCGCCCAACGTCGCGTTCAATAGAGAGGTGGAGGTCACGGCGTACCTGCCTCGCTCATCGCGTTGGCATATGCGGGGCGCGCCTCATCCCGCCGCCACGGTCCACGGATCGCCCGCCGTCTCGAGCCCCTCGATGGCGGCCATACCCATGGCAATGATCGCCTCCTCGGAGCTCCCGCCGATATGCGGGGTGGCAAGAAAGTTCGGTAGCGTCAGCAGCTCGTCGTTCTGCGGCGGCTCGGTGGAGAACACATCGAACGCGGCCGCGGCCAGCCGGCCCTCTTTGAGCGCAACGACGAGCGCGGCTTCGTCGACAATTCCGCCACGCGCGGCATTGATTAGCACCGCCTCGCGCCGCATCAGGGCGAGCCGCGCGGCCGAGATCATGTTGGCGGTGGTCGCATCGAGCGGGACGTGCAGCGTGACGATCTCGGACTCGGCGAGCAGCCGCTCCAGCCCGACCGATCGCACCCGCCATTGCGCATAGAAATCCGGGAAATCGCGGATGTCGTGCGCCAGCAGCTCGCAATCGAAGGCACGCAGCAGCGTGGCGAGGTCCTTGCCGACGTGGCCGCAGCCGACGATCCCGACAGTGCGGCCGGTGAGCTGGCGACCGGCGAACTGTAGCCATTTTCCGCCGCGCAGTGAGCTGTTCGCCTGCGGTATGAGGCGGAGGCAGGCGATCGCGAAGGCGACCACCAGCTCGGCGACCGAGCGGCGGTTGACGCCGCCGCGCCAGCCAAGCTTGCGACCGTGCCGAGTCATCGCGTCCAGGTCGATCGAGTCGAGGCCGACGCCGAACTTGCCGATCACCCTGAGCTCGGGAAGCGCCGCGAAAACGCTCTCGTCGAGCTTCTCCAGTGCCGTGATCGCCCGCTCGTGGCCGCGCAGGAATTCGATGAGAGCGTCGCCCGAGAGCAGAAGCCCCTTGTCGTTGAACGTGACGTCGGCATAGCGCGCCAGCAGCTCGGCGCGCAGCTTGGGGTGGCGCGAGAACGAGCGCGACGTGACGGCGACGCGGACGGGCGAGGGCGTCACGGCCTGAGATACCGCGTGGTCAGCGGGTCGGCGGCGAGCACCCTCTCGGCCCGGGCGTGGTCGGCCGCCGTGTCGACCCCTATGGTCTCGGCCTCGGTGCGCACCGCATAGATCGGCATGTGATGCTCCAACAGGCGCAGCATGTCGCACGATTCAGCGCGCTCGAGCGGCGTCTGCGGCAGGCTGCTGAAGGTCGCGAGCAGCGACGGCTTGAAGCCGATGACGCCGGTCTGCTGATAGACCTTGAGGTCCTTGCCGGCGCGCGAACGCGACGGGATGCCGGAGCGCGAGAAGTAGAGAATGCGGTCGTCCGGCGCCATGACGGCCTTTACGGCGTTAACGTCATCCTGGTCTTCGGCCGCATAGAGGCGGCTCACCAGATTGACCACCGCGGCACGCGTCTGCGCATAGCGCGCGGTGGTTTGCGCCAGCATCTCGGGCGAGACCAGTATCTCGTCTCCTTGCACCATGAGCACGAGGTCATCATCGATGAGACCGAGCCCGAGCCGCTCGACCGCCTCCTGCACGCGATCGGTGCAGCGCTCGTGCGTGTCCGCCGTCATTATCGCCTCGCCGCCGACGGACCGGATCGAGTCGGCGATCTCGACGTTGCAGGTCGCGACGATGACCCGCTCGAAATCGGCGAACAGGCGACTGCGCAGATAGACATGCTGAATGAGCGGCATCCCCAGCAACGGCTTCAACGGCTTGCCGGGCAGCCGGCTCGACGCCATGCGGGCCGGAATGACGCAGATGCTTCTCATGCGGTCTTTCCGTTATTGAGCGCGACCACCTCGGTACGATCGCGGTCGACCGCCATGGTGAGGAAGATCTGGTCGACGCCATAGACGATGAAACGATAACCCTCGGCGACGCGCGTCCGCAGCGTCGCCGCGTCCGGCTGCACGATGTGCACCCCGCCGGGCTTGGCCGAGCGCGCCATGACGGCGCGTACCTGCGCGAGCGCATCGGCCATCGCCGGGCTATCGAAGTCGCCTGGCCGGGCAAGCGAGCCGGAGAGATCGTAGGGGCCGATCATGAAGCCGTCGACGCCATCGACCGCGAGGATCGCATCGAGATTGCGCACCCCCTCGTGGTGCTCGACCTGAGCGATGAAGACCGACTCGCGGTCGGCCCATGCGCGATAGGCCTCGAAGTTGCGGCCATAGCCCTGCGCGCGCGCGAGGCCGACGCCGCGCTTGCCGCGCGGCGGGTAGTACAGCGCCTCGACGGCGCGCCGCGCGTCGTCGGCGCTGTTGATCATCGGCACGATCACGCCGACCGCGCCGGCGTCCATCGCCCGCTTGATCAGCAGCGCGTCGTTGACCCCGACCCGCACCAGCACCGGCAGGCCGCCGAGCGCCACCGTCTGGATCAGCTTGGCCATCGCCTCGGTGCCGATCGCGGTGTGCTCCATGTCAATCGCAAGCCAATCGAATCCGCCGCCCAGCATGATCTCGGCGGTCTCGGTCGATGCGATGCTGAGCCACGAGCCGACGGTGAGCTGCCGCTTCGCGAGCTTCTCTTTGAGCCTCGTCATTCCTTTTCCCTACCACGCCCCGTCATGGCGGGGCTATTCCCCAGCGGTCGCTCCATTGCTTGTCGGCCGCGTAAATCCGATAGACCAGCTCCATCGTCCGCAGCGCCTCGTCGACCGAGCCGTTGATCACCGGTTTGCCGGCGAGGATGCAATCGGCGAACTCGCGAATCTCGTCGTCCCACGACGGGTCGCGGTTATACCGCGTCACCTGCTCCATCGGGTCGCCCAGGTCGTCAGCCGCCGCCCACACGACGGTAAGCGTCTCGGCGCCGTAGCTCTTCGAACCCGAGAGGATGCCGGAGAGGATCAGCGCGCCTTTTTCCAGGGTCACGTCAAGGCTGAAGCGGTGCCGCCATTGCGTCGCCGTCGAGTGCAGCAACGCGACCACGCCGGTCTTGCTGCGCATCAGTGCCGCGGCATTGTCCTCGACATCGTAGCCCCAGTAGTCGTTGCTGACGAAGCTGTAGACCTCCTCGAACTCGCCGCCGAACAGGCGGATCAAGTCCACCATGTGGATGCCCTGGTCGAGCAGGATGCCGCCACCGGCGACCTCGCGTTGGGTGCGCCAGATCGACTTGCTCCCGTAGGAGACGATCTGGGATTTTCCATAGACGCCGCGCAGGTTGAGCACGCGCCCCAGTTTGCCCGAGTGCATCAGCGCGAGCGCGTCCCGCACCGAGTCGTGGTAGCGATGATTGAAGCCGTATTTGAGCTGCAGCCCCGGATGTCGCTGCCATTCCGCCTTGACGGCGTTGACGTCCGCGACGGTGCGGCCCGGCGGCTTCTCGCAAAAGACGTGCAGGCCGCGCTGCAGGCCTGCGATCGTTACCTCGGCCGCAATGTCGTTGGTCATGCAGATGAACAAAATATCGAGCGGCTGGCCGAGCAGCTCGTGATAGGTCGCGAAGTACGGCACGCCGTCGGGCAGCGTACCGCTGCCACCGAAGGTGCGGTCGCAGACCGCAACGGTGCGCAGCGCCGGATGTTTGTCGATGAACTCGCGCCGGCGCTTGCCCACCACGCCGTAACCGGCGATCCCGACTGTCAAGACCTGCGCATTCATGCCCGCTCCGGTATACGCAATATACTCATTCATCGAGCCTGCGAACGACCCGGGCCGGCACGCCGGCTGCCAACGTATTCGCCGGGATATCACTGGTGACGACACTCCCGGCGGCGACGATGGCGCCGTCGCCGATGTTCGCACCTTTGAGCACCGTTGCGCGCATGCCGATCCATACGTTGCGTCCGATCGTCACGTCCGCATCGTGTTCGGGCCCGGGCGACGTTTTGCGAGCCTCTGGCGGCCACGGAGAATGGAAATCCGAATCGACCACCACGACGTTGGGCGCGAGCATTGTGTTCTCGCCGATCCGGATTGTGCGCGAGCGCGCGGTGATCGACGTTCCATTGAGGCCGACCCCATCCGCGATGAAAATGCCGGCCGTTTCGGCGAGCGCGTGTAACCGCACCCGGCCATGCAGGGTCGAGGCGGTCGCGCGAATGGAGCTCGACACCAACACGACGTCGCGCCCGAGGACGATCTTGGCACCTGGCGTCTTCGCGACCTCTGGTGTGCCGAAGACCTCAGGCAACTCGGCATGCTCGATGCCGAACCACCATTTGAGGCCGAGATAGCCCAGCGTTCCCCAAAAGCGCGGCCAAGCGCGCGCCCAGAAGACGTAGATCATCCACCGCCGCTGCGCCGGCAGCGGACGTCGCATGACGCGCAGGATGCGGCGGAGCATGTCAGGCGCGTCCGTGCGCGGCGGCAAGCGCCGCATTGGATGCGAACACGTCGATCGGCCGCCCGAGGTCGGGAACGTCCGCACGCACCACGCCGCCGGCCGCTTCGACCAACGCCCAGCCGGCCGCGACGTCCCACAGCATGATCGCCTGCTCGCGGTAGGCATCGAAGCGCCCGCACGCCACGTAAGCGAGCGACAGCGCGGCCGAGCCGACCATGCGGACTTTCTTCCAATGCGGGATGTCGCGGGCGAATGCGGCCATGGCCTGATCAGAATAGTCAGCGCGTACCGGCAAGCCGGTGCTCAGAATTGCGACCTGCCGGGATGCTTTCGCGGAGACACGGATCGGCGCCCCATTGAGGGACGCGCCTTGTCGGCTCGCACCTACGAACATCTCGTCGCGATTGAAGTCATAGATCACGCCGGCGCAAGGACGGCCACCACGCATGAGGCCGATGGAGACGCAGCAGAGCGGCACACCGCAAGAATAGTTGGCGGTGCCGTCGAGCGGATCGATTAGCCAGAAATCGGCAGCGTCCGCGCCGCCGTCGATCCATCCGGCCTCCTCGGAAAAAATCGGCAACCCTGTCGCCGCCAGCACCTGCGCGAGGATAGCCTCGCTGCGCCGATCCGCGGCGAGCTTGACATCGTGACCGGCGTCCGAGTCGACTGCGAGCCAATCCACTGTCCGAGGGCGAAGCTCAGCGCCAGCGAGGTGCGCCGCTTCCTGAGCACGCAGCAGGAGGGACGAAAGGTCAGGTGCCAAGGGCCCTCCCGCGGGCGCAAGCTACCGCAATTGGGGTGAGCGCCGGGCGCGTGCGCCTTCCCGATTCCGAAGCCATTGCGGGGGATCGGCCACGCCGCACCGGGACGCGGATTACGATCGTCCTTTCAATGCCTTCGAAATCCCGCACTGCCCCTTAGGCGCGTTTTTCTATCGCGTTCATGTCATGAACGTCAAGGCAGGTAAGCCATCAAAACTGAAAGTATATGAACTGCCGCACCGGCCGCAGATAAACGAACACGAACGCCGCAACCACCGTGCCATAAGCCACCGCCACCGGCAGCGCGACCACGGCACGCCGCGACCAGCGCGGCCACAGGTCGCGATGGACGAGATACGCGACCAGCGTCGCCACCGGCAGGATCGCCGCGATCAGATAGCCGACCGGGTCGATGCCGATCGGCAGCGCCGACCAGAGATAGCCGGAATGCAGCCGGTCGAACCGCAAGTACCTGCCGGGCTGCAGCACCTTCTGCAGCATCGCCCAGGCTTGATCGAGGCTCTGCGCGCGGAAGAACACCCAGCCGAGCATCACGGCCGGAAACGCGAGCAGCCAGCCGAGCGCGCCGCGCAGGCGCGTATGGCTGCGCAGAACCCCCAAGCCCGCGATCACCCGTTGCACCAGAATCAGCAGCGCGTGCCACAGGCCCCACAGCGCGAAGGTCCAGCCCGCGCCGTGCCATAGCCCCATGATGAACCAGGTGGCGACGAGCGCCACATTTCGTCGCGCAGCGCCGACGTGCTCGCCGACCGGCACGAGGCCGCCACGCGACTCGTCATGCGGGCGCACGCCGCACAGCGGCAGGTAGAGATAGTCGCGGATCCAGCTCGACAGCGAGATGTGCCAGCGCCGCCAGAAATCGCGCGGCGACGTCGCGACGTAGGGAAAGTAGAAGTTGGGCGGAAAGATCACGCCCATCAGCCGGGCCGAGCCGATCGCGATCTGGCTGTAGGCGGCGAAGTCGAAATAGATCTGGAAGCCGAACAGCACCGCCAGCACCCAGACGTCGGTCGCCGACAGCGTCGCCGGGTTGGCGCCGAAGCCCTCGTCGACATAGCCGCCGATGGTGTCGGCAAGCACGCATTTGAGAAACAGGCCGTTGAGGATGAGCCACAGGCCAGACGCGAGGAACTCGAGAGCGAAGGGCTTGCGCCGATCGAGCTGCGGGATGACCTCGACGACGCGCAGGATCGGACCCGCGACGAGATGCACGAAGAAGGTGACGAACAGGCCGTAGAGCAGCGGGTCGCGGATCGGCTCGATCCGCCCGCGATAGACGTCGACCGTGTAGCTCACGGTCTGGAACGTGTAGAAGCTGATCCCGACCGGCAGGACGACGCTCCAGGTGCGCAGCAGATCGTCGCGGCCGAGGAGATGCGCGATTCCATTGATGTTCCCGACCAGGAAGTTCGCGTATTTGAAATAGAACAGCAGCCCGAAATTGACCGTGAGGCTCAGCGCCAGCCACAGGCGCCGCTTCGCCGGCGCCTTCGCCTTGTGAATATTGATGGCGGCGAAGTAGTCCGTGAACGCCGACACCAGCATGATGAAGACGTAGTCGAAGCGCCAGAAGCCGTAGAACGTGATGCTGGCGGCGAAGAGGAAAAGCTGGCGTGGCCGGCGCGGCAGCAGCCAGTACACCATCACGACGATGGCGAGGAAGAAGACATAAGTGAACGAGTTGAAGATCATCGTGTTTGCGGCAGGATCGTCGCGGCGAGCGCGTCGTGCATGGCGGCCGCCATCTCCCGGTGGCCGACGGCGGTGAAGTGGCTGAAGTCGGTGACGAGCTCGCCCGCGCCGTTGTCGATCTGGCCCCACACCTCGTCGGCGACGCTGTCCTCGATATTGGCGAAGGAGGCCCCGTCGGCCTTGGCGAGACGCTCGCAGTCGGCCTTGAACGCGGCGTAGACCGCAGGATCGAACGGAAACGCGTGCCGCGGGCGTGGTGGCACATAGACGAGCACCGGCAGACGATCGTGCCGTGCGGCGCCGACGAGGTCCGTGAGCGCCTGCATGTTGATCGCCTGGCGCGCTGGGGGGATGACGTTGATCCAGTTCTGCGCCCGCGTCCCGAGCAGGATGTTGCGCAGGCGCAGCACCTGCTCCTTGCTGTCGAGCAGCGCGAGCTTGATGCGGCCCTGCGCCTGCCCACGCACGCGCCAGAGCGCGAAGAGGGCATCGAGCCGCGCCACCAGCCAGCCCTCGACGCGCTGCTGCGTCGTCGCCGTCGTCGCCTGCGTCGGCTTTTGCGCGATCTCCTGCGCCGACTTCACCTCCTCGGCGGTCGCGGCGAGCATCGCGGGTCCCGACGGCAGCGACGCCAGCGCGGCGCGCACCGCCGGATCGGCAAGCGCGGCGGCCCAGGTCGCGCGGATGCCCTCCTGCTTCATCCCCTGCAGCCACGCCGGCACGATCAGCGCGCTCAGCGCCATGCGCCGCCGCACAAATTCATAGACGAGCAGCTCCTCGCGCGGATTGATGTTCGGCATCGCGATCGCGATGAGGTCGACGCCGGCGCCGTCGAGCCGCTCGGCGAGGAGCGAGGGCGCCGTACGGTCGCCCGGGTGAAAGTCGTTGATCGCGTAGAGCTGCGACCAGCCGAGCCACAGCACGCGCTTGCGCGTCGCCGACGGCGGTAGCGACGCAAGGCACCGGTCGAGATCGTCGAGGCCGGTGCAGAGGACGCGCCGGCCGCCGTAGTGCAGCGAGTCCTCGTGCACGGTCGTGTTGACGCCGAGCCCGGCCGCCGCAAAGTCCTCAGCCTCGCCCGCGAACAGCCACCAGACGGCGCAGAGCCCGAGCGCGACCGCGAGGACGAAAGCCGCAATGCGCGCCGAGGGCGAAAGACGCACCACCGCGTCCCGCTGCATCATGCCGTGCGCGGGTTCTAACGGCGTCGCCATCACGGCACGACCCGGCGCAGCGGCGCGACGACGGGCGGCAGACCATGCGGCCGGATTTGCCGGCAAATTTCTGCTTGCATCGAAGCGCACGAGTACGCAGATAGGGCCAGGTAATCGGGTGACCGTCTTTGCATATCCTGCACACGGCTGAACTTTACTGGCCGCACATGGGCGGCTCGGGCGAGGTCGTTCGCGAGGTCTCGGAGCGGCTCGTGGCGCGCGGCCACGAGGTCACCGTCGCTACCAGCACGCTGGCGGAGCGGTCAAGCCGCGAGCACGCCGGCGTGCGGATCGTCGAATTTCCGATTTCGGGCAATCTGGCCGGCGGATTTCGCGGCGAGGTCAACGCCTATCTGGATTTCCTGCGCACCGCCAATGTCGACCTGATGATGAACTACGCGCTGCAGCAATGGTCGGCCGACCTCGCGCTGCTGGTTGCGCCGGAGCTGTCCTACGGCAAGGTGATGACCACCTGCGGGCTCTCGGGCCTGCACATGCCGGCCTTCGAGAGCTATTTCCGCTACCTCCATTTCCACCTGCGCCATTTCGATCGGCTAATTTTCCATTCCGCGACCTATCGCGACGCCGACTACGCGAAAGCGCATGACCTGCGCAACACGACGGTCATCCCCAATGCGGTGCGAGCGGAGGAATTCGCCGCCGCGCCGGCGCCCGGATTCCGCGCGCGCCACGGCATCCCGGACGACGCGTTCCTGGTCCTGAACGTCGCCAACTACACCGGCGGCAAGGGCCAGGACAAGCTGATCGAGATCATCGAGCAGGCCGATATCGGGCGGACGGCCATCCTTCTCGTGGGAAAGAACTTCATCGGCCCGCGCCCTGTCGCCGAGGTCCTGGCCAAGCCGATCGCCCAGCTCGCCGCCAGCTCGGGCGGCGGCAAGACCGTGACCTGCTGCGAGCTGTCGCGCAGCGAAGTTGTCGAGGCGTTCTTCGCCGCCGATCTCTTCCTCTTTCCCTCGCTCATCGAGTGCTCGCCGCTCGTGCTGTTCGAGACCGCGGCGGCAGGAACGCCGTTCATCTCGAGCGACGCCGGCAACGCCCGCGAGATCGCCGAGTGGACCGGCGCTGGCCTCATCGCGCCCGGCCAGATGCGTGAGACTGGACATACGTTCGTCGACGTGGCCAAGGCCGCCCGAATGGTCGAGCAGCTGTATCGCGACCCCGATCGGCGCCGCGCGATGGGCGCACACGGGCGCGCGGTCGTGCTCGAGCGCTACACCTGGGACAAGATGGTCGACCAGTACGAGGCGCTCTATCTGGAGGCCGTAAAGGCGCGCAAGAACGCCAGCTCTTAAGGTCTACTCAGATCGTCGAGCTCGTCGGCTGCAGCAGCCCGGTGCGCGCAAGCTGCAGCCAATGGGGCAATCTGACCGCAACGTCGAGCGCCGCAATCGGATGACGGATGGCCGTCACCATCGCCCAGAACGGATACGGCGCGACCTCGCTCAGCCGGACGCCGGCGCGGCGGCGCCGGCGCATGATGTGACCCAGCAGCATCAGCATCATGGCGGCGCCGTAGCCGTCGAGATCGCCGAGGCCGTGCCGCAGATAGAGCCGCGCCCAGTCCCGGATCGACCCGATCTCCGCCGTCTTCCCGAGCACCGTCTGGAAAAAGGAGAACGCAAACTCGGCGCGCGGGATCACGCCCTCGAACATTCGTTGCACCTCCCTGTACCCCAGCGGGAACTCGGCGTCTGTCGATGCGAGCGGATCCGGATTTCCGCGCCGCCGCTGCCGCGCCGCGCCGCGCGCGGCAAGCACCGCCAGCTCCTGCACGATGTAGCCTTGGGTCGACATGCGGACCGGATGCAGCCGGTAGGACAGGAGCACGTCGGGCAGGTTCGCAACCCCGCCGATCTCCGAGAGCCGCAGCCAAAGATCGTAGTCCTCGGCGAATTGCGCGTTCTTGCGATAACCGCCGACCTTCCGCAGCGCCTCGGTCCGCGCCATGACGGCGGGATGGCAGATGCAGTTGCGATAGAGCAGCTCGCTCGCGACGGCGGCGGGCAGCGTCGGCGCGGCCTCGGTGCGCAGATAGGCGCCGTCCTGATCGATCACGTCCATCGCGCCGGACACCGCGGCGACCTCCGGATGCAGCCGGAGATAGGCGAGCTGCTTGGCGAAGCGATCCGGGCGCGACACGTCATCGTGGTCCATGCGCGCGACGAACGGCGCGCGGGCGAGATCCACCGCGCGATTGAGGCTCGCGACGATCCCTTGGTTCTCCTGACGCATCACGCGAATACGGCGGTCGCGCGCTGCGAACGCCGCAAGCACATCGGCGCTTCCGTCGTGGGTCCCGTCGTCGATCGCGATCACCTCGAAATCCGCGAACGTCTGCGCCAACACACTGTCGAGCGCCGCCGGCAGGAAGCGCACCGCGTGCCAGACCGGGATCAGGACCGAGATGGCGGGCGAGGCAGTGCTCATGCTGTCTTGAACCGTCAAAGCGTGATCCATCCAGGACAAAAGAGATCGGCCGTCGACACCTTGCGCAACATGGGCAGCGCGAACCACTGACGCGGCGCGATCACCAGCTTGTCCGGATGCGGATCGAGCCACGCGCCCCACCAGCTGAAGGTCGAGTTGGCGAGGATATGACCGCGACACGCCGCCATGAGCGCGAGGTCCTCCCACGGGCGATCCGTCTGGTCGCTCAGATAGACGAAATTCCCGCCATCCCCGAACAGCTCGCGCGCCAGAGCGATGTCGTCGCTGACGACGAAATAGGTCGGAGGCTTTGCGGAAAGCCGCTCGGCAAGCCGCATGGCGGGGCGGTAGTACGGCGCACCCAAGGGCACGTTCACCTCGCGCAAGCTGGGATCGGAAACGAAGTCGCCGCGGCGCACGTGAATCGATACCGGCCATTCGGACGCCGCGATCCTCTCGCGCGCGGCCGCGTAGGCGGCGCTGGTCGGAACCCGGATGGTGAACAGCTCGCGGACCTCTTCCGCGACCGAGGCGAAATAGAGCTCGCTCTGGAAATAACCATGGAGATGGACGGGCGGCTCGAGGTTGTCGAACGCAGGATCGAAGTGCTGGCCCTGTTGAATGTACACGTTCCAGCCGCCGTAGAGCGCCTTGGTCGAAAGGCCGAGCCGTTTGCACGCTTTGACCGCAACCGCATACGGCAGCCCGCGCCATCGCATGACCGAAGGCTCCTGCGAGATCGGCGCCGGCACCGCGTAGCAGTCGAGCAGGTAGCTGCGCTTGTCGAAGCGCGCGTAGTGGGAAAGGTCGAGCCGCAGCTGCGCGCCGGTGCGTCGTGCCACCGCGTGGCCCGCGGCATACTGGAAGAGCTGGTTGCCGAGCCCGCCCTGCAGATCGACGGAGACGATCCTTTCGTATTGCATCGTCATCCGTTCCGCCCAATCGCCATCATGGGCTCACGCGCCCGCCACCACATCACGGTCCGACGTAGTCCCTCGGCGAACTCGGTCTTCGGCGTCCAATCGAGCACGCTCCTGGCCCGCTCGATCGACAGGACCGAGACTGGAACGTCGATCGCACGACCCGGCGTCCACACGATCGGCACCGGCGCGCCGAGCTCCGCCTCGACCGCCGCGATGACCTCGCGCACACTGCGCCCTCGACCGCTGCCGATGTTGAAGATGCGTTCGGACGAATCGTCGACGGCCGCGGCGAGCAGCGCGTCGACGACGTCATCGATGAAGACATAGTCGCGCACGACCGACCCGTCGCCCCAGATCTCCGTGCTTCTCCGCGCGATGGCGCGCGACAGCAGCATGGCGACGAGGCCCTGCGCCTTGGCCGGCAGCTGAAACGGACCGTACGGATTGGCGACGCGCAATACGCGAAAGCTCAGCGCGTGGAGGTGCTCGTAAAGGCCGAGAAACTTCTCGATCGTCAGCTTGCCGATTGCATAGGCAGTGATCGGGTCGGTCGATGCGGTTTCGGGCGTTGGCATCTCCTTGGCAGCTCCATAAACCGTCCCGCCGGACGAGATGAAGACCACCCGCTTGACGTTCGCCTTACGGCAGACCTCGAGGAGCGCGAGCGTCGGCATAATGCAGTCGCGGAGATCCGCGGCCATATCGAGATTCGCCGACTGCGGCGTGGCGGCCTGAGCGAGGTGGAAAACGACATCGCAGGAGGCGATCGCCGACGCGAGCGCAGCCGTGTCCGCGAGGTCGCCCTGACGCCACTCGACCCGAGCGAGCTCATCGGGGAAAGCGCGGCTGCGGCCGAACGCGCGCACACGCGCGCCGGCGGCGACGAGCCGTAGGCACAGGTTCGTTCCCATGAACCCGCCGCCGCCGAGCACGAGAAACGACATGGACGATAGCACGGGCGGCTGCATCTCGATCCGATCTCTAGCGGCGCGACTGCCGCTCTTCCTCGACGAGGCGCTGCAAATAGCGCCCATACTCGCTCGTGGCCAGCGGCTCGGCCAGGCGCGCCACCTGGTCGAGCGCAATGAAACCCTCGCGATAGGCGATCTCCTCTGGGCACGCGATCTTGAAGCCCTGCCGGTGCTCGATGGTCTGGATGAAAGTCGATGCCGCGATGAGCGATTCATGGGTGCCGGTGTCGAGCCAGGCAATGCCGCGGCCGAGCGTCTCGACCGCGAGCGTGCCGTGCGCCAGATAGGCGCGATTGACGTCGGTGATCTCGAGCTCGCCGCGCGGCGACGGCTTGAGCGAGGCCGCGATCTCGACCACGTCGGGATCGTAGAAATAGAGCCCTGTCACGGCGTAGCGTGACCTCGGCTGCGCCGGCTTCTCCTCGATCGACACCGCACGGCCGTCCGCGTCGAAAGAGACGACGCCGAACTGCTCGGGATCGCGCACGTGATACGCAAAGATGGTCGCGCCGCGGCCCCGCGCGGCGGCGCGCTTGAGGTAGGTGCCGAGATTGTTGCCGTAGAAAATGTTGTCGCCGAGCACCAGGGCGGTGTGATCCCGACCGATGAATTCACGGCCGATGAGAAACGCCTGGGCGAGCCCGCCCGGCGAGGGCTGCACCGCATAGGAGAGGCGCACGCCCCAATCGGCGCCATCGCCGAGCGCCTTCTCGAAACGCGACGTGTCCTCCGGGGTCGAGATGATCAGAATGTCACGGATGCCCGCCAGCATCAGCGTCGTCAGCGGGTAGTAGATCAGCGGCTTGTCATAGACCGGCAGCAGCTGTTTCGACACCGCCTTGGTGAGCGGATAAAGTCGCGTTCCCGTGCCGCCCGCCAGGATGATCCCCTTGCGGGCGATCGGCGCTCGCGCCGTACTGCCGGGCGATCCACTCGCGATAGGCGCCTGTGGTGACATTTTTGACCCAATCCTGACCGTCGAGATACCAACGCACCGTCTTGCGCAATCCGCTCGCAAAGCTCTCGCGCGGCATCCAACCGAGCTCACGCCGGATCTTGCCGGCGTCGATCGCATAGCGCCGGTCATGACCGGGACGATCGGTCACGAAGGCGATCTGTCGCGCGTAGGAGGCGCCGTCGCGGCGCGGGCGCTCCTCGTCCAGAATCGCACAGAGCAGCCTGACCAAGGCGATATTCGCAATCTCGTTGCTCGCGCCGATGTTGTAGGTCTCGCCCGGCCTGCCGTCGGCGAGCACGCGTGCGATCGCGTCGCAGTGATCGTCGACGAAGAGCCAATCGCGGACATTGCCGCCGTCTCCGTAGATCGGAATGGCCTCGCCGGCGAGCGCGCGATGGATGGCGAGCGGGATCAGCTTTTCGGGAAACTGATAGGCTCCGTAATTGTTGGAGCAGTTGGTGGTCAGCACCGGCAGGCCGTAGGTGCGATGGAATGAGCGCGCAAGATGGTCGGCCGCGGCCTTGCTCGCCGCATAAGGACTGTTCGGCGCGTAGGCCGCGCTCTCGTCGGCCGGTGGCGCCGCGCTGGCCAGCGAGCCGTAGACCTCGTCGGTGGACACCTGCAGGAAACGAAAGCGATCCTTGCGCTCGCCCGGAAGCGTCGCCCAATAGGCGCGCGCCGCCTCGAGCAGGCGAAACGTGCCGACGACATTCGTCTGCATGAAGCTTTCCGGATCGTGGATGGAGCGGTCCACGTGGCTCTCCGCCGCCAGGTTGAGAACCGCGCGCGGCTGATGCTCGGCGAGCAGGCGAGCGATCAGGTTTCCGTCGACGATGTCGCCATGCACGAACACGTGGCGAGCGTCACCCCACACCGACGCCAGGCTCTGCAGGTTTCCCGCATAGGTCAGCTTGTCCAGGTTGATGACGACGTCGTCGGTGACGCGGAGCAGATGGTGGACCAGATTCGATCCAATGAAGCCTGCCCCCCCGGTGACCAGGATCATCTCAAACTTCCCGCGACAGGCCAAAAATTCGCACGACGCCTCCGGCACTCCCGCATGTCGTTGCTCGATTTTTCTGCGTAGCACAGAACCAGAGGCGCCTCAAATTTTGCCCGCGCCGGAGCAGAGTCGGCTCGCATTTTCCGGCGCCGCAACCTGCGCAGCTCGACGCCGCAGCCGAGTCACACAAGGCGCGTCTGCTCCAGCCGCGCGCGGGCCAATCCGAGCCACTGTGGCGCGCTCCGGCCCAGGCGCCATAACGCCCCGGGGTGCCTCATGGCCGTGACGAGAGCCCAGAACGGATACCAGGTGACCGCGTGCATGCGCGCGCCGGCCCGCCACCGCCGCAGCAGATTGTGCCCGAGGAGCAGAATCATCGTGGCGGCGCCCTCGCCATCGAGGTCCGACAGACCGTGGCGCAGGTACAGCCGCCACCACCCGGACAGCGAGCCGAATTCCGTTCCCCGCCCGAGCACCGCGCGAAAGAACGACAGCGCGAATTCCGGCCGCGGCATCACCCCTGCGAACATCTGCTGGGTCGGCCGATAGCGCAGCGGAAGCGCAAGGTCGGCGGCGGCGAGCGGATCGGGCCGGCCGCTCCGGCGCAGCCGCGCGGCGCCGCGAACGGCAAGTGCCGCGAGCTCCACCGCGACGAGGTGCGTCGTCGAAGCCTTGACGCCATGCATCCGGTACGACACGAGCGCGTCCGGCAGGTTGGCGATCCCGCTGACCTCGGCGATGCGCAGCCAAAGATCATAGTCCTCGGCGTGTCGCGCGCTCGTCCGGTAGCCGCCGACCGACCGCAGCACCGCGGTTCGAGCCATGACGGCCGGATGCACGACGCAAGTTCGGTAAGGAAGGTCGCTCGCGACCGCCTCCGGCGAGTTCGGGAACGTGTCGGTGCGCAAATGACTACCGCACTCGTCGATGAGGTCGATCGCGCTGCCCAGCACCGCCACCTCGGGATGCTCCTGCAGGTAAGTCAGCTGCTTGATGAAACGATCCGGCCGCGCCACGTCGTCGGCGTCCATGCGTGCGATCAGCGGCGCGCGTGCCATGGCCAAGCCGCGATTGAGGCTCTCGATGAGGCCTGATCTGCGTTCCTCGACGACGATCACTCGCGCGTCGCGCGCGGCGGCCGCGCGCAGCCACGCGACGCTGCCGTCATGCGAGCCACCGTCGAGGGCGATCAGCTCGAAGTCGGAGAACGTCTGCGCCAGAATGCTGTCGACCGCGGGAGCAAGAAAGCGGCCCGCGTTGTAGACGGGCATCAGCACCGAAATCGCCGGCGTCGAGGTGCTCATTCGAGGTGCCGTCCCTCCTTGCGCCCGGTTTCCCTCGTTGCGGCCTGCTTTTGACATACGCTGAGCGGACCGACAATAGCGGCAGCCGCCCGCACTCCCGCGCAAATCAGCCGAAGACCGTCGCGGGGCCATTGCTGTGCCGGTGGTCGGCACCCGGTCCGTCGCGAGGAATTTCGGCTCGACGTCAAATCGGACGATTTGCGCGGTTGCCGTGCTGTTTCCCGCGTCGCCGGGGCAGGCTTTCGCCGGAACATGCGCTAGATTGCGCGCAGCTTTTGACATGCGATACGCAAGGCCGCAATAGCGTCCACGCGGTCCAATGGAGCCGATCTTTGCCCGAGCCTTGGGTGTTGCGCGCGCCGCGCCTCAACGCCAATGACGACAGCGTCACCCTCACGCGCTGGCTCGCGGCCGACCGTTCGGCCGTCTCGGCGGGCGAACGCCTGGCCGAGATCGAAACCGAAAAGGCGACCACCGAGCTCGCGGCCGAGACAGGTGGTTTCTTGCGGCACGCAGTGCCGGCCGGCACCGCGGTGCCGATCGGCGCCCCGCTCGCGTATATCGGCGCAGCGCCGGAAACCATCGCGAACGTCAGCCATGGGCCCGCGTCCCCTGTCGCATCGCCAACGACGCCCGCGCCGATGGCGACCGCCAAGGCGCGCGCGCTCGCGGCGGCGCACAGGCTCGATCTTGCGGCAATCGTGGCAAGCGGCGCCACCATCAAGGAGCGCGACGTCGCCCACCACCTATCCGAACATCGCGCGGAGGCCCCGGGCCCGCGGCTCGTCCTCGTCGGCGACGCCTCGCCGCGCCAACGTCGCATCGCGCGCGACCTGCGCGCGGCTTGGCAAGGCGGCATTTTCACCACCCTCGCGTATCGGCTCGACCTGCGTGGACCCGAGCGGATGATCGCGGCCGAGCTCGCGCACGGCCGCGCGGCCTCGTTGCTCGGAATCCTGCTGTGGGGGCTTGGCCGCACGTTGCCTGCGTTCTCGCAGCTCGTCTCGGTGCTCGCGCGGGAAAAGATCTACCGCTACCGCGACGTCGACATCGCGTTCGCGGCGCGTTCGCAGACGGGCGACCTGCACGCTCCCGTCGTACGCCACGTCGACCGGCTCTCGATCGACGAGATCGGACGCGAATGCGCACGCCTCGCCAAAGGCGCCATGCGCGGGAAACTCGACGCCGGCGACGTCGGCGGCGCCAGCTTCACGGTTTCCGTCATCGCGACGCCCCGTGTCGAGTCATTCGTCGCCCTGCCGCCGCCAGCACAAACCGCGATCCTCGCGCTCGGCGCCACGCGCCACGACACCGCAGGCGGCGAGACGATCGCCCGTCCGTTCGCGACCGCGACCGTCACCTACGACCACGCGCTCTGCGACGGCGTCTACGTGGCGGACTTCTGCGCCGCGCTCGACCGCACGCTCAACCCGGAGCAGGCGTGATGTCCGCACACGACGGCAGCATGCGTCTCGCGGTCACCGATCGTGCGTCGTCGCGCGCTGATCACTACCGCCTCGCCTCCGGCATCCGCGCCTTCGAGCGCATGCTGCTCGACCAGTTCGCGACCGGCCGCATCGGCGGGACGACACACACGTGCATCGGCCAGGAGGTCACGGCAGTCGCCGTCACGGCCGCGCTCGAGCGCGAGCGCGATTGCGTGTTCAGCAATCATCGTGGCCACGGTCACTTCCTGGCCTACTGCGGTGAGATTTTCGGCCTCCTCGCCGAGATCTTCGGCCGTTCCGACGGAGTGTGCGGCGGCCGGGGCGGCAGCCAGCATCTGCATCGGCGCAATTTCTATTCCAACGGCGTTCAGGGCGGCAGCGTCGGCAATGCGGTCGGCGTCGCGCTCGCGGAGAAGCGCAAGCGCAGCGGTGCGGTGACGTGCGCCTGGCTCGGCGACGGCACGTTCGGCGAAGGCGTCGTCTACGAGGCGATGAACATCGCGTCCCTCTGGCGACTGCCGATCGTCTTCACCATCGAGGCGAACGGCATCGCGCAGACGACGCCGACCGGAATGCAGCTCGCCGGCAGCATCGCGGCCCGCTGTCGTGCCTTCGACATTCCGGTCGAGGAGGTGTCCGGGAGAGATCTTGCCGAGGCGTTGGCTGCCGCCGCTCACGCGATCGATGCGACACGGAGCGAGACGCGTCCGCACGCGATCATCTCGCACGCGGCGCGCCTCGGACCGCACAGCAAGGGCGACGATACCCGCGATGCCGCACAGCTGGAAGTCGCCTGGGCGCACGACCCGCTGGTTATGTTGCGCGGCCAGATCGGCAGGGCCGCAGACGCCATCGATCGCGATATCGCCGTGCTGATGCAGGACGCACTGGCGCGCGCCAGCGAGGCGACCGCGTGAGCCGTGACATGACCGTGCTCGCGAGCCTCAATTCCGGCCTGCGCGCCGCGCTCGCCGCCGACGGGCACGTCATCGTGATCGGCGAGGACGTGCTCGATCCATACGGTGGCGCCTTCAAGGTCACACGCGGCCTCGCGACGGCATTTCCCGACCGCGTCCTGACGACCCCGATTTCAGAGGCCGGCATCGTCGCGACCGCGACCGGCCTGGCGCTGCGCGGCTTTCGCCCGGTAGTCGAGATCATGTTCGGCGATTTCCTGTTTCTCGCCGGCGACCAGATCGTCAATCACGCGGCGAAATACCGCGCCATGTTCAATGAACAGGTGCGCGTGCCGCTGGTCATCCGGGCGCCGTCGGGCGGGCGGCGCGGCTACGGCCCGACGCACAGCCAGAGCCTGGAAAAGCATTTCCTCGGCGTCCCGGGATTGTGGGTGGTCGCGCCCCATTCGCTCGGCGATCCCGGCGCGCTCCTGCGGCAGGCCATCTTCGATGTCGACGATCCCGTCCTCTTCATCGAAAACAAGATCGGCTACGGCGAGGCGCTGCTGCGCGAAGCGCCGCCTTACGAGATCGTCACCCTGGCGGATCACGCGGCGCCCTTCCCCACGATCTGGCTCAGGCCGCCCGGGCCATGCGACGGGCTTCTCGCCTGCTACGGCGGATCGGTCCGCTTCGCGCTCGATGCCGCGGCGGTGCTGCGCGAGCGCGAGCAGCTCAATCTCGGCCTCGTCGTGGTGACCCAGCTGTCGCCGACGCCGGCATCGCATCTCGAGGCCATTCTGCGGAACGGCGCACCCGCTGCCGTCGTCGCGATCGAGGAGGCGCCCGCGGAGGCCGGCTGGGGGGCGGAGATCATTGCCTCGATCGAGCAAATCCGCGATACACATCGGCTCGGCGCGATCGCTTATCGTCGCGTCGGCGCAAATGCCGCCGTCATCCCGAGCGCGCGCACCCTGGAGGACGCCGTCCTGCCACGCACCGAAGATATCGTGGCCGCCGTGCTCGATTGCTTCTAGAATTCGCCCATGGATGATCAGATTCGCACCATCATGGCCGAGGCGCTGCGCCTGCCGGTCGAGCGCATCGGCGAGGACGCGGCGATCGGCACGGTACCCAACTGGGACTCGACCGCCCACATGCGCATGATGATCGCCCTGGAAGACGCGTTCCACATCGATCTCGACGAGCGCCGGATGGTCGAGATGACGAGCCTCGCGAAGATCCGGACGACCGTAGAGGAGCTGCGATCGGCCAAGGCGGGCTGAGCAGGAGGCTTGAGGGAAATTGACGCTTTGGCCTTATATCGATGGCTGCATTGAGGACGACCGGCTGACGGCCGCATGACCGCCTTTCCCGACGACATCCAGCTGCTGATCCCGTCGGCCGACGTCGCCGATCCGGAGATCACGATCCTGGTTCCGGCGCTCAACGAGGAGCTGACCATCGGCCGCTTCGTCGAGTGGTGCCGGCAGGGCATTGCGGCGAGCGGCGCGCGCGTCGAGATCCTGATCGTCGACAGCTCGACCGACCGAACGCCGCAGATCGCGCAGGCGGGCGGCGCCCGCGTGCTGCAGGTACCCAAGCGCGGGCTCGGCCGTGCCTATATCGACGCCATTCCGCACATTCGCGGCCGCTTCGTGATCATGGGCGACGCCGACTGCACCTACGACTTCCGCGAGATCAAGCCGTTCGTCGAGGCGTTCCGCGCCGGCAACGAGTTCGTCATGGGCTCGCGCTTCAAAGGCTCGATCGCCCCCGGCGCGATGCCGGCGTTGCACCGCTATTTCGGCACGCCGGTCACCACCTTCATCCTCAACATGATCTTCGGCAGCCGCTTCTCCGATATCCATTGCGGCATGCGCGGCGTCACGCGCGACGCGCTTGCGCGCATGGACATGCGCTCGCAGGGGTGGGAATACGCCTCCGAGATGGTGCTCAAGTCGGTGCACATGGGCCTCAAGACCGCCGAGGTGCCGATCCATTTTCTCAAGGATCCGGAAGGGCGGCTGAGCCACATGAAGCGGCGCGGCTGGCTCGAGCCCTGGCGCGCCGGGTGGATGAACCTGCGCGCAATGCTGGTCCACGGCGTCGACTTCTTCCTGCTCAAGCCGGGCGCCGTCCTGCTCGCCCTCGGCCTTCTGTTTCTCATTCCGCTCTCGTTCGGCCCGCTTACCTTCGGCCCGATCAGCGTCTCGCTCAACACCATGCTGCTCGCCATGGCGGCCGCGACCCTCGGTCTTTCCATGGTCTATTTCGGCGGCATCGCGTCGATCCTGTTCGACTATTCAGACGCAGTGCGACCGCGGCTCGAGCGGCTCCTGCCCTACAATACGACCTTCGTCCTTTGCCTCCTCGTCACGGTCGGCGGGGTGCTCGCCACGGTACCGCTGATGCGGACCTTTACGGCCAACGGCTTCGTCCTGCCCACGCTCGGAATCGAGACGCATTGGGCGGTGCTCGGCCTGTGGCTGATCATCGCCGCCTTCGAGACCTTCATTTTTGCCCTGATGGTGCGCGCGCTCGGCATCGCGCTGCCGGTACGGCGCGGCGGTGGCTGACACCGGAACCGGTGATTTGTATTGACCGGGCAGACCGGCGAGAATTAAGGAATTCCCGTCAGCTTCAGGCGCGGCCACGCGGCTGCACCACCGGTGAACGACAGCGTTAGAGACAGAAACATATAGTCAGAGACATGGCGCCCGACACCATCACCACCATCGGCAAGGACGACCTGCAGAAATACTACGCGACCCTGTCCGATCTGCTGTGCCACGTCGAGGTTACCGGCAAATCCGGTGAGCCCGTCGACTATGCGGGCGCTGCGACCGCGCTGATGGGCGCCGCACGTGATACCCATGCGGCCGGCGACAAGCTGATCTTCGTCGGCAACGGCGGCAGCGCCGCGATCGCGAGCCACATGGCGACCGACTATTCGAAGAACGGCGGCATCCGCGCGCTCGCGCTCAATGATGCCAGCATGCTCACCTGCCTCGGCAACGACCTCGGCTACGAGCGCGTCTTCGCCAAGCAGGTCGAACTCTATGCGCGCAAGGGCGATCTGGTGATCGCGATTTCCAGCTCTGGCCGCTCGGCCAACATCCTAAATGCGGTCGACGCTGCGACCGCCGCCGGCTGCACGGTCGCGACGCTGAGCGGGTTCACCCCCGACAATCCCCTGCGCCGTAAGGGCAAGTGGAACTTCTACCTGGCGTCGGATCGCTACGGCTTCGTCGAGATCGGGCACCTCACGATCTGCCACGCCGTGCTCGATTTCCTGTGCGGGCTGCCGGCGCCCAACCGATGATCGACGCCGAGCCATGCGCGCGCTCGTGACCGGCGGCGCCGGCTTCATCGGCAGTCATCTCTGCGACCGCTTGCGTGCCCAGGGCGACGAGGTCTGGTGCGTCGACAACCTGCATCTCGGCCGCCGCCGCAATATCGCGCACCTGGAGAAGTCGAACGGCTTTCACTTTCTCGAGCAGGACGTGAACGAGCGCGGCGACCTCGGCGCGCTCTTCGCCGACGCCAAGTTCGATGCGGTCTTTCATCTCGCGGCCAATTCCGACATCGCGGCCGGGAGCGTCGATACCGAGCTCGATTTCCGCCTCAACGAGCTGACCACCACCGCGGTGCTCGACGCCATGCGTCGGCACGGCACCCGGCGCCTCTTTTTCGCCAGCACCTCGGCGATCTTCGGCGAAGCACAAGCGGCGCTCAACGAGGACTTCGGCCCTCTCGTGCCCATCTCGTTCTACGGCGCGAGCAAGCTCGCCGCCGAGGCCTACGTCTCGACCTATGCGCACCGCTTCGACCTGCGTGCCGTGGTGCTGCGTTTCCCCAACGTCGTCGGCGAACGCGCGACCCACGGGGTGATCTACGATTTCCTGCGCAAGCTGGAAAAGAACCCGTGCGAGCTCGAGGTGCTGGGCGACGGCAACCAGACCAAGCCCTACCTCTACGTCGCCGATCTGGTCGACGCCATTCTGCTGGCGTGGGAGAAATCTTCCGGCCCGCTGTCGGTCTATCACGCGGCCGGCATCGGCGAGACCTCGGTGCGCGAGATCGCCGAGATCGTTCGCGCGGCCGCCGGCTCGTCCGAGACCAAAATCCGCTACACCGGCGGGGATCGCGGCTGGCCCGGCGACGTGCCCAAGTTCCGCTACGACATTTCCCGCCTGCAGGCGCTCGGCTGGCAACCGAAACGACATTCGACCGATGCGGTGCGCCACGCAGTGGCGCGCATCCAGACCAACGGGTTCTGAGCCACCATGCACGCCGTCATCATCGCCGGCGGCCTCGGCACCCGCGCCCACGCCATGACGGGCGACCGCATCCCGAAGGCCCTGCTGTCGGTCGGCGGCGTGCCGATCATCTTTCGCCAGATGCGGGTGCTGCGGCGCGAAGGAGTGGAGCGTTTGACCGTGCTCGCCGGCCATCTCGGCGAGCAACTCGTCGGCCCGCTCGGCGCGGAGGCGCGCACGCTCGGCCTTGCCGTCGACATGCGCATCGAAGCCGAGCTCCTCGGCACCGCCGGGTGCCTGACGGCGCTTGCGCCGGTCGACGGCGAACGCCTCCTCGTCTACGGTGACATGCTGTTCGACCTTGCGCTCGCCCCGCTCGTCGACTTCCATCGTCGCCAGGGCGTGCTCATCACCATCGTGGCGCACCCCAACGATCACCCGCGCACCTCCGACCTGATCCGCGCGCGCGATGATCGCGTGACGGCGCTGCTGCCGCGCGAAATCCCCCGCGCCCGCGATGAACGAAACCTCGTGCCCGCCGGCCTTTATCTTGCGTCACCGGAATTCTTCATGCGCGTCCCCATGGGCCAAAAGCTCGACATGGTGCGCGACGTGCTTCCTCGCGTGGTCGCGGCCGGCGAGCGGGTCGCGGCCTACGATACGCCCGAATACATGCGCGACGTCGGGACCGAGGCCCGACACGCGACCGCGGAGCGCGACCTCGCCGACGGCACCGTCGCGGCGCTCAATCTGCGCAACAAGCGCCCGGCCATCTTTTTCGATGTCGACGGCGTGCTCAATGAGGAGCCCGGCACGCATGGCGCCCTCGAGCCTGATGACGTCAGGCTCATACCGGGCGCCGGCGCGGCCGTCGCCGCGGCCCGTGCCGCCCGCGTCATCGCCGTCGCCATCACCAACCGGCCGCAGGTGGCGCGTGGCGACATCTCGTTCGACGAGCTCGACGGCATTCTGGGCCGCCTCGAAGCCCTGCTCGCCGAGCAGCACGGCGTGCTCGATCGCATCTATGCCTGCCCGCATCATCCCGACCGTGGTTTCCCCGGCGAGGTCGCGGCGCTCAAGATCAAGTGCGACTGCCGCAAGCCCGGCGCGCTGCTGTTTCGCCGCGCCATGGACGAGCTCCCGATCGACCGCGCCCGCTCGTGCGCGATCGGCGACAGCCTGCGCGACATCGGCGCGGCGCGCGCCGCCGGGGTCTGGGCCTACGGAGTGCGCACCGGCTACGGCTGCCGCGATACCGGACGTTATCCGGGCGGCGCCGCGGCAGCGCCGACGCCGGACCTGATGTTCGAGGACGTCGGCGAAGCGACGCGCTTTGCGCTCGGCTATGGGGCGCTCGTCGCACCGCTCGTAAAAGCCAGCGGCGGAAGCACCATACGACGTCCGATTTTCATCGCCGTCTGCGGCCGGTCCCGCTCCGGCAAGAGCGTGATTTCCCATGCCTTGCTGCGGACGCTGCGGGAGACCGAGAACAATGCGTTGCTCGTGCGGCTCGACGACTGGATTCAGCCCGCGGCCGAGCGTCTGCCCGACGATTCGGCGGAAATCCGCAACCGGGTCGACCGGTTGCCCGCCATCGTCGCGGCCCTGCGCAAGGGCGAGACCATCACGGCCCCCGGCTACGACTCGGCACGACGCGTGCGGGGCAACCCGGTGACCTACGATCCGGCCGGCTGCGACGTCATCGTGCTCGACGGCGTGTTCGCGGGACACGCCTCGATCCGATCGCAGATCGATCTGGCGGCCTTCGTCGACACCCCTGAGCCGGTCCAGCGCCGGCGCTTCGAGGCGCTGTATCGCTGGAAGGGATTCGAGGTTGCCGCTATGGAGGAGCTGTGGCGCGCCCGAATCGCCGACGAATGGGCGGCCGTCGACGCGCAACGCGAGACCTGCGACGTGATCGTCACCACGAGCGAGCCATGATCGCCTCATGATCGTCCCATGATCGTCTCATGATAGTCTCCTGCGCCCCCTTCCGCGTGAGCTTTGCCGGCGGCGGCTCGGACGTTCCCCAATTCTATCGCCGCAGGCGGGGCGCGGTGCTCTCCTGCGCGATCGCCAAATACGCGTTCGTCGTGGTGCACCCGTACTTCAATGCCGCCAAATATCACCTCAAATATGCCCGCACCGAGCTGGTCGATCGGGTCGAGCAGATCGAGCATCCGCTGCTGCGCGAGGCGCTGAGCATGATGAAGATCGAGCCCGGCATCGAGGTGGTGTCGATCGCCGACGTGCCGTCCGGCACCGGGCTCGGCTCGTCGAGCTCGTTCTCGGTCGCCCTGCTCAACGCGCTCTACGCCCATCAGCGCGTCTTCGCCCCCAAGGAGCAGCTCGCGCGCGAAGCCTGCATGCTGGAGATCGAGCGCCTCGGCGAGCCGATCGGCAAGCAGGACCAGTATGCGGCCGCGTTCGGCGGCGTGAACTTCATCGAGTTCGAGCCGCATGGCGGCGTCACGGTGCAGCCGCTCGCGTTGCCGACCGACCTGCTGGCCGAGCTGGAAGGCAACCTGCTCCTGTTCTTCACCGGCAGCCAGCGCGACGCGAGGAGCGTGCTTGCGGACCAGAGCAAGGCGGTCGAGCAGGACGCGGCGACGTTCACGCGCATCGAGGGCATGGTCGAGCTCGCCTACGAGATGCGCGACCTGCTCATCGCCGGCGACCTCGACGCCTTCGGCCGCGCGCTCGATCGCGGCTGGCAGATGAAGCGCGCGGTCTCCGACAAGATCAGCAGCGCGGCGATCGACCAGCTCTACGACCGCGCCCGCGCCGCCGGCGCGCTCGGCGGCAAGATCGCGGGCGCCGGCGGCGGCGGGTTCCTGCTGCTCTACTGCCCGAAATCGGCGCAGGCGCGGGTGCGCGAAACGCTCGGCGACCTGCAGTCGCTCGACTTCCGGCTCGACTGGGGCGGCGCGCGTATTGCATTCGCGCAATGAGGATCGACGATGCCGCAGCGCCTCGTGGTGACGGGTGCATCGGGCTACATCGGGGCGCGGCTGGTCGAGCGCGCATTGCGCCGCGGCTGCGAGGTCGTGGTCCTCGGCTCGCGGCCCGCCGGCGCGAATGACGCGGCGATCGCGGCAACCCCGTGGCGGCTCGGCGAGCCGCCGCGGGTGACCGCTTTAGCCAACGCGAGCGCGGTCGTGCATCTGGCGCATGACTGGGCGAGCGACCGCCTCGATGGGACCGGCCCCGGCAACGTCAACCTGAACGGCGCCGAAACTTTGGCGCGCATGGCACGCGAGGCCGGGGTTCGACGTTTCGTCTTCGCCTCGACCACCTCGGCGCGGCCCGAGGCGCTCAACGCCTACGGAAAGATCAAGTTCGCGCTGGAAGAGCGTCTGCGCGCGCTGCCGAACAGCGAAGGCGGGCTCTTCTGCGCACGCATCGGGCTCGTCTATGGCGGGCCGGAACGCGCCCAATATGGGCTGATGGCGAAGCTCGCGAGCCTGCCGCTGCTGCCGATGATCGGGCTCGACCGCGAGGTGCAGCCGATCCATCTCGATGAGGTGTGCGACGGCCTGCTGGCCCTCGCGCTCGATCCGCCCGCCGGGCGGCAGACCGTGGTCCTGGCCGGCCCCACACCGATGACGTTCGGCCACTGGCTGCGCACCCTGCGCCGCGCCCGCCATGGACGTCGCTTGCAGCTTATTCCGATGCCGATCGGGTTTGCCCTGGTGGCATGCGATATGACGAAGGCCATCCCGTTCCTGCCGAGCGTCGAACGCGAACGCGTGCTCGGCCTCGCCGGCGCGGCGCCGATGGCGAGCGCCGAGGATCTCGCCGCTCTCGGGCTGACCTTGCGTGATCCCGCCGACGCTCTGACGAACTGTCGGCCAGCGCGCCGCCGGCTGATCGCCGAATGTCGCGCCATGCTGCGCTACGTTGCGGGTAGACGGCTGCGCTCGCCGGGGGCGATCATCCGCCTCGCCCGCGTCGCGCGGCGCGATCCGGCATTTCGCCGCGCCTTGCCGCGGCTGGCGCTGCGTTGGCCTGGCCTGTTGCGGCTGATCGAGCCGATCCGGCCCTCGATGCAGCACGGCCTGTCGCGGCGACTGCACCTCGCCGCCATGGTGGCCGAAAGCCTGCCGGATGAACCGCCGCAACTTGGCCTTGGTGTGCTCACCAAGGAGATGCTGCTCGAAGCCGGCGCCCTGCCGTTCCGCCTCGCCTTCGCGCGCGTGTACGCATGAGCGACGGCACCGGGCCTGAATTCATCGTCATCGGCAGCGGTCCGGCCGGTGTTTCCGCTGCGATCCCGCTGGTCGAGGCCGGACGGCGCGTTTTGATGATCGACGGAGCGCAACCTTCACGCCCGCCGGACGCATCGATGCCGCCGGATCAGCCCTGGCGCCGGATGCTTGGCGCGACGCTCACGGCGCTGCGACCGGACGACGAGCTTTCGCCCAAGCTGCGGACGCCCGTGGCGCTCGACGTGGTGGGGGGATTTCAGCGCTGGGCCGAGATTGCCGCGGACCGGTTCTTGCCCCTCGGCGCCATGGCGCGCGGCGGGCTCTCGCAGCTGTGGGGGGGCTTCGTCGCGGAGCTTGATCAGGACGACCTGCAGGGATGGCCGGTCACGGCCGACGAGCTTGCGCCGTCGTATCGCGTCGTCACCGAACGCATCGGCATCAGCGGCTCGATCGACGACGACATGGCGCCGTTCTACGGCACCTCGGGACCGGTGTTGCCCGCGCTGCCGCTCGGCCCCACGGCCTCGGCCTTGCTGAGCCGCTACGCCGCCGGCAAGCCGTATCGCGATTTCGCGCTCGGCCTTGCCCGCAATGCGATCCTGACCGTCGCGCGCGGCGAGCGGCAAGCCTGCAACCTGTCGCTCGGCTGCCTGTGGGGCTGTGCGCGCGGCGCGATCTACGACGCAAGGCAGGATCTCGCGACACTGCGACGCCACCCCAATTTCCAGCTGCGCGACGGCGCCATCGCGACCCGGATCACGCACGAGCCCGACGGCTGGGCCGTCGCGACCACCGACGGCGCGCCGCCGCTGCGCGCTCCGCGCCTGCTGATCGCCGCCGGGCCCCTCGGCACACTTCGTCTTGCCGTTCCGCTACTCGGGCTCGACAAGATCGTGCTGCGCCTGTTGAACAGCCCCGTGATGGCGATACCGCTTCTCGTTCCGCGTCGGCTCGGCAAGCCGGCGCCCCGCGAGGGATACACGCTGGCACAGCTCGGCTTTCGCCTGCGCTACGCCCAGCCGCCGACGCATTACGTGACCGGCGGCCTCTACGAAACCACGGCCCTGCCCCCGTCCTCGTTCGCGGCCCGACTTCCCCTCGGTCGGCGGGCCGGCACCGCCGCCTTTCGGGCCCTGTCGCCCGCCCTCGCCATTGCGAGCGTGTACTTCCCCGGCCATTGCAGCACGAATTTCATCACCGCCGATCTTTCCGGAGACCAGGTTCGGGTCGGCGTGCGTGGCGATGTCTCCGACGATTTCGCCGCGGTGACCCGCCTGGTGCGACGGCGCCTGGGGGCGATCTGGCGCCGGCTCGGCGCATTCGCGCTACCCGGCACCACGATCGCGGTTGCCGGCACCGATGCCCATCTGGGCGGAATCTTTCCCATGGGCCTCGCCGACGCGCACGGCACCAGCCGTTACGGCGAGCTCAACGCCGCGCCCGGCATTCATCTGGTCGACGGCTCCGTCTTGCCCAGCATTTCCGCCAAGCCGACCACCCTCACGATCATGGCGAATGCCGACCGCATCGGCCGCCGTCTCGCGGGCCTTGCGTGATGTCGGCTGCACGGCAGACGGGGTACGACACGCTCCCGCGCCATGCGGGCGGCGGCCCCCCGCGCCTGCTCTTCGTCGTCACCGAGGATTGGTACTTCCTCTCGCACCGCCTGCCGATGGCGCGCGCCGCCAGGGACGCAGGCTTCGAGGTGCATGTGGCCACCAATGTGACGGACGGCACGGCCGCCATCGCACGCGAGGGGTTCATTCTTCACCCGGTCCGCTTCGCGCGTGGAAAGCTCTCGCCGACGGCGACGCTCGCGACCGTCGCGACGCTGCGACGGCTCCATCGCGAGCTTGCGCCCGATCTCGTCCACCACGTGGCGCTGCAAGCAACCATCCTCGGCGCGCTGGCGGCTTTCGGGCGGCGCGGCGCCCGCGTCAATGCGCTCACTGGGCTCGGCTATTCGTTCATTTCCGACTCGGTGAAGGCGCGTATCGTCCGCGCGATCGTCGGAACGACGCTCCGCCTGCTGGTCGATCGCCCGCGCAGCGTCGCCCTGGTGCAGAACCCCGACGACCGCGACCAATTGCAGAAGCTCGGCATCGCGGCCGAGCGCATCGTCCTCATTCCCGGATCCGGCATCGACGTCGAGCGGTTGAAATCCATGCCCGAGCCGGCGGGCGCCGTCACGCTCGGCTTCGTTGGCCGCCTGCTCGATGACAAGGGCATCCGCGTTCTCGTCGCCTCTCATCGTCGGCTGCGGGCGAAAGGGACGACGATCGAGCTCTTGATCGCCGGCACGCCCGATCCGGCCAATCCAGCCTCGGTGCCGCACGCGGAGGCCGAGGCCTGGGGGCGAGAGCCGGGCATCACCTGGCTCGGCCATGTCGACGACATCACGACCGTGTGGGCACGCGCGCACATCGCGGTGCTGCCGTCGCGCCGCGAAGGCCTGCCGAAGAGCCTGCTCGAAGCCGCTGCATGCGGCCGCCCGATGGTCGCGACCGATGTTCCGGGTTGCCGCGAGGTCGCGATCCCGGGCCAGACGGGACTGCTCGTTCCGCCCGACGATCCGTCGGCGCTCGCGGCGGCGATCGAAACGCTGGCCAACGACGCCGCGCTGCGCGCGCGCTATGGACGCGCCGCGCGGGCGCTCGCCGAGGAGCGCTTCTCGGACGCCGCCATCGGTCGCGCCATCACGGCGCTCTATTTGCGGCTTGTCCGCTCGTCCGGTTAGCTTAAAACACGAGCCGAAAATCCTTCAGCCGAGCGGTAGCCCGGGTGGTCCTCAATTCCCTGCTGATCCTCGTCATTGCCGCCGCCGCGAGCGCCGCGCTGATCGTCGCGCTGTGGCCTCTCCTTGGCCGCTACGCGATGGCGCAACCCAATGCGCGCTCGTCCCACACCAAGCCGACGCCGCAGGGTGGCGGCATCGCAGTCGTCGCCGCGACCATCATCGCCGTGCTCGCTGGCGGCCTCATCTCGGGCACGGGCGCGCTTGCGGGCTTGTGGCCGCTCGGCGCCGCCGTCCTGTTGCTGGCGATTACTGGCGCCTGCGACGACATCTTCCACCTGTCGGTCACGCCCCGGTTCCTCGCCCAATTCGTCGCCGTCGGCCTCGTCGTCGCAGCGCTGCCCGCCGAGGCGCGCGTGGTGCCGCTGCTGCCATGGTGGATCGAGCGCGGCTTGCTCCTGCTTGCCGGCGTCTACGCCGTCAACGTGGTCAACTTCATGGATGGCCTCGACTGGATGACCGTCGCCGAGGTCGTTCCGGTGACGGCGGCGTTGTGGATCCTCTCGCTCGACGGCGGCCTTGCCCCGGCGCATGCCGCCGTCGCGGTCGCGCTGCTCGGCGCGCTCATCGGCTTTGCGCCGTTCAACCGGCCGGTCGCTAAGCTCTTTCTCGGCGACGTTGGCAGCCTGCCGATCGGGCTCATGCTGTTCTGGCTGCTGGCGCAGCTCGCCGCCAACGGCCATGTCGCCGCCGTGATCGAGCTGCCGCTCTACTATCTGGCGGATGCGACCGTGACGCTGGCGTTGCGGCTCGTCCGCCGCGAGAACGTGCTGCGCGCCCACCGCACGCATTTCTACCAGCGCGCCACCGATCGCGGCTATTCGGTCACCGAGGTCGTGACCAGCGTCTTTCTCACCAATGTCGCGCTCGCTTTCCTCGCCACCATGACCCTCGGCCGAGAGTCGCTCGAGGCGCACGCGACCGCGCTGGCGCTTGCGGCGCTGGCGGTGCTCGTGGCGCTCGTGCGCTTCGCGCGAGGCAAGCCATGACCCGTGTGCTGGTGACCGGCGCCACCGGATTTTGCGGCCGCCCCCTGGTCGCAAAGCTGCTTGATGCCGGCTACGCGGTGCGCGCCGCGGTGCGCGGCACCCCGTCGCCGCCGTTCGCCCCCGCGGTCGAGATCGTGGACGCGGATCTCGCCACACCGATCGACTGGGTCCCCCTGCTCGCCGGGGTCGATGCCGTCGTGCACCTCGCGGCCATCGCGCATGCGCGCGCCCGCATTCCGGACGCGCGCTACGATGCCATCAACCACCAGGCGACCGCGGCACTCGGGCAGGCGGCACACGCCGCGGGCGTACAACACGTCGTCTTCCTCTCGTCGGTGCGCGCGCAAAGCGGATCGGCCGCCGATCGCGTCCTCACCGAGCGCATGAAGCCGGCGCCGACCGATGCCTATGGCCGCTCGAAGCTCGCGGCCGAGGCCGCGCTCGCGGCATCGGGCGTGCCATTCACGATCCTGCGTCCCGTGCTGATCTATGGGCCTGGCCTGAAGGGCAATCTCAGGGCGCTGGCGCGGCTCGCCGCCCTGCCGCTCCCGCTGCCGTTGGGCGGGCTCACCAACCGGCGCTCCCTGCTCGGCATCGACAATCTCGTCGGCGCGATCCTGCTCGTGCTGCAAACGCCGACAACGCGCGGCGAGACCTATCTGGTCGCCGATCCACAGCCGATCACGTTCGCCGATATCGTCGCGGCATTCCGCGCCGCGAACGGGCGCCCGCCCGGGCTCTTCGGCTTTCCGCCGCGTCTGATCGAAATCTCGGCGCGCGTCGCGGGCGGCTCTGATCTGTGGGACCGGATTGGCGGCGAGCTCGTGGTCTACCCCGGCAAGCTGATCGCCGCCGGCTGGATGCCGGCGCGCGACACCATTGCGGCGCTTACGGCGGCGGCGCGGCCGCAACCGCCCTCTTCTTGAACGATACGCGTGTTGCGAGCCGCTCTCGCACCCCGGGGAAGCCGCGACCGAACCACGGCAGCCCCTCCTCGTTGAGCCACACGGTCGCGACCAGCGCAGTCAGCAGCCATGTCACGAGGTGGTACCGATCCCAGTCGGCATAACAGATGCCGGTGCCATGCTCGAGCAGGGTCGCGAGCGCGATCAGCCGCAGCCACGGATCGAAACGTCCGCCGAAGAAGCCGACCCGCACCAGGATCGCCACCGCCGCGGCGTTGAGCGGAATCGTCGCGTAGACGTTGCCGGGGCCGGACAGCCACCAAGCCAGCTTCTTGATCGCCGCGATGACGTGGTCGCTCGCCAAGTGCAGATGCAGGACATCGGATGCCGCCTTGAAATATTCCGACGGCGGCATCACCAGGGTCTGCGGCTGGCTCACGTTGTCGGAGAACAGCACGGTCGAGTGGCCGAACACCCAGTTGTGCAGCGGCGAGACGATGATCGTCGCGAAGCCGACGAAGATCGCCCCGGCGCGTGCGAGCCGTCCCTGCCAGAGCGAGAACAGGATCGCGCCCGCGATCATCACGCCCGCCGCCAGCGCGACGTTCGGGCGCACGAAAGTGGCGGCGGAGAGGAGGAGTGCGCCGCAGAAGGCCGCCGCAACCGGTGGTGCCTTCGTCTCGTCGCGGCGCGGGATCAGCGCGACCATGCCGGCGAGCAGCAGAATGTATCCGCTCGAATCCGCAAAGCCGCGCGCCGCCCATTTGACGTAGTAGAGGAAGGCCGAGCCGAACAGCGCGCCGACCGGCGTCGCGACGAAGCCGAGCGTGACCACCGTCGCCCAAATCTCGGGCAGGAAACGGCGAAACAGTGCATACACCAGGAACGGCAGCGCCAGCACCAGCGACAGGTAGCCCAGATAGGTCTCGCCGAACACAATATGGCCGAGCATGCTGAAATAGCGGAAGCCGGGGGTGAAGTAGTAGACCGACTCGTCGCCGCGCAACATTTCGCGAATGTCACCCGAGAGCAGCGCACGCAGCATGATGCGGGCATAGCCCTCGTAGGTCATGCCATCGTCGCCGGCATCGAGCGGACGCAAGCCGCCGATGAAATTGAGGTCGTCGATCACCATGACGAGCAGGCTCAGCCCGATCACGACCGCGGGCCAGACGAGCTTGCGCGGCGGAACGCGCACCAGCAGGCCGAGGATGCCGATGACGCCGAGCAGCGTCAGCGCGCGCGAAAACGCACCGCGCAGCCACACCGACCAGCTCGGGTCGAGCCGCATCGCCAACGGATGATCGAGCCGGATCGCGGCCGCGACGATGCGACGGCCCGCATCGGCGGGCGCGATCTCGCGGCACGCCATGTCGGGATGACGCAGCACCTCGAAGTGCTCGCCGCCACCCTCCCACAGCACGTCGCCGCGCCAGCAGAGCATGCTTCCGGCGAATGCCGCCGGGAAGCGGTACATGAGGTAGAGCGGAAACGTCATGTGAAAGCGGTGAAAGAGCGCGAGCGAATGGCGGTCGCGCTGGAAGCGCTCGATGTCGCTCTCGGGGGGCGACCAGTTGTAGATCAGGTCGTTGACGACGCCGAGGCGCGCATACACGAGATCAGAGAAGCTGATGCCGGTGACGCGCCGCGACCAGTCGCCGCGGTCAAAGACTGCATCGCTGGAAAAGGCGAAACCGTCCTGCGCCGCGGTGTGCGCCGGGCGCCAACAGCCGCGGCTGCGGTCGTCGCAGAGCTTCTCGGGCGGATACTGCGCGGCGAATTCCTTGTCGAGGAACTCGTATACCTCGCGCGGCAGGCGCGAGGTCCTGGCCGCGTCCGGTCCGGGCAGAAAGACGTTGTGCCCCTCCTCGATGCGCGGCGCCGGCAGCAGGATATGCGCGGCCGCGACCAGCGCGGCGAGCCCCGCTGCAGCGAGCCAAAGCCGCGGCAGCGATTTTGCCGCGCCGACGAGCACGGCCACCGCGGCCGCCACCACGATCGCGTAGTCGAACAGATCGTTGATCGGCAGCCCAATCGCCAGGACGACGATCGCCAGCACGGCGATCTTGCGCGCGACGATCATCGGCGCGGATTGTGACCCTTCGGACATCCACCTTCACCCCGTGCGCGGGCGCTTGTGCGTCATTTTCGCCACCCACGCAACGACCTCGTCGGCCGCACGGAACCCGGCTATGGTCTGCGGCCTCGACCAGCCGGGAAGGACCTCTACCCATGCTCTCCGATGCCGACCGCAAAAAGGCCGCCGATATCCTCATGGAGGCCGAGAAGACCCGCAAACAGGCGGTGCAACTCTCGACCACGTGGCCCAACATCGCGATCGAGGACTCCTATGCGATCTCGACCGACGTCGCCAACCGCAAGATCGCGGCCGGCGCCCGCCTGATAGGCCACAAGGTCGGACTCACCTCGAAGGCGATGCAGCGCTCCTCGATGATCGACGAGCCGGACTACGGCCACTTGCTCGACGACATGATGATCGCCGATGGCGCCAAGATTGCGCATGCCGATTTCTGCCGCCCGCGGGTCGAGATCGAGCTCGCCTTCATCCTCGGCAAGCCGCTGAAAGGCCCGGGCATCACGCTGCCCGACGTGCTGCGCGCGACCGACTACGTGGTGCCGGCGATCGAGATCGTCGACGCGCGCATCCAGGACCAGCGCAAGATCTTCGACACGGTCGCCGACAACGGCGCCGCCGCCGGCATCGTCATCGGCGGCCGGCCGGTCGGGCCGCTCGACGTCGACCTGCGCTGGGTCGGGGGCGTCATGTACAAGAATTCCGAGATCGAGGAGACCGGCGTCGCGGCCGGCGTGCTCGGCCATCCGGCCCTCGGTGTCGCCTGGCTCGCCAATAAGCTCGGCCAGCACGGCGTCACCCTCGAGCCGGGGCATCTGGTGCTCGCCGGCTCGTTCACCCGCGTCGTCTTCGCCGGCAAAGGCGATACGCTGCATGCGGATTTCGGACCGCTCGGCGGCATCGCGGTGCAATTTGTCTAAGGGCGAACGGCGAGTAGCGAATAGCGAGTAGGGAATTCAAAAGCGTCTGTTCGCCACTCGCCATTCGCTATTCGCGTTCATCAGAGGTCAAAGCCAAATGGACATGCCGCGCAACTCATTCAAGCATGCCATCGCCAAAGGCGAGCTGCAGATCGGGCTGTGGTGCAGCCTGTGCAACCCGATCGCGGCCGAGATCGTGTCGCATTCGGGCTTCGACTGGCTGCTGCTCGACACCGAGCATTCGCCCAACGAGGTGCCGGATGTGCTGGCCCAATTGCAGGCGTCGCAGGCCGGCACGGCGGCGGCGATCGTGCGGCCGGCGTGGAACGACATCGTGCTGATCAAGCGCTTCCTCGACATCGGTGCGCAGAGCCTGCTGATCCCGTTCGTGCAGACCCCCGAGGAAGCCCGCCGCGCCGTCGAGGCGACGCGCTATCCGCCGGGAGGCATCCGCGGCATCACGGGCAGCGGCCGCGCCAGCCGCTATGGTCGCGTGAAGGACTACTTGAAGAATGCGAGCCAGGAGATCTGCGTGCTGGTCCAGGTCGAGACCAAAAGCGCGCTCGACCAGATCGAGGCGATTGCCGCGGTGGACGGCATCGACGGCGTGTTCATCGGGCCGAACGATCTCGCCGCCTCGTTCGGCCATATCGGCAACTGGGGCCATCCCGAGGTGCAAGCCGCGCTCGAGGACGCAGTGCGCCGGCTGAAGAAGGTCGGCAAGCCCGCCGGCATCCTCACGCCGAACGAGGAGGAGGCCAAGCGCTTCATCCAGTGGGGCTACTCGTTCGTTGCGGTCGGCGCCGACCTCGGGCTGCTGGCGCGCGGGGCGGACGGCCTGGCGAAGCGGTTCAAATCCTAGGGCAACGGCGGCTGTCGGCTCCCAATACGCTTGTTCTTTCGTCGCCAGAAAGATGCTGAGGCATGCTACCGTTGCGTTAGGGTAAAGCCGAAGGTCGGCGCCCATGCAAATGTGAAAAAAGCAAGCCGCGCTCCGAGTTATCCCCAGAGTTATACATCGCTAAATTGTGCCAGAATGTCGTAACTATTATACGTGAGAGTAGTTGAGTGGGTATGCGTGCAAAGGAGTACTTGCGATGACCGTCCAGAATCTCGCGACAGCGCGCTTCGTGCTGCAGTGTCTGCTCGATGAGCTCGAAGAATACGACCGTTGCATCCCGGTCGCGCGCAATGTTCAGGTGGGCGATGTCACCGACGCGTTGCTGACGGTTCTCAGCAATCGCGAGCTGCAGCGCCTCGCGATGCCCAAGAAGGCGCGGCCCGAGCTGGTCCGCCGCCCTGTTCGGCGGCCCGCGCTTGCGGTGGCGGCGAAGCAGAACGCGGCGCGAGCTGCGGCGACAAGGCAGAAGCCGCGCCTGTCGCGGTGACGCACCGATAGGCCAGCGCCCCGGCCGCGGGCGAGCGTTTCCCCGCCGTCGCCAATGTAGTCATTGGCCAAAATGGGAATCAGTGAAATTGCGCCCCCGCTTCGACGTGGGGCGCGCTTTCGTCTCGGCGCGTCAGACCGCCTCTTTCCTGAAATCCGGCACTGCCTCGCGTAGCACCCGATAGATCGAGCCGCGCTCCTCGCGCTTGAGCGCCTGCTCGAGCTCGCCGAGCCAGGCGCGCATGGTTTCCAGCGACGGCGACACCGGACGCGCCGCAACCACGCCCGAGATACCGATCTCGGAGACCGGCTCCTCGCGCGCGAACAGGATCTCGTTGAGCCGCTCGCCCGGCCGGATGCCGGTGAAGACGATCTCGATGTCGCGCCCGGGCTCGAGGCCGGAGAGACGGATGATGCGCTCCGCGAGCTCGACGATCTTCACCGGCTGGCCCATGTTGAGCACATAGACGGCGACATCGGACTTGGCTGGCCCAAGCGCGTGGCTCGCCGCCGTCACGACGAGGTCGCAGGCTTCGCGGATCGTCATGAAGTAGCGCACCATGTCGGGGTGTGTGACCGTCACCGGTCCGCCGGCCTCGATCTGCGCCTTGAACTTCGGCACCACGGATCCGTTCGAGGCGAGCACGTTGCCGAAGCGCACCGCGATCAGCCGCATCGGCGGCTTGATCGCATCCTTGCCGCCGATCGTCGCCGATTCCATCGACTTGCCGCGCCGCGTCAGGTCGGCGTCGAGCGCCTGGCAGTACATCTCGGCGAAGCGCTTGGTCGCGCCGAGCACCGAGATCGGCTCGATCGCCTTGTCGGTCGAGATCATCACCATGGCGCGCGCGCCGACGGCGACCGCCGCGTCGGCGACGTTGACCGAGCCGAACACGTTGGTCTTGACGCCCTCGTCCCAGTCGCGCTCGAGGATCGGCACGTGCTTGAGCGCGGCGGCGTGGAAGAGAATGTCCGGCTTGAAATCCTTGACCAGCCGCATGATGCGGCCGCGATCGCGGATGTCGGCGATGCGGCCCTCGATCGCGGCGATCGCTTTTTTGGCGGCGAGCGCCTCCAGCACGGCGTGCAGCGCCGGCTCGGAATTCTCGATCACCAGCAGGCGCGAGATGCCGAACGTCACCAGGCGGTCGCAGATTTCCGCGCCGATCGAGCCGCCGCCGCCGGTGACGACCGCCGAGGAGCCGCGGATCAGCGCCTCGAGGCGACCGTAGTCGATCTTGGCGCTCGGCCGCAGCAGCAGGTCCTCGACATTGACGGGGGCGAGCCGCAGCGCTTCCGCGCCTTCGTCGAGCGCCGGCAGGCGGCTGGTCGCGAGCCCGAGCCGGCGCGCCCGCATGAGGATCGACTCGGGATGTGCATCGGGCGCGAGCGCGTTCGGCGTCAGCACGAGGCGCACCACATTGATGCCGCGCGCGGCGAGATCGGCGACCGCGTGCTCGAGATCGTCGAACTCGCCGAGCACCGGGATGCCGCGGATCGCCTGGGCGCGGTCGTTGCGCGCCGGCGAGAGAATTCCGACCGGCTGGATCTTGCTCACCGCGCCGCTCTCGATCGCGCGCAACAGCACCTCGGCGTCGGCGGCGCGGCCCAGCACCAGCGTCGGCATGGTCTCGGCTGCCTTGGCGTGATGGAGGGTGCGGGTGTAGCGGAAATAGCGATAGAGGACGCGCGACCCGGTGAGGAAGGCGATCTGCAGGAACCAGTAGAGCGCGATCGTGATCTTGCCGAAGAAGAAGTTGCCGAGCAGGTTCGGCGCGACCAGCACATAATCGACGACGAGCAACGACACCGCGAGTACGCTCGCGGCGCGCACGATGTTCATGAAATCGGGCAGCGAGGCGAAGCGCCATTTCGACTTGAACAGCCCGAAGATCGCGTAGACGACGCCCGCATAGGCGACGAAGACCGGCAGCATGATGATGAGCACCGGCCAGCGCACCGCGAGGCCGGGCGCCTCGAAACGGATGTAGAAGCTCGCGAGCACCGCGATCGCCGTCACGATCAAGTCGTGCGCGAGGATCAGCCCCATGCGCGGGGTGAAATTGGAAAACCGGATCATCCGCGTGCTCGGTCGCCGGAAAGGGGCCGCCATCTCATCCATATCGGCCTTTGCGTCATGGCGCCACCATCTCGGATTGTCGCGCCAGCGCCTGGTCCACGGCGGTCAGAACCTGCCGCGGGGTGAGCTCGTCGAGGCACCGCGCATGGCTCTGCAGGTGCCGGTCGCAGCCCTCCTGCTGGCACGGCAGGCAAGGCAGCGGATTCTGCACCAGCCAGACGTTGCCGCGCCGCTGGATGGTGCCGGCCGCCGCCCAGGGTGCCTCCGATGGCGTGTCCAATCCTTGCGCCGGCCAGGGTCCCCACAGCCGCGGATCGGTCGGGCCGAAAAGGGCGACCGTGGGGCAGCCGCTGGCTGCCGCCAGATGCGTCACTGACGTATCGGGGCCGACGTAGACGCTTGCGCGCGCCAGCAGCGCCGCGAGTTCCGGCCAGGTCAGACATCCATCGAGGCGGCGGACCGCAGGTGCATCGCGCCACAGCTCGTCGAGATAGCCCCGTTCGTCGGGGCCGCCGGTCGCGACCACGGCTAGGCCGCGCCGGGTCAGCGCCTCGGCGAGCGAGCGCCAGCCCTCGCGCGTCCACTGCTTGTAGCGAAACTTCGGCGCCGCATGGATGACCGCGTAAGCTGCGGCATCGGTCACGGCAGGAGGCGACGCGCCGGCGGGGGCGACCACGTCCGCGACCCGCGCGATGCCGAGCACGTCGGCAATGCGCAGCATCTCCTCGACACGATGCACGCCCTCGCCGGCTGGAACACTGCGCCCGAGCAGGAACCGCTTGATCCGATTGCCGGGCCAGGTCGGGCCGATATGCGTCCGGCCGGCGAGCAGCGCGAAGCCGGTGGGGCGATCCCCACTCTGGGTCGAAACCGCGAGATGGTAGCGCTTGAGCAGGGCGGCCGCGTAGGCGAGGCTCTGTCGCAGCGTCGGCCGCGCCGGGATCGCGATCACGCGATCGATGTCCGGATTGCCGTCGAGAATGCCCGCCGTATCGGCGAACACCAGGATCTCGATGGTCGCATCGGGCCAGGCGCGCCGCAGGCTGCGGATGAGCGGCGTGGTCAGCAGCACATCGCCGAGCCGGCGCAACGCCACCACCAGGATGCGGGCGCGGGCCGGCAGCCTGAGAGCGGGGGCTGTCATGCGTGCGCGATCGAGGCAGCTGTCTCCTCGATCACCCGTGACAAGCCTTGCTTCGCCCGCACGCGCGTGCCGTCGATCACCTCGGCGAGCATGCGTTCGTTCTCGTCGAGCCGCCCGCGGTCGGCCTCCGGATGCCACAGATGCAGCACGCCGGTCGCGAAGCGGCCGTCCTTGCGCAGCACGCCGGCGCGGATCATGCGGATGAAGATGTCGGAATCCTCGCGGCCCCAGCCGCTGTAAGCGGCATCGAAGCCGTCGACCTGGTCGAGGTCGGCGCGCCAGAACGCGATATTGCTGCCGCGCGCGCCGCGCCAGTGCCGGGAATGCAGCCGGCGCAGCTTGCCGAGCGGCAGGTCGAGCAGGGGCGCGAAACGATTCACGCGCCGCTGCGCGCGCGCGGCCAGCCATTCGATGAGCCGCCACTGCTCCGGCTCGAGACCGACGCGCAGGATGCGCTCGGTCAATTCGCGCGACAGAAGAATGCGGTTGCCGGTGACGAACCAGCCCGGCTCGGCGAGCCGGCGGTGGGAAGAGACGAAGTCCGAGCGCGCGATGCAGTCGCCGTCGATGAAGACGCAATAGGCACCGGCGCTCGCGCGGATCGCACGGTTGCGGATTTCGGCGAGGCGGAAGCCACGATCGGGATGCCACACATGCTTGAGCGGCACCGGCATGCGTGCGGCCCAGTCGGCGACGACGCGGGCGGTCGCCGTGCCGGAACCATCGTCCGCCACCAGCACCTCGAAATCGCGGTCGCCCTGGCGCGCGAGCGAGCGCAGCACCGCCGAGAGCGCGTCCTCGCGGTTGTAGGTCGAGACGATGACGGAAATCAGGTCAGCCATGAGGTCGGTGATTTCCCCTCAGGTTTGGCGGCGCTTTGCTTGGGAGCGCTTGGCGAGCCAGGCCTTCATGTAGCGATAATACGTACCCTCCGCATTGGCGACCGCCAGCAGGAAGCCTTCGCGGCCGTCGAGAAAACCAAGCCGCAGCACATACGCGCGGAAGAACGACCAGATGCCGTGGGTGATGCCGTCGGCGAACGACACTCGCCGCCCGGCGGCCAGCAGCATCTCGGCACCCGCGGTCGAGTAGCGGTCGATGCGCGAGATCGCCTCCTCGAGCCGAGTGACCGAATGATGGGCGAGCTGCTCGGTGAGACGTGCGATAGTTCCATCGCAAATCACGCGCTCGTGCACGAGATCGTCGGAGAAGCGCGCCTTTCCGCGGCGAAACAGCCGCAGCACATGGTCCGGAAACCAGCCCGAATGGCGCATGTCGCGGCCGACGAAACGCGACAGCCGCGGGATCTCGTAGCCGTCAGCACGGCCTGCGGCGACCGCGCCTTCGATCTCGCGCGCGAGCTCGGGCGAAACGCGCTCGTCCGCATCGATCGACAGCACCCAGTCGCCCTGGGCGAGCGACAGCGCGAAATTCTTCTGCGCGCCGAAACCCTGCCACGCGTGCGTGACGACGCGGGCGCCCTTCTGCTGCGCAAGCTCGACCGTGCGATCGCTGCTGCCGGCATCGACCACGATGCGCTCGTCGCAGAATGCCAGGCCGTCGAGGCAGGGGCCGATGTTCGCCTCCTCGTTCTTGGCGATCACGATGGCGCTCAAGCGCGTCAGCGGCCGTCTCCATTCACCATCGGCGCTCAGGCCTTCACCTTCGGTCCGGATTTCGGCGGCCTGGCGCCCGCCGCTGGCTTGGCGGCGGCCGGTGGCTTGGCGGTGGCCTGAGGCTTGGCAGCGGCCGGCGCTGCGGAGCGCTCGACGATGCTGGTGGTGGAATGGCCCGGCACCAGATCGACCAGCACCACGTGCCCACCCTCGGCCTCGACGAGGTCGCCGCCGACCACCTCCTCTTTGCGATAGTCCCCGCCTTTGACCAGCACCGTCGGCTTGAGGAGCTTGATCAGCTCGAAAGGCGTGTCCTCGTCGAACACGACGACGAGATCGACCGCCTCGAGCGCCGCGAGCACGCCCGCGCGCGCGAGCGCATCTTGGACGGGCCGCCCCGCCCCCTTGAGCCGGCGCACGGAAGCATCGCCATTGAGCCCGACCACCAGCCGATCGCACTCGGCGCGGGCCTGCGTAAGCACCTGCACGTGGCCGGGATGCAGGATATCGAAGCAGCCGTTGGTGAAACCGACGCGTAGCCCCTGCCCGCGCCAGCCGCGCACGCGCTCGTCGGCGACGGCCCAGTCGAACGCGATCTTCTCCTCGGCCGCGAGCGCGGCGTGGGGAAGGATGCGCGAGCGCAGCTCCATTGCCGAGACGGTTGCGGTGCCGCGCTTGCCGACCACGACGGACGCGGCCGCGTTGGCGGCGCGCATCGCGCTTTCGAAATCGACCCCGACCGCAAGCAGCGCGGCCACCACTGCCACGACCGTGTCGCCGGCGCCGGTGACATCGCGGATGCGCACCGCATAGGCGGGCACGTGAACGGACGCGGCGTCCTCGGTATGCAGCAGCATGCCGTCTTCGCTCAGCGTCACGAGCACCGCCTCGCTCGCCACCATGCGGCGCAGCTCCGCCGCTGCTGCCGCGACATTGTCGTGCGTCGCGACCGGCCGCCGGCTCGCCTCGGCAAGCTCCTTGCGATTGGGCGTGATGATGGTGGCGCCTTTGTAGATTGCGTAGTCGATCGCCTTGGGATCGACCACCACGGGCTTGCCCAAGTTGCGCGCCCCGTCGATCACGGCGCGGATGACGCGCGGCGTGAGCATTCCCTTGGCATAGTCGGAGATCACGACCGCGCCGGCCCGCGGCAGCATGGCGGCGGCGAGCTCGATCAGCTCGGATTCGATCTCGGCATCGATTGCTCGTGCGGTCTCCCAGTCGGCGCGCAGCAGATGCGACGAGTAATGTTCCGAGACGAAACGCACCTTGCGCGTCGTCGGTCGCGAGCGATCGACCACGAGGTGCGGCTCGATGGTCTTGCGGAACGCCGCCAGCGCCGATTTCATGGCGCTGCCGGCCTCGTCGGCGCCGACCACGCTGACGAACAGGCAGCGCGCCCCGAGGCTCGCGATGTTGCGCGCGACGTTGCCGGCGGCGCCGATGACCGTCTCGCTGCGCCTCGCCGCGATCACCGGCACGGGCGCCTCGGGCGACACGCGCGAGACCTCGCCATAGACGAACTCGTCGAGCATCAGGTCGCCGATGCACAGCACCGTCTGCTCGGAAATCCGTTCGATGGCGGTTTCGATATCGTACATGCTGGTCTTTCGCGCCTCAGCGATAGCGATCCGGCGTGTCGAGGTAGGATACGACGTAACGCTTGACGGACTCGGTCAACGGCATGAAGCCTGCGTTATAGCCGGCGCGGCGCAGGTTTTCGACCGAGCTTTGGGTGAAATACTGGTATTTGCCGCGGATCGTCTCCGGCATCTCGACGTAACGGATGTCCGGCACGCGTCCGAGTGCCGCGAACATCGCGGTAACGAGGTCGCGGAAGCTCTCCGCCTTGCCGGTCCCGACATTGAACAGGCCGCAGACCTTCGGCGTGTCGAGGAGCCAGCGCACAACGCCGACCGCGTCGTCGACATAAATGAAATCGCGCCGCTGCTCGCCGTCGGCGACCCCGGCGCGGTGCGATTTGAACAGCGTCACCGGCCTGCCCGCCTTGGCATCGTCGAAACGCTTGGCGATGAGGCTCATCATCTCGCCCTTGTGGTACTCGTTCGGCCCGAACACGTTGAAGAACTTGAGGCCCGCCCATTGCGGCGGCAGCTTGCCTCCTTTGGCGGCGCGGTCGAGCACGGCGAGGTCGAACAGGTGCTTGCTCCAGCCGTACAGATTCATCGGCTTGAGACGGGCGAGCGCGGCCGGCGAATTGTCGTCGGCGAAGCCCTGGTCGCCGTCGCCATAGGTCGCGGCCGACGAGGCATAGATCAGCGGCGTGCGCGTGTCGCTGCACCAGTCGAGCAGACGCAGCGACAGCCGGAAATTGCTCTCCATCACGGCATCGCCGTCGCGCGCGGTGGTGTCGGAGATCGCGCCCATGTGGATGACCGCATCGAGCTTGCGCCCGTCGAGCCAGCGAAAGAGGTCGGCGGGCGGCACGAAGTCGGCGAGCCGGCGCTTCTGCAGGTTGCGCCACTTGTCGTCGTTGCCGAGGGTATCGTTGACGGCCACGTCGGTGCGGCCGGCCTCGTTGAGGCTCGCCACCACGTTCGATCCGATGAAACCTGCCCCGCCGGTGACCAACAACATCGACGCCCGTCCGCAGCCCGCCGGGGGCCGCCCCACCTTTGCCCCAGCCGCCGGACTGGCGCAACATGACGGTGCGGATGCGATTAACGCTAACCGCGCGGGCGGGGCGCTGGACACCCTCGCGGGCACGGGCTAGGGCACGGCAAGTGGCTCGGAATCCACGACAAAAGGCCGGCCACCGATCGACGACGAAGCATGAACTCGGGTCCACAAGATATCGCGACCAATACCCCTCACGAGCAGCCGATTCTGCTCGTGCCCTATATGTGGATCGGCGATTTCGTGCGCTGCCATACGGTGGTCCGCCTGCTGCGCGAGCGGTTCCCGGACAGCCCGATCGACGTGCTGACCACGACGATGGTCGCGCCACTGCTCGACTACATGCCGGGCGTGCGCAAGGGCATCGTCTGCGACCTGCCACGCAAGCGCCTCGCGCTGTCGCAGCATCGCGCATTGGCCGCCCGCCTCCACCGCGAGGCCTACGGCCACGCCCTCGTAATGCCACGCACCTGGAAATCCGCCCTGGCGCCGTTCCTCGCCGGCATCCCGCTGCGTACCGGCTTTGCGGGCGAGGCGCGCTTTGGCCTCCTGAACGACGTCCGTTGGGGCGAGCGCGCCCTCCCGCGCATGATTGATCGCTGCGCCGCCCTGGCGCTGCCCAAGGGCGCGCCGCTGCCGGCCGATTATCCGCTGCCGCAGCTCGAAGTGCCGAGGGCGGAGGTCGCGGCGTGGCGACAGAGATGGGGACTGGCCGCTGCCGGACAGGTCGCCGCGTTTGCGCCAGGCGCCGTCGGTCCGTCGAAGCGCTGGCCGGCGAGCTATTACGCGGAAGCCGCCAAGCGGCTCGTAGACACGGGGTTCGCGGTCTGGGTGGTGGGCGGCCCCGGCGAGACGGCGCTCGCGGCCGAGATCGCCGCCGGCTCCGATCGCGTGCGCGACCTCACCGGCGCGGACCTGCGCAACGCGATCCTGGCGTTGGCGGCATCCGATGTGGCGGTCTCGAATGACTCGGGTCTGCTCCATGTCGCAGCCGCGATGGGTACGCCCTCGATCGGCATCTTCGGCCCGACCAGCCCGTGGCATTGGGCGCCGCTCAATCCGCTGGCCGCCGTGATCGAGACCGAGAGCAGCGTGACCTGCCGGCCCTGCCACAAGCCGATCTGCCGTTACGGCCACCATCGCTGCATGCGCGAAATTCCGTCTGACCGGGTCGTGGCCGCGGCCATGGCCGCGCTGGCCCCGGTCCCCGCCCCGGCCTGAGGCTTGCTTGCGCGGCGGATTACACGCGGGTACCAAACCAACCGGCGCATCGCGCGCCGCAGGAGCGGCGGGTGTCTGATCACGAAATCATCGCGACCCATATGCGCCGTTCGCTCGAGGTGCTCGAGCGCGCGGTCGCCGACGCCAAGCTCAATGGCGCGATGCTCGTGATTGCCCAGGCGGTCGAGAAGAGCCTGCGCGCCGGCGGCAAGGTGATGCTCGCCGGCAACGGCGGCAGCGCCGGCGACGCCCAGCATATTGCCGGCGAGTTCCTCTCGCGCCTGCGCTTCGACCGACACCCGCTGCCCGCAATCGCGCTCACCACCGACTCTTCGGTCCTCACCGCGATCGGCAACGACTACGGCTACGAGCAGGTGTTCGAGCGCCAGCTGCGCGGCCTCGGCCGCCGCGGCGATGTCTTCATCGGGATCTCGACCTCGGGCAAGTCGCCCAATGTGCTCGCCGCCCTGCGCGCCGCACGCGAGATCGGCGTGATCACGATCGGCTTCACCGGCACGGCGCCAGGCGCTGCCGCGATGCAGCCGCTCTGCGACCACATGCTGGCGGCGCCGAGCGACGACACGCCGCTGATCCAGCAGATCCACATCACGGCCGGGCACGCGATCTGCGAGTTCGTAGAGCGCAATCTGTTCAAGAAGTAGCGAATGGCGAATTGCGAGTGGCGAATAGAAAAAGCCTCGCGCTATTCGCAATTCGCTACTCACCACTCGCTATTCGCTCCTATGGCCGGCCCCATAGCGCCCGCTGCAGCGACTCGATCCCATCGCGCGGATCGTTTTGGAAATAAGTGATGCCGTGCTGGCGAATCAGGCCTCTGGCGTCGAGCCCGTGCGCGGCGCCGCTGAGCATCAGCATGTCGGCGCGAAAATCGTCGTAGACGAACGGCTTGCCGGCCATCCGGCAGATGATCTTGTAATCGCAAGCCACCGGACCCGGGATCGCGGCGACGCCCCTCGCGTCCGCGCGCGCCGCCGCGGCGTGCGCATGGAACTCGGCCCGATACGCCGGATCGAACAGGATCAGAAACGGCTCGATCCGGAGCGTCGCGATGAGCCGCAGCGCGACGACCAGCACGATCGTCGCGCGCGCGGCCGGAGCGCCGAAGCGGCGCGCGAAGGCGCTCGCGCCGGCGCGATCGAACGCCATGCCGAGGCCGACCGCCGCCGCGATCACGAGATCGAACTGGGCATTGTCGAGGATGTCCTCGCCGGTCCATTGGGCAAGAAACGCCGCGAAGGCGATCGCGATGTAGAGGCTGGTGAAGCGCGCCGCAAAGGTCTTGCGCTCGCTCCATGCCCAGATCGCCCAGATGATCAGTGCCGGCAGGATCCACTGCGTACGCCCGATGCCGATGACCGCCCGCATCAGCCGCCACGGCCGCGGCGTGAGCAGGTTGGCGATGAACACGTCGCCGTAGACCGCAACGCAGATGGCGAGGCCGAGAACCGCCGCTGCCGCGCCCACCAGCGTCGGCCCCCACGCACGCCGCCGGTCGGTGAGCCAGAGCCACGCCAGCACGGTCGCCGGCACCGCGATGATGTTGTGCTTCCAGAACCCGGCCAGCACCATCAACAGGATCGGCGGCTCAGCGCTCTTGCCGGACTGCCGGCGTGCCAGAAACCACGACAGCGCCGCCACCATGATGAAGTGACCGGCGAGCTGCGGATCGTTCATGCCGACGAAGCGGTTGTACGAGCGCGCCATGGTGGCAACGAACCAGATCCCGGCGATCGCCGCGCCCGCCCCGCCGCCACCGAGCTGGCGCACCACGCGGGCAATCAGCGCACCAAGTCCGAGCGTCGCGAGCAACGACAGCACGCGTCCGACGTAGAGCGGATCGCCGAGCAGCTTGCCGAGCCAGCCGAGGGCGTAGAAGGACAGCGGCGGATAATTGTTGACGATCAGCGTATCAGGTGACGGATAGAGCGTGCCGCCGGCCACCGCAGCGTCGGCGTGATAGGCGTTCCATCCTTCGTTCTGCGCGATCTCGATCGGAAACGGGATGCGCCACACCGGCCAGACCAGAAAATAGAGCGCGAGCAGCACGAGCAGCGCGATCTGCACGCGCGTGTCGAAGCGGGCGAGCATCGCTTTCATGTGGCCTCGACCGCGAGCCGGTCGAGCGCGGCGAGCACCTCGTCGGCCGCCGGCGTCGTGCCGTTGCGGCCGACGATCGCAATTGGCCCCTGCCCCCTGGGCCCGGTGAGGCCAGGCTCGCTACCGACGAAGATGCCGACCAGTGGCACCCGCAAGGCCGCCGCGAGATGCAGCAGCCCGGTGTCGACGCCGACGACGACCCTTGCACCGGCGATCAAGCGCGCAACTTGATCGAGCGGCTGACGCTGGGGAATGCGAGCGTCGGGGAGCGCGGCCGCTATCCGTTCACCACGCTGCCGCTCCGGCTCGGTTCCCCACGGCAGCACCAAGTCGGTCCCGCTTGCCGCGAGCGCGCGGCCGAGCGCGATCCACCCTTCCTCCGGCCACTGTTTCTCCGGCCGCGCTGTCGCATGAAGCAGGACCGCGTAGGGCGTGTCGGCGGGACGCGCGAGCTTGCCTCGATCGAGGCCGAAGTCCACGTCGCCCTTTGGCGCGTAGCCGAGCACTTGCCCGGTCAGCGCGCGGTTGCGTTCGATCGCATGCAGCTCACGGCTCACCTGATGCCGGACATCATAGAAGCGCGCCGCCAGCGGCTCGCGGATGCTCGCCGCGTCGTAGCCGTGCCGACGTCCACGCGCGAGTCGGCTGATGATGGCGGAGCGCAGCAGCCCCTGCGTGTCGATGATCTCGTCGTAGGCATGCGCCCGCACCGCGCGGACGAAGGCACGCGCCTCACGCCAAGTCGCGCCACGCAGCAGCGCGCCGCGCCAGCGGCGCGACGCCACCGGCACCGTCTCATCGACCGCCGGGTGGAGGCGCACCAGCGGCGCATACGCTTCCTCGACCACCCAGGCGAAGCGCGCGTCAGGCAGGTGGCGGCGCGCCTCGGTGATCGCCGGCATGTGGTGAATCACATCCCCGAGCGAGGACGTCTTGATGAACAAAATCGTGGCCATGCGGGTCTCGCGGCAGCGATATACAAGTAGCCCGGATTTCAGGCCACAATCATTTGCATCACGCTGATTTCGCTTGAAAAGCCGCGCCCCAGCAGGCAATGAACCGACCCAGGTGGATGTTGCCAGGATGCCCGTGTGGCCGGTTCCTTCTTCAGATCGCTGATCGCCGATGACGGCGGCACGCGCGCACTGGTGCGCCGCCTGCTCGTCGACCACGCGTTGGTTCATTGGCGGCTCTACGGCGCCGCCTTTGCCTTGATGGCGCTCGCCGCCGGCTGCACGTCGGTCAGCGCCTACCTGTTCGGCAACATGATCAACGAGGCCTATGTCAACCGCAACTTCACGGGGATCATCGTTCTCGCCGCGATCATCGTCGCGCTGTTCTCGCTCAAAGGCTTCGCGAGCTATGGTCAGGCCGTCATGATGGCGCGCGTCAGCGCTCGCATCGTCGCCGACAACCAGCGCGCCATGTATCGGAAGCTGCTCAACGAGGGGCTCGGCTTCTTCAGCACCCGCCATTCGACCGAATTCCTGGCACGGCTCACGGCCGGCGCCAACTCGGCGAGCTCCGTCATCAACCTGCTGATCACCGCGGTCGGGCGCGACTTGTTCTCGCTCATCGGGCTCGGCACCGTCATGGTGATCAAGGATCCGGTATTGTCGCTCGTCAGCGTGATCGTGATGCCGCCGGCGCTGATTTTCATCCGTAAGCTCGTCCGCCGCATCAACTCGATCGCGATGAGCCAGTTCACCGGCGGCGCGCGCATCCTCGAGACCATGCAGGAGACCGTGCAGGGCATCCGCATCGTCAAGGCGTTCACGCTCGAGGAGCAGATGACGGCCAAGTTCGACGCCAACGTCGCAAGCGTCGAGCATGAGACCGTCAAGATGGCGCGCGTCGCCAATCGCGCCGGCCCGCTGCTCGAGACGCTCGCCGGCATCGCGATCGCGGTCGGCATGGTCTATGGCGGCTATCGTGTGGTGATCGGCGGCGCCGCGCCGGGCTCGCTGTTCGCGTTCATCCTCGCGTTCCTGCTCGCCTTCGAGCCGGCCAAGAAGCTCGCGCGCCTCAACATCGATCTCAGCGGCAGCCTGGTGGGCGTACGGGTGCTGTTCGACATCGTCGACAGCCCGGCGACCGAGCCCGCCGACGACGGCCTGCCGCCGCTCGCGCTCTCGCAGGCGCGCGTCGAGTTCGCCGATGTGAGCTTTGCCTATCGGCCGGACGAGCCGGTGCTCGAGGACATGTCGCTCGTGGCGGAGCCGAGCCGCCTCACCGCGCTCGTCGGTCATTCGGGCGGCGGCAAATCCACCGTGCTCAACCTGATCCTTCGCTTCTACGATCCGCAGGGCGGCAAGATCACGATCGACGGCCAGGACGTCACCGCGGTCTCGCGCCGCTCGCTGCGCCGACAGATCGCTTACGTCGGCCAGGACGTGCGGCTGTTCTCGGGCTCGATCCGCGACAACATCGCGCTCGGCCGGCCCGACGCGACCGAGGCGGAGATCGTCGCCGCAGCCCGCGCCGCCCACGCGCACGATTTCATCACGAGCTTCCCTAAGGGTTATGATTCGCCGGTCGGCGAGCAGGGCGTGCAGCTCTCCGGCGGCCAGCGCCAGCGCATCGCCATCGCGTGCGCGCTGATCAAGAATGCGCCGATCATCCTGCTGGACGAGGCGACCGCCGCGCTCGATTCGGAGTCGGAGAAGCACGTGCAGGAGGCGGTGGCCGAGCTGTGCAAGGGCCGCACCACCATCATGATCGCGCACCGGCTTTCCACCATCATGCACGCCGATCGCATTCTGGTGGTCGAGGGCGGCCAGATCGTCGAGGCTGGCCGGCACGAGGAGCTGTTGCGGCGCGGTGGACGCTACGCCTCGTTCTATCGCCTGCAACTCCAGCATGACGCGACCGCCGCGCTCCCGGCGGCCGCAGCGCGCTGACATCGACGCAAGGCCGGACATGCATTGACGGCGGCGGTCCGGATGTCTATTCCGCGCCGATCATCCGGCCATAGCCGGTGGTTCGACCTTCGTCCCACCCCCCAATTCACACATCCATCGCGCGAACATCATCCCATGAGCACCGACGCAGGCCGTTATGTCATTACCCCGCCGCCGCAAGCCGCGATCGCGGTCGCCGGCAGCGACAGGCTTTTTCCGGTCCGCCGCATCTGGTGCGTCGGCCGCAATTACGTCGAGCACATTCGCGAGATGGGCCAGGACGAGCGGCTGCCGCCGTTCTATTTCGCCAAACCCGCGGATGCCGTGGTCGCGGACGGCGCCACCGTCCCGTATCCGTCGCTGACGAAGGACATGCACCACGAGGTCGAGCTCGTGGTGGCGCTCAAGAGCGGCGGGCGCAACATCAAGGTCGACAGGGCGCTCGACACCGTCTGGGGCTATGGCGTCGGCATCGATCTCACCCGCCGCGACCTGCAGATCGCCTCACGCAACCAGCAGCGGCCGTGGGAGATCGGCAAGGCCTTCGACTTTTCGGCCCCGTGCGGCGCGCTGCGCCCAGCCGCGGAGATCGGCCATCCGAGCAAGGGGCGCATCATGCTCAAGGCCAACGGCAAGATTCGCCAGGATGGCGACCTCAACCAGATGATCTGGAACACGCCGGAGATCATCGCCAACCTGTCCGAGATGGTGGCGCTCGAGCCGGGCGACATCATCATGACCGGGACCCCTTCCGGTGTCGCTGCGACGGTCGCGGGCGACCGCCTCGAATGCGAGATCGAGGGGGTGGGCAAGCTGAGCGTCACGATCGGCCCACGGTTGGCGTGAGTCGTCCAGCGATCTGACCGCGAACGGGGGCTCGCGCCCGCCTTTCATTACCGCGCCCGCCGACTGATTTTTCCGCTTTTTGCAAGGGAAGAAAATGGCCGCCCGGGTGTTTACCCGGGTATGGAGTCGACTGGGACCGACACCTCCGAGCTTGGGCGTCCGCAGGGGTCGGCGCCTTACGACTTCCTATCGGAGCTACCGCGGCAGGGGCGCGGCGGCACCACCCAGCGCGTGCAGGACGTCATCCGCGAGGCGATCGTAGCTCTTGCCTTCGCGCCCGGCCAATTCATCCACAAGGACGCCATTTGCAAGCGGCTGGGGGTCTCGCGCTTCCCGGTGTCCGAGGCGCTCGGACGGCTCGCCGATGAAGGCTTCGTCGAGATCCTGCCGCAGCGCGGGACGCGGGTGACCCACGTCGACATGCCGTCGTGCCGCCAGGCGATGTTCATTCGTCGCGCGCTCGAGGGCGAGGCCATGCGCGTGATCGCGCCGCGCGCCGCCGGCCGCGTCATGCCGCGGATCGAGCAGAACCTCGCCGAGCAGAAGCTCGCCGTCGACCGTGGCGACGGGATCGCGTTTTTCCGCCACGATATCGCGTTCCACGACATGCTGCTGTCGGAGCTCGCCTTCGACCGGGTGCGCTCGGTGGTGGACGCCGCGCGCGGCAGCCTCGATCGCACGCGCCTGTTCCTGCTGCGCACGCCGCAGCGTCAGCACCAGAGCTATGTCGAGCACGTAGCGATCGCGGGCGCCCTGAAGGCCGGCGACCCCGACGCGGCGCAGCGCGCGATGGCGGAGCATCTCGACCGCGTCCTCGACGAGATCGAGCTGCGCGCCGCGCAGAACCCGCAAGCTTTCGCACCATCGGCGCGGTCTTAGCCTGGATATCTCACCCGACTTACCCGCATTGGGCCGGCCGACGACCGTGCGCGATGGTCGAAGGTCGTCGAGGCCGCGCACATCACCGCAAATCAACGGGTCATGCGTCGCCGCGCGCGCCGGCAACATGGCAATGAAGCCTTGAGGACGGGCGCGCCTTCGTTCTTGCGATGAGCGGCCGCGGACTCTGACGTGCGCGCGGAGCGGGCGATCCGGCGGAAGACGACCCCGGGAACGGCCATGCGTTGCGGCGAGGCCGAAACGATCTCGATGCCGACGCCGGCCGCGACCAGCGTCAGCGTGGAAAACGCATCGGCGACGCGCGTGACGACGTGCATCGACGAGGGGGACGGCGCGACGGCGTCGGCTTTCTTGCCGAACGCCATTTCCATCTCGAGCGATGTTTCGACCAGCGGCTCGCCGATGAGCATTTCGGGGCGCGATCTCGGCATGCGCGGCGAGCGCGTGCCCATCGGGCAGCGCGACGCACAAGGCCTGCGGATCCAACAGGCGGTCGGATGGCGATCCGGCGCCGGATGAAGCCGACGTCGAGGCCGTCGAGCAACGCGCTCATTTGCCCAATGGTGGGCATCCGACGAGGCTCGAGTCGTGGATTATGAGGCGCGGCCTCACAAAATCAAAGAGCACCCTTAATGACAGACGCCGCGTCGGGCAACATGCTGATTGGGGGAGAGCAGCATCGATCGAGGGCACGGGGGCCATGATCGTTGGACGTCGCGGGACACCGCATTCCTCAGGCCCGAAGGACCTGCCCTACCCGTTCCTGTCGGCTATCACACGCGGGCCGCGCGGCCACCGAACCCGTCAGATTCAGGACGCCATCCGCGCCGCCATCGTAAATCTCGCCTTGCCCCCCGGCGAATTCATCCGCCAGAGCGCGATCTGCGCCCGTCTGCGCGTCTCGCTCGGCCCCGTCATAGAGGCGCTCGACAATCTCGCCGCCGAAGGCTTCGTCGAGATCGTTCCACATCGCGGCACGCGGGTCTGCCGCATCGACATCACGGCGTGCCGGCAGGCCATGCTGGTTCGGCGCGCCCTCGAGGGCGAGGCGATGCGGCTGCTCGCACCACGCGCGGATCGTCGGCTGATCGCGCGGCTCGAGGACAACCTGCGCCACCAGGACGTCGCCGTGAAGCAGGCGGACGCGACGGGCTTCGCGCGCCGCGACTTTGCGTTTCACGACCTTTTGCTGTCGGAGCTCGGCTATCGGCGCGTCCAGGGCGTGGTGGAATCGGCGCGCGCCAAGCTCGATCGAGCGCGCGATTTCCTGTTGCGCGAGCCGGAGCGGCGACTGCGGAACTACCTCGATCACCTGGCGATCGTCGACGCGCTCAAGCGGCATGACGCGGCCGCGGCGCAACGCGCGATGACGCGCCACATCGACACGGCGATGCGGGAGATCGAGACGCGGGGGGCGGAGAACCCGGAGATGTTCGCGCCCCCCTCCGACATCGAACGGGTATCGGAGCGGTGGCAGCTGCGTCTCGTCAGTTGATGAGCCCTTCCGCCCTCATCGCCGCCTGCACCTTCGGCCGTGCCGCGACGCGGTCGACATAGGCCTTGAGGTTGGGCCACTTCGCAATGTCGATCTCGACGCGCGGCGACCACCGCAGGACGGTGAACAGATAGGCGTCCGCGACCGTGAACCTGTCGCCCATCAGGTACTGCTTGCCGGCGAGCTGCTTGTCGAGCCAGTCGAAGCGCTTGCCGAGGTTTTCCCGCGAGATCGTCTTGTAGGCGTCGGGCGTGGTCGGCCGGAAGATCGGTCCGAAGCTCTTGTGCAGCTCCGAGGTGATGAAGTTGAGCCACTCCTGAACGCGGTAGCGCTCGATGCTGCCGGCGGCCGGCACGAGGCCGGAGGCCGGCTTCTGGTCGGCGAGGTATTGCACGATCACCGGCCCCTCGGTCAGCATCTCGCCATTGTCGAGCTGCAGCGCCGGGACCTGGCCCTTCGGGTTCACGGACCAGTAGTCCTTGCCGGTCTTGGTCTTCTTTTCCTGGTTGTTGACCTGCTCGGTCTCGGCCGCGATGCCGGCCTCCTCCAGCACGATATGCGGCGACAGCGAACAGGCGCCGGGGGCGAAATAGAGCTTCATCGGCATGATCTCCTTCACGGAACGGATCGGAAGGGCGCCACCATACTCTGGGCAACCGCCTTTGCCAGCCGGCCCCTCCGCCTGACCGACGGCGGGCTGGGGCGGCGGAGGGAACCGCTCGCGGGTCTGGTTGTTAACAAACGATTAACGCATTTCCGACCATGCTGGTGCGCCGGGCAGCAGCGAGGGGACGAGGGGATCCACATGCGCGCCCGTGCCGACCACAATCGGTCTCCGCAATTCGACGCATCACCCCCCACCGACGCCGGGCCGGAGACATCCGAGCATCTTGTGCGCGCCATGCGGGCGGTATTGGCCAGCCGGCACCCCGAGTCCGCGGCCGAGGCGTTGCGCTTGCTCCGGCATGGATATCCCGACATCCCACTCGCCATGCGCATCGCTGCGATCTGCGCCGGCGCGAAGTAGCTGACGTCGTCACAGGCCGAGATAGGCCTGCCGCACCCGGTCGTCGGCGAGAAGCTGCTCGCCGCTTCCCGACAGCGTGATCCGCCCGTTCTCCAGCACGTAGGCGGCGCTCGCCAGGCGCAACGAGACCGCAACGTTCTGCTCCACCAGCACGCACGTGAGCCCCTCGCGATTGAGGTCGCGGACCGTGGCGAGCACGCTCTGGACGACGGCCGGCGCAAGGCCGAGCGAGGGCTCGTCGAACATCACCAGATCAGGCGATCCCATCAGGCAGCGGCCGATCGCGAGCATCTGCTGCTCGCCGCCCGAGAGCGTGCCGGCCGGTTGCGCGGCGCGCTCCGCCAGGATGGGAAACAGCCCAAGGACGCGCTCCAGGTTTCGGTTTCGGTCGCGCCGGGCGCGCGGCAGCAGTGCGCCCATGGTGAGATTCTCGGCGACCGTGAGGCTCGGAAAGAGCTGGCGTCCTTCCGGCACCTGACCGATTCCGCGGTCGCATACCCGATGGCTCGGCCAGCCGGCGATGTTCTGCCCACGAAAAACGATGCGCCCGCGCGCCGGGCGATGCATGCCCGCAATGGTGCGGATGAGCGAGGTCTTGCCCGCGCCATTGGCGCCGACGATCGCGACGATCGCGCCCGCGGCGACCTCGAGCGAAACGCCGTCGAGCGCCTGGGCATCGCCGTGAAAGACGTCGAGGCCCTCGATCGTCAGCATCAGGCGAGCGCCTCCTCGCCCAGGTAGGACTGGATCACGGCCGGCTCGCGCACGATCGCCGCCGGCGCGCCCACCGCGATCGCGGCGCCGTGGTGCAGCACCAGGACGCGGCGCGCGAGCGCCATCACGGCGCGCATGACGTGCTCGATCAGCACGATGGTGAGCCCGCTGTCGCGGTTGAGGCCGGCGAGGATCGCGACGATGCGGTCGGTCTCGGTCGGCCGCAGCCCCGCCATAACCTCGTCGAGCAGCAGGACTTTCGGGTCAGTGGCGAGCGCGCGCGCCACCTCGAGCCGCTTGCGGTCGGGCAGCGTCAGCGCCGCGGCGGGCTTCGTGCGCTCGTCGATCAGGTCGAGCCGCTCGAGCACGGCGAGCGCGTGGCGCCGCGCCGAGGCGACGTCGCGATGACGCAGCAGCGCACCGATGACGACGTTGTCCTCGACCGACAAGGCCGGAAACGGCCGCACGATCTGGAAGGTTCGGCCGATGCCGCGGCGGCAGATGGCGTCGGGCGAAAGCCCGTCGATGCGTTCTCCGGCGAACTGAATCGTGCCCTCATCCGGGGCGAGCACACCCGCGATGGTGTTGAACAAGGTCGTCTTGCCGGCTCCGTTCGGGCCGATCACCGCGAGAATGTCGCCGGCCGCGACCGTGAAGCTCACGGCGTCGACCGCGAGCAGCCCGCGAAATCGCTTGCTCACCCGATCGATCGTGAGGAGCGCCGTCACGGCGAGCGCTCCTTGAGGCCGAGGACGCGCGCAAGCCACGGCCACACGCCATTGGGACGCGCGCAGATGATGGCGATCAAGGTCAGGCCGTAGAACACCGCTTTGGCGCCGGGAGCGTCGATGCCGAGCCGTGACGTGAGCGCAATCAGGCCCTCGCCGAGCGGCGTCAGGATGAAGGCGCCGACCACCGGGCCGAACACGGTGCCGAGCCCGCCGACGATCGGCCCGAGGATCAGCTCGATCGAGCGCTCGATGTCGAACACCTGCGCCGGAAAGAGATTGTTGTAGTAGAACGCGTAGAAGACGCCGCCGACCGCGGTCATGCCGGACGACACCAGCACGGCTGTCATCTTGGCGCGAAAGGCATTGATTCCGAGCGAGCGCGCCGCAATCTCGTCCTCGCGGACCGCGAGCCATTGGTAGCCCAAGCGCGAGCGCGACAGCTTCGCCGCGACCACCACGCCGGCGGCCGCAAGCGCGAGCGCCACGTAGTAGAACAGAAGCTGCCCGCCGCGCAGGTTCCACCATTCCCCGAGCCGCTCCTGCTGATAGGGAAGAAAGAGGCCGCCCGAGCCGCCCGTGAAGCCGATATTGTCGAAGGCGATGCGGGTGAACTCGGCGGCCGCGATGGTGAGGAGCGCGAAATAGACGCCCTCGACGCCGAAGCGAAAACCGAGCCAGCCGACCACCGCGCCGAACACCATTGCGAGCAGGACCGCAGCAAAGACGCCGAGCCACGGGCCGATGCCGAAATGCACCCACAGCAGCGCCGCCACATAGGCGCCCAGGCCGACGTAAAGCGCGTGACCGAGCGAGAGCTGCCCGGCATAGCCCATCATCAGGTTCCACGCCTGACCCACATAGGCGAAGTAGAGGACCAGCGTGAGCACCGAGATCAGGTAGCGGTCGACCGCGAGTGGCGCCGCCGCGAGCGCCACGAGGAGCATGGCGATCAATCCGCGCGCGCGGGGCTCGAGGCCGCGCCACAGCTCGATCATGCGCGCCGCCCCAGAAGACCGCGCGGCCGCAGCACCAGCACGGCGATCAGCAGCGCGAACGAGAACATGCTCTTCATCGACGGCTGAATGATGAACCCGGCCAGCGCCTCGGAAACGCCGATCAGCACGCCGCCGACCAGCGCGCCCGCCATCGAGCCGAGGCCGCCGACGATGACGATGATGAAGGCGAGCAGCGTATAGGCCGGCCCCAGGGTCGGCGCGGCATCGGCGATCGTCACCATCAGGGCGCCGGCGGCGCCGACGCAGGCGAGCCCGACGCCGAAGGTGATCGCATAGAGGCGCTTCACGTTGAGGCCCACGACCGCGGCGCCGGTGAGATTGTCGGCGCAGGCGCGGATCGCGGTTCCGGTCGCGGTGTAGCGGAAGAAACAGAACAGCGTCGCGGCGATCGCCAACGCCGCGACCGCCGAGTAGATGCGCACCTTGTCGATGAACAGGGGACCGACCGCGTAGCTGTCGAACGCATACGGCAGATTGGCCGGGCGCGCGTCGGGCCCGAACAGCATCAGCAGCCCATTGAGGATGACGATTGCGATGCCGACCAGCAGGATGAACTGCTCATGCTCCGACCGGCCGACGAAGGAATTGATCAACGTCGCCTGCAACAGAAATCCGACGAGGAAGAACGTCGCCGCGATCGGCAGCATGGTGACCAGCGGATCGAGGCCGAGGGTGTGAAATAGAAGGAAGGCGGCGTACATGGCGACCACGGCGAACTCGCCATGGGCGAAATTGACGACGCGCACCACGCCGAAGATCACCGATAGGCCGAGCGCCATCAGGCCGTAGACGAGCCCCGTGAGCACGCCCTGCACCACCACGCCGAGGTAGATCGACCAGATCATGATGGCGGTACGCTCGCCCCTGCGTAGCCAGGATGGAGCGAAGCGTAATCCGGGGGCGGCCCCGCATTCCGCTCCGCTCCATGCGGGCTACAAGTCCCTTTACGTCCGCCCCTGCCACCCCGGCATAGGCAGAACCGGCGTCATCGTCGCGACGGCGGCCGGCAACACCACGGTCGGCGTGCGGCCGCGGTTCTGCACGGCCGCCGACGGGATACCGACGTTTTGCCCCTTGGCGTCGAAGGTGATCGGCGGGCCGATCATCACATGATCAGCGATGTTCGTTGCCCGGATCGCCTGCATGAGCTCCGGCCCGTGCGTCGTGCCGGCGCGCTTGAAGCCGTCGGCGGCGATCAGCAGCGCCTCGAAGGTGAAGCCGACGTTGAAGCACTCGACCGCGAAGCGGAACTTGGGATTGGCCGGCTTGAACGCGGCCTCCAATGCCTGCGACATGTGCCCTTTCGGATTGGCCCACGGGATGTTGTAGATCGGATAGTCGGCGAGCGGCCCGAGCGCCTGGTAGAACTCCTCGTCGTAGAGGCCGGGCGACCCGGGCGAGATGATGCCCATGGGCTCGAAATGCTGGCGCACCATGTCGCGCACCAGCTTGATCGCGTCGGCCGCGCGCGTCACCACCAGCAGCAGGTTGGGATTGAGCGCCCGGATCTTGGTGACCTCGACCGAGAGATCCTGCGCCTTCGGATCATAGGCGATCGATTCGAGCAGGCGGAACGGCAGGCCGGCGTTGGGAAAGATCTTGTCCATCGCCTGACGCTGCGAGGTGCCGAAGGTGTCGTTGGCGTGCAGAAAGACCGCGGTCTTGGGATCGATGTGGGTCGCGCCGATCAGGTCCTTGATCAGCTTGAGGCCGTTGGTCACCAACTGGCCGCCGGTCGGGAAATTGCGCACCAGGAACTTGTAGCCCTGCTCGGTGAGCTGCGGTGCGGCGCCGATATTGACCACCAGCGGCACCTGGCGCTGCTCGCATACCTGCGCCATCGCGAGCGTCGAGGCCGAATCGAAGGCGCCGATCACACCCTGCGCGCCATCATTGATGACCCGCTCGCATTGGGTGCGGGCGACGTCCGGATTGGACTCGATGTCGACGTGCACCAGGTCCACCTGGTAGCCGAAATCGGCCAGCACCTTCGGGGCGATCAGCGCGCCGCGGTGGCAGCTCTGGCCGGCCGGCGCGAGGTAGCCCGAGCGCGGCAGCAGCACCGCGAGCTTGATCGCCTTGGCCTGCGCCCGCACCACGGCGGGCGCCGCCACGACGGTGGCGGCGGCCGCCGCCCCGGCAAGGACGTGGCGGCGATTGGGTGTCGGTGAACGGCGCATGGGTGTGTCTCTCCCCTCGGCGAGGTTTGGCCGAACGTTATCGGGTTTTGCAGGCAAACGTAAACCGGCTGCGAGACGCAAGCGCGAGCCGCATTCCCTGCCCCCTCGCGCGAAAGCGTCCTTGAAGGGGGAGGGTCGCGAGCCGAAGGCGAGCGGGGTGGGGTGGGCTGTCACCCCACCCCGGCTCGCATTTCGCTTCGCTCAATGCGATCCGCCCCTCCCGTTTCAGGATCCCTTCAGGGGAGGGTGAAAAGCCGCTACTTCGTGCGCGGCGGAATCTGGATGAATTCCTTGATCTGCTCAGGCGTGAGCGGCTTGTCGAGGAACTTCAGCTTCACGGCGTCGCGGATCGCGCCGTCGAGATCGGCCATGGTGTCGCTCTGCAGCGCGGCCTTGGTCTGGAATTCCGCCATCGATTGGCGCACCAGGGCCTCGTCGATCTTGGTCTTCTTCGAAAACGCCGTGATCGCGTCCGGGCTCGAATACATCCAGTCGACCGCCTCGCGATAACCCATCATAAAGCGGTCGACCGCGTCCTTGCGCGTCTTGAGCACGTTGGCGTTGGCGATCAGCACCCGCACGGTCTGCCCGCGCAGCGACGGCACGTCGCTGCCGCGCGCGATGATGCGGATCTTACCCTCCTTGATCTCCTTCAGCCCGAACGGCGGCGCCGCCCAGCCGATGTCGATCTGGCCGGACATGACGGCGGTGAGCGTCGCCGGCGGCCCGCCGGTCGAGGTCGGCTTCGCCTTGGCGCCGAGCTCGTCGACGAAGGCGACCACGATGTTGTTCGAGCTCGAGCCGTTGGTCGAATACGCGATGGTGTTGCTCGCGGTCGTGTCCTTGAGGCTATGGATCGGCGAATCCGCCTTCACGTACCAATAGAGGTCGCCGGTGCCCGTGAAGGCCGGCGCAATGATGCGCACCGGCGCGCCCTTCGCCATGGCGCGCAGCACGCCGGCGACGCCGACGCCTCCGCCGAGATCGGCGCTGCCGGAGATCACCGCCTGCACGGTCTCGCCGGCGCCGGCGGTGCCGAAGTTCTCCAGCACGATGTTGTGCTTCCGGAAGAAGCCGGCGTCCTGCCCGAGCGTCGGCGCCTGGTTCTCCCAGTTGTTGATCTGGCCGATCGCCATCTTGAACGTATCGTCCGCTGCCGATGCCGGCAGCGTCATCAGGGCCAGGGCCGCGACGGCGAGGCCGGCCCCGATCCCGGCCCCAACTCGAATCCGTTTCATCGTTTCCTTCTCCCTTTGCCGGCGCCCCGCTTCGCGGCTGGCGCCTGCCGCGTCGCGCGCGACGATGAACCTTTGCGCGCCTGCGCGGAAGTGCCCGGCGGCATTCCGCCGCGCTTGGCGAGCCGCGTCGCCCAGTATTCCCAGGTGCGCAGCGGCACGCTCGGGATCTTGTTGATCGCCCCGGCCATCTCGATCTCGCCCGGCGTCAGCATGCCGACGCGCCCCATCTTCTTGCCTTCGCTGAGATAGACCGCATTGAGACAGGAGTAGATCGAGCGAAACACGAGCTCGCGCAGGCTCGCGCCGACGACCGTCGCGCCGTGCCGGCGCATCAGCACCACCGAATGGGACCCGAGCGCGCGGGCGAGCGAGGCGCCCTCCTCGGGTTTCACCACCAGCAAATTGGTGTCGCCGAAATCGTCGATGCTGTCCCAGAACGGCACCGTGGCGCCGATGGTCGCGCCGAGGTGAAAGACCGGCACCAGCGGCTCGCCGGTGATGCAGAACGGCATCACGGCCGGCGCATGATGGTGGCACACCGCCATCACGTCCGGCCGCGCCTTGTAGATCTCGCCATGAATGACCCGCTCGGAATACATCGGCACGGTCGGCGGCACGACCGGCGCCGAGTCGAGCGTGAACTCGAGGATGTCGGCCGGCTCGATCAGCTCGGGCGAGCGCGAGCGCGGCAGGAGATAACGGCCGGGATCGCCGGGATGGCGCACGCTGACGTGACCGAAAGCGTCGAGCACGCCCTCATAGCCGAGGATGCGATTGGCGACGGCGAGCTCGTGGCGCAGGTTGGCGAGGGAGTCGGGCACGGCTGTTCCTTTCGGCAAAGAAATTCTGCGGGACAGAAAGCCGAAAGTGGACACATTGCGCAAGCGCGTTGAGCCGCGAGGTCTACCTGTCGATGTATTCCACGCTGCCGGTTGGCGCCGGAACAGGCAAGCCGTCCTCGCGCAATCCCTCGATGTGAAATCGAATGGCGGAACGAATCTCCACCTCGACGTGAGCGACCGTGTCGCCGGTCGCCATTCAGCCTGGCAGATCCGGCACATGGGCCGAATAGTTGCCTTCCGCCTTTTCAATGACTACCGCATAGCGCATCAGCGCAGCTCCCTCAGGCCGGCCTGTTTCAAGATCGTCGGACGGCTTTCCCGCGATTGTCACGCGACGGGGCTTAATAGAATGCTTGAATGGACGATGACTACCGCAAGTGGCGACGAGCTATAGCCATCCCGCTCGATCATGCGAATGGCCTCACGGATTTTCATCGCATGAGGCCTTGCAGACCTACCGCAAATTCCCGCAGAAGCGCTGGATCCGCTCACACGCCTCCTGCACCGAGGTGGTCGCGGTCGCATACGAGATGCGGAACGCCGGAACGGAGGAGCCGAACGGGGTGCCCTGCACCACCGCGACGCCTTCCGCCTCGAGCAGCTCGGTGACGAAGTCCTCGTCGGTCGCGAGCTTCTTGCCGGTGGGCGAGGTCTTGCCCATGGTGCCGGCGCAGGACGGGAAGACGTAGAACGCGCCTTCGGGCTTCGGGCACTGGATGCCCTTCGCCTGGTTGAGCATGGCGACGCAGAGGTCGCGGCGCTCCTTGAAGATCTTGTTGTGCTTCGGGATGAAGTCCTTCGGCCCGTTGAGCGCCTCGACCGAGGCCCATTGCGACACCGCCGACGGGTTCGAGGTCGACTGCGACTGGATCATCGCCATCGCCTTGATCAGCGGCACCGGACCGCCGGCGAAACCGATGCGCCAGCCGGTCATGCAGTAGGCCTTCGATACCCCGTTCACCGTCAGCGTGCGGTCGTACAATCGCGGCTCGATCTGCGCCGGGCTGAAGAACTCGAAGTCGTCGTAGACGAGGTGCTCGTACATGTCGTCGGTGAGCACCCAGACGTCGGGATGGCGCACCAGCACGTCGGTGAGCGCCTTGAGCTCGGCCCTGGTGTAGGCGGCGCCGGTCGGGTTCGAGGGCGAATTGAGCATCACCCACTTGGTCTTCGGCGTGATCGCGCGCTCGAGCGCCTCGGGCTGCATCTTGAAGCCGCGCTCCATGGTGGTCTTGACCTCGACCGGCTCGCCGCCGGCGAGATAGACCATCTCGGGATAGCTCACCCAGTACGGCGCCGGGATGATCACCTCATCGCCCGGGTTGAGCGTCGCGACCAGCGCGTTGTAGAGCACCTGCTTGCCGCCGGTGCCGACCGTGATCTGCGAGGTCTTGTAGTCGAGGCCGTTCTCGGTCTTGAACTTGCGCACCACGGCTTCCTTGAGCTCCATGATGCCGTCGACATTGGTGTACTTCGACGCCCTGCCGTCGCGGATCGCCTTGATCGCGGCTTCCTTGATGTTTTCGGGCGTGTCGAAGTCGGGCTCGCCGGCGCCCATCCCGATCACGTCGCGGCCCGCCAGCTTGAGCGCGCGCGCCTTGTCGGTCACCGCGATGGTGGCCGACGGCTTGATGCGCTTGAGCGATTCCGCGAGGAAGGCCATGGTGATATCTCCATTGCGTGCACAGACTCACGGCCCATGCTGCAATGCGATGTCCTAATCCGGGAGGCCCGGTCGGGCAAGGGTCGCGCGCGCGCCACACCCATGAATTTCCCTGTCGCCAGCGTTCACGCCGCCGTTAGCGCGCAGCGCGGCTTAGATACTCGAAATTCGTCAGCAGGAACCGCAATTTCGCGAGCACTGTGGCGACCTGATCGAGCTTCCGGGTCAGCCGCTCGGTGGCCATCAGATCGCCCATCCCGCCCCAGCTGTCGGACACCAGGCGCGCGTCGGCGCTGACGCGCAATGCGCCGACCGCGCCGTCGGCGATCCCGACCGGCTGGCCGATATGGCAGGGCGCCGCGGCGGCCGGATCGCCGAGGCCCAGGGTGGCAGCGTCCATGTTGAGCGCCCGGTGCAGCATGCGCGCCTCGCCGAGCGACAGCGTGCGGCCATCACGCACGACCGTGAACGGGAAAATCGTGCGCACCGCGAACTCGTCGTGTTCCCGATGCCCGTCCAGCGCGGCGGGCGCGGGCAGCGGCTGCAGCTCGGGAAACCGCGCGAGCTGACGGGCTGCCGTGGCGGCGAATTCGGCGAGCGCAACCTTGCGAAAGAGCTCCGGCACCTTGAAATAGGCGCGGATATCCTCGACGGCCGCGCGCCAGCGGAGCGCTTGCCCGACATTCGCCCGGGCCGGCAGCCGCTCGCGGAGCAGAGCGAAGCAGGCTGGCCAGTCGTCACGCGCCGAATAGTCGGCAAGGCCCGCCGGCACGCTCGTGATCCGCCCGATCGCGGCGCGCAAAGCGTCCGGAATGAGCAGCGCACCGCTCAGCGGCGGCCCGGCAAAAAACTTGGAACCGGTGATCACGACCAGGAATCCCTGCTCGAGGTACCAGGACAGCCGCGCGCGGCTCAGCCGCGCCTGGCAGGCATCGACCACCACCACGACGGATCCGGGCGAGAGCGCGCAAATCTCATGCAGGCAGGCGAGGCTCGGGCCGGCGCCGCCGAGCTTGGAATGATCCATGGCGTGCAGCACGACGCCGTTGCCGGCGTGAATGGCGTCTTCGGCCGCTGCCGCCACCTCGGTGTCGATCTCGCCGAGCGGCCTTCCACGGCCCTGCGCATCCCGCGCCGCGACGCACACGGCCGCACTGGCGAGGCCTGAAATCGGTGCGCCTTTCGCGACCGTCTGCCCGCTGGACGCCGCCGCGGCAAAGTGGCTGCCGGAGGCCGCGGCCGGCACGCCGTTGCCGCTCTCGTCCGCCCCGACCACGATGCTGGTGACCGGCCGGCGCAACAGGCCGCGCGCGAGAAAAGCCGCCTGCAGGACGCTGTCGGTGCCCGAGGGCGACAACACCACCTCGGCCTCGGGCACGTCGAACGATCGGCGGATGGCGCTGCGCAGCTCGTCGGCAACATCGGCAAAGACTTGCACAAAGCGTCCGCGCTCACGCGCGTCGCTAAGCCGCGCGAACGCGACGCGCGCGGCTGCATAGCCGCGCGGCGAGATCGTGCTTGCGGTCGATGACGACAGGCTGATCTCGTCCGGACGCGGCGACGGCTGCGTTCCGTAAGCGTTCATGCCGCTTCGCGGCTCGAGCGCCAGGCGCGGATCGCTGCCGGAGATCAGCGCCGCGTCGAGCGCGGCATCGGCCGGCTCCGGCCGCGCTTGCGCGGATCGCTGCGCCTGCACGACGCCGTCCAACCTCATTGCGGCCTGCTTTCGATGCGCATCGGAGCCCGGCGGCCCATCGCGAGAACCATGGCAAACCAATCAGATTAACGCGGTGTTAACGACGCCGGCCGAAACATGCGGGACACCCGGATATTCGGCATGCAATCCCCGGCCCCCCCCGCTCCCAATCTCGATCCCGACGACTGGGAGGCGTTTCGCGCCGCCAGCCGGCGCGCCCTCGACGACATGATCGATTTCCTCAAGACCGTGCGCGAGCGCCCGGTCTGGCAGCCGGCGCCGCCCGAGGTGGTGCAGGAATTTCGCGCCCCGCTGCCGACCGCGCCCGAAAACCTCGACGCCGTGCTCGCCGACTTCGCGACGCTGATCCGTCCCTACGCCACCGGCAACCTGCATCCCCTGTTCATGGGCTGGGTGCACGGGGCCGGCACGCCGGTCGGCATGATCGCCGAGATGCTCGCGGCCGGCCTCAACGCCAATTGCGGCGGGCGCAACCACATCGCGCTCGAGGTCGAGCGCCAGATCACGACCTGGGCGGCATCGCTGTTCGGCTTCCCGTCCGATGCATCGGGCGTCTTCGTCACCGGCACCTCGGCGGCCAATCAGCTGGCGCTTCTGGTCGCCCGCAATGCGAGCCTTGGCGACGATGTGCGACGCGCCGGCCTGCGCGATGGCAGCGGACAGCTCGTCGCCTACACCTCGGCCGAGGCGCATGGTTGCATCAAGCAGGCGATGGAGATGGCCGGCATCGGCTCGCGATTCCTCCGCCTCATTTCGGTCGACGCGCGCGGCGCGATGCGCACCGATGCCCTCGCCCAGGCGATCGCCGATGACCGCGCGCGCGGCCTGCGGCCGTTCCTGGTCGCCGCGACGGCCGGCACCGTCAACACGGGCGCGTTCGACGACATCGAGACGATCGCGGACATCTGCCGCCGGGAAAAGCTCTGGTTCCACGTCGATGGGGCCTTCGGCGCGCTGGTTGCGCTCTCGCCGTCGCTGCGGCCGCTGATCCGCGGCATCGAGCGCGCGGACTCGCTCGCCTTCGATTTCCACAAATGGGCGCACGTGCCCTATGACGCCGGGTTCCTGCTGGTGCGCGATCCCGAGCGCCACCGCCGTACCTTCAGCAATCCGGCCGCCTATCTGCACCGCGCGCCGAGCGGGCTCGCGGCCGGCGATACCTGGCCGTGCGATCTCGGCCCCGACCTCTCGCGCGGCTTTCGCGCGCTCAAGACCTGGTTCACGTTCCGCGTCCACGGCGCCGACAAGATCGGCGCCTGCATCGTGCAGACCTGCGAGATGGCCAAATACCTGGAGCAGCGTCTGCTCGAGCAGGCGAATCTCTACGAGCTCGCCGCCCCGGTCGCGCTCAACATCGTCTGCTTCGGGCTGCGCACCTCGCCCGACGGCGAGCTCAACAAGGCGATCGTGATCGACCTGCAGGAGCGCGGCGTCGCCGCGCCGTCGACCACCATCATCGGCGGCCGCACCGTGATCCGCGCCGCGATCGTCAACCACCGCACGACCCGCGAAGATATCGACGCTCTGATGATCGCGCTGCGCGACTCCGCCCTGCGGGTGACGCTGGCGCAAATGCGGCGGAGTGACGAGACGGACAGGGTGCCGACAGCCGCGGCTGGTTAGGAGAGCACCACCCGCGCCCTCTCCCCCGCTTGCGCCCCGCTTGCGGGGGAGAGTGGAGAGGGGGCTTTCGCCGCTTGCGCAGGCCTTGCCGACTTGCCCCGCCTGGCGCGCTTCGCGCGTATTCCTCCCCCGCAAGCGGTCCGCAAGCGGGGGAGGGAAGAAGAGCAGCGTCTTACATCTCGCGCAGTGAGCTCCTGTTCGCCTGCTTGTACTCGCCGGCCTTGCGCTTCTGCACGGCGAGGAACGCGGCGAGCTCGGCGTCGAGGACGCCGCGCGCGTCGGCGAGCTGCGGCAGGAAGAAATCGGGCCGCTCGTTCATCTCGACGATCACCGGCCCTCCATCGAGCGCCGCCACGTCCCAGCCGATCAGCGGCACATGCTGCATCAGCCGCGCCGCCTCGACCGCCATTGCGACCATCGCCTCCCAGTGCGGAATCTGGAAGCCGGTCAGATGCATCTTCGTGTCCGGGTGCACGATGTGATGCGTGAGCGAGAGCCCGGCGCCGGAAACCACGCGCCTCACGGTCCCGGTCGTGAGATCGATCTGCGCCAGCAGGTTTCCGGCGCGCCAGTAGTTGTCGGCTATGTTGTCCCCTGCCGGGATCTTCCAGCAGGCACGAAACACTTTTGGCCCGCCTTCGAGGTTCAGCGTCACCAGGCGGACGGTCGGCAGCCGGTCGCCGCACAGGGCGCGGATCGTCGCGTGCGGAGAGGCGAATTTCTGGAACATGTAGCCGCCCGGATAGTGCCGCACGATGTCGGCAACGAAGGCGTCGAGCGCGACCACCCGGCCATCGTTCGTCTCCAGGCACTTCGACTGCGGGGAATAGCGCTTGAGCCCAGCAGAGCCGAGACTCTGCAACCCTTCGGTCGGCTTGCCGAACAGCGGATAGTGGGCGTCATCGGCGAGCACGCGGCGCAGCCCGTCGGCGTCGCGCGCCACATGGACCGCCGTCGTGCCGAGGCGCGGACAATAGACCGCGTGCGTCGGAATGACCGGGAACCCGTAGGCCGCGAGATAGCTTGCCATGGCGATCTTGTTGTCGAACATGCCCCACCAGTCGTGGCGGAAATTGACCTGCTGATGGATCTCGACCCCGCGATGCTGCCCAACCACCTGCCGCCGGTCGGCGCCTTCCCAGAATGCCTCGTCGAACAGTCGCAGCTGCGTGTAATCCTTGAACGAGACCTTGCCGGGCCCGAACGAGAGCCCGACGTAGTCGCGCATGATCTTGAGCGGGCTCGTCTTCGTCTCGCCGACCATGCGCAGCAGCACGGTGTCGACCGCCTGCGTCGTGCTCGGCCGCGCGACGTCGACGACCGGCTTCTCGGCATCGTGACGGCCCGCATCGGGCTCCGGAATCTTGGCGAGGACGGCGGTCATGCGAGGCTCCGGGTCAGTCGCGGCTGAAGGGCTCCGAATCAAGTTCGACAGATGCGGTTAAACAAAGATTAAATTCTGCGGCTTTTGCCCGTTGGAGGCTTGAAATGCGCATCCGATATGGGATCGCGCCGGGGGCGAAGTGGTTGCGCGCGGTCGTTGCGGCGGAAACGCGCATCTCGCACACGCGAGGGATCGGAGGCGATCTTTTCCGCAACTGCGAAAACGACGATAGGCTCTCACTCAATTTGCCGCGAGCGCCCAGAGGCGCCTTGCAACGGCCACGCTTTGTGGCTGAATGCGCCGAACGAGGCACGGGGAGCGGCGCGCGAGCTGCAAGCTCAACTCGGCAGGACCGGCGGTAGGACCAGGATGCTTACGCTCTATTCGATGCGGCGCTCCGGCAATTGCTACAAGGTGCGTCTCGCGCTTGCTCAGCTGAAGACGGACTACCATCTCATCGAGGTCGACATCCTCAGAGGCGAGACCCGCACGCCCGAATTCCTCGCCAAGAATCCGAGTGGCCATGTGCCGTTGCTCGAGGTGGCACCAGACCGCTTTCTGGCCGAATCGGGCGCGATCCTCTGGTACATCGCCGGCGGCACGCCGCTCGCGCCCGAGGATCGCATCGACCGTGCCGAGGCGCTGCAATGGATGTTCTTCGAGCAGCACAGCGTCGAGCCGAACCTCGGCGCCGCGCATTTCTGGCTCACCATGGTCAAGGGCGGGCGCGAGCTGCAGACACACGCGCTCGAGGATTGGACGGAAAATGGATACCAGGCTCTCGGCGTCATGGAGAAGCATCTCGCGACGCATGATTTCTTCGCCGCCGGCCGCTACACGATCGCGGACATCGCGCTCTACGCCTACACGCACATGGCCAACGAGAGCGCGTTCGATCTCACCGGCTTTCCCTCGATCCGCGCCTGGCTCAAGCGCGTTGCCGAGCAGCCCGGCTACGTGCCGCTGAACTGGCAACCAGCCACGATGGCGATCGTCGAGTAGGGCCACGTCGCGAAGCGCGCGCTGAAGGCAACTTTGGTGCGGGATGCGTTGCAGATTCGCCACGCGCGCGGAATTTCGCGATCACGCCTCGTCGCGTTAACTCTTTCTTAACCCCGCGCCACGAAATCGCCGTCGATCCTCAAAGGCTTCGCCGAAATCCGGTCGAAACGCCGCCGGTATCAGGATCAATTTTCCTCATCAAAGGGAACTGATTCGTTCGAAAGGCAACTGCAATGACGTTCGATTGCATCGATCGCACGGGCTTTACGCCGCCGTCGTCCACGCGCGCACACGGCCACCGCTCCAGCGCGCTCGCGCAGCTCGTCACCTCGGCAGCGCTCGTCCTCTCGATTGCGGTCGCCGCGACTGCGGTCTCGGTCGGCATCGCGCGCGCAGACGGCCTCGCGGCCGTGGCCGAAGATTCGAGCACGCATGTCGCGGTCCTGCTGTCGCTTCTGCTCGTCGGCATGGGCGGCCTCACGGCGTGGCTGAGCTTCGGCGGCAGGCAGGCGAACGCGCGCGGCGAGCGCCGCTGATCGCATTTTCTTACGGCGGCGCGATGCACAGCGGCGCCCTGCTCGATTATTTGAACCCCGCAAAAGTCTTCCGGCGTATATCCTGGCGTTGCATCACGGAACGGGTGGCCGCGGGCTCGCGTTGCCCCCGATTGATTCCGCGAAAGGACGCGTCATGATTTGCCCGATGCATCGCCCGACGATCCTCGGCCTTGTCGCCGCCGCGCTGACAACAGCCGCGCCGGCGGGTGCGCAGACATTTCCGTCCTCGGCCGGGCCGCTGGCGGTCACGATCTTCGCGCGCGGCCTCGTGCATCCGTGGAGCCTCGCGTTCCTGCCGGATGGCCGCATGTTGGTGACTGAGCGGCCCGGGCGCATGCGCATCGTCGACAAGGACGGCAAGCTGTCGGCCCCGCTCGCCGGCGTGCCGCACGTCGTCGCCCAAGGGCAGGCCGGCATGCTCGACGTGCGCCTCGACAACGACTTCGCGGCCAACCACGTCATTTATTTCTGTTACAACGTCGACCGCGGCGGCTCGAACGCGGTCGCGCGCGCGACGCTCGAGGCCGGCGACAAGCCGCGGCTCGACGAGGTCAAGGTGATCTTCACCCAGACCGGCCCCGGCGGCACCTACAACAATGCGTGCCGCATCGTGCAGGCGCCCGACGGCAATCTCATCGTCACGCTCGGCGATCACTTCGAGCCGCGCGACCAGGCACAGAATCTCGCCAACGACGTCGGCAAGGTGATCCGCATCCGTCCCGACGGGCAGATCCCGGATGACAATCCGTTCGTGCACCAGGCCGGCGCGCGGCCGGAGATCTGGGCCTACGGCGTGCGCAACGCCGAAGGCCTCGCCTACGAGCCGGGCACCGGCAAGCTGTGGGAGAACGAGAACGGCCCGCAGGGCGGCGACGAGGTGAACATCATCGAGAAGGGCAAGAACTACGGCTGGCCGGTGATCGGCTACGGCGTCGACTACGGCGGCGCCAAGATCCACGAGAGCACCCACAAGGCCGGCATGGAGCAGCCGGTCTGGTACTGGGTCCCGTCGATCGCGCCCTCCGGGATGGCGTTCTATACGGGCGACCTCTTCGCGGCATGGAAGGGGAATATCTTCATCGGCGCGCTGAAGTTCGAGCTGCTGGTGCGTCTCGAGCACGACGGCGACAAGGTCACCAAGGAGGAGCGCCTGCTGCGCGGCCTGCACGAGCGCATCCGCGACGTGCGCATGGGGCCGGACGGTGCGCTGTGGCTGCTCACCGACAATCCGCGCGGACGCATCCTGCGGGTCGCGCCGGCGAAACAATGAACGCTTCGCCGCCGACCACGATAGTGGATCCGCCGCGCATCGCCTGCCCGCGCTGCGGCGCGAGCCTGGTGTGCGAGCCCATGGGTGATTGCTGGTGCAAGCACGAACCTGTGCGCCTGCCGCTGCCCATGGCCGGCGCAAGTTGCCTCTGCCCGGATTGCTTGCGCGCGGCCGCCGCGAATGGCTGACGCCCGCGAGTCTCACCCGTGCTTGAGCTTGAGCCCGAGAATCACCAGCATCAGGGCGAGCGTCACGATGCTCGAGCTGATCAACGGCCAGTCGATAAGGGCGACGCCGTAGACGAGCCACAGCATCATCCCGAGCGTGAACAGGCAGGTCGCGGGCAGCGAGATCGATCGCGTCTCGCGCTCGCGGATCGTTTTCAGCGCCTGCGGCAGCCAGCACACGGTGGTGAGCACGGCGCCCGTCATGCCGACGGTGTCAATGAGATTCCAGTGCATTGCCAAGGCGATGTAGCGATGATTCGCGCACGCTGTGTGACAGCGACGTGCACGATGCCTGCGCCCTCCCCGCAAGCGGGAGCGGCCGGGAGGCGGCTGCCGCCGCTTGCGCGGGCATTGCTGGCTTGCCTCCTCCCGGCGCGCTTCGCGCGTATTCCTCCCCCGCAAGCGGGGGAGCGAAAGGAAGGATCGCCTTCCTACGGCCACGAAGACTTCCTACATCACGGTTCCGCTCAATCGACATGAGACGGCCCTCGCCGCGCCCCAGTTGCACGGCGCGCGGCCGTTCGCGCCTTTGCCGTGCTAGAGAAGACACATGTTTCGCCGGTTCGAGACCACGCTGAACCCGACCGATGAGCCCGAGCGGCCGCAGCCGCCGGCCGGGCTGGTGGCGTTCTATTGGCACTTCGCCCGCCAGGCGAAGGGCCTGCTGATCGCCCTGTTCGTCATCGAGATGTTCGTCGCGCTGTTCGACACGGCGGTGCCGTGGTTCATGGGCCGCATCGTCTCCTTCGTCAGCAAGGTCGCGCCGGATCACTTCCTCGCCACCACGTGGCCGTGGCTCATCGGCATGGCCGCGACCGTGCTGATCGCGCGCCCCGGTATCGTGCTCGCGCGCTATCTCGTCACCAACCAGGCGATCGCCGCCCCGTTCAGCAACCTGATCCGCTGGCAGAGCCACTGGCACGTGGTGCGCCAGAGCTGGGCGTTCTTCCAGAACGATTTCGCCGGCCGCATCTCCAACCGCGTGATGCAGACCGGGCCGGCGCTGCGCGAGAGCCTCACCGCGTCGGTGACGGCGGTCTGGTACATCATCGTCTACGGCACCACCGCGGTGATCATGACCGCGTCGGCCGATTGGTGGCTCACGCTGCCGATCATCGCCTGGTCGATCGGCTATGTCGCCCTGCTCGTCTATTTCGTCCCGCGCCTGCGCGAGCGCTCGAAGCTCACCTCGGAGGCGCGCTCGCTGATGATGGGCCGCATCGTCGACAGCTACACCAACATCCTCACCGTCAAGCTGTTCGCGCGCGCACGCGACGAGGACGACTATGTGCGCGACTCGGTCGAGTATCACACCAGCCGCTTCCTCGCCGGACAGCGGCTGATCACCGCGTTCGGCACCATCCTGGCCATCGTCAACGCGCTGCTCGTATTCGCGGCGGGTGCGCTTGCGCTGATGCTGTGGCGATTCGGCAAGGTCGAGGTCGGCGCCATCGCGATGGTGCTGCCGCTCGCCTTCCAGCTCACCAACATGTCGCGCTGGATCGCGTTCTCGGTCACCGACATATTCGAGCAGGTCGGCGTGGTGCAGGAAGGCATGATGACGATCGCCCAGCCGCTGCGGCTGACCGATCGGCCGGACGCGCGCGCGCTCGCGGTCGGCGACGGCGCGATCACGTTCGATGACGTGCGCTTCGGCTATGGCCGCGAGACCGGCGTGCTCGAAGGGTTCTCGCTCGCGATCAAGCCGGGCGAGAAGATCGGCCTCGTCGGCCGCTCGGGCGCCGGCAAGTCGACCGTGGTCAACCTGCTGCTGCGCTTCTTCGACCTCGAAGGTGGCCGCATCCTGATCGACGGCCAGGACATCGCCGACATGACGCAGGAGTCGCTGCGCGCGCAGATCTCGATGGTGACGCAGGACACCTCGCTGCTGCACCGCTCGATCCGCGACAACATCCGCTACGGCCGCCCCGAGGCCTCGGAGGAGGAGATCGTCACGGCGGCGCGGCTCGCGCACGCGGACGCGTTCATCGCCGAGCTCGAGGACTGGAAGGGCCGGCGCGGGTTCGACGCACATGTGGGCGAGCGCGGCGTCAAGCTCTCGGGCGGGCAGCGCCAGCGCATCGCGATCGCGCGCGTCATCCTCAAGAACGCGCCGATCCTGGTGCTCGACGAGGCGACATCGGCGCTCGACAGCGAGGTCGAGGCCGCGATCCAGGCGAGCCTCGACACCCTGATGGCGGACAAGACCGTGATCGCGATCGCGCACCGGCTCTCGACCATCGCGCGCATGGATCGGCTGGTCGTGCTCGACCACGGCCACATCGTCGAGCAGGGAACGCACGAGGAGCTGCTGCGCCGCGGCGGCCACTACGCCGCGCTGTGGCGGCGGCAGTCGGGCGGCTTCATCGATGCCGAGCCGGAAGCGCGAGTCGACGCGGCCGAATAAGCGGTGAATAGCGAGTAGCGAATTGTGAGTAGAGCACTCGCTCTTCGCAATTTCGCAATTCGCTATTCGCCCCCTTACACCGTCACCAATCCACCCATCGCCTTCGCCATGGCGCTGTCCGGGAACACGGTGCTCGCCAGCGCCTTCTCGTCGACGCGCACGTGGTCGCGCAGCACGCCTTTGAGGATCGCGCGCAGGTCCGTGGTCGGCTTGAGGTCGCGGCCGTCGCGCAGATCGCTCTCCTTCAGCCCCGGCCAGTCCGCGAGCACGCGGCCCCCCCTGACCGTGCCTCCGACCAAGAGCGCGATCGTCGCCGTGCCGTGGTCGGTGCCGTCGGTCCCGTTGATGCGCGCGGTGCGGCCGAACTCGGTCATCACCGCCACCACGGTCTCGTTCCAGGCCGGGCCCATCCCGCTCTCGACCGCGGCGAGCGCGCCGTCGAGCGCGCCGAGCAGTTGCGAGAGCCGGCCATTGGTGGCGCCCTCGGCAGCGTGCGTGTCCCAGCCATCGAACGACAGCGCGCCGATGCGCGGCCCGTCCGGCCGCGCCAGGAATTTCGCTGCCGCGCCGGCGCTCTCGGCGAAATAGCGGCGCTGCGCCTCGCCCGGAACCGGCCGGTTCGGCGGACGCATCTGCGTTTGCTGCGCCGGCGGCCCTGGCGGGTGCGGCTGCGGCCGTTGCGGCTGCAGCATCCCGTCCTCGCGCGCGATCGCCGCCAGGTCCCGACGCTCCTCGAGCACGTGGGCGAGCGCCGGGTCGGTGTGGCGGTAGAGGTCGAGCAGGCGCATCACCATGTCGTCGGTCGGCGGCGGCAGGCGGGGCGGCGTCCACGACATCACCGGTGCGGCGCCGCGTACGACCAGCGGCGTGATCGGCCCGACCGCGAAGGCCTCGCGGCCCTTCGGATTGACGTTGCCGGCGGGCACGAGGCTCGCGAGCGCGCGATTGAGCCAGCCCGACTCGGACGCGCCCGGCCGCGTCAGGCCGCTTTCCAGCACGTCCTGGCCATCGAAATGCGAGCGGTCGCGGTAGGGCGAGGAGACCGCGTGCACGATCGTGGCGTGGCCGGCCTTGTACATGCGGTGCAGGTTGGGCATCGCGGGATTGAGCGCGAAGAACCCGTTGAGCGGCAACGCCGCCGGCGGCCCCTGCAGGCTGAGACCTTGATTGCCGCGCAGGCGGATCCAGTCGGGATCGCCGACCGGCGCCACGGCCGCGAGGCCGTCGAGCGCGCCGCGCAGAATGAAGACCAGAAGGCGCGGATCGCGTCCTTCGGCGAGCGCCAGCTTGGGCACGCAGGTCCAGGCAAAGAGCACGCCGGACGAGAGCAGGAGCTCGCGACGGCTGGGGGCATGAAGCTTGATCGCCATGGTTACCTCCGCTGGAATTCGGCCGACATCAGCAGCATCGCGACCGCTTCCGGCCGTGTCTCGGCGCGCGCCACCGCCTGCCGCGTTTCCGCCGACGCGAGCGGGCCGAGCGCGGTGTCGACGAGCGCGCGCGGATCGTCCGCGGGGCTCACGCGATGCGCGACCTGGTTCGCGATCTCGAGCCGCTGCGCGATGCCGTCCATCCAGGCCGCATTGACGTCGTCGAAACCCTTGGGCGCCGGCGGCCGCCACAGCGGCTCGCCGAGCATGTTCTGCGCGTTGAGCAGCGGGCGCACGTCGGGCGAGCGCACGCCGGTCGCGCGCGCGGTCGCCACCAGCCACTCGCCGGGCCGCTTGAGCTTGCTGCGCGGCGCGGCCCACGCCTCGGGCGAGAGCAGCAGGGTGCGGGCGAGCTCGCGCAGGTCGCCGTCGCTCTTGACGAAGGAGGCGCGCAACGCCTCGACGAGCTGCGGCGGCGGATCGTCGGCGACGAAGTGGCGCGCGAGCTTGGTCGCGATGTGCTTGGCGGTCGCCGGGTTGCGGGCGAGGTCGAGCAGCACCGCAGCGCCCTGGTCGAATCCCATGCCCGCGTAGGTATGCCCAGCCACCGTCTGCGGGCCGGGCTCGTGCATGCGCGCATTGAAGTTGAACTCGCCGCCGTTCTCCTGATCGCGCGGCGGGAAGATCGACCAGCCGGAGATCACGTTGGCGAAATTGGTGACGTCGGCCTGCGAGTAGCCGGTGCGCACGCCGAGCGTATGCAGCTCCATGATCTCGCGCGCCAGGTTCTCGTTGATCCCCTTGTGCTGATTGTGCCCGGCGATCGAATCCGGGCCCATGGAATGAGCGTTGTCGAGATACAGCAGCATCGCCGGATGGCTCTCGACCGCGAGCAGCATGTCGGCGAAATGGCCGAGCACATGCGGGCGGATCGCCTCGCGCTCGAAGGCGCCGACATAGGGGTGCACCTTGTCCGCGGAGACGCAGAAATGGTTCGACCAGAACCACACCAGCCGCTCGACGAAACCGGTCTCGGCGTCGAGCGCGCGATCGAAATGCGCCTTGGCCTCGGCGAGGTAGATCTGCTGCGGCAGGCCCGGACCAGGCGGCTTCGCGGGCGGCGTGGCGTTGGCGTTCGCCGTCATCATCTGATCGGCTTGCTGCGCGAAGCGCACCGCCTTGCGCTCCTGGCGGAAGTCGAACACCGCTCGCGCTATCTCGCCGGTATCGAGCAGGTTCGGGTCCTGGATCAGGGCGGCGCCGGGATGGTCGAGCTCGGCCAGAAGTGCGCCACGCGGATCGGCGGCAAGCTTGCTGATGGCGTTGTTGCGCGGGCCGAAGCCGAAGCGGTGGAGCGCGAGGGCGGCGTCGAGGGAGGGATTGGCCGACATGGCGGAAGCTCTCGATTCTGTCGTGCGTCTTATCCTTTGTCGCAAACTATGGCGGAAAAGCTGAACAGTCGCTGAGCGGGCAGGTTAAATTCCCGTTAGAAATGCAAATTCGTGACGCGCATCACACCCTTTCGGCAACCTTACAGGCCCCTTGAATCGAAGGGCCCCGCGCGGCCACAATCGGTTCCCGACAGCATACCGACACCGGAACATCGAAGGAGGGCCCATGCACAAGTTGTCGATTCCGCCGCAGGTGGTCGAGCGCGTGACGCGCCGCGCCGGGCGGTCGCATCCGTTCGACGTGATCGCTCCAGCCAAGACCGCGTTCGTGGTGGTCGACATGCAGAACTACTTCATGAAGCAGGGCTTCCAGGGCGAGGTGCCGATGGCGCGCGAGATCGTCCCCAACGTGAACCGCTTCGCCGCGGCCGTGCGCAGTCTCGGCGGCCACGTGGTGTGGATCAAGAATGCGACCAACGACACGCGCGCGAGCTGGAGCGTCCTGCACGACTGGCTGATGGTGCCGGACCGCCGCGACCGCCGCTACGCCACCATGGACACGGGCCACGAGGGCCACGCCCTTTGGCCCGAGCTCGACGCGCGGCCCGAGGACGCGCAGATCGTCAAGAAGCGCTACTCGGCCTTCATCCAGGGCTCGTCCGAGCTCGAGGCCTATCTGCGCGGCCGCGGCATCGACACGCTGCTGATCGGCGGCACCGCCACCAATGTGTGCTGCGAGAGCACCGCGCGCGACGCGATGATGCTCAACTTCAAGGTCGTGATGGTGGCCGACGTCTGCGCCACCTATTCGGACGCCGAGCAGAACGCGAGCCTCGCCGCCTTCTATTCCAACTTCGGCGACGTGCAGACGGCCGACGAGGCGATCGCCGCGATGAAGCGCGGGGCGGAGCAAGCGGCGGCGTAGGCGGCTTGGCGCAGTCGGTCGCCCTTCCCCTCCCCCCCTTTCTGTCCGCTCGCAGGAGCGGAACGCTAGCGAAGCGCGCCGGGAGGGGCAGGTCGGCACGCTCCGAGCCAGCGGCGCCCCGCCCTCCCGCGCAAGCGCGGTGGAGGGGGACGAAACACCGAGCAAGGACTCTTCAGATGATCCTCGAAATCGCGCAGATCGACGTGAAGCCTGGCCTGGAATCCGAGTTCGAGGCCGGGGTGCAGAAAGCGGCGCCGCTGTTCAAACGGGCCAAAGGCTGCAGTGGCATGCTGCTGCAGCGCTCGATCGAGCAGCCGGCGCGCTATCGGCTGGTGGTGCAGTGGGCGAGCGTCGAGGCCCATACGGTCGACTTTCGCGGCTCGCCCGATTTCGCCGAATGGCGCAAGCTCGTCGGCCACTGTTTCGCCCAGCCGCCGCAGGTCGAGCACGTGCGCGAGGTGGTGAAGGGATTTTGACAGTGAGGCGTCGTAGGGTGGGCAAAGCGAAGCGTGCCCACCGACGATGACCGCGTGGGCACGCTTCGCTTTGCCCACCCTACGGACTACCCCTCCCCCGCGAGCTCGCGACGGCGCTGGTCGGATTCCTCGGCGTAGCGCCGCAGCGTGAACGACTCGGTGAGCAGCCCGATCACGCGGCGCGAGACCGGCGCGTCGACCACCGCGAGCCATTCGGCTTCGGCGCGGTCGAAGGCGGCGGCCGCCTCGCGCACGTTCATCGACGGCAGCAGCACCGTGTCCTTGTGGTGCAGGATGGTCTCGACGGGCTTCTCCAGCCCGGCCTCGACGCTGTGCGCCTCGATCACGTTCACGATGCCGGCGTAATGGCCTTCCGGATCGACCGCGATGATCTGGCCACTCGCGCCGAGCGGAAACTGGGCGCGGAACGCCTCGATCGTGGTGTCGCGCTGCACCGTGTGGAAATCCGGCCGCATCATCCGGCCGACCGTGAGGTCGCGGATCCACCCGACGTCGGCGGCGCTGCGGATGGTCTCGCCGCGCAAATGGAAGCGCCAGGTGGCGAAGGAGTAGCCGAAGATCTCGCGGGTGACCTGGGTCGAGATCAGCACCGCGATCAGCACCGCGCTGGTGAGATAGAAGTTCCGGGTGGTCTCGAGCGCGATGAACGTCATGGTCAGCGGCGCGCCGATGATCGAGGCGGACAGCGCGCCGATGCCGATGACCTCGTACACGTGGACATCGAGGTTGAGCGAGGGCCACAGCATGCCCGCCACGGCCGCGAACAGCCGCCCGCCGGTCGCGCCCAGCAGCAGCGAGGCGAAAAAGAGGCCACCGCGGAATCCGGAGCCGAGCGAGACGATCGAGGCGAAGATCTTGAGGATGAAGACCGTCGCGACGAAGCGCAGCGGCTGATCCTTGTCGAACAAATGCAGCGCGCCGTGCCCCGACGACAGCACCTGCGGGCTGACCAGGGCCAGGCAGCCGACCACCAGCCCGCCGATCGCCGGCCGCAGCGGCGGCCACAGTCTCGCGCGCTCGAGGAGCTGCTCGCATTGCGCGACCCCGCGCATGACGCTCACGCCGACCAGCGCGGCGATCACCCCGAAGGCGCTCGCGACCACCAGGTACTCGCCGGCGAGCGCCCCCATGGTGTGCACCTCGATACCGAGTTGCGCCGGCGACAGCGCCTGCGTCACCAGGTAACCGTTGAGCGCCGCGATCGCGACCGGGACCAGCGCGGACGTCGTGTAGCCGCCCATCACCAGCTCGAACGCGTAGAACGCGCCGGCGAACGGGGCGCCGAACGCCCCCGCGATCGCGCCGGCCGAGCCACAACCGACCATCAGCCGCAGATCGTTGCGGCGCAGGTGGAAGAACCGCCCGAACCACGACGCGATGCCGCTCGCCGCCTGGGTGTAACCGGCCTCCAATCCGACCGAGGCGCCGACGCCGCTCGACCAGATGGTCTGCAGCGCCACGATCATGCTGCCGCGAAACGACATGCGGCCGCCGCGCACCGCATTGGCCTCGATCGGGTCGATGAGGCGCTCGCGCCGCACGCGGCTGATCCAGCGGGCGGCAAAGCCGAGCGCGAGCCCCCCCGCGGCCGGTACCAGCAGGGCCAGAGCCGGATCGATCTCGAGGCTGGCGGACAGCCGCTCGCCGGGTGCGATCCAGAAGAACAGCACGTGCAGGATCGCCACGATGCCGCTCATGCTGCTGACGACGAGCCCCGCGATGGTGCCGACCAGGGCGGCGAGGACCACGCTGCCGGCCTCGCTCGCGCGCACCCAGGCGCGCAATCGGCGCGGAATTTCCAGAGCCCAGGCGGTTGCGTCGGTTCTCACGCACGAGGCTTTCAAACGCGTAGGGTGGGCAAAGCGAAGCGTGCCCACGCCGTCAACGTCGGTGGGCACGCTTCGCTTTGCCCACCTACCGATTACGTCTCGCCGACGAGCTCGCGGCGGCGCTGCTCGGATTCCTCGGCGTAGCGGCGCAGCGTGTGCGACTCACTCAAGAGCCCGATCGCCTGGCGCGACACCGGCGAGTCGACCACCGCGAGCGATTCCGCCTCGGCGCGGTCGAACGCCGCCGCCGCCTCGCGCACGTTCATCGACGGCAGCAGCACCGTGTCCTTGTGGTGCAGAATGATCTCGACCGGCTTCTCCAGCCCGGTCTCCACGCTGTGCGCCTCCGGCACGACGACGATGCCCGCATAATGGCCGTCGGGATCGACCGCGATCACCTGCCCGGTCGAGCCGAGCGGAAACTGGGTGCGGAACGCCTCGATCGTGGTGTCGCGCTGCACGGTGTGGAAATCCGGCCGCATCATGCGGCCGACCGTGAGGTCGCGGATCCAGCCGACGTCGGCGGCGCTGCGGATGGTCTCGCCGCGCAGGTGGAAGCGCCAGGTCGCGAACGAGTAGCCGAAGATCTCGCGGGTGATCTGCGTCGAGATCAGCACCGCGATCAGCACCGCGGTGGCGAGCCAGAAGTCGCCGGTGCTCTCCAGCGCGATGAACGTCATGGTGAGCGGCGCGCCGATGATCGAGGCCGACAGCGCGCCGACGCCGATGATCTCGTAGACGTTGGCGTCGAGCATCAGGCCGGGCCACAGCGAGCTCGACGCCGCCGCGAACAGGCGCCCGCCGATCGCCCCGAGCAGCAGCGAGGCGAAGAAGAGGCCGCCGCGGAAGCCTGAGCCGAGCGAGACGATCGAGGCGAAGATCTTCAGGATGAACACCATCGCGATGAACCGCAGCGGCTTGTCCATCATGCCGGAGAGATGCAGCGCGCCGTGCCCCGAGGACATCACCTGCGGCGTCGCCATCGCCATGATCCCGACCAGGATCCCGCCGATCAGCGGGCGCAGCGGCGGCCACAGCTTCGAGCGGTCGAGCACCTGCTCGCACAGCGCGACGCCGCGCATGATGCTCACGCCGACCAGCGCCGCGATCACGCCGAACGCGCTGGCGATCACCAGGTCCTTGCCGGTGACCGGACCCATGGCGTCCGCATAGAGGCCGAGCTGCATCGGCGCGAACGCCTTGGCGACCAGGTAGCCGTTGAGCGCCGCGATCGCGATCGGCACCAGGGCCGACGCCGTGTAGCCGCCCATCACCAGCTCGAAGGCGTAGAAGGCGCCGCCGAACGGCGCGCCGAACGCGCCCGAGATGGCGCCGGCGGCGCCGCAGCCGACCATCAGCCGCAGGTCGGTGCGGCGCAGGTGAAACAGGCGCCCGAACCACGACGCGATGCCGCTCGCCGCCTGGGTGTAGCCGGCCTCGAGACCGACCGAGGCGCCGACCCCGCTCGACCACACGGTCTGGAGCGCGACGATCATGCTGCCGCGAAACGACATGCGCCCGCCGCGCACCGCGTTGGCCTCGATCGGATCGATGAAGCGCTCGCGCCGCATGTGGCTGATCCACAGGGCCGCCAACCCCAGCACCAGCCCGCCCAGCGCGGGCACGATCACGGCGAGGTACGGATTGAGCGACTCGCTCGCCGACAGCCGCTCGCCCGGCCCCAAGCCGAAGAACACCCGGTGCAGCACCGTGACCATGCCCGACATGATGGTGACGATGCCGCCCGCGATCGCGCCCACCACCGCGGCGAGCGCCACGGTGCCCGCCTCGCGCGCGCGTACCCAGGCGCGCAATCTGCGCGGCACTTCCAGGGCAGTGGCGGTCGCCGTGGTCATCATGGTTGCGGCTTTCAAGCCCGCGATTGCGGCGTTGTTGCAGCGCTTGCCGCCGCGTGCAACCAAAAAACGACGCGAATGCGCGCGCAGTTAACATGCGCGACGAGCGGATGAACGTTTGGACAGGATGAACCCGCGTCGGCGATATGGTTGACGCGTCGCTGCCCTCGCAATCTGCCCTGCAAAAGACTTGCAAAAAAACGATGGAGCAAAGGACATCGGGACGAGCTGCGCGGCCCGCCCCGACCACAAGCTCGGTCACACGACGTCGGCGCGGTCAGCGATCGTGACGCCGGTGCCGCGGCGGCGTGTACGCGTGAGCGCTTGCCGCCCTTTGCGCGGTCTTGCCCGGAACCCGCTGCCCTTTCCCCGCCCGATTGGGTCGACCATATTGGGCGCATGACCCGATCGCCCGATGAGTCGAAGAAGCCGTCCAAGAAGCCGCGCGACCCGGCGAAGCCGACGCGCGCCAAGGCGGCGCGACCGGAGACGATCCCGATCGGGCCGGCGCTCGCCGACCTGCTCAACCCGGCGATCAACCGCGGCGAGGCCGGCGTCGGCTCGCAGACCGGCCTGCAGCCGCCGCCCGACAACTCGCGCGATCGCCGCAACGATTTCGCCGCCGCCCACCGCGCGCGCAAATCGACCCCGGCCGGCTTCGGCCAGGGTCTGAGCGAGGCGCCGCAGTCGCCCTATCGCGACAATGCCGAGCTGAAGGAGGCCTCGCCCGAGCTGGCGCGGATTCTGGGAATCGATGGGGACGAAGCCGATTCCACGAGCACCGAGGCCGCCGCTTCACCCTCCCCTGCCGGGGCAGGGTCGCGCGCCGAAGGCGCGCGGGGTGGGTCGGCTCGATCCCGACCGCCGTCACCCCCACCCGGCTCGCTTCGGTCGCCGACCTCCCCGCTGCAGGGGGAGGTGGGCAGCGAGCCCGGGGCGGACAAATACACCATACATGGCGACCGTGATGAAACCGTTCGCCGGCCGCGCCAGGCGGCGCCCCAGCTGACGACTCCCGGCGTCGCCGCCACCGCGAGCTCGCTGGAGAAGCTGCTGCGCGAAGGGCGAGCCGAGTTCCTCGACGAGCAGGGCGTGCCGCGCGTGTGGACGCCGCATCGGCCGCCGCGGCCGGAGAAATCGGAGGGCGGCGTCCGCTTCGTCGTCAAGTCGGAATACGAACCGAAGGGCGACCAGCCGCAGGCGATCGCCGAGCTGGTCGAGGGCGCGAAACGCAACGACCGCACCCAGGTGCTGCTCGGCGTCACCGGCTCGGGCAAGACCTTCACGATGGCCAAGGTGATCGAGGCGACGCAGCGTCCCGCCATCATTCTCGCGCCGAACAAGACCCTGGCGGCGCAGCTCTACGGCGAGTTCAAGAGCTTCTTCCCCGACAACGCGGTCGAGTACTTCGTCTCCTACTACGACTACTACCAGCCCGAAGCCTACGTGCCGCGCACCGACACCTATATCGAGAAGGAATCCTCGATCAACGACCAGATCGACCGCATGCGCCACTCGGCGACGCGCGCCCTGCTCGAGCGTGACGACGTGATCATCGTCGCGTCGGTGTCGTGCATCTATGGTATCGGCTCGGTCGAGACCTACACGGCGATGACCTTCATGCTCAAGAAGGGCGAGCGCGTCGACCAGCGCCGCCTGATCGCCGACCTCACGGCCTTGCAGTACAAGCGCACGCACGGCGATTTCGCCCGCGGCACTTTCCGCGTGCGCGGCGACACGATCGACATCTTCCCGGCCCACTACGAGGACCGCGCCTGGCGCGTGCAGCTGTTCGGCGACGAGGTCGAGAAGATCGAGGAGCTCGATCCGCTCACCGGCCAAAAGACCGACGAGCTTTCCTTCATCAAGGTCTACGCCAACTCGCACTACGTGACGCCGCGGCCGACGCTGCTGCAGGCGATCGCCAACATCAAGGCCGAGCTGCGCCACCGGCTCGAGGAATTGAACAACGCCGGCCGTCTCCTCGAAGCGCAGCGGCTCGAGCAGCGCACCATCTACGACCTCGAGATGATGGAAGCGACCGGCAGCTGCGCCGGCATCGAGAACTATTCGCGCTATCTCACGGGCCGCCGCCCAGGCGAGCCGCCGCCCACTTTGTTCGAGTACGTACCCGACCATGCCCTCGTCTTCATCGACGAGAGCCACGTCACGGTGCCGCAGCTCGGCGGCATGTATCGGGGCGACTTCCGCCGCAAGGCGACGCTCGCCGAGTACGGCTTCCGCCTGCCCTCGTGCATGGACAACCGGCCGCTGCGCTTCGAGGAGTGGGACCTGATGCGCCCGCAGTCGGTCGCGGTTTCGGCGACGCCGAGCGCCTGGGAGCTCGAGGAATCGGGCGGCGTGTTCGCCGAGCAGGTGATCCGTCCGACCGGGCTGATCGACCCGCCGGTCGAGGTGCGCCCGGCGCGCACGCAGGTCGACGACGTGATCGGCGAGGTGCGGAGCGTTGCGCAGCGCGGCTACCGCGCGCTCGTCACGGTGCTGACAAAGCGCATGGCCGAGGATCTCACCGAGTACCTGCACGAGCAGGGCATCCGCGTGCGCTACATGCATTCGGACATCGACACGCTCGAGCGCATCGAGATCATCCGCGACCTGCGGCTCGGCGCGTTCGACTGCCTGGTCGGCATCAACCTGCTGCGCGAGGGCCTCGATATTCCGGAGTGCGCGCTGGTCGCGATCCTCGACGCCGACAAGGAGGGTTTCCTGCGCAGCGAGACGAGCCTGATCCAGACCATCGGCCGCGCCGCGCGCAACGTCGACGGCAAGGTCGTGCTCTATGCCGACACGGTGACGGGCTCGATGGAGCGCGCGATGGCGGAGACCAACCGCCGGCGCGAGAAGCAAGCCGAGTACAACAAGGAGAACGGCATCACGCCGGAGAGCATCCGCCGCGGCATCGCCGACATTCTCGACAGCGTCTACGAGCGCGACCACGTGCTGGTCGCGACCGGCACCGGTGCGGCCGGCGAGTTCGAGGACGCCGCCACCATCGGCCACAATTTCGAGGCGGTGATCGCCGATCTCGAGGCGCGCATGCGCGAGGCCGCCGCCGATCTCAATTTCGAGGAAGCCGCCCGCCTGCGCGACGAGGTCAAGCGCCTGCGCGCGACCGAGCTCGCCGTGATCGACGATCCGACCGCGAAGCGGCCGGCTTTCCCCTACCCTGCAGGGGGAGGGTCGCGCGCCGCAGGCGCGCGGGGTGGGGCGACCGGCCCGCGCAAGCCCAACCTCGACGAGATGGGGCCCGGGCCGGAATCCGCGGCACATCGTCCGCGCTCCACGCTCGGCCGCCCCGGCATGCGCGGCGGTTTCAAGCGGAAGGGGCGATGAGGCGGCGCAGCGCCGGCGGCGTCAGAAGGTTACTGGCGGGCACGGTCACACTGAAATCGCTTAACTTTCCGGCTATGGCTTTGTTCTGCCGTTCTGCCGTTCTGCCGTTCTGCCAGCCCGTTCTGCCGTTTGGCTTCGTTCGGGCGACTTGGCTTCGTTTGGGCAGCCTTGGCTTCGTTCGGGCGACTCGGCTTCGTTTGGGCAGCCTTGGCTTCGTTCGGGCAGCTTGGCTTCGTTTGGGCAGCCTTGGCTTCGTTCGGGCGGCTTGGCTTCGTTCGGGCAACTTACCTCGCCGCTAAGCGTCTGCTGCTGCTTCTCGGGCGGTGCGCCCTTGAGAGTGGCCGCGGCACGCCTTCGTTGAAATTACTCGACCTTCCAGGTTCGTTTTGCTCGCGCGCCCATCGCTGCGGTTGTTAATTACAACGATTTACAAGTTTACGCGAAGCTTCAACGGGATGCTAACTTATGATTGTAATCACCCTCCACGCGTTCTTGAACGCAAAGCGCGCCCCAAGCGGTGGAGCCCGGGCGCGCGAATGTCACTCTGCACTTACTGCCATGCGCCGGCAACACCCGGAACGCAAGCGTTCTTCGATCTATCCCCGCTATTCACGGGTGCACACATCTGGCGTCGGGCCAACGCGCCGCAGGGCGTCCGATCGATAGCTCGGCGGCCCGCCGCTATTAAGACACGATCAACCATCACGCACGCATCTTGCTTGTATTGGTCGCCGCCGGCCGACCGCCACCCGGGTCGCAGGGGAACCGCCTACGCATGATCACCGCCTCACGCGTTGCGACCGGCCTCGCGCTCGTCGCCCTGCTCGCGGCGCTCGGCGCCTGCGCGGGCGGCAACGCCACGTCGAGCCTCGCCGGGCCCGCGACCGCTTCCGCCTCCACCGCGCCCGCGACGGCAACTCCGGCACCAGCTGCCCCGGCGCCCGCCGCGACGGCCGACGCCCCGCCCCAGCACCTCACCAAGACCGAGATCAACGAGAAGTGCTGGATGCGCACCGAGAAGTTCAAGGCCGACAACCTCGACAAGCGCATGAAGATGGTCGACCAGTGCGTGGACGAGATGACGCGGGCCCAGGGCGGGGTGTGAGGACCTCACTCCGGGCCGACGGGAATCTTCTCGGCCCTCGAGTGATGGGCATACGTCTTCCAGGTCGGCGCGTAGTCATCATCCGCTTGGTTGCCCCACGTCGCCCAGCCCTTGCGCGTGCCTCGCGCAAATAGCTCGAGGAACGGTCCGGGGCTGCACGCTTCAATAATTTCATACTGCTCATCCGGCTTGCGCGAATGCTCGCGCTTGCGCGTCGCCAGCAAATTCACCTGACGCCGCCCCGGCGCGAGCGTGCGCGCATTCTTGCCGCGCACGCCGAAGAGGATCAGCTCGGTCACGTTGCGGAAGTAGAAGCCGACGCCGCGTCCGTCCGAGCCGCCGTCCTTGCGGATCTTGTGCCAGACGATGTTCGACTTGTAGACGAAGCCCCATGCCTTGAGCACCGCGAGGCCCTCGGGGAGCAAGGCGTTCGGGCACCACAGATATAGATGCGCCGTCGTTGCCGCGAGCTGCTCGACCGGCAGCATCGAGATCTCGTCCAGCGTCATCGTGCCGTAGCGCGACAGGCGGCGATGCTCGGGCGCGATCTTGCCGGTCTTGTTGGCGAACCGCCATGGCGGATCGGCCAGGATGGTGGCGAAGCGCCGGCCACGCACGAAGTGCAGCAAGTCGTCACTCGCGTTGGCGCGCCCGGCACTCCGACCCACATCGCGTGCCGTCATCGATCTCGTGCTCCCCGACCCGTCTCGTTCTCGCTATGTTCGTTCGACTACTACACCCGCGTCGCGCTCGCCGAAAGCGCAGTTGTGCTATCATCGACGAGTATTTGCGCCTGAGGGAGGACGCCATGGCCAATCGTGAGCAGAAGAGCAATCGCGAGAAGAAGAAGCCAAAGGCCGACAAGAACAAGAAGCAGAAGCACCAGCCGTTCGCCGGGCATGCGGCGCCCGGCCAGAGCCAGGATCATCCCGGCTTCAATCTGCCGAAGAAGCCGTGATGCACCCCTGAGCAGCGCTGACGCCCCGCGTCACCGGGCGAAGCACGCCGCCGTCGCGGCTCGGCGGCGGCGCTTGATGCTGCCGCAGTGCCCTGCACGCTGCCATGATGCCGCCCTCACGGCCGGCATGATGCGCTGCCTGATCCGGAAAGCCAGCATGACGCATCGAACGGCCGGCGCCATCGGCGCCCTCCTGCTCGCGAGCTCCGCGACCGCGCTGCTCGTCGGTCCGTTCTGGCTTGCCGCGGCCTTCGCGCAGGCGCAGCCGACCCTGACGCCCGACGAGCAGATTTCGCCGCGTCAGGTGCAGACCGTGCCGGCGGCGCAGCCGAAGACGAAGCCCAAGCCAAAACCGGAGCCCCGCTCGGTGCAGGCCGGCGACACGCCCGCGGGGGACGACCAGGCGGCGACACCGCCGCCGGCGGCCGCACCGAAGCCGAAACCCAAGCCAAAGCCCGCGGCGGCTGCCAATACGGTCAGCTGCAGCGGCCTGTTCGCCAAGGACTCGAGTCACGTGAAGCTCGCCGAGTTCTTCCCGGCGGGCAGCGTCGAATATGGCCAGGTGGAGGGCCAGGGCGGCAGTGCGCTCAACGCCACCATCGTCTATCCCAAGGATCCGAAGCGCCGGCTCGAGGTGCTGTGGCAGAACGATGCGACGCGCAGCGACACCTCCATGGTGGTGATCACCGGGGGCTCGCAATGGAAGGGGCCGAAGGGCCTGCACCTCGGGCTTGCGATCGCGGCGCTGGAGAAGATCAACGGCAAGCCGTTCAAGCTCACGGGCTTCGATCAGCCCAATGGCGCGCGCGCCGTCGACTGGATGGGCGGCGCGCTCGCGAGCCTTCCGGGCGGCTGCCAGGTCGGCATGAAGTTCGATGCCGACCGCAAGGCGACGCCCGACCTGCTCGCCGCCGTCGCGGGCAAGGAATTGATCTCGAGCAATCCCGCGGTGCGCGCCGTGAAGCCGACCGTGAGCGAGATCGTGTTCGGGTATCAGTAGGATGATTTTTTCCGTCACGCCCCGGCATAGGCGTTCGGAGAACGGCGTCGCTTCGCTCGCCCATGTCCCGGCATCCACCTCTTTGCCTCACGAAGGAGGACGTGGATGGCCGGGACAAGCCGGACAAGCCCGGCCATGACGCATCAACAATTAGCGGCCGCTACGCCGCCTTTTCCTTCTCGCGCACGGAGCGCATGACGTTCTCGGCCATCTGGCGCGGGATGCGCATGTAGTCCTTGAGCACCTGCTCGGGTGCCGCGACCGGGCAGCGGCGGCGGGCGCGCAGGCGCAGGATCGCCTGCAGGGCGGCGACGTTGAGGGAAGCGGCGCGGCAGATCAGCATCAGCGTCTCCTCGCCGGCGCCGAAGATGTTGCGCACCACCGTCTCGCTGCGCAGGCCGAGCCGGGCGGCGAGGAAGACCGCGAGCTCGAGCGGCTCGTCGGCATTGGCGACCTCCACCACGGCCTCGCTCGGCGACAGGTTGCCGATCGCGATCTGCTCGTCGAGAATGGCGATCGGGCGCGCCCCGCTCATGGTGGCGCGCAGCCGGTCGGCGAGCAGGCGGTGGGCGTCGCCGATCAGCTTGTGTGCCGCCGGCGTCTCGACCTCCGCGTCGGCGGCCTCGATCTTGGTCGCGATCGCGGTCGCGAGCACCGGCAAGAGGTCGGTGGCGACGCGCTCGGGCAGGTCGCGCCGCATCACCAGGCGGTTGAGTATGGTCTCGCACGCGATGGCGCGCGCGGCGAGCTTCTCGAAGCCGGCGTCGGAGAGGCGCGCGCCCTCGTTGCCGGAGACGGTGCCGGCGACCTCGTCGTTGCCGCGCTCGACCAGGATGTCGGTCACGACCTCGGACAGCGTCATGCGCCGCGCGATCGCCAGCAGATGCTCCTGGCTCTGCTCTTGGGCGATCGGCGCCAGGTCCTCGTCGGCGAGCGCGGGCGAGCGGGCGAGCACCGGCTCGGCGACCTCGATCGCGTCGCGCGCGAGCCGGCGCAGCGTGCGGTAGGGAACGTCGTCGAGATCGGCGATGCGCTCGGACAGCTCGCGCCGTGCCAGCGGCTCGACCTCCTCGAGCACCGTGTCCATGATGTCGTCGAACAGGCTGAGCTCGTTCGGCGTGTGGCGCGGCGCGGCGAAAAACGCGGTCGAGATCGCACGCATGAGCTCGTGCCGCCGCGCCGGCGACGGCTCCCGCGCCAGCTTCTTGAGCGTTTCGAATGATACGGACATGGCCATCCTCGTCCTGGGCGCGAGGATGCACTCAAATCAAAGCGATTCCGCTAAAGAACAAGGTAAAAATCGAAGCCGGGGATTTAGGCGCGCGTTTACCAAGGACTTGCGAAGATGATTTGGTTCCGCCTAAGGTTGAGGGGCGCCCCTTGCTCCCGGCAAGGAAGTTGAGCGCGCAGATCGTGAGTTCAGAGCAAGCGTAGGCCCCCCACTCCTCGCTTTGCGGCTGCGCCGCTCGCTCCACCCTCCCGGCCAACGGGCGGGAGGGTAGCAGCCGCGGACTTCGGAAATGCTGCCAAAAAGTGCGGCGGTGAACAGCGCTTCGCGCACATAATCGCTTACCGTAAGCATCGAGCTCTCCCGATACCTTTCGTACATGTCCCTGGGACATGCGCTCTTCCCGTCGAGCAAAAAGGTAACACGCGGCGGACCCCAGAGTTCACTTTGCATCACCGCTGCCCGTTCGGCCGCGATCCCGTCACAGTCGCGTGACCCAATCGGCGCGCACTGGGGAGCGCAATCACCCATCCGGCATCTTCCGGCGAGAGCCGCACCGACGTCTCGGCGCGGCGACGCTCGGCCAGAACGCGTGCACGGAGCCGGGTGCTGTTGGGAGAAGTCACATGAGTGCGATCACATCATCCGGCCAGACGACCACGGATCAGGCGAGCGGCGAGTTCGAGGGCGAGATCCGCGAATTCGTGCGCAAGGACGTTGCGCCGTGGCGCAAGCGTCAGGAGACTCAACCAGAAGTGCCGGGCGAGAACGTCAGCATGCTGGTGCAGCGCGTCGCCGGCGCGTCGCTCGGCGAGATCGATCATGTGATCGAGGAGCTGCACAACATGCGCGAGTTCCTGCGCAGCGAGGGCGATCGCGTGCAGCGCGAGATCGCCGGCTATGCGACGGTGAGCCAGGCCGCCGCCGCCTCGATGAAGGTCATCGCCGAGAGCATGGCCCAGTGGCGCGGCTCGGCCGGCGCGCCGACGCCGAACGGGACATTGCGGGGATGAAGCGAATAGCGAGTAGGGAGTAGCGAATAGCCATTCCCCTCCTCGCGACTCGCTGTTCGCTACTCGCTCTATTCGCTCCTGCAAAAAACGGCGCGGGGCGCGGCCGCTCGGACCGCGCCCCGCCCGTTAGCGAACATCAGCCCTCAGGGCGTGATGTCCGCCACTACCGTATTGGTGGCCGGATCGACCAGCAGCACGCGGTTGTCCACGGTCGCGTAGTCGTAGGGACGCACGGCCGGCACCGCGACCGTCGCGCGCACCGGCAGCGGCGCCACGGCGACGCTCGCAGGCAGCACCGAGCCGACGGTGTAGACCGGTCCGGGCGCCGCATAGACCGGCGCCGGAACGGGGACGGGCGCGGCTGCCGCGCCGTAGTCGTCGTCGTCGACCGTTTCGCGGGGCACCGACACCGCATAGCCGGTGGTGGCGCTCGGCTCGACCACGACGGTGCGCGGCTGATAGGCGGGCGCCGGGAATGGCGGATAGCCGGGCACGACCGGCGCCGGCTGCGCGACGACTCGCGGAACCACCTGCTCCTGCACCAACGTGCGATAGATCACCCGGCGCTGCGCCGGCGCAAGCTCGATCGCCGGCGCGGCCGCGATTCGTCGCGTGGTGCGGACCGTGCGCCTGACGGTGCGTTCGTCGGTGATGCGGCGCGCGTGATGCCCGATGTGGCGGACGACCTCGCGGCTGTCATCGCGGCTGACATGACGCGTGATCCGGCGCGTGGTCGTGCGCGTCATGGGCGCGGCGCCGACGGTTTCGTCCAAATAGGTCACCCCGGCCGGCGTGGCGACAGGTGCTGGCGCGAGGGGAGCAGCGGCGAGCGGAGCCGGTGCGAGCGGCCGACGCGTGATCACGGTTCCGGTCGGCGTCTGCGTGACCGTCGTTTCGACGGGCTCGTTGTCGATACGTTGAGTCGTGACGACGGTTTGCGCATGCGCGCCCACCGCTCCCAGCGCGAGCGCAAGACCAAGCGCCGCGGAACGCACAAGTGTCATGGCAGACTCCGATTGTCGGTTGACACCGGAGCAAACGCGACCCGACGAGGGTGGTTCCTGGAACGGACGTGACGTTTTGGCGGCCGAACGGCGCCACCCCGAAGGCAATGAGGGCGCTGCGGCCGCTCTCGTTGAGGATGGCCGGAACAAGCCCGGCCATGACGAACCCTATTGCACCGGAAAATCGAAATAGGTGGTCGGGAACGGCTCGCCGCGCAGCGTGAAGTGCCACCACTCGCGGTCATAGGACCGGAAGCCGTGGCGCCGCATGGCGGCGGCGAGCAGCGCGCGGTTGCGGCGCGCCGCGTCGCTCACCTGCGTATTGCCCGGCCAGGAGCGCGGGCTGAAAGTGTCGAACGGCGTGCCCATATCGGGCTCGCTCTTGTCGGCCAGCCGCACGAGGCCGAGATCGACCGTCGAGCCGCGCGAATGGCCGGAGCGCGTCGCGATGTAGCCGAGCGCGAACAGGTTGCGCTTGTCGATGTCGGGATAGAACTCGGCCCTGGTCCTGGTGTCGCGCACATCGCGCGCCCAGCGCATGAAGTCGCGCACCGCGCGCACCGGCCGATAGCAGTCGTAAATCTCGAGGCCGAAACCTTGCGCCGCGAGATCGCGCTGCACCAGCGCGAGGGCTTCCGCGGCCGACCTGGTCAGCAGGCAGACGGGCCGCACATAGCCGTCGACCGGTGCGCCGACGAAGTTGTGCGCGCCGGCGTAGCGCATGTCGACCACGAGGCCGGGCACGATGGTGGCGACGTCGACGAAGGACGATGGGCGCTCGGCGGCGTGCAGGGCGGTGCAGGCAAGAATTGCGACGACGCAGGCGCAACTCTTCACCCTCCCGTGCCGGGGGAGGGTCGGCGAGCGAAGCGAGCCGGGGTGGGGTGAAGGCGCCTCCGCCACCCCACCCCGCTCGTGTTCGCTTCGCGAAGTCGAGCGACCCTCCCTTTGCACGGGAGGGTGGGCGCGAGCCGCGCCTACATACCGCAAGGCTTACCCGCTGATGCGGGCGATATCGGCGCCGCAGGCGACGAGCTTGTCCTCGAGGCGCTCGAAGCCGCGGTCGAGGTGGTAGACGCGGTTGACCATGGTCTCACCCTCGGCGGCGAGCGCCGCGATGACGAGGGAGACCGAGGCGCGCAGGTCGGTCGCCATCACGGGGGCGCCCTTGAGCCTGTCGACGCCCTCGATGGTCGCGGTCTCGCCGTCGAGATGGATGCGGGCGCCGAGCCGCGCCAGCTCCTGCACGTGCATGAAGCGGTTCTCGAAGATCGTCTCGGTGATGCGCGAAGAGCCCTTCGCGCGCGTCATCAGCGCCATCAGCTGCGCCTGCAGGTCGGTCGGGAAGCCGGGGAACGGCGCGGTGGCGACGTCGACCGGAAAGAGCCCGGCGCCGTTGCGGGCGACACGGATGCCGGTGTTGGTCGCCGCGATCTCGACGCCGGCCTCTCCGAGCACGTCGAGCGCCGACTGCAGGAGCTCGGGCCGCGCGCCCGCGAGCGTCACGGCGCCGCCGGTCATCGCCACCGCCATCGCGTAGGTGCCGGTCTCGATGCGGTCGGGCAGCACGCTGTGGCGCGCGCCGCCGAGCTTGGCCACGCCCTCGACCACGATGCGCGCGGTGCCGGCGCCGGAAATCCGCGCGCCCATCTTGTTGAGGCAGTCGGCGACGTCGCCGATCTCCGGCTCGCGCGCCGCATTGTCGATGACGGTCGTGCCGTTGGCGAGCGCGGCGGCCATCAGGGCCGTATGGGTGCCGCCGACCGTGACCTTGGGGAAGACGATCTCGCCGCCCTTGAGGCCGCGCGGCGCGCGCGCGATCACGTAGCCGCCGTCGATCTCGATCGCGGCGCCGAGCCGCTCCAGCACCATGATGAGCAGATCGACCGGGCGCGTGCCGATGGCGCAGCCGCCCGGCATCGAAACTTTGGCCTCGCCCATGCGGGCGACCAGCGGCGCGATCACCCAGAAGCTCGCGCGCATCTTCGAGACGAGCTCGTAGGGCGCCGTGGTGTCGACGACGTGGGCGGCGGAGATGCTCAGCGTTTGACCCTGGTACTCGGTGTCGCCCGGCCGCTTGCCGTTGACCATGATGTCGACGCCGTGATTGCCGAGAATGCGCTGCAGCAGGTTCACGTCGGCGAGGCGCGGCACGTTGTCGAGGATCAGCGTCTGGTCGGTGAGCAGGCTCGCGATCATCAACGGCAGCGTGGCGTTCTTGGCGCCGGAGATCGGAATGGCGCCGTTGAGGGGCCGCCCGCCCACGATCCTGATGCGATCCATGCTTGTCTCCCCGGCCCGTCCCGGCCGCACCACTATTTGGCGCATATCCTCTTCGGCGAACCGGTGACCACCTCGCCGGGATATGCGCATGACGATGGCTGCTTGGCCCGCCGGGCAACAATCAGCCGCCTGTTTCAAGATTATCGGCAGCCCCGTCCCCGCCGAACCGCTGCCCTCCAGTCACGGCTGGATTGCGGCGAAAGTCGGGTGCGGACGCCGGTTTCCGCGGTCCGGTTCAGCGGTCCTGATCGTCGGGCCGCTCGCGCGGTTCCTCGGCCGGCGCCGCCTCGTCGGCCGCCCGGCCGCGCGCCTGCGCCTTGCGCCGCTTGAGGTTTTCCTTGAGCGCCGCCGCGAGCCGCTCGGCCCGCCGGGCGGCCTCGCTGGCCTTGCCTGCCGTCATGGCAGGATTTTTAACGCGTTTCCGGCTCCGTGTCTGGTCGGTACAAAACAGGAGCAATCCCGCCCCCGATCCTTGCGCCGACTCCCCGCCTATGGCACTTTCCGCGCCGTTCGCGGGCCCATTGGCGCCCGCTCCTTCAGCTGCCGTAGCTCAGTGGTAGAGCACTCCCTTGGTAAGGGAGAGGTCGTGAGTTCAATCCTCCCCGGCAGCACCATTTTCTCGAAAAACAGCGTCCCCGCGGAGATCAGGAAGAGTTGGCCCGGTACGCGCGCGAGATCGAGGCACGCCGAACCGGCAGGTATCGCGCCACGCGTGAGGAGCTTCAGGCGATCGACGAGGCGGAACAGAGCGGCGTCGCCACGGATGCGGAAGTCGAAGCGGCGTTCCGCACGTTCCGCCGTGCATGAAGGTCGAAATATTCCACACGTGCAGTAGCCGATCTACGCAAGATCTCCGCCGACAGCCGCCGAGAGTTCGGAGATAGAGTTGCCGAAGCGCTCGAAGCCGCCACCCGCCGAGTGCGCCGGAGGTCGACCAGCGACCGGGGCGGCGTGCCCTTCGCGCGTCATCCTTTCAAAATTTTCTATCGCGTCCTCGACGACAGGGTGAGAATTCTGCACATCCGACATTCGGCACGACTTAGCGCATCGCATTGCCGATGGTAGGGCACGCTCTTGGTAAGGGAGAGGCCGTGAGTTCAACCCCACAGCTACATCATTTTGGCGGATCGTGTATTGTGTCGCGCATGACCGCGGTACCGAAATCGCGCATGACGGTTGACGAATATCTCACCTGGGCCGCCGGGCATCCTGGGCGCTATGAGCTCAAGGATGGCGGCATCTTTGCGATGTCGCCGGGAAGCCTCGGCCACGCCGAGAGGAAGGGCGCCATCCATGCCGCGTTGCTCGCCGATATCCGGACCCGCGGACTGCCCTGTTATGCCCTGCCCGACGGTGCGACGGTTCGCATCGACGATGCCACGGCCTACGAGCCCGACGCGATAGTGACTGCGGCGAGAAGCGTCCGCCCTCCGCGATCGAGGTACCGAACCCCATGATCGTCATCGAGGTCCTCACGCCCTCGGCGCGGCACATCGATCTTTCGGCGAAGCTCGCGGACTATTTCCGCCTGCCGAGCGTGGCGCACTATTTAATCGTCGATCCCGACAAGCCGCGCATCGTGCACCACGCGCGCAGCACGGGCGACACCATCCTGACCCGCATCGTGACCGATGGCGGCATACGGCTCGATCCGCCCGGCATCGAATTGAGGATGGACGCCGTCTATCCGCCATGAGCAAGATCGCATAAAATCGAAAGCGAAATCCGATCGATCTGATCACGAAGGCTCCTTTGACGGCGCGGTGGGGGCGTCCGGATGAGTGGCGTGACGTTGCAGGACGCGCAGCAAAGGTTTTCGGCTGCTTTGCAGGATCTGCGGCAAAGCAACCTGGCCGCCTTCGAGCTTTGGTTGAAAAGCGCCCTCGCCACGGGTCCGGCGGCCCGCGCGGACGTCGCCGGGCAGATCGCATCGAGCCGGCGAAAGCTGGCCACCGAGTTCGTCGATGGCAAGGCTCCGGCGATCGTCGAGACGTTGAATTTGGGCGCGGGCGCGCGCATCCAGCGGCAGCTCGCTGAATTCGCAACGCTCGGCGAACTGCCGACCATGTCCGACGCAACCTCGCTGGGGCAGGCCGGCCGCTGGTCCGGCGCACTGCGCGCCGCGCTCGGTGCGGGGCTGGGCGCCGCTGCCGTCTTGCTGCTGCTCGCGGCCCTGGCGACCAACGCCGAGCACGCGCTCCCGGCCGCCGGTCCGGCGCCATCCCCTGCCGCCGTTCCCGCCCGCGCGGCGACCTCGCAATCGCAGTCGCAAACCCAATCGCAAACCCAATCGCAAACCTATGGGCTGGCAATGCTCGGCAACCTCGCCGCGCCTGCCGCCGCGCCACCGGGCCCACCCGCACATGCCGCCGCCGTGCCGAACGCGCAGCCACAGGCGCCAACCCGCAATGGCGCACAGCGGGGGGCACTCGAGGGCGCGCTCGGGGGCACCCTCGCGGTGATCCTCGGCGCGTTCGGCGCAGCGATCGGGGCCCTCGCGGCGGCGATGCCGGTGCGTCCGCGCGGCGCGCGCACGAAGCGCGGTCCTCTCAGCGGAATCGCGATCGCAACGCTCACGCTCGGCGCGGCCGGGCTCGCGGGGCGATGGCTGGCCGGCCCGGGACCCTGGTGGAACGCCCTGCTCGCGGTCGCCGCCGCGCTCGCCGTCTGGCTCGTGCGTGCGCTGTGGCCAGGCGATGCGGCGGCGCCCGCGAGCGAACCAGCCGCCTCAGTCGCGGTGCTCGAGCGCCAGTTACGCATGGATTCGGCGATCTGGGCGGCGTTGGCGTCCGGCCTCGTGCTCAGCGAGGGGCGCGATGGCCACGCCAAGGAGCTCGACCGGGTGCGCGCCGTCATCCTCGCGCATCGCGAGCGCGGCGCTGACGAGCAAGAGATCCTGCGCGTCGTCGAGCAGGAGCTCCGCCTTCCGATCGGACCGCGCGACGCGGCCGCCGCCGGCGCCGCGCCGGCGTGGCCCGATTTCAGCTGGTCGCCGCGGCACGCCCGGGAATTCGACACCTTCGGCATCATCGAGCCCGGCGATCTGGTGCACGTCAAGATTCCGCCGCAGACGATGGTCGAGAACGGCGCCACCAGGGTCATCAAGAAGGGCGTCGTCGTCCGTAAATCGTGAGGAATGCTGCCGATGCCGAGCCGCGCCTTTGGTCTCGATTTTGGAACCTCCAAGACCGCCGTCACCCTGGCGCAGACCGGCTCGATCAACCCGCCGGTGGTCGAGGTCACGATCGACGGATACGACCGGATCGCGAGCTGCTTCCTGCGCGACAACAGCCGCGGCGGCCGCATCTATCTCGGCCAGAAGGCCGAGGAGCAGAACCTGATGACGGACCCGTCGGTGGAGCGCTCGCCGGTGGAATTCTTCGCCAACTTCAAGCCGCATATCCATCAGTCGGAAGCGGACCGCGAAGCGGCGCGTATCTTTCTCGAGGCAGTGCGCAGCGCCCGCGGCCTGTCGCAGGAGATCAACCGCTTCTCCGGTGACGCGGTCCTCGCGGTCGGATGCCCCGTGGCGTGGGCGCACGAAGGCGCCGAGACGCTGCTGCGGATCCTGCGGCAGGCGAAATTTCCGCCGGCTTTCGCCATTCCGGAGCCGGTCGGCGCGACGTTCCATTTTCTCGGCACGCGGCTGCGGGCGCAGGATTTCCATCACGACATCGTGGTGTTCGATTGGGGTGCCGGCACATTCGACATGACCGTGCTGCGCGCGCGCCGCCTCGAGTACGAGCGCCAGAATTCGTGGGGGTCGACGCTCTACGGCGGCCGGCTGTTCGACGACCTGTTCTATCAATGGCTCCTCGATACGGCGCGCGCTTGCGGCCGCGGCAGCGACGTCGATCGGCTCGCGAGCGAGACGACCGACCGCGCCATCCTGCTCGGCCTCATCTGCCGCGACATCAAGGAGCGCTTCTCGCGCAGCCTCGGCGCCGACGGGCCGGAAGAGCCGTGGGCGCATGCCTCGCCGGTGTCGGTCGGCAGCGTCGACCTCGGGCGGTTCAGGGTCGAGCGCAGCGGCGAATTCTTCGAGCGCATGCTGAGCTACCGGGCGTCCGACGTCGCGCGCGAATGGATCGCCAAGGCCGGCGCCGAGGCGCTGCCGGAAGAGCAGCGCTTCGCCGACGCGCTGCGCGACGGGCAGCCGGTCAACCTCGAGGCGTGGGGCAGGATGCTGATCGACGAAGGCCTCGCCAAGCTCTCGGTCGGCGACAAGGCGGTGGCGATCCTCACCGGCGGAAGCACCAATTGGAAATGGTTTCAGGACGAGATCTGCGGGCACGACCTCTTTCGCGGCCGGTCGGAAGAAGCGGTGCTCTATGACGAGAAACCCGAATTGACGATCGCGCGCGGGCTCGCACGCGCCTACAGCATCGGCAGCTACAGCCGCAAGCTCATCGGCGATCTCGCCGCTCGACGCGAGGAGCTGGCGCTGCGCCTGCAAACGATCCACGAGGACCTGCTGCGGGCCTTGTCGGACCGCCTGGCCGGGCGAATGAGCACGGATCTGCGATTGCGGGCCGACATCCGCCGGATCTTCGCGCAATCACTCGAGCGGGCCGCGATGAGCCCGCCGGCGCCTCCGAGCGCTGTCGGCTGGTTTGCCGCGTTGTGGGAGAAGGTCCGGCGCCTGTTCGCCGAGATCGCGCGCGGGTTCTCCCGCGGCTCGACCGCGAGCCTCAAGGATCACCAGGAGCGGATCAAGGGCGCCATCCAGGAAATGCTGAAGGATCCGCAGGCGGAGGCGGTTCGCCCCGCATTGGAGGCGCGGGTACGCGAGTGGATCGCGGCGAACCGCGACGAGCTGGTGGCGCTCGATCGACAGATTTCCGCCGACGCGCATCAGGAGGTGATGGCGCTGGTCAAGCAGTATCTGGAGATCCATGGGCTCGTCGAGGTGGCGATCGAGGCGTGCGGCGCGACCGGTGCGACGACATTCGATCTCGTGCTCAGGGAGCTCGGCAACAAGGTCGATTTCGGGCCCGGCGTGATCGAGCGGTTCTCCGACTGGCTGGGGGTGATCGTGCGGACGACGCGCGAGGGACCGATGGCTGCGAAGCCCGATCTCGACGAGCAGGCGAACGCGTCGACGACGCGCTTCTTCGCGGCGCTGCCGGCCGCGATCCGCACGAATGTCGCGCAGGTCCAGAGCGCCGAAAGCTGGAAAGAGGGCATCCTCGCCGACCTCGAACGCACGCTCGAAACACTCATCCGCGTTGCGGGCGTCCCCTCGGACGCTCCCGCGAACGCTCCCTTGGAGGCGCCGCCGCCTACACCGGCTTGGGGACCACCAGGCCCTTCCTGATCAGAGTTCTGGTCCCGCCGGGATCGTCGCGCAGCTGCGGCGGCATCTTGACGACGACCACGTCGTTGTCCTCGACGATGCCGAACGTGTCGTAGGACTTGCGATGCTGCCGCTCGTCCCAGCGAAACTCGATCGGCGGTGATGGCGCGGCCGGCTCCTGTCGCATCGCCGGCGACCGATCGGCGACGGGTTCGCCCGCGACCCGCGCCTCCATGGAGGGCTGCTGCATGGACGGATGGTTGGCGAAACGATGATCCAAATCCCTGAACAAGGACCTGATGGCGTCATTCACAGCTTCGGAGCCCGGACGCACGCGCCCACCGCCTTTCGAGGGCGCCAGCCACGGCGACAGGTCGGTCGTATGGAGATTGATGAAGCGCAGCGGCAACCGCGCATCGTCGATGCGGACCGGCAGTAGCTTGCTCATTTCCAGCGCGCGCGTCGCCTCCGCCTTCACGAAGTGCGACCGCACCGATGACGCGGACCACAATACGATCATCGCGCGCGCATTTTCGATCTCGCGCTCGATGACCTCCTCGAAATCCTCGCCGGCGTACATCTCCCGGTCCCACCACACGGTCGATCCGCGGCGCTGCAGGGTCTCGGCGAGAACCCGTGCGCATTCACGGTCTTCGCGTGCATAGCTGATGAAAATATCCGCCATGATCCTCGGGTGGCGTGTCGGGCCGGGGGTAAAGTATTGAGGCAAGCCCATGGAATGGCAAGCTGATTTGCGGCGCTGCGTGCCGCGACATTGCGACCGATAGGCCGAATTGCGACCGATAGGCCGAGGTTCAATCGTTGCCCGGGCAGCGCAATTCCGACGATGGTGTCGGTCATCCATTCCGGTCGGGCACCGGAATTGCGAGCCCCCCTCACCTCTTGTGCCCCATCTCGCCCTGCAGCTCGGCGATGCGGCGACGGATCTCGGTGAGCGCCGACTCGGTGGTGGCGCGCTCGCGGCCGGCGGCGCTGGCCCGCTGCTTCACCTGCTCCATCTCGGCGAGCAGCGCGCGCTCGGCCTTGAGCATGGCGCGCAGGTTGGCGCGGCGATCGCCGCTCGTCTCCGCCGGCTCGGTGTCCTCGTCGTCGGCGAGGTAGCTCGCGACCTCATCGAGGCTGGCGTCGGTCAGGAGATATTGGACAAGCGCAAATCTTTCGCCCGTGCGTACCAGCGAGAGCCCGCGCAGCTTCGCGGCATAATGCAACGCTTCCTCGCGTTCGTCGGTCATCGATGCCCCCTCACGCATGACGCAACTGACCGCCGTTCGGCCCGCACAACCGTCGGCGCAAAAATGACATGGGTCCCCGTGATGCAAATTCTGCCACGGACGATGTGGCAGGTGTCAGCCGAAATTTTGTCATCGCAGTGGAGTTACCGCCGCCGCGGCGGTAATCCGGCCCGCTCGCGCCCTGTGGAAAACCGGCAAGAGACGTCATTACGCCGCACGCCGCACGAGAAGACGATCAGGCGACATTGCGATCGCTCCGCGCCCCGCATCAAGCCGACCTGCGCGGCGGCGTCGCTGCTCCGTCCGCTTCCCGCCCTGGACAAAAATCGCTAGGACAGTCGTACCGCCGGTGCGTGGGGCGCCGGCGAGACGCAACGGACAAGAAGACGACAAGAGACGGGAGGGCATTGCCGTGACTGCAGCCGCCGAGGGCCGAACGGCCAACGTGTTCGACGTCGGGATCAACGAGCGCCTGCCGGGATCGCAGCTGCTCGTCGTCGGGCTGCAGAACGTGTTCGGCATGACCGGGATGTTCGTGTTCCCCGGCATCCTCGGCCGCGCCTTCGGGCTCGCGCCCGACCAGATCGCCTATCTCTACGGCATGACCTTCATGGTCTGCGGCCTCACCACCATCCTGCAGTCGGTGCTGCTGCTGCGGCTGCCGATCACGCAGGGGCCGTACGCGGGCTGCTTCGCGGCGCTGCTCGCGGTCGGCCACCTCGCCGGCGGGCTGGGCGCGGCCTACGGCTCGCTGCTGGTCGCGAGCCTGATCTGGTGCGCGCTCACCGTCTCGATCAGGGGCTTCAGCATCATCGGCCTGTTCGCCCGCTTCATGCGCGCGCCGATCATCTCCGGCATGATCGTCGTGCTGATCATGGTGCAGATCGCCAATGTGGCATTCCCGAACTGGCTCGGCCCACGCCAGAGCCCCGGCTTCCCGCTGATCAACCTCGGCGCCGGCGCGGTCTGCCTGATCGCGGTCATCGCCGTGACCGTGTGGGGCGGCGCGTTGCGGCGGGGCGCGATCCTGATCGGGCTCGCGCTCGGCACCGCCTGCTACGCGATCTTCCGCCCGATCTCGCTCGGCGCCATCGCGGGCGCGCCGTGGCTGGTGACGCCAAAACTGTTTCCGTTCGGGGTCGCGGTCCAGCCCGATCTCGTCCTCGTCTTCCTGCTGGTGCTGATCCCGGCCGGCATCGGCTCGATGGCGCTCTACCAGATCGTCGCCGACTGGGGCGGCGAGCCGCTGCCGGCGGAGCGCATGGCGCAGGGCACCTTCGCGATGGGCATCGGCGCGGTGCTCGCCGGCCTCGTGGGCGGCTTCAGCACCATCGTCTATCCGGACAACATGGGCCTGCTGCGCACGACCCGTGTCGGCTCGCGCTTCGGCACCGCGGCGGCAGGCGTCCTCCTCATCGTGCTCGGCGCCTGCGTCAAGTTCGACATGCTGCTGGTGCTGGTGCCGCTGCCGGTCGTCTCCGCCGTCGCGACGCTCCTGTTCGGCGTCGTCTTCATGCATGGCGTGCACATGCTCGCGAGCGTGCAGTGGGACGACCGCAAGCTGATGGCCGCCGGCCTCGCCATGCTGATCGGCCTCGGCGGCCTGTTCATCGCGCCCGACGTGATGGGGACGATGCCGGTGGTCGTGCGCCTGCTGGTGCAGCAGCCGGTGATCTCAGGCGGGGTCACCCTGGTGGTGCTTTATGCGCTGCTGTGCGCCGAGCCGGAGCCGGCGAAGGGACAAATGGTCGAGGCGGGAGCGCCGAAGGCGGCGCAATAACCACCGCGGGCGGCATAGCTGCTCGAAGAACGGCTGTGCGCGTGTGCGTGAGGTGGAATTGGTCCCGTAAGTACCAAGAAATCATGCTATGTCGAGTTGCGACGAAGCGACCCCGCTTCGTTGGGGGGTCGCACTCATGACTCGATCGACGCGCCGCCGCTTCGTACAGGGATGTGCCGCAACCGCCCTCGCGACGCCCGCCGTCTTCGCCGTGCGGCGCGCCCACGCGGCGCTGCCGCCGCTCCCGAACCTCCCTGCCGCCGACGCCCAGCTGCTGCAGCCGGGGGATGCGCAATTCGCCACCTATCAGCCGGCGTTCAATGCCCGCACCATGCTCACGCCGCAGCTGCGCGCCATGTGCAAGACCGCGAACGGGGTCGGCACCATGGTCGACTGGTGCCGCAGCAACGACCTGCCGTTCGCGATCCGCTGCGGCGGGCACTCCTACGAGGGCTTGTCGCAGAGCGCGAGCGTGGTGATCGACACCCGCTTGATCAGCAGGGTCAGCTACGACGCGAAGACGAAGATCGCGACCGTCGGCGCCGGGGCCTCGCTCGGCGATTTCTACAAGGTGGCCGCGCCGCACGGGCTCGGCTTCCCGGGCGGCAGCTGCCCGACGGTCGGCGTCTCCGGCCATGTGCTCGGCGGCGGTTACGGCCACCTGGCGCGGCCATTCGGGCTCGCCTGCGACAGTGTGCTGTCGGTCGACCTGATCGATCCCCAGGGCAGGCCGGTGCATGCCGATGCGCAGCAGAACGCGGACCTGCTCTGGGCGTCGCGCGGCGGCGGCGGCGGCAGCTTCGGGGTCGCGACCGGCTATACTTTCCAGCTGCATCCGGTGGGCAACGTCTACGTCTTCAAGATGACCTGGAACGGGGTGAGCCCGCGTCGTGCCGCCGCGGTGATGAAGACTTGGGCTGCGTGGGCGCCGCAGGCGCCGGTGCAGATCAACTCGCATCTCACGATCACGGCGCATGGCGGCGGCAAGATCGACCTCCTGTGCGGCGGCCAGTCGATCGGCACGCTGACGCAGCTCAAGCGCGAGCTCAGGACCCTGTCGGGCTCGCCTATCATCGCCGCAAAGACCTACATGTCCTCCATCAACTATTTCGCCGGCTCGGGCGGCTGGACCTACGTTTCGGCGCCGATGAAGGGAAAGTCCGACTACGTCACCGCGCCGATGAGCGACACGGGCCTCACGGCGCTGATGACCGCGGTGAGCAAAAAGTCGGACATCTACGTGATCTGCGACGCCTACGGCGGCGCGATCGCGGCGCCGGCGGCCGACGCCACCGCATTTGCGCATCGCAAGGGCACGCTGTTCTCGATGCAGTACGCCGCGAACTGGACCAGCGCGAAGGACACGCCGCAACGTCTCGCCGACATGCGCGAGGTCTACGCCGCCATGCGGCCCTATGTATCGGGTGCGGCCTACGTCAACTATTGCGACCTCGAGCTGCCCGACTATGCGACCGCCTATTGGGGCGCGAACCTCGCGCGCCTGAAGAAGATCAAGACGGCGTTCGATCCCACCAACGTTTTCCGCCACGCGCAGAGCATTCCGATCCCGGTGGCTTGATCGGCGCCCTGCGCGATGGGGTGCCATCGCGCAGGAAGTGCCCGCAAGCGACGCCGCGACGACGACGAGTGCATCGCGCGGCCTGCTCCTTCGGGGCATTCAGTGGCCGTGCTTCGGCGGCGGTTTCTTTGGCGGCGGCGGCCTACGCTGCAGGATAATGGCGAGGCGCGCATCGGCCGTCCCGGATTGCTGTGCGACCGGATGGGTCGGCGCCGCGCCGATGCCGGCGGCGCTCGGTGTCGCGATTGCCGCCGCCGGCGCCGCAAGCGCCAGCGCTGCAGACAAGGCGCAGAGTCGTCCTGTCATGGATATTTTCATAGGCTCCCTCCGTCGAAACGATCGGAGGCTAACGGAGCCGCGCCGACGCGGCTTGGGCCAGGCGGCCCCGCGGCGCGGACTGCGAGGAACCGAGACGATCGCGCCCGCACAAGCCGAGAACCGAGATCTGGCGCCGGTCAATTCGCGATCATCGGCGGCGGAGGCGGCGGGTCGGGCGGAATGGGCGGCGGGACATAAGCGTCATTTGCGCCCGTGCCCGCGCGCAACACGAAACGCTGCTCGGTCCGCACGATGCCGAGCACGCGCGGCGGCGCCGCTTCGTAGTCCGCGGCTTGCGCCGCCGCGAGCGCGCGCGGCACTATCCGCAGCCGCCGCACGCGCCCGCCGCGCTCGACGCTCACCACCAGCGATCGGCCGCTACGCGCAACCGCGCGGTCGATATCCACCGCACCGGTGACCGGCCGGCCGTCGATCGCCATGATGCGGTCGCCGGGCCGCAGACCCGCATCCGCGGCAGGCGTGTGCGGGGCGATCTCCTCGATACGATAGCCGACGCCCCGCGGCTCATGCGGGCGGACCGGGTCGGACGAGGCTGCCGAAGCAAGCACGCTCAGGACCGCAACGATCGATAAGCGTCCAGACATGGGGTACGGCATGCGGCACTCCCGCGGCGTGCCCATCCGAGCTTTAGTCGCCGGCCACGTGCCGCCGGGTCACGACCCCGGCCGAAAATTTTCAACGCGCGGCGCCTTCGGCGCGCAGCCGCGCGATCGCGGCGGCGTCGAGGCCGGCTTCGGCGAGCACCGCGTCGGTGTGCTCGCCCAGCGCGGGCGCGGGGCGGCGCCATGTGCCGGGCGTCGCCGAGAGCCGCGGCACGATATCGTGCATGGGCAGGCTGCCGAGCTCGGGGTCCTCGACCTCGACGAGGACGGGACGCTCGCGGAAATGCGGGTCCGCGACCGCGTCGGCAATGTCGTAGACCGGCCCGACGGTGACACCGGCGGCGCGCATGTGCGCGAGCGCCTCGTCGCGCGTCCTCGCCGCGAACCAGCCGCCGACCGCCGCGTCGACCTGCTCGCGGTTTTCGACGCGCGCGCTGTTGGTGCGGAAGCGCTCGTCGGCGAGCATCTCGGCGCGGCCGATGGCCCCGAAGATGCGCCGCGCCATGGTCTCGGTCGAGCCGGACATCGCCACGTACTTGCCGTCGGCGCAGCGATACACGTTGCGCGGCGCCGACGTGTTGGAGCCGCTGCCGGTGCGCGGCTTGACGGCGCCGGTCGTGCGGAAGATCGCCGCCTCCGGGCCGAGCACCGAGAACATCGATTCGAGCAGGGTGAGGTCGATCACCTGCCCGCCCCCGTGCCCCTTGGCCGCGCCATGCTCGCGCGCACGCAGCGCCGTCACGGTCGCGAACGCGCCGTAGAGCCCGGCGATCATGTCGGCGAGCGCGAGCGGCGGCAGCACCGGCTCGCGATCGGCAAAGCCGGTGCGCGCCGCAAAGCCGCTCATCGCCTCGACCAGCGTGCCGAAGCCGGGCAGCGGCGCATAAGGCCCGGTCTGGCCGAAACCGGACACGCGCACGATGATGAGCCCCGGGTTACGGGCGTGCAGCACCGCGGGGCCGAGCCCCATCTCCTCCAGCGTGCCGGGACGATAGTTCTCGATGAAAACGTCGGCGCGCTCGACCAGGCGCATGAGGGCGTCGCGGGCGGACGCATGGCGCAGGTTGAGCACCAGCGAGCGCTTGTTGCGCGAATAGGTCTTCCAGTGCAGCGACTTCCCCGCATCGCGCCAGTCGCGCAGCGGGTCGCCGGACGGCGGCTCGACCTTGACGACGTCGGCGCCGAAATCGGCGAGCTGCAGCGACACCATGTTGCCGGCGACGAGGCGCGAGAGGTCGAGCACGCGGATGCCGTCGAGCGGGCCGCGGGCATCGGGGTCGAAGCGGATGGGGGAATCCTGCGCGCGGCTGGTCATCGAAGGGAACAGCGGACGGGAAGTGGCGGGAGCCGAAGCGGAGTGGAATTCATCGAGCGACTGTAGCGTGCTACGACTGAATGCGCGAGATCAGCTCTCCCGGTTGGACCCTCGACGACAGCGAAAGCAATGTCGACCAGCAACGACCTTCGCCGCATTGCGCTCTCTCTCGAGGGGACGACCGAGGCGCCACATTTCGACCGGACGGCCTTCAGGGTCCGGCGCATCTATGTGACGCTCGCCGGCGACGGCGAGACGGCGAATTTCATGTTCACGCCGGAGCAGCAGGAATTCAAATGCATGATGGCGCCGGAAGCCTTCTCGCCGGTGCCCAATGCATGGGGCAAGCGGGGCGCAACGACCGCAATTCTTGCGAAGCTTACGATCGCGGAACTGGAGGATGCCCTGCGCACGGCGTGGACGCGCGCTTCGGCCAAGAGGGGGCGCTAGGAACCCCGTCCGCCTCAGAGCGCCAGCCGCACGCGATCGATGTACGGCGCCTCGGGATCGTCGGCGATGTCGAAGCCGAGCTGCCGGCACATCGCGAGCATGGTCGTGTTCTCGCGCAGCACCTGCCCGTCGATGGCGCGGAAACCCTTGGCGCGGGCATAGGCGATGATCAGCTGCATCAGCTGCCAGCCGAGGCCGTGGCCCTTGAGGTCGGAGCGCACGAGGATCGCGTACTCGCCGCTGACACCGTCGGTCTCGTCATGCAGCCGCGCGACACCGAGCATCTCGCCGGTCGCCTCGTCGAGGGCGATGAAGGCCATCGCCTTGGCGTAGTCGAACTGGGTGAAACGGGCGATGAACTCGTGGGTGAAAGCGCTGACCGGCGCGAACAGGCGCAAGCGCAGATCCTCCGGCGTCACAGCGGAAAGGAAAGGCGGGTAAAGCGGCTCGTCATCCGGCCGCAGCGGGCGCACGAAGACGGCGCGGCCGTCCGGCAAGGTGATGTGGCGCTCCCACGCCTTCAGGTCGATTGCCATGGGACCACGGTTTGGTTTCTGGTGCAGCGAATGTCGGGCGTCGCAGCGTGAGATTCAACATCCGTCGAGCCGCGAATGCATTCATAGACCCGTCATCCTGAGGCGCGAGCGAAGCGAGCCTCGAAGGGTGATCGGTCGAGATGGTTCCACCAGTGTGCAAGAGGCGCTACCCGGGCCGTCGCCCTTCGAGACGGCGCGCTACGCGCGGCTCCTCTGGGTGACGGTCGTAGCTGGGAATTCGCGGTTGGGAGCGCGGGCCGCGTACCCAGCTGACCCTAATTTACACCCCGAGATGGCGGTGCAGCACCTCGGGCTGGCCGCGCGCCGCCTGCGCGGTCAGCTCCTCGACCATGTGGCCGTTGTTGAGGATGTAGATGCGGTCGGCGAGCGTCATGGCGGCGGAAATGTTCTGCTCCACCACCAGGATGGTCTGCCCGGCCTCGGCGAGGGCGCGGCAGGTGGCGAGCAGGTCGCGCACGATGATCGGCGCGAGGCCCTCGAACGGCTCGTCGAGCAGGATGATCTTGGGATCGCGGATCAGCCCGCGGGCGATCGCCAGCATCTGCTGCTCGCCGCCCGAGAGGTCGGTGCCGCGGCTGGTGCGGCGCTCCTTGAGGCGCGGGAACATCTCGTAGATGCGCTCGAGCGGCCAGCGCCTCGGCGCCGTGAGGCTCGCGAGCACGAGGTTCTCCTCCACGTTGAGGCTGCCGAAGATGCGGCGCTCCTCCGGCACGAGCTGCATGCCGGCGACCGCGATGGCATGCGCTTTGCGGCCGGCGAGCTCGGCGCCGTCGAGGCGGATCGAGCCGGCACGCGGCGTGACCATGCCCATCAGGCTCTTCAATGTCGTGCTTTTTCCGGCGCCGTTGCGGCCGAGCAAGGCCACGACCTCGTTCTTCTCGACGCGCAGGCCGACGTCGAAGAGGATGTGGGAATCCCCGTAGTAGCTGTTCAGTCCCGTGACCTCGAGCAGGCTCATGCGGCGCGCACCCCGCCCAGATAGGCTTCCTGCACCTTGGCGTTGCCCTTGATCTCGTTGGGCGTGCCCTCGACCAGCACGCGGCCCTCCTGCAGCACGGTGACCTTGCCGACCAGCTCGAACAGTGAATCCATGTCGTGGTCGATGATCACCATGGTGCGGCCGCGGCTGATCGATTTGAGCAGCTTGACGGTCTCGACCCGCTCCGACGGGCTCATGCCGGCGAGCGGCTCGTCGAGCAGGAGCAGGCTCGGCGAGGAGGCGAGCGCGAGGCCGATCTCGAGGCGGCGCTTCTCGCCATAGGCGAGCTCCGCGACCGGCGTGTCGGGGCGCGCCGTGAGGTCGACCAGCTCGAGGGTATGCTCGACCTGATCGCGCAGGCCCGGGATCGACGATACGCTGCGAAAGAGGTCGAGGCGGAACTTGCCGCGCAGCGCGGCGAGCGCCGCGATGTTCAGGTTCTCGCGCACGCTCAGCCGGGTGAACAGCTGGTTGACCTGGTAGCTCTTGGTCAGGCCGAGCTGGCAGACTTCGGTCACGCGCATGCCCGTGATGTCGCGGCCTTCGAACACGATACGACCCGAGGTCGGCGGCACCTCGCAGGTGAGCATCTTGAAGAAGGTGGTCTTGCCGGCGCCGTTCGGGCCGATGATGCCGCGCAGCTCGCCGTGCTCGACCGAAAAATCGATGTCGCTGTTGGCGGCGAGGCCGCCGTAGCGCTTGGAGAGTCCGCGCGCCTGCAGGATCGGGCCGGTGAAGCCGTCGAGCGCATGGCGGCGCGCCGGCATGGCGGCGATCGCCGGCTGCCTCGCCGCCTCCGCGGGCGTGCGCGGCGCGACCGCCGCCGCCACCTTGGGGGCGCCCGCGCCGCCGACGAACGACACCAGATCGACGATGCCGCCGACGATGCCGCGGCGCAGGAAGCAGACCAGCAGCACGAACACGATGCCGAGCACCAGTTTCCAGGCGGCGCCGAGGTTGAACGCGCTCTGGAGGAAATCCTGCAGATAGAGCCACAGCGCGGCGCCGACGAGCGGGCCGAACAGCGTGCCGGCGCCGCCGATCGCGGTCTGCATCACCAGCTGGCCGGAGGTGTCGAACGTGAAGGCGTCGGGCGGCATGAACGCCTGCAGCACGCCGAGCAGCCCGCCCGCGAAGCCCGCATAGGCGGCGGCGATCACGAAGGCGGCGAGCTTGTACCCGTGGATGTTGTGGCCGACCGCGGCGGCGCGCAGCGGGTTGTCGCGGATCGCGCTCAGCACCGCGCCGACCGGCGAGCGCACGATGCGCAGCGCGATGACGAGGCCGATGAAGTAGCAGAGCGCGAGGAAGCCGTACATCGCGACGGCGTTGTCGATCGGGATGGTCGTGAAGCCGAGATAGAATGTCGGCGTCGGCACGCCGGGCAGGCCATTCTCGCCGCCCGTGTAGGCGGCGAGCGGCGAGAACTCCGTGAAGTAGAACACCTCGGCGATCGCCACCGTGATCATCGCGAAATAGATGCCGGTGCGGCGCAGCGCGATGAGGCCGATCACCCAGCCGACCGCGCCGGCGACGATCATGCCGATGAACAGCGCCACCACGACGCTGGGAAAGCCCATGCGGGTGAGCAGATAGGCGGCGACGAACCCGCCGGTGCCGTAGAACGCGGACTGCCCGAACGAGAGCAGGCCGGTGTAGCCGAACAGGATGTCGAAGCCGATGCCGAACAGGCCCCACACGAGGATGCGGTTGATGGTGTTGGGCGAGAAGCCGAGATGCGGCAGCACGAACGGCGCCGCGATCAGCGCAAGGCCGGTGAAGAGCTCGACCAGGAGGGGGTGCTTCTTGAACATCAGCCGTCCAGATTCGTGCTCAACTTCATGCTCGTGCTCATTCGCGGCCCGCGGTGCCGAGCAGGCCGTGCGGCCGCACCAGCAGGACGATCGTCATGGCAGCGAACAGCATCACGTAGGAATAGGCGGGGTCGACCATCGCGGTGACGCTGACGATCTCGCCGGCGATCAGGCCGCCCAGCACGGCGCCCGGAAAAGAGCCGACGCCGCCGATCACCACCACCACGAAGGTCTGCACCAGGATCGCCTCGCCCATGTCGGGGGTGAGGGAGACGACCGGCGCGTTGACGATGCCGGCGAAGCCCGCCGCCATCGCGCCGATGCCGAACACCAGCATGAACACGCGGTAGACGTTGATGCCGAGCGCGTCGACCATGCCGGAATCCTCGATGCCGGCGCGCACGATCATGCCGATGCGGGTACGATAAAGCACGATGAACAGAACGATGAGCGCGACCGCGATGATGCCGACCAGGGCGAGCCGGTAGGTCGGATAGAACATGAACCCGAGCGACACGATGCCGAGGAGCGGCGTCGGCGCCGGCACGACCTGCGAGAGGCTGCCGAAGGCGAGCCGCACCGCCTCGACGAACACGATGCCGAGCCCGAAGGTGACGAGGAGCTGATCCTCGCCCGGCCGGCCGTAGAAATGACGGATGATGACCCGCTCCATCACGACCCCGACCAGCGCCACGAACAGCGTGCCGGCCACGACCGCGACGAGATACGAGCCGGTGTACTGATAGGCGACGAAGCCGGCGTAGCCGCCGAGCATGAACATCGCGCCATGGGCGAGGTTCAGCACCCCGAGGGTGCCGTAGATGATGGTGAGGCCGGAGCTGATCAGCGCGAGCAGCGCGCCGAGCACCAGCCCGTTGAACATCTGCGAGACGAGATTGACCCAGTTGAACACGGTCGTGCCCCCGCACGGGACGCCGCGAACCCGAAGCGCGTGCTTCGGGTTCGCGAACCGACATTACGTTTCCATGACACTACCAGTGTCCCGCCGAAATCCGAAGTCCGCGCGGCACTTGCCGCGGCGCGGACCCTGGCGGCGGGACGCTGGCCCGGCGCCACTCAGGTGTAGGCGCCGAGGTTGCAGCCGAATGCGTCGGGCTTCTGCATCAGGCCCTCGCCCGGCACGACCTCGGTGACCTCCCACCAGTCTTCCTTGTTCTTCATCGCCTTCGGCGCCTTGCCCCTGACGATGATGACCGGGCGGACGAGCTGGTGATCGGCGGCGCGGAAATGCACGTCGCCGACCACCGACGGGAAGGTCTCGCCCTTCTCGTATTCCTTGATCACAGCCGGCGGGTAGAAGGTGCCGGCGCCTTCGACCATGCGGGCCCAGATCGCGAACGACATGTAGGAGTTCTCGGCGCTCCAGTCCGGCATATAGCCGTACTTCTTGTTGAAGGCGTCGACGAACAGCTTCGCCAGCGGGAACTTGTCCTCGAGAGTCCACCAGAAATCGGTCGCCGAGTAGACGCCTTCGGTCAGCTCCGGCCCCACTTCCTTGGCGAGGAACGGGATTTGATACGGGACCACGAGCTTCATCTTCGGCAGGATGCCGAACTGCTTCGCCTGCTGGATCGACAGCACAGCGTCGTGGCCCCAGTTGACGTTGACCAGAATCTCGGCGCCCGAGTTGGCGATGTTGGTGAGATACTGGCTGAAGTCCGGCGCGCCGAGCGGGGACACCTGGTTGGTCACCATGGTCCAGCCGCCGTTCTTGGTCAGATAGTCGTTCACCGACTTGGTGACGGTGTGGCCGTAGGTGTAGTCCGGCGTCATGAACGCGGCCTTGCGGTTCTTGCCGAAGGTCTTGATCAGGACCGGGCCGATCGCGTTCGCGGCAGTCTCGCCATAGAAGCACTGGCGGAAGCCGTAGCGCACGCAGTCCTTGCCGGTCGTGTCGTTCGAGCCGGAGACGCCGGCCGTGTAGAGCACGTGCTCGCGCTGGGCGAGCTTGTTGAGCGCGACCGCAACCGCGCTCGAGGTCGACCCGGTCATCAGCACGATCTTGTTGTCGGAGATGAAGCGCTGCTGCGCCTGCACGGCCTCGTTCGGCTTGGCGGCCGAGTCGGCGACCAGCAGGTTGACCTGCTTGCCGAGCACGCCCTTCGTGGTCTTCGGCGAGATCTTCTTGATGAGCTCGTTGCCGCTGTTGATGTGCTCGACCGCGAGCTGCCAGCCCTTGAGCTCATCCTCCCCCGCCGCCGCATAGGTGCCGGTGCGCGGCACGGCCGCGGCGACATTCACGGTGTTGCCGGACGAGCCGGCCGGCCAGGTGCCGATCGGCGGCTGGTCGGCCGCCATCGAGATGCGGGGAAACGCCGTTGCGGCGAGAAGGGCGCCGCCGGCCTTGAGCACATTGCGGCGACTACGGTTGAGACCGTCCTTGGACACGTGAACCTCCCATTCCGATTGTTATGGCAAATGCCGGGGGTAGGTGCGGCACCCTCCCCTCGGATGGAAGAGTTTGCGATGCCGCGCCGTGGCGGGATTATTCATTCGAATCGATGGCAGGCAATCGCGGCGATATCAGTCTTTCGGCGTAGAGCACTGCACTCATGCGCGCAGGAGGCGCGATTCTCGGCCATTTTTCCGGCATCCGCCGGCCGCGGCGAGGCCGCGACCAATGGACGCTACCGGCCAGCCGGCAACCGATGCGGCGCTGAAACTCATTTGTCGCAGCGCGCACTTTCATCGAAATTATTAATCTTGATCAAGCCTTCTCCCCGCGCCATGACAACCCCATGACGAGCCCCACGACGATCCGATGAGCCGCGCAGCGGTGAAGAGCGAGCTCGATCGCTGGCCACATCACCCCTGCGTGGCGCGGCTGACGCGTTACCTTGCGCTCAGCGCCGCCGACATCGCGAGCCTCGGCGAGCTCATCGAGCAGGATGTGACGATCGAGAAGCGCCGCGACCTCGTGGTCGACGGCGACGCCTATCACAAGCTCGCCTTCGTCGGCGAAGGATTTGGCGCGCGCTACAAGCTCCTGCGCAATGGCAAGCGGCAGATCCTCAACGTCATCCTGCCGGGCGACGTCATCGGCGTGCCGGGAAGCTTCCTCGAGCGGGCGCCCTATTCGGTGCTGGCGCTGACCCGGATGAAGGTTTCCGTCTGCTCGACCGACGCCTATGTGCAGCTCTGCTACCGACGCCCGCAGTTCGGCCTCGCGCTGAGCTGGCTCGCGGTGCACGAGGCGGCCACCTATGCGGAGCGCGTCATCGACACCGGCCGGCGCACGCCGGTCGAGCGGCTCGCGCATTTCCTGCTCGAGCTGCAGGCGCGCCTCGCCGCCATCGGCGGTGCCGACCCGGCCGGCTTCGACTTGCCTTTCTCGCAGGAAGTCATGGGCGACGCGCTGGGGCTGAGCGTGCCGCACCTCAATCGCATGCTGGCGCAGCTGCGCGCCGAGGGCCTGATCACACTGGACCATCGCCGCGTCGCGTTTCCCGACCGCAAGGCGATCGAGCTGCGCGCGCACTTCCAGCCCCTGATACTCGCGCGCGTTCCAGCGCCCGAGTAGGCCTTAATCCAAATCAATAATCGCCTGCAAAGCCCGGTTCCGGTCGAAGCAGTATGGAGCGCCGTGGCGCCGAGAATTCGCATGCGGTCGCCAACGCCAGAGAATCTGCGTAACTCCCTGTGCGCAGATGTCCCGGGTGCGCCGCCCCCCGCACGGGGCGGCGCACTCTTTTTTATCTCGATCATGGATCGTGGATCGCGGATCGCGGCCGGCGGACCGGCAGCCTCGCCCGGATGCGCAGCTCCCGCTAAGTCCCCGATTTTACGGGAAATTTATGCTTCACCTTGCCGCATTCCCAGGGCGGCGCCGAGCGAACGCCATGGTTTGTGGTACAAAGGCGCGCGCACAGGGAGCACGCGCAGAATGGTTGGAATTGTCCGCATCGCATTGCGGCGGCCCTATACGTTTGTCGTTCTCGCGCTGCTGATTCTCATCATCGGCCCGCTGGCGGCGCTGCGCACCCCGGTCGACATCTTTCCGGACATCCGCATCCCGGTCATCGCCGTGGTGTGGCAATACACCGGCCTGCCGCCCGACGACATGGCCGGGCGCATGACGACCCAGTTCGAGCGCGCGCTCACCACCACGGTCAACGACATCGAGCACATCGAGGCCAATTCCTATACCGGCGTCGGCATCATCAAGGTGTTCTTCCAGCCGAACGTCGACATCCGCATGGCCAATGCGCAGGTCACCGCGATCGCGCAGACCATGATCAAGCAGATGCCGCCCGGGGCGACGCCCCCACTGATCCTCAATTACAACGCCTCGACGGTGCCGATCATCCAGCTCGCGCTCTCCGGCCAGGGGCTGACCGAGCAGAACCTGTTCGACCTCGCGATCAACGTGATCCGCACGCCGCTCGTCACCGTGCAGGGCGCCGCCATCCCGTACCCGTTCGGGGGCAAGTTCCGCGAGGTGCAGATCGACCTCGACTCGGCGGCGATGCAGGCGCGCGGCCTGTCCGGCCAGGACGTCGCCAACACGCTCGCGGCGCAGAACCTGCTCACGCCGATCGGCACCGAGAAGATCGGCGGCCTCGAATATGCGCTCCAGCTCAACAACGCGCCCTCGGCGATCAGCGCGCTCGGCGACCTGCCGATCCGGAGCGTGAACGGCGCGATGGTCTACGTGCACGACGTCGCCCATGTGCGCGACGGCAACTCGCCGCAGACCAGCATCGTCCACGTCGACGGCGGCCGCTCGGTGCTGATGCTGGTGCTCAAGAACGGGGCGATCTCGACGCTCTCGATCATCGCGGGCATCAAGCAGAAGGTGGAAGAGCTCAAATCGCTGGTGCCGCCCAACCTGAAGATCGCGCTGGTCGGCGACCAGTCGGTGTTCGTCAGCGCGGCGGTCGACGGCGTGATCCGCGAGGGCGTGATCGCGGCGGCGCTCACCAGCCTGATGATCCTGATCTTTCTCGGCAGCTGGCGCTCGACCGTGATCATTGCGACCTCGATCCCGCTGTCGGTGCTCGGCTCGGTCGCGGCGCTGTGGGCGCTCGGCGAGACGCTCAATATCATGACGCTGGGCGGCCTCGCGCTCGCGGTCGGCATCCTGGTCGACGATGCCACCGTCACGATCGAGAACATCAACTGGCATCTCGAGCAGGGCAAGGCGGTCGAGCCCGCGATCCTCGACGGTGCGGCGCAGATCGTCACCCCGGCCTTCGTGTCGCTCTTGTGCATCTGCATCGTGTTCGTGCCGATGTTCTTCCTCGACGGCGTCGCCCGCTTCCTGTTCGTGCCGATGGCCGAAGCCGTGATCGCCGCGATGGCGTGCTCGTTCATCCTGTCGCGCACGCTGGTGCCGACGCTGGCGAACTATTTGCTGCACCCGCACGCGCCGCACACCGACCCGCACGGGCACGAGGCGCCGCGGCCGCCCTCGCGCAACCCGCTGGTGCACATGCAGCGCCGGTTCGAGGCGAGCTTCGAGCGCTTCCGCGAGGGTTATCGCGGGCTGCTCGCGCTGGCGCTCGCCCACCGCGGCGTTTTCATCATCGGCTTCCTCGCCGTCGTGCTCGGCACCTTCGCGCTGGTGCCGTATCTCGGCCGCGACTTCTTCCCGTCCGTCGATGCCGGGCAGATCCTGATGCATGCGCGCGTGCGTGTCGGCACCCGCATCGAGGAGACCTCGAAGCAGTTCGCCGCGATCGAGAAGACGATCCGCGCGATCATTCCGCCGGACCAGCTCGATACCCTGGTCGACAATCTCGGCCTGCCGATCAGCGGCATCAACATGACCTACAACAACACCGGCACGATCGGATCGCAGGACGGCGATATCCAGATCAAGCTCAAGGAGAACCATCGGCCGACTGCCGACTACGTCCGAACCCTGCGCGAGGAGCTCCCCAACCGCTTCCCCGGCGTCACCTTCTCGTTCCTACCCGCCGACATCGTCAGCCAGATCCTCAACTTCGGCGCGCCGGCGCCGATCGACCTGCAGATCCGCGGGCCGAACGCGGACGCGAACTTCGCCTATGCGCAGGAGCTGCTGCGCCGGCTGCGCCACGTGCCCGGCCTGGTGGACGCGCGCATCCAGCAATCGCGCGACAGCCCCGGCTTCAACGTCGACGTCGATCGCACGCGCGCGCAATATGTCGGCGTCACCGAGCGCGACGTCACCAACAGCCTGGTGGTGAACCTCGCCGGATCGAGCCAGGTCGCGCCGACCTACTGGCTCAATCCGGCCAACGGCGCCTCCTACCCGATCGTGATGCAGACGCCGCAGTACCAGGTCGACTCGCTCACCGCGCTGCGCAACCTGCCGATCACGGCGTCCGGCGCGGCCCCGATGCAGACGCTCGGCGCCATCGCGGACATCAAGCGGGTGAGCCGCAGCGCGGTGGTCTCGCAATACGACATCCAGACGCTGGTGCAGATTTATGCGACCACCCAGGGGCGCGACCTCGGCGCGGTCGCGGCCGAGGTGCAGAAGATCGTCGACGCGACCGCGAAGGACGTGCCGCGCGGCTCGCGCGTGGTGCTGATCGGCCAGGTGCGGACGATGAACCGTGCCTTCTCGGGCCTGCTGTTCGGCCTCGTCGGCGCGATCGTGCTGATCTACCTGCTGATCGTGGTGAACTTCCAGTCGTGGAGCGATCCGTTCGTGATCGTCACGGCGCTGCCGGCGGCGCTCGCCGGCATCGTGTGGATGCTGTTCGCGACCGGCACCACGCTGTCGGTGCCGGCGCTCACCGGCGCGATCATGTGCATGGGCGTCGCCACCGCCAACAGCGTGCTGGTCATCAGCTTCGCGCGCGAGCGGCTCGACGCGCTCGGCGATCCGATCCAGGCGGCGCTCGAAGCCGGCTTCGTGCGCTTCCGCCCGGTGCTGATGACCGCGCTCGCCATGATCATCGGCATGGCGCCGATGGCGCTCGGCCTCGGCGAGGGCGGCGAGCAAAATGCGCCGCTCGGCCGCGCCGTGGTCGGCGGGCTCATCTTCGCGACCTGCGCGACCCTGATGTTCGTGCCGGTCGTGTTCAGCCTCTTGCACGGACGCCGCACGCAGGCGCCCGATTCCCCACTTGGAGAGCCGCATGCCGCCTGAACCGTCAGCTCCTGCCGCCTCCAATGCTGCCATCTCGAAGCGAAAGCTCGGCATCGCCGGCGTCGCGCTCGTCGTGGTCGCCGCCGCGGTCGTCGTCTCGGGCATCAGCACACGGCAGACCGCGGACGCGCGCCTGCGCGACTGGACCGAGCAGCGCGCGATTCCCGTGGTCGAGGTCGCCCCGCCCGACACCAGGACGGCGCGCACGACCCTCGACCTGCCGGGCCGGCTCGAGGCCTACGCCCAGGCGCAGCTCTTCGCCCGCGTGAGCGGCTACATCCGCGAATGGAAGGCGGATATCGGCGCGCGCGTGAAAGCCGGGCAGGTCCTCGCCGACATCGATGCGCCCGACCTCGACCAGCAGATCATGCAGGCGAAAGCCGATCTCGCCAGCGCGCAGGCCAATCTCGCGCTCGCCAACGCCAACCTCGAGCGCGGCAAATCGCTGATCACCTCGGCGGCGATCTCGAAGCTCGGCCTCGAGCAGCGCGAGGCCGACGCCGCCAACAAGGCGGGCATCGTCAAGGCGGCGCAAGCCAACCTCGACCGCCTGCGCGCGCTGGAGAAATACAAGCAGATCGTCGCGCCCTTCGACGGCATCGTGACGGCGCGCGCGACCGACGTCGGCGCGCTGATCAATGCGGGCGCCGGCGGCGGCCCGGCGCTGTTCGTCGTCTCCGACACCAGCAGGCTGCGCGCCTACGTCAACGTGCCGCAGAGCTACGTGCCGAGCATCAGGATCGGCACCAAGGCGAGCATCGCGGTGCCGGAATATCCGGGCCGCACCTTCCCGGCGACGGTCGAGGCCTCCGCGCGCTCGGTCGATGCGGCCTCCGGCACGACCCGCATGCAGCTGCTCGTCGACAACGCCGGCGGCGAGCTGATGACCGGCGCCTTCGCCAATGTGAGCCTGGAATTGCCGCGGCCCGAGATGGCGATCAGCGTGCCGGCGAGCGCCCTGATCTTCGACCAGAGCGGCCTGCATGTGGCGACCGTCGACGCCAACGACCGTGTGGTCCTCAAGACGGTGACGATCGCGCGCGACATGGGCCAGACGGTCGAGATCGGCTCCGGGCTGACCGCCGAGGACCGCGTCATCGGCAGCCCCCAGGACGGCATCGCCAATGGCGACGAGGTGCGGGTCGCGAATTCGGCCGGCCCACACGGCACCGCGCCGACGCTGGCGAAGGATCAGCGTTAGGCTCATAGCGCACCCGAGTGGGTCGCGAGCAGCGTCACACGACGGCCGCCGCTCACGTGTTGATCTTGATCCCGGCGTCCTTGATGACCTTGGTCCAGCGCACGGTCTCGGCGTGCACAAGGGCGCCGAACGACTCAGGCGTGCCGCCGCCGACATCGATCCCGATCCTGGCGAAGGCCGTGAGCACCTTGTCGGTCTTGAGCGCGTAGTTCACGGCGCGGTTGAGGCGCGCGATCACGTCCCTGGGCGTGCCCGCCTTGACCATGATGCCGGCCCAGTCCCCGGACACGAGCTTCGGAAAGCCGGCCTCGACGATCGTCGGCACGTCCGGCAGCGCCGGATTGCGCTCCTTCCCCATGACGGCGAGCGCGCGCAGCTTGCCGGTGTTGATGAGCTGCACCACCGGCAGTATGCCGATGAACTGGTAGGTGTTCACGCCGGAGATCAGGTCGGCGATCGCCTGCGGGAACTGAGTGTAGGGCACATGCGTCGCCCGCACGCCGGTCTCCAGCTTGAACAGCTCGCCGAGGAGATGCGCGGGCGTGGCGAAGCCTCCCGACGAGTAGGTGTGCTTGTCCGGGCTCTTCTCGAGAAACGCGATCAGCTCGGCGATGGAGCGCACGGGCACGCCCGGATTGACCACCAGCACGTTGTAGGCGGTGCCGACGCGGACCACGGGCGCAAAATCGGTCTCGATGTTGATCGACGCGGTCGGCACCAGCGCGCTGATTGCGGTGACCCCCATCATTGCGGCGAACAGGGTCTGGCCGTCGGCGGGCTGTTTGAGGACCTCACCGGCCCCGAGCGTCATGACGGCGCCGGGCTTGTCCTCGACGATGATATTCCAGCCTTCGTTCTCGGCGATCCCGTTGGCGACGATCCGCGCCAGGATGTCGGGCGGCGTGCTGACCGAGGCCGGCACCACGTAGCGGAGGGCACCCGACGGAAAAGTCTGCGGCGGCGAGGTCTGCGCGCGCACCGGCTTGCGCACCGCGGCGCCGAGGCCGAGGGCGGCGGCGCCGGTGAGAAATGCCCGTCGGCTCATCGCGCTCTCCTGATCACCGCCGCCTGTTGGCGGCGTCGAGCACCTGCGGGTTGACCACGTTGATCGGCTTGCCGGCGCAGTACGAGACGATCTGGTCGAAGATCTCCGTGAACTGCGTCTCGTACTCCTCCACCGTGACGTAGCCGAGGTGCGGGGTCGCGACCACGTTCGCCATGTTGAGCAGCGGATGCCCGGTGTCGCGCACCGGCTCCTCCTCGTAGACGTCGACCGCGGCGAAGCCGGGGCGGCCGGCGTCGAGTGCCGCGACCAGCGCGCCCGGCTCGATCAGCGGCGCGCGGCTGGTGTTGACCAGGAGCGCGTCCGTTTTCATGCGGGCGAGGTCGGCGGCCTTGACGATGTGGCGCGTCGCCTCGACGAGACGCATGTGCAGCGAGATGACGTCGCAGGTCTCGAAGAACGCCTCCTTGCTCGCCGCCGTCTCCCAGCCCTCGGCGCGCGCCCGCTCGCGCGATTTCTCGCGCGCCCACACCAGCACGTTCATGCCGAACGCCCTGCCGTAGCCCGCGACCACGGCGCCGATGCGGCCCCAGCCGTAGATGCCGAGCGTCTTGCCGCGCACCGAGTGACCGACGCCGCGCTGCCAATGGCCGGCCTTGAGCGATTCCATCTGCTGGGGAATCTGCCGCATGGCGGCGAGCACCAGTCCCCAGGTGAACTCGGCCGTGGCGTAGGACGGCGTGTCGGCATGCTGGCTCGACGAGACCACGATGCCGAGCCGCGTGCAGTCGTCGACGTCGATATGCGGGAAGACGCTGCGCTGGCTGATCAGCTTGAGCTTGGGCAGCCGCTCGAGCAGGGCATTGCGGATCTTCGTGCGCTCGCGGATCAGCACCAGCGTCTCGGTGTCCTTGAGCCGCTCGGCCAACGCGTCGGTGTCCTGGACATGGTCGTTCCAGACCGTGACGTCGTGGCCCTCGAGCTTGGCGAAGGCTGCGAGCGTGCGGACCGTGTCGAAATAATCATCGAGGATGGTGATTTTCACGAATGCCTCCCTGCCGGCGCGCGATGTCATACGCCCCCGGCGGCACCTGCGCTACCCGTGCATCGGCCACTGACATCGACCACCGACATCGGCCACCGACATCGGCGACGGCCATCGGCGGCTGGCATCGGCAACGTGCGGTGCCGCGCCACCGGTGCGCCACGCCACCGAGGGAGTGCGTTTTCGCACTCCCTCGGTTTTCGCAAATAACTAACCTGCGCAAATTGACGTCATCTATTGAGGAGAAGCAAATGAGCATTTCGTCCGATCGGCGTAGCGAGACGTGGATCCCGGCCCCCCTTGGCCTCGCGACCATCGATTTCACGATGCCGACGCTCCGCCAGGCAGACAGATTGGAGCTTGCCGCGGTTTGCCTGTTCGCGCTGATCGGCCTCGCCGCCACGGTGGTCGCGGCCGTCGCCTTCGGGCCCACCTTCGACTGCGGCAGCATCCTCGCGGCGGCTGGTTGAGCGCGGCGAAACCGCAGCGCCCGTCCCGCAGCTTTCACACTCATTCGATCATCAGGAGCTGAGCACAACGCCGATCGGCAATCACGCCCGGATGGAGAGCCAAGGAGGGCCACGCCATGCGACTGGACCCGGAAGTGCTTCGATGGGTGGCGACCGCCCTCTTCAGCCTGCTCGTCCCGATCGGCGTCTATGTCGGCCGCATGAACATCCGCGCTTCGCGCCGCGAGATCGTGCGCGACCTCGCCCGGCTCTTCCAATTCGCCAAGGTCGACGGGCGCCCGCTCATCCTGCCGTCGTTCGAGCTCGTCAAATACAAATACGATCCCGAGGCCAATCCCGACCGCGCGGCGATCGATGCCGATGCGCAGTCCTTTCGCTACTACGTCTTCCCCGTCGCGATCTACCTGTTGCTGACGCTTCTCTGTTTCGACTTCGCGTTCAAGCCGGTCCATCCGCCGGCGCTCGCCACCAATATGTCGGCGCCTGAAGGTTGGGGCGGCGTCATCACCTATACGTTCATCAGCAGCTATCTCTGGACGGTGCAATATCTGGTCAGGCGGATCGCCAATTTCGATCTGTCTCCGACCTCGTTCTTTCTGTCGTTCATCCATATCGCGACGGCGCTGTTCGTCGTCTCGGCGATCTGGCAAAGCGGCATCCTCGACGCCATCGGGGCGAAGCTCCAGATCGGCGCCGCCTTCATCGTGGGATTCTTCCCCGATCTGTTCATCGGCGTATTGATCGCAAAATTCCCCTGGATGCGCCTGCGCCGCGTGAGCACCGCGAGCAAGGCGCTGCAGGAGGAGCTGCCGCTCGACATGATCCTCGGCATCGACCCGTTCATGAAGCTGCGCCTGGGCGAGTTCGAGATCGAGGACGTGCAGAATCTCGCCACGATCAATCCGATCCAGATCTTCGTCGAGACCCCGTACGGCCTTTACGAGGTGATCGATTGGGTGGCGCAGGCCCAGCTCATTCTCGCGGTCGGCCCCGCCCGGACGCTGCACCTGCGGGAGATCAACGTACGCACCATCTTCGATCTCGAGCGCTGCATCGAGAACCCCGCCCTGCGTCAGCGCGCCTTGCGCATCCTTCTCGGCGCGCAGCAGGCCGAGGCGGCCGGCGACTTCGTGCCGCCCGGGCAGGACCGGGCCAAGGGCAGCGAGGTCGTCCTCGACCAAAGGGACGAGCTGAGCGCCGTCGTCGCATTCATCCGGGACGATCTTCACGTCCGGCGCCTGCGCCAGATCTGGGACGTCATCAACAGCGGGCTCGACGAGCGCTTCGTTCGCGCCACGTGCGAGGGCGAGGCGCCGCGTGACAAGGTTCTGGAGCTCAAGCCGATCGATCAGCGCGAGGAGACGCCCACCCTCGTCCCGTCGGATGGGCGGCTGCACCCGCCATCCGAGCTCATCGTCAATGCGGCGCCGTAAGGCTCACGCGGCGGCCGTCCGTGGAAGCGCCGCGCCAGCACCGTGGTGCGCAGCAGCGCGTCGAGCGCGCCCGTCTCGGCGCGGCTGAGCGACCCGCTAGGCGGATGGGCCTTGCCCACCAGGATGCCATGCTGCCGTTTTAGCGCAGGCTCGTCCGCGGAGTGCGTTTTCGCACACCCCGCGTCCGTACAAACCATTACCCTGTGCCAGCTGACATTGGCCATGCTCGAGCATGTAGCCGGTTGAGCCGAAAGGTTTCATCACCAAGCTCATAATGCGAGCGAGCATTGAAGTTGCACTCCCTCTCCCCGCATCCGGGGGGAGGGAGTGCTCATGCCGTGCTCATTTCACTCATGCGGCCGCCGTTCGGCTCATTCGGTCCGCCAGAACCGTGGTGCGCAGCAGCGCATCGAGCGCGCCCATCTCGGCGCGGCTGAGCGACCCATATGGCGGATAGGGATCGCCCACCGGGATGCCGATCAGGTTCATCGCCGCCTTCATCACGGGGGCGAGGCCGCGGTGCATGAATTTCGCGGGAAACAGCGCGAACTGCAGCTGCAACTCGGCGGCGCGCGCATGGTCGCCGGCGACGAAGGCATCGATCACGTGGCGCGCGATCTCGGCGCCGGGCGGCGGCATGGTGGCGCCGGCGCCGCCGAGCTCGATGCTCGCGAGCAGCATCTGCATGGTGGTGAAATAGCGCGCGTGCCCGGCCCGCTCGATCTCGACGATCAGCCGCGAGACGCGGGCAAGGTCGCGCGAGCTTTCCTTGATGAGCTGCACGCCCGGGAGTCGCGCGAGCGCGATGGTGTCGGGGACCGACACGTCGGCGCCCGGGCCCGGATTGAGGTAGAGCGTGATCGGCAGTCTCGTCTCGCGCGCGATCGACTCGAAATAGGCGAGGAGATCGGCCTGGGTCGGCGGCCCGGCGAACGGCCGCAACGGCGCAAGCAGCTGCACCGCGGCGGCGCCGAGCTTTTCCGCATTGCGCGCGAGCTCGACTGCGGTCCTGAACGAGGGGTGCGAGATGCCGACCATCACGGGCACGCGGCCGTCGACCGCCTCGACCGTCGCGCGGATCAGCGCCTTGCGCTGCTCCAGGCTGAGATAAGTGTATTCCTGCGTCTCGACCCCGGCCGCCACCAGCATGGTGGCGCCGCAGTCGCGTACGACGTAGTCGATCTGCCGCCTGAGCGCCGGCTCGTCGACCTCGAGCGCCGAGTTGAAGGGGGTGAGCGGCGCGACGATGAGGCCGGGCTTTTGCATGGCGCACTCCTGGATCGGACAGGGATTCATATCGCGCCCCGGCCGAATTCGCCACACCGTCTGTTCCGTGGTTTGATGCACGCGTCGTCAAGCCGAGGCGCCGCATGCCCACGAACTTCATCCTCTTCATCACCGACCAGCAGCGCGCCGACTTCCTCGGCTGCTACGGCCATCCGATCCTCGAAACCCCGCATATCGATGCGATCGCGGCGCGCGGCATCGCGTTCGACCGCTTCCATGTGGCGAGCCCGGTGTGCATGCCCAACCGCGCGAGCCTGATGACGGGCCGCATGCCGTCCGTGCACGGCGTGCGCCTCAACGGCATTCCGCTGTCGATGAACGCCGTCACCTTCGTCGACCTGCTGCGCGACGCCGGCTACGCGACCGCGCTGGTCGGCAAGAGCCATCTGCAGAATTTCACCGGCCAGCCGCCGCTCGCGATCGATACCAGCGCTCCGGCGCTGCGCCGGCCCGCCCCGGCGCTCGCCGAAGCCGTGCGCCACGATCTCGCCCAGGCGCGCTATGCGCAGGAAAGTCCCGCCTTCTGGACGGGCGCCGATCCGCGCCTGCGGCTGCCGTTCTACGGCTTCGACCATATCGAGCTCGTCACCGGCCATGGCGATACGGTCGGCGGCGACTACACGGCCTGGCTGCGCGAGCGCGCGCCCGATGCGCAGCGCTTGCTCGGCCCCAAGAGTGCGCTGCCGAGCGACTATGTCTGTCCGCAGGCGCACCGCACCGCCATTCCGGCGGAGCTCTACTCCACGGCCTATATCGGCGAGCGCGCCGCCGCCTTCCTGCGCGCGACGCACGGGCAGGATCGGCCGTTCTTCCTCATGGTGTCGTTCCCTGACCCGCACCATCCGTTCAATCCGCCCGGCAAGTACTGGGACATGTACGACCCCGACGATTTCGCCGTGCCGGAAGCCTTTCGCCGCAACGACTGGGTGCCGCCGCCGCACGTGGCGGCGGCGCTTGCGGCGCGCGAGCGCGGCGAGGCGGCGCTCACCGGCATGAACACCATCGCGGTGTCGGCGCGCGAGGCGCAGGAGGCGCGCGCACTCACCTGCGGCATGATCAGCTGCATCGACGACGCGATCGGGGGCGTGCTCGCCGCGCTCGCGGCATCCGGGCGCGGCCACGACACCGTGCTGATCTTCACCAGCGACCACGGCGACCATCTCGGCGATCACCGCCTGCTGCTCAAGGGCGCCGAGCCGTATCAGAGCATCGTGCGCGTGCCCTTCATCTGGGCCGATCCGCAAGGCTCGGTGCGCGGCGCGCGCAGCGCCGCGCTCGCCGCGACGCTCGACATTCCTGCCACGATTCTCGCCCGCGCCGGGCTCGGCGCTTACGCCGGCATGCAGGGCCGCAGCCTGCTCGACGCGATCGCCGACCCGCGCGCCGGCGCACGCGATGCGGTATTCATCCAATTCGATCACCAGCGGCCGCAGGACGTTTACGCCGGCCCGCCGCGCGTACACACGCTGGTCGACGAGCGCTGGCGCCTCAGTGTGTTCGCCGCGGTACGCTGGGGCGAGATGTACGACCTCGCCAACGATCCGGGCGAGCTCGACAATTTATGGGACTCGCCCGCGCATGCGGGCGAGAAGGCGCGCCTGATGGAGCGCCTGCTGCGCGCCGAGATCGAGCATGTGGATCAGGTGCCGAAGCCGACCGCACTCGCCTGATTCGTCATGCGCGGGCTTGACCCGCACATCCACGTCCTTCGCGCGCAAAAGACGTGGATGGGCGGGACGAGCCCGGCCATGACGTGGTGAGCGTCCTAGTCCTTCTCGAATTGCCGCACCGCGCGCGTTGCCGGCAGCGACGACAGCGGCGGCATCTTGAACTTGCGCAGCTCGGAGACCTTGGCGGCCTCGCCGGCGCCGAACGGGCGATCGCCCTTGATCGTCACCCGCTCCATCAGGCGGCGCTGCGGATAGTAGTCGTGCACGGCCGCATGCTGAGCGGCACGGTTGTCCCAGAACACCACCGTGTTCGGCTCCCAGCGATGGCGATACTGATGCTCGAGCACAGACGTTGCGCGAAACAGCGTATCGAGCAGCGTGCGACTCTCGCGCTCCTCCATGCCTTTGACGAACAGCGTGAACTGCGGATTGACGAACAGCACCTTCTTGCCCGTCACCGGATGCACGCGCACCACCGGATGGGTGGCGGGCCGGTAAAGCTCCTCGAAATGGCGCAGCTTGCGCCAGCCTTCTTCTGTCTCGGAAAAGAGTGCCTTGAAAGGCTTGAAGTCGTGCACGGCCTCGAGGCCGGAGATGAAATGCTGCATGCGGTCGGACAGCGCCTCGTAGGCGGCCGTCATGCTGCAGAACACGGTGTCGCCGCCGATCGCCGGCACGATCTTCGAGCACAGCATGGTGCCCATCGGCGGACACTCGCGAAACGTCTCGTCGGTGTGCCAGATGTCGGTCGCGGCCGGCGGGTTGCCTTCCTTGTTGTCGTAGACGATCAGCTCCGGCGCATCCGCCGCATTGGTCGAGAATGGATGGACCGTCAGCTCGCCGAAATAGCGGCCGAAGCGCTTGAGATCCTCCGCGCTGATCTTCTGGTTGGGAAAGATCAGCACCTCGTGCGTCGCATGCGCGAGCCGGATCGCCTCAACGGTCTCGGCCGGAAGCGGCTTGGTGAGATCGACCCCGGTGACCTCGGCGCCCAAAAAGGCCCCCAGGCGCCGCACGCTGATCGGCGTATCGGTCTGCGCGACCGTTGCAAGCTCGGCCATTTGCGTTTCCTCTCGTGTCGGGTTTTGCTGAAAGGATAAGCGCGCGAGTAGCGAATAGCGAGTGGCGAATAGTCCGCCGCAACTCCCTATTCGCCATTCGCTGCTCGCCATTCGCCGCCTCGGGACCCGATCAGGACGCATCGGATTGCCTGCGCCACGCGATAAGATTATCTTATGGCAATGATCACCCTGCGCCAGTTGCGCTATCTCGAGGCGCTCGCCCACCACAGGCATTTCGGCCGCGCGGCGGAAGCCTGCGCCGTCACCCAGCCGGCCCTGTCGATGCAGATCCGCGACCTCGAGCAGGAGCTCGAGGTCGAGCTGGTCGAGCGGCGCGCCGGCACGGTGGCGCTGACCGAGGTCGGCCTGGAAGTCGCGCGGCGCGGCGAGCGCGTGCTCGCCGCGACGCGCGACCTCGTCGACTTCGCGCGCCATCGCGGCCGTCTCCTCGCCGGCAGCCTCAAGCTCGGCGTCATCCCGTCGATCGCACCCTATGTGCTGCCGAAGGTGTTGCCGCTGCTGCAGGCGCGCTACGCGGATCTGCGCATCGAGTTGCGCGAGACGCAGACCCGCGTGCTGGTCGACGAGCTGATGTGTGGCGACCTCGACGTGATCCTGCTGGCGCTGCCGCTGCCCGAGGCCGAGATCGAGACGATGAGCCTGTTCGAGGACCCGTTCCTGCTCGCGCTGCCGGCGGGCGATCCGCTGCCGGCCGCGACGCGCGTGACGGCGACGCAGATCGACCAGCGGCGCCTCATCCTGCTCGAGGAGGGCCATTGCCTGCGCGACCAGGCGCTCGCCTATTGCGGCGGCGCACGGGGCGAAAGCCCGCTCGGCCTCGGCGCCACAAGTCTCGCCACCGTGATGCAGATGGTCGCCAACGGCTACGGCGTCACGCTGGTGCCGGAGGTCGCGGTCGACGTCGAGGTGCGCGACGAGCGTGTCAAGCTGTTGCGCTTCGCCGCGCCCGAGCCGGGGCGCAGCGTCGGCCTCGGCTGGCGCCGCACCTCGCCGCGCAAGGCGGACTTCATCGCGCTGGGCAAGCTGGTGGTGGAGGCGCTGGGCGTCGGGAAGCGGGTGCCGAAGGCGGCAGCAGCAATTGCGAAGAAGCGGGTGCGCGGACGCAAGTAGGCAACCGGCGCGGCGCCGCGCTCCCTCTCCCCGTAAATACGCGGAGAGGGAGCGCGGACAGCGTGCCAAACCTCACTTCGTCATGCGCGCCTTCACGGGATCCTTCACGTGCTCCACCTTCTCGAACTCGACGTTCTGCAGCACGCCGCCGACCTTCTCGACCTTGCGGAAGTAGACGTTCTGCACGATGTCGCGCGTGTCCGGATCTATCGACACGGGGCCACGCGGGCTTTCCCAGGCGAGACCTTTGACGGCGGCGATCAGCGCGGCGGCGTCGCTGTTGCCCCCGGTCTTGCGCAGCGCCTCATAGATGAGGTGCATGCCGTCCCAGCCGCCGACGCTGAAGAAATCGGGGTTGCGCTTGTAGGCGGCGTTGTAGGCGGCGACGAAGTCGCGGTTCACCTTCGAGTCGTGGGTGTGGTCGTAGTGGAACGCGGTGACGACGCCGAGCGCCGCGTCGCCCATGCCGCGCAGCGCATTCTCCTCGGTGATCTCGCCCTGGCCGAGGATCTTGATCTTGGTCGCGTCCATGCCGCGCTCGATCAGCGCCTTGGCGAGCGCCGCCGGCTGCGCGCCGCCCGGCACGAAGATGTAGATCGCCTCCGGACCGGCGTCCTTGATGCGCTGCACGAAGGCGGAGAAATCCGGATTGGCGAGCGGGATGCGCAGCGAGCCGACGATCTGCCCTCCCGCGCCCGTGAAGCCGCGCTGGAACGCGCCCTCGGCGTCGAGACCGGGCGCGTAGTCGGACACGAGCGTGTAGACCTTGCGCACGCCGCTCTTGTGAACCCACGCGCCGAACGCCTCGTTGAGCTGCGGAATGGTGAGCGAGGTGCGCACGATATAGGGCGACTTGGTGGTGATGATCGCGGTCGCGGCGTTCATCACGACCTCGAGCTTCTTCGCCTGCTCGGACACGTCGGCGACCGCGAGCGCCTCCGGCGTGATGACGAAGCCAGCGAGAATGTCGACCTTGTCGTTGACCACGAGCTCGCGCGCCATGCGCTTGGCCACATCCGGCGCGCCGGCATCGTCGCGACGAATGAGCTCGATCTTGCGTCCAGCGACCACGTCGCCGTGCTGCTTGATGTAGAGCTCGATCGCATGGTCCATCTGCGCCGAGGCGTCGGTGAATTGCCCCGTATACGGCATCAGCAGCCCGATCTTGAGCGGCTGCTGCGCATGCGCCGACGTGACGGCCAGCAGCACCGCCGCCAAACCACAAAATGCCCATCGTGCCCTTTGCATGGTGTCCTCCCATCGCCTTGAATTGTTGTCGCCAGTCTAAGCCATTTTCCGCCAACCTGCCTTGCAACTTGCCTTGCAACTTGCCTTGCCGCGCGCGGACTGGCTAAACAAAACATGGCCGTCCGGGGCGGATGAAATGAAAAGAGCGTTGAAACGTCGCAAAAGTCCTGCACCCAAGAAGGTGCGCGGGCGCATGCCCACAAAAGCGCCCACAGGCCCTCTCGCCGGCATCCGCATCGTCGACATGACGACGGTGCTGATGGGCCCCTACGCAACGCAGATCCTCGCCGACTATGGCGCCGACGTCATCAAGGTCGAGCCGCCCGAGGGCGACATCATGCGGCACGGCGGCCCGATGCGGAACCCGCGCATGGGCCCGATGTACATGCAGGCGAACCGCAACAAGCGCAGCGTCGTGGTGGATATCAAGACCGCGGGCGGCCGCGACGTGCTGCTGCGGCTGTGCCGCGACGCCGACGTCTTCATCTGCAACGTGCGGCCGGCGTCGCTGCGCCGCCTCGGCCTCGGCGCCGACGACATCTGCGCGGCCAATCCGCGCATCATCCATGTGAGCCTGATCGGCTATGGCGAAGGCGGACCCTACGCGGGCCGTCCCGCCTATGACGACCTGATCCAGGGCCTTTCCGCCATCCCGGCGACCTTCCAGCGCGTCAGCGGCGGCGAGCCGCGCTACGCGCCGCTCACCATGGCCGACCACATCGTCGGCCTCAACGCCGTGCACGTGGTGCTCGCCGCCCTCTACGAGCGCGACCGGTCGGGCCAAGGCCAGACGATCGAGCTGCCGATGTTCGAGACGCTGGCGCAGTTCGTGATGTCCGACCATTTCGGCGGCCGTGCCTTCGATCCGCCGATCGGGCCGCCGGGCTACAGCCGCCTGCTGGCACGCGACCGCCGCCCCTACCGCACCAGCGACGGCTTCATCTGCATTCTGGTCTACACCGACAAACAATGGGAATCGTTCTTCCGCATCATCGGCAAGGCCGAGCAGTTCCACAGCGATGCTCGCTTCACCACCGCAGCGGCGCGCGCGCGGCACTTCGCCGAGGCCTATGCGCTGGTCGCCGAAATCCTCACCACGCGCCCCACGGCGGAATGGCTCGAGCTGTTTCAGAAGGGCGACATCCCGGCGGTGCCGATGCACGATCTCGATGCGCTGATCGACGATCCGCATCTCGCCGCAGTCGGCTTCTATCAGACGATCGATCATCCGACCGAAGGCCGCGTCCGCCTCGTCGGCATCCCGAGCCGCTGGAGCCGCTCGCGCCTGTCGATCCGGCGCCATCCGCCCGGTCTCGGCGAGAACACCGCCGAGGTGCTGCGCGAAGCCGGCTTCAAGGACGCCGCGATCGCCAAGCTGGCCGCGGATGGTGCGATCGGCGGCGTCACGGTGCCGACCGAAGAGCCGACGCGGCGGCGCGCGGCCGTGCGCAACTCGCGGCGCGCCTGATGAACGTCGCGCTGACCCCCGAACAGGAGCAGCTGCGTGACGCGGTGCAGCGCCTGTGCGAGCGCTTCGGCGACGACTATTGGCTGCAGAAGGATCGCGAGGGCGGCTTTCCGCACGACTTCCATCGCGCCTTCGCGCAAGCGGGCTGGCTCGGCATCGCCATGCCGCCGGGGTTCGGTGGCGCCGGCCTCGGCATCACCGAAGCTGCGCTGATGATGCAGACGATCGCCCGGTCGGGCGCCGGCTTCTCCGGCGCCTCGGCGCTGCACATGAACATCTTCGGGCTCAATCCGGTGGTCGTGTTCGGCAGCGAGGCGCAGAAGGGCCGCATGCTGCCGCCGCTGATCGCCGGCGACGACAAGGCCTGCTTCGCGGTCACCGAGCCAGACGCGGGCCTCGATACGCTCAACCTGAAGACCAAGGCAGTCCGCGACGGCGACCGCTACCTCGTGTCGGGGCAGAAGATCTGGATCAGCACCGCGCAGGTCGCCAACAAGGTGCTGCTGCTCGCCCGCACCACGCCGGCCGATCTTGCCGCCCAGCGCACCCAGGGGCTGACCCTGTTCTACACCGATCTCGACCGAAGCCACGTCGAGGTGCGCGAGATCGACAAAATGGGCCGCAAGGCGGTCGATTCCAATCAGCTCTTCTTCGACCAACTGCCAGTGCCAGTCGCGGATCGCATCGGCGACGAGGGCCGCGGCTTCGACTACATCCTGCACGGGATGAACCCCGAACGCATTCTCATCGCGGCGGAAGCGGTCGGTCTCGGCCATGCCGCGCTCTCACGGGCAGTCGGCTATGCGAAGGAGCGCGTGGTGTTCGGCCGCCCAATCGGCCAGAACCAGGCGATCCAGCATCCGCTCGCCCGCCACTGGATGGAGCTCGAGGCCGCGAACCTGATGGTCTTTCGAGCCGCCGCCCTCTACGACGCCGGCCAGCCGTGCGGCGCCGAGGCGAACGCGGCCAAATTCCTCGCCGCCGAGGCCGCACTCGCCGCCTGCCAGAGCGCGGTGACCACCCACGGCGGCATGGGCTACGCCAAGGAATTCCACGTCGAGCGCTATCTGCGCGAGGCAATGATCGCGCGTCTGGCGCCAGTAAGTGCCGAGATGATCCTCAATTACATCGGCGAGAAGGTGCTCGGTCTGCCGCGGTCGTATTGAGTGGCACGCGTGGCACAGCGCGACGAGCCCCTCCCTTGACCGCGCTGACCCCTGGCATCGTGACTATGGTCATGATCATGGTCATATGAACTCACCAGGTCTCAATGGCCCGCCACATCAAAGCGTCTGAATTCAAGGCCAATTGTCTCCCGCTGATGGATGAGGTCGCCCGCACCGGCGCGCCGCTCGTCATCACGAAGAATGGCAAAGCGGTCGCCGGGCTGGTGCCACATCGGCCGTACACCCGGAAGGTGTTCAAGAACAGATTGTTCATCATCGGCGATATCGTCTCGCCAATCGATGTCGAATGGGACGCGCTCAAGTGATCCTGCTCGATACGCAAGCCGCCGTCCGGCTTACCCTGGACGAGGGTCTCGGCCAGCAAAGCCAGAGAATTGTCGATCATGCTCTCGCGGACGACCAGCTCGCGATGAGCGCCATCAGTTTCTGGGAATTGGGGACGCTGATAGAGAAGCGAAGGCTACGCGCCGTCGACATCAATTGAAGCGCAAAGACGCGGAACAAATCAGCGCCTGGTCCAGGCATACACAGTCCGGTTGCGCACCGCCGCCGCGAAAATGATCCGTCCGGCGTTGTCTCGGACAGGAACTTTGGCGCGCACAGCCCGTTGGGTCGTACATCCTGAACCACCGTCACGAATGACGTCGTGCGCCACACGTCTCGACCCAGTTCGGTGCCCAGGCTGATACCACACGGCCCGGCGACTACCCTGATGCTCGTGGTCTGGCTCGCGGCGCCGTCGCCGACGGCGCTTGCGCAGTCGGCCGCACCAGCCGCGCGGGCCCCTTCCGTGACGGTCGCACCCGTCGTGATCAAGGACGTCGCGCCGCCGCAGACCTTCGTCGGACGCGTGGTCGCGATCCAAGCGGTGCAGATCGTCCCGCGCGTCACCGCCTTCATCGAGGACGTGCCGGCCCAGCAGGGCCACGACGTGAAGGCCGGAGACGTCCTGTTTCGGCTCGAGCAGACGCAGTATGCGGCGGCCGTGCAGGCCGCCCAGGCGCAGCTCGCGTCGGCGAACGCCGCGCTGCGTCAGTCCGAGCTCAACTACCAGCGGGTTTCGACGCTGCAGCAAAGGAGCGTCGAGACCCAGGCCAATCTCGACCAGGCGCAGGCGAGCCGCGATCAAAACCAGGCCAGCGTACAAGCCGCGAAAGCGAACCTCGACCAGGCCAATCTCAACCTGAGCTACACCACCCTCACCTCGCCGATCGACGGCCGGATCGGCGCCGTCAGCCTCACCAAAGGCAACCTGGTGACGCCGAGCACGCCGGCACTCGCCACTGTCAACCAGCTCGATCCGATCCGGGTCGTTTTTTCCGTGAGTGCCGCGCGCGTCGTCGCCGCCCAGCAACGCACCGGCACCAGCGCGGCGCACCTCGCAAAAGGGCTCAATGTCAACCTGCTGCTCGCCGATGGCTCGCGCTACGGCGAGACCGGCAGCATCGCGTTTCTCGGCAACGAGGTCGATCGCGCCACGGGCACGGTCAGCGTCTACGCGGATTTTCCCAATCCGCAGGAACTACTGCTGCCGGGGGCTTTCGTGACGGTCGAGGTGAGCCGTGCAACGCCGCAACCGCGCCCGGTGGTCCCGGTGGCCGCCGTGCAGACGCAGCAATCCGGCAGCTTCGTGCTCACCGTCGGCGCGGACAACAAGGTGTCACAGCAGGCAGTGCAGCTCGGCCAGCAAATCGGGCAGGACTTCATCGTCAACAGCGGACTTACCGGCGGCGAACGCGTCATCATCGAGGGCGTGCAGAAGGTGCATCCCGGCGAGACCGTCAATCCGACGACCGCACCAAGCGAACCGGCGCAGGGCGGCGCGACCGGCGCCGGCCAGAACCAGTCGGGCCGCTGATGCCGACGCTGTCGACCTTCTTCATCCATCGCCCGAACTTCGCAATCGTCATTTCGGTGGTCATCACGCTCGCCGGCCTGCTCGGGCTCTCGGCCATGCCAGTCGCGCAATATCCGAACCTGACGCCGCCGCAGATCACCATCACGGCCACTTATCCGGGCGCCAGCGCCGCGACGCTGATGAATGCCGTCGCGCAGCCGATCGAGGAGCAGGTCAACGGCGTCCCCGACATGATTTACATGCAGAGCACCAGCTCGAGCTCGGGGCAGTACAGCCTGGTGGTGACGTTCGCGAACGGCTCCGACCCGAACATCGACCAGGTGAACGTGCAGAACCGGGTGCAGCTCGCCCTGCCGCTGCTGCCGACCGAGGTGCAGCAGGAGGGCCTCTCGGTGCGCGCCGCCACTAGCAACTTCGTGCTCGCCGTCAACCTGTTCTCGCCCGACAACCGCTACGATCAGGTGTTCATCTCGAACTACACCTACATGCAGCTCGAGCAGCCGATCGCCCGCACGCCCGGCGTCGGACAGACCAACATCTTCGGCGAGCGCATGTATGCGATGCGCATCTGGCTCGATCCGGTGCGCATGACGGCGCTCAGCATCAATGCGGCCGACGTGATGACGGCGATCCAGGCGCAGAACGTTCAGGCCGCCGCCGGTCAGATCGGCGCGCCGCCGACGACGGGAAACCAGCAACAGCAGCTCACGGTGCTCGCGCCGGGCACGCTGAGCAGCGTTTCCGCGTTCGAGAAGATCGTGGTGCGTACCAATCCGGACGGCGGCGTGGTGCGGATCGGCGACATCGCCCGCGTCGAGCTGGGCGCGCACACATATGCCTCGTCCTCGGCGCTCGACGGGCGGCCGTCGGCGACGCTCGCCATCTACCAGACGCCGAGCGCGAACGCGCTCGCGGTCGCGAGCTCGGTCGAGCAGCAGATGCAGACGCTTGCCAACGATTTTCCGCCAGGGCTGAGCTACGAGATCGTCTATAACGCCACCAATTTCGTGCGCGCGAACATTGCCGAGATCCTGCAGACGCTCGCGATCACGCTCGCGCTCGTGGTCGCCGTGGTCTACCTGTTTCTGCAGGACTGGCGCGCGACGCTCATCCCGACCATCGCGATCCCGGTGTCGCTCATCGGCGTGTTCGCGATCCTCTACCTGCTCGGCTACTCGGCCAACACGGTCGACCTGTTCGCGATCGTGCTGGCGATCACGCTCGTGGTGGACGACGCGATCGTCGTGGTCGAGAACGTCACGCGCCATCTCGAGGAGAATCCCGAGCGCCCGCTCGCCGAGGCCACCGAGCAGGCCATGCGCGAGATCACCGGCCCGGTGATCGCGACCACCCTGGTCCTGGTCGCGGTGTTCGCGCCGGTCGGGTTCATCTCCGGCATCACGGGGGCGCTCTATCGTCAGTTCGCCGTGACCATCTCGGTTGCGATCTGCATCTCCGGCATCAACGCGCTCACGCTGAGCCCGGCGCTGTGCGTGCTGATGCTTCGGCCGCCACGGCGGGCGCGCTTCTTCGCCTTCCGCTGGTTCAACCGCGGTTTTGACGTCGCGCGCGACATCTACGTGAGGACCGTCTCGATCCTGTCGCGCTGGCTGGTCATCGCCGCAGCCGGGACGGTCGCCGCGTTCGCGCTCGCCTACCTGGCGTTGCGCGCGACGCCGATCGCGTTCCTGCCGAACGAAGACCAGGGCTACTTCTTCGTCGACGTGCGCACGCCGGCCGGCGCCTCGCTCGAGCGCACGCAAGCCGTCATCGATCAGGTCGGCCGCATCGCCCGGGCGACGCCCGGGGTCGCGCACTCGATCGAGCTCGGCGGGTTCAGCCTGGTCTCCGGCTCGCGCGGCGCCAACGCCGCCTCGGTGATCGTGATCATGCGGCCGTGGGACGAGCGCGGCCCCGAGGAGACCATTCCGGCAGTCATCGCCAAGCTTCAGCCGCGGTTCAATGCCTTGCCGGCGGCGCTCATCAACAGCTTCAGTCCGCCGGCGATTTCCGGCATCAGCGCGGCGGGCGGCATCAACATCGCGCTCGAGGCGCGGCGCGGGCAATCGATCCAGGAGCTCGCGGCGGCCGCGCGGGGCCTGATCTACGCCGCCAACCAGGACCCCAACCTCGGCAACGTGTTCACCGGGTTCGCGGCGGACGTGCCGCAGATCATGGTCGACGTCGATGTCACGCACGCCGCCCTGCTCGGCGTCACGCCGCTCGCCATCTACCAGACGCTGCAGGCGAACCTCGGCGGGCAGTTCGTCAATCACTTCAACTACCAGAACTTCGTGTTCCAGGTCGTGGTGCAGAGCGAGGCGCAGTTCCGCCAGAAGGTCACCGACATCAATGAGCTCTATGTGCGCAGCTCGGGCGGCGCGATGGTGCCGATCCAGGGGCTCATCAACGTCACTACGATCCAGGGCGCCGACGCAATCAATGCGTATAATCTCTATCCGGCCGTGCTGATCAACGGGGCGGCGCGACCGGGGCGAAGCTCCGGCCAGGCGATGGCGGCGATGGAAGCGATAGCGGCCAAGCAGCTTCCGGCCGGCTTCGGCATCGACTGGACCGGCATCTCGTATCAGGAGCGCCTGTCGAGCGGCCAGGAAGCCTCGGCTTTCCTGTTCGCGGTGGTCTTCTCCTTTCTCTTCCTCGTAGCACTTTACGAAAGCTGGATGCTGCCGCTGTCGGTGATGCTCCCGGTCGCGTTCGCATCGCTCGGCGGGCTCGCGGCCCTGCTGGTTCGCGCCGCGCAGCTCGACGTCTACGGCCAGATCGGGCTCGTCCTGCTGATCGGGCTGGCCGCCAAGAACGCCATCCTGATCGTCGAGTTCGCCAAGGATCGTTTGGAGCGCGGCGGCACGACGCTGACGGCTGCCGCGCAGGAGGGCGCGCGGGCTCGCTACCGGCCGGTGATGATGACGGCGCTCGCCTTCATCGTCGGCGTGGTGCCGCTGGTCATCGCGACCGGCGCCGGCGCCGGCGCGCGCCAGTCGATCGGCACCACGGTTTTCGGCGGCATGCTGCTGGCGAGCTTCATCGGCGTGCTGTTCGTGCCGCCGCTCTTCGTCGGCTTCGAGCGCCTTGGCGAAGCAGCGCTTCGCCTCATCCGCCGGCGAGCGCCGTCGCGGCCGTCCCCGCCAAGCGGCCGCTAGGCACGCGACCGCTGCACATCCGCACGGACCCGCGGCTCCAAACCACAAGGATGTTGCAACCCGCCGGGCTCCCGGGCATTGTGCCCCGGCATCAGGCGCACCAGCCCAGACGGATGTTCGCGTGGGGACCGCATTGGGTCAGCACCAAGATCAGCAAAAATATAAGGTGCTCATGCTCTATCCGCTGTTCGTCGCGGATACGTTCTGGAGCTTCGCCGAATCCTGCAAGATGACGGGCGCGCGCCGCCCCGCGGCACCGCTCGGCCTGATCACCGTCGCCGCCATGCTGCCGGCACATTGGACGGTGCGGCTCATCGACTGCAACACGGAAGAATTCGACGATGCCGACCTCGCCTGGGCCGACGTGGTCTTCACCGGCGGCATGTTGCCGCAACAGGCCGACACGCTGCGCCTGATCGAGTTGTGCCGCGCGCGCGGCACGCCGGTGGTGGTGGGCGGGCCGGACGCGACCTCGAGCCCGCATGTCTATGCGGCGGCCGATTTTCGCGTGCTCGGCGAGGCCGAGGGGGTCCTCCATGATTTCATCGCGGCCTGGGAAAGCGGCGCACGCACCGGCGTTTTCACGGCGCCCAAGTTCCAAGCGGACGTGACCAAGACGCCGATCCCGCGCTACGACCTGCTCAAGCTCGACAGTTACATCTATGCCAGCGTGCAGTATTCGCGTGGTTGCCCGTTCACCTGCGAGTTCTGCGACATCATCGAGCTCTACGGCCGCGCGCCGCGCACCAAGACGACGCCGCAACTGCTCGCCGAGCTCGACGCGCTCTATGCGCTCGGCTGGCGCGGCCACGTCGATTTCGTCGACGACAATTTCATCGGCAACAAGAAGGCGCTCAAGCTCTTTTTGCCACACCTCGCCGAGTGGCAGCGCGCGCACGGCCAGCCGTTCGAGTTCTCGACCGAGGCCTCGCTCAATCTCGCCGACGATCAGCCGCTGCTCGAGATGATGAAGGCCGCCAACTTCTTCGCCGTGTTCGTCGGCATCGAGAGCCCGGATCCGGAATCGCTCGCCGCGATGAAGAAGAAGCAGAATACGCGGCGCGACATCGTCGAAAGCGTGCACACGATCTACCGCGCCGGCATGTTCGTGATCGCCGGCTTCATCGTCGGGTTCGACAGCGAGAAGGTGTCGGTCGCCGAAGCGATGATCGAGTTCATCGAGGCGTCGGCGATCCCGGTCTGCATGGTCGGCCTGCTCTACGCGCTGCCCAACACCCAGCTCACGCGGCGGCTCGCGCGCGAGGGCCGGCTGCATGCCGGCCACGACATCGCGGCGACGACTGGCGGCGACCAGTGCTCCACCGGGCTCAACTTCGACACGCTGCGGCCGCTGCGCGACGTCCTGGTCGATTACCGACGTGTCCTCGAAAGCATCTACGAGCCCGCCGCCTATGCGGCGCGGCTCGACCGGCTCGTCGGCCTGCTCGACCGCTCGGACCGTCCGCGCGACCTGCCCGAGGGCGATCGACGCAGCAAGCTCGCCGCGCTCGAAACCATGCACCGGATCGTCACCGCGATCCCGCAGGCGCGCGAGCCGTTCTGGCGCACCTTCATGAGCTGCGCCAAGCAGAACCCGGCGGCCACGCGCATCATCGTCTTCCTGCTGATGCTCTACCTGCATCTCGGCCCGTTCTCGCGCCAGGTCATGGCCGCGATCGACCGGCGGATCGCCGAGATCGACGGCGCGGCACCGGTCGCCGCGAGCGCGCTCGCGGTGACGGAAACGGCGTGAGCTGAGACTCTCAAATAGTTCGCACGCGAGGTGAGCAAGGCGGCCGCGCTCCTTCTCCCCCTTTAAGGTCCCTTCAGGCGGAGAGGGGCGCCATGTCAGTGCTCACCTCGCATGTGTTCACCCGTCAGCGCAACGCCCGTGGCAACGCCTATCACATGATGTTAGCCTGATCGCCTCGCCACGCATCGCGCTTTCGCATCACGCCATGAGGAACCCCATGCTCGATCGCCGTCGTGTCGTCCAAGGCGGCCTCGCCGCCGTGGGCTCGCTTTCCCTCGCCGCGCGGCGCGCCGGCGCCCAGCCGAAGGCGCCGGTTAAGATCCGTTACAACGAGGTGGTGCGCTCGACGCTTTACGCGCCCGCCTACGTGGCGATGAGCAAGGGCTACTTCGCCAAAGCCGGCCTCGACCTCACGATGGCGACCGCGAACGGCGGCGACAAATGCATGGCCGCGCTGCTCTCCGGCGCGGCCGACATCGCGCTCATCGGCCCCGAGACGGCGATCTACGTGCAGACCAGCGACTCGCCGACCAAGGCGCGCATCTTCTGCGGCCTGACCTCGACCGACGGTTTCATGCTGGTCGGGCGCGACAAGGCCGATCCTTTCGACTGGAAGGCGCTCAAGGGCAAGGAGGTCCTCGGCTTCCGCCCCGGCTCGACGCCCCTCCTCTTCCTCGAGGCGGCGCTGCGCCGGAACGGCATCGATCCAGACAAGGACGTGAAGCTCCTCAACAATATCGGCGTGCCGGCGCGCGTCGGCGCCTGGCTCGCGGGCCAGGGCCAGTATGGCATCTTCATCGAGCCCGACGCCTCGCAGCTCGAGCTCGACGGCAAGGCGCATTTCTGCGCCTCGGTCGGCGAGACGGTGGGCTTTGCCGACTACACCGCCTTCATGGCGACGGAAAAATACATCCACGACAACCCGACGATCATCCAGAGCTGGACCGACGCGATCGCCGAGGCGATGAAGTGGACGGCCGCGGCGCCCGCCGCCGAGATCGCCGCGATCCTGCAGCAGTATTTCCCCGGCACCAACCCGAAGGCGATGGTCGCGGCCGCGCAGCGCTACCAGCGGCTCAAGATCTGGAAGAGCACGCCCGTGATCGAGCCGGCCGCGATCGAGAAGTTCGAGGACATTCTGGTGCAAGGCCACGTGCTCGATCCAGCCAAGCGGGTGAAGTACGCCGATCTCGTCGTCACGCAATTCGCCGACAAGGCGAAGTGATCGTGCCGCCTGCGGCTGCCGGCGCCCCGCCCAAGGTCGAGTTGCGCGACGTCGCGCTGCGCTATTTCGGCCGCGACGGCGAGACCGAGGCGCTCAAGGACATCTCGCTCAGGATGGCGGCGGGCGAGTTCGTCGCCATCATCGGCCAGAGCGGCTGCGGCAAGAGCACCCTCCTCTCGCTCATCTCCGGCATCCTGCGCCCGACCGGCGGCCAGGTGCTGATCGACGGCGCGCCGGTCGCCGGGCCGAGCCGCAAGGTCGGCTACATGCTGCAGCAGGATTACCTGTTCGAGTGGCGAACGATCCTCGACAACGCCCTGCTCGGCGCCGAGATCCAGGGCCTCGACATGGACAAGGCGCGCGCCCGCGCGACGACGCTGCTTACCCGCTACGGCCTCGGCAAGTTTCTCGGGCGCCGGCCGCGCGAGCTTTCGGGCGGCATGCGCCAGCGCGTCGCCCTCGCGCGCACGCTCGTCACCGAGCCCGACATCGTGCTCCTCGACGAGCCGTTCTCGGCGCTCGATTCGCAGACCCGCCTCGCGCTCGCGGACGAGGTCGCGGAAATCCTGCGCCGCGAGCGCAAGACCGCGATCCTGGTGACGCACGACATCGGCGAGGCGGTGAGCATGGCCGAGCGCGTCGTGGTGCTCTCGCGCCGGCCCGGGCGGGTGAAATCCGACCGCTCGATTCAATTCGTCACGGCGGACGGCGCGCGGCCGGCGCCATTCGCGGCGCGCAACGCGCCCGAGTTCAACGGCTACTTCAACACGCTCTGGCAGGAGCTCGAGGTCCATGTCGAAGGTTGAGACCGCCGCGTCCGTCGCGCCTTCCATCGGGGCGAGCCCCGAATACCGCGCGTGGCTCGCACGCGAGCAGCGCGATCGCCTCGCGGTGCGCGGCGCCCAGCTCGCCCTCCTCCTGATCGTCCTGGTGCTGTGGGAAGTCCTGCCGCGCGCGCAGATCATCAACCCGCTGTTCACCAGCTACCCGTCGGCGCTGTGGCCGACCTTCGTGTCGCTCATCAACTCGACGGCGCAGATGCCCGGCATCCTCTGGCACGCCGGCTCGACCGTGCTCGCGACCATCATTGGGTTCACCGCCGCGATGGCGCTCGGCACCGCGATCGCGGCGGCGCTGTGGTGGTGGCCCGGCCTCTATCGCGTGCTCGACCCCTACCTCGTGGTCGCCAACGCCATGCCGAAAACCGCATTCGTGCCGATCTTCTACATCTGGCTCGGCGCCACCCTCTCGATCTACGGCATGTCGATCGCGATCTCGCTCTTCGTCACCGTGCTGATGATCTACAACGGCTTCCAGGGCACTGATCCGAACAAGGTCAAGCTGGCGCAGACCTTCGGCGCCAGCAAGGCGCAGGTCCTCGCCAAGGTCGTGCTGCCCGGCAGCGTGCCGACGCTGATCGCGGCGCTCAAGGTGAATGTGGGTCTATCGCTGGTCGGCGTCGTGGTCGGGGAATTTCAGTCCGCCAATCTCGGCCTCGGCTACCTGATCCAGTACGGCAGCCAGATCTTCAAGCTCAATATCGTGATGACCGCGATCACGATCCTCGCGATCGTCTCGTCGGCGATGTATCTCGCGATCTCGTGGATCGAGGCCGCGGTGATGCGGCGGCGCTAGCGACTGAGCCTACGTCACGGCGCAAGCCGGGCGCCAGCAGGGCGCGACATGGCGGCGCGGAACGCGATGAAGAGCAGGAACAACGTGACAGCCGACACGATCGCGATGCCGAATGGAATCACCATGAGCGCGATGGCGGCGCCGCTGCTGGCGCGCAAGGACGCGTAGACGCCGAACATCACCCATATGTTGAGGGCGGTCACCGCGGCCAGATCGATGACCATGCTCAGAACAAAGGCTCCGATCTCACCGCCCGAGGTGGTGACGGCACTGCGCTGGCTCGACGGCGCGACGATCTCGGGGACGGCGGCGAAGCCGGCGCGAAACACCAGGAAAAGCAGCAGCGTGACCAGCCAAACCGCGACGCTGACACCCTCCGCCACCACCGACAACAAGACGCGGCCGCCGCTACGCACCAATTGCCCGTAAAGCGGCCCGAGGAAGACGGGGGTCATGACCAACATGACCCCGTAAGTGACGACGCGCGCCACCAGGAAGGCCATGACCTCGCCCATATTCGTCAACCGCATCGCCGCGACCTCCGCCTGCCCATTGTGTGATCAGCCATACCCGGCGGACCTGCGCCTCTGGGCCCCTGCAACTCGAGAATATCAGTTTTACAAACATTGGTCATGAAGCTTTAGCCCTTTGTTCGAGCGTGATTTCTCCGAAACTCAATACCCAGTTTGCAGAAACATGCTCTACACTGACGGTATCGATTGCCAATGCACGATCCATTCAAGGGGAGAACCTCATGCACGTTCGCGAACCGATCATAAAGCCCGTCCAGGTCGACAGCCTGCGCCCGACGCAGATGACGGTCGGCATGCACGAGGTCGCCGAGAAGCGCAAGCGCTGGCGCGAGCACAAGGGCAAGAGGAAAGACGAATTTCTGGGCAGCCACCTCGTCCCGGTCATCCTCGGGCCGAAGGATCGCCACTACGTCATCGATCATCACCATCTTGCCCGCGCGCTGCTCGACGAAGGCCAGGATCGTGTGGCGATTGCAGTCGTTGCCGATCTGCACGCGCTCGACCGCGAGGCCTTCTGGGTCGTGCTCGACAATCGCGGCTGGTGTCACCCGTATGACCATAACGGCGTGCGGTGCGGTTTCTCCGATATTCCCGAGAAGATCGCCGATTTGCGCGACGACCCCTACCGGAGCCTCGCGGGCGAGCTGCGGCGGCTCGGCGGATACTCGAAGGAAACCGTGCCCTTCAGCGAGTTTCTATGGGCGGATTTCCTGCGCCGCCGCCTCAAGCGCAAGGCGGTCGAGAACGCGTTCGAGGAGACGTTGGAAAAGGCCATGCGCCTCGCCAAAAGCCCGGACGCCGCCTACCTGCCGGGATGGTGCGGTCCAGTGACTGATTGACGGCTCGACAGAGCGAAGGCGCAAGGATCTGCTAACCAAAAAGGACGGCTCGTCACGCGCGGCGGCGGGCCGTCTTCATCACGCTGACATGTCAGGCTGTCACATGGCGCAATGTATTAGCCATCCATTTACCTTTGATTATCCCAATCCCCAACAAGGCCCGCATTTTATGAGCCGCACCAGTAGCTTATGCATTTGTCAGGATTTTTCGCCTAGCTTCCACGCAAATTTTGCAGCGATCTGGCATTCGGGAGAATGGCAGTGGGCGGACTCGCGTGGAAGATTCTCTTTTGCGGCGACGACCGCGAATGCGCGGCGATGCGGAGCGTGGCGGCGACCGCATCGGCGGTCGACCTCGCAACCACGAGCGAAGGCCGCGTCCCGCGCGAGATCATCGCGCCGTCCGGCGCGTCTGAGACGCCGGTCGAAGCGGTGATCGTGACGCAGGCCTGGCTCGCGGCAAGCGACGCAAATGCGGTCGCCGAATTCCTCGCCGCCGACGACACGCTCGGCCTCGTCGTCGAGGCACAGCCGCTCGACCGCATGCCCGATCTCCTCGCCTGCGGCCGCGTGACGGCGGCGCCGGCGGATCCTGAACGCGCCCTGCAGCTCGCGGCCGTTCTCGCACAGCGCTGCCGCACCGAGCGCGCCCATGCCAAGACGCGCCGCGAGCTCGCGGCCGCCCAGCGCGCCGCCCAACTGGTGTCGACCGAATATCAGCGCCAGCGCCGCGACCGCGACAAGCTGTTCGAGACCGCGCTCAACAACATGTCGCAAGGCCTGTGCATGTTCGATTCGGACGCCAACCTGCTCGTGTGCAACGAGCGCTATGTCGAGATGTATGATCTCGACCACGCCGTGGTGGTGCCGGGCGCGAACCTGCGCGCTATCCTGCTGCATCGAAAGGCGTGCGGAAATTTCGCCGGCGACCCGGAGCTCTATGTCCGCGACCTGCTTGCCGCGGTCGGCAAGGGCGACGTCTACACCCAGCTCGTCCAGTCGGGCGATGGGCGCACCATCTCGATCGTCAACCGCGCCATGGCGAACGGCGGCTGGGTCGCAACGCACGAGGACATCACCGAGCGCACGCGCGCGGAGGAGAAGATCCGCCATATGGCGCGGCACGACAGCCTGTCGGGCCTGCCGAACCGCGCCGCGTTCCGCGACGAGATGGAGCAGGCGCTCAAGCGCGTGCGCCGCGGCAACATGATCTCGGTCATGTGCCTCGATCTCGACCACTTCAAGAACGTCAACGACACGCTCGGCCACCTGGTCGGCGACAAGCTCCTGTGCGCCGCCGCCGGCCGGCTCAAGGACGTGGTGCGCGAGACCGACATGATCGCCCGCCTCGGCGGCGACGAGTTCGCGGTGCTGCAGACCGGCATCGATCGCCCCGAGGCGGCCGGCTCGCTCGCGCAGCGCATCATCACGGCGATCAACCAGCCCTACGACCTCGACGGCCACCAGGTGGTGGTGTCGACGAGCGTCGGCGTCGCCCTCTCGCCCAACGACGGCAACACCACCGACCAGCTCCTGCGCAACGCCGACATGGCGCTGTACCGCGCGAAGTCGGACGGCCGCTCGACCTACCGCTATTTCGAGCCCGAGATGGACGAGCAGCTGCAAGCGCGCCGTCTGCTCGAGATCGACCTGCGCAATGCGGTCGCCAACGGCGAGTTCAAGCTCTACTACCAGCCGCAAGTCGATGCCGTCACCGAGCGGATCACCGGCTGCGAGGCGCTGCTGCGCTGGACCTCGCCGAGCCGCGGCATGGTGCCGCCGAGCCAATTCATCCCGCTCGCCGAGGAGATCGGCCTGATCGTGCCGATCGGCGAATGGGTGCTCAAGCAGGCCTGCACCGAGGCGGCCAGCTGGCCCGAGTCGGTGCGGGTCGCCGTCAACCTGTCGCCGGCCCAGTTCAAGAGCCGCAGCGTCGTGCAGAGCGTGATCAATGCGCTCGCGGTGTCCGGCCTCGACGCGACCCGGCTCGAGCTCGAGATCACCGAGTCGGTGCTGCTGCACGACAACGAGGCGACGCTCGCGACGCTGCATCAGCTGCGCAGCTTCGGCATCAAGATCTCGATGGACGATTTCGGCACCGGCTACTCGTCGCTCAGCTACCTGCGCAGCTTCCCGTTCGACAAGATCAAGATCGACCGCTCCTTCATCAAGGACATCTCCGAGAAAGGCGACTGTGCCGCGATCGTCAAGGCGGTGGCCGGGCTCGGCAAGGGCCTCGGCATCGCCACCACGGCCGAGGGCGTCGAGACGATCGAGCAGCTGCGCCAGGTGCGCTCGGAGGGCTGCACCGAGGTGCAGGGCTATTTCTTCAGCGCGCCGCAGCCCGCCGAGAAGCTGCGCGGCTATTTCGAGAAGACGCGCACGCGCGCCGCTTAGGCCGGGTGGCAGGCCCTGGCCACAATTCCACCGATGCGACGAGACGACAGGATCGCTCAGAATCGCGGCGGCTCGCCCGCATAGGCCTGCTGCAACAGGTTGTGGATATCGTCCGGGGTCGCTGGGCGCGGGTTGGGAAACGTCCGCGCCGCGACGATCTCCACGGCGCGGGGAATGTCCGCTTCCCGCAGGCCGAGGTCCTTCAACCCGGTCGCGAGCCTGCTGGCTCGGTTGATGTCGTAGAGCGCCTGGGCGGGGTCGCTCGCCTGCAAGGCCCGCGCGATGCGCTCCATGGCGGCCGACGCGGCCGGCCGGTTGAACGCCACCGCATAGGGCAGCACCGCCGCATGAGTGCGAGCGTGGTCGGTGCCGAAATTCTGCCGCACGCGCTGCGCCACCGTGTGCGAGAGCCCGACCGTCGTCCGGAACGTCGCCGCGAGCCAGGCGCCGTAGAGCGCATCGGCGCGCGCCGAAAGATCGCGGGCATCGGCCCGGAGCCGCGGCAGTGCCGCGCCGATGAGGCGCACGGCCTCCTCCGCTAGCGTGAGCACGATCGGATTGCCATCCGGCCCGTAGAGCGACTCGACCGCATGCGCCATCGCATTCATGCAGCTCGCCGCCGAGGTCGCGAACGGAAGGTCGAGAGTGAGGTCGGGGTCGTAGATCGCGCTCGCCGGAAGCGCGGCGGGCGAGGTGCCCGAGCGCTCGTCGGCGCCCGTCCCAATGTACCAGCGGCTCGACATCTCCGATCCCGAATAGGTCGTCACCACCGCGATGAAGGGGATTTTCGTCGCGGCGGCGGCCGCCTTGGCGAGCCCGGTCGGCGATCCGCCGCCGATGCAGACGAAACCGTCGGCGGAAAGTCGTTTCAGCTCGGCCACGATCTCGTCGAAGGCTGCGCGCGGCATGCCGGGACGCGCCGCATCGCAGATGCCGACCACGCGCGGGCCGAGCCGCGCCGCGATGCCGCGCGCGATCTCGCCGCGGTTGGGCGAGCACAGCAGCATCACGCGGCCCATCCGGTGGTGCTCGGCCTCGGCGGCGATGCGGGCGATCGCGCCGCTGCCGAACAGCACGCGCAGGCGGTCGGAGGTGTAGACGAAGGGATCGAGCATGGCGTGAGATGTTGGTGCGATCGGATGACGAGAACCAGACGGCGTGCGGCGCGGCCGGCACTATGAACGACGAAGATTTCGGCGGCAACGCGCCCCGCCGGGAACTAGCGGGGCAAAATTTATGTTATTGTTCGGCCCGGCGCGCCGCCCGGCGCCCCGGATGGGATGCCCGACATGATGCCCTTTGCCGCCCTCGCGCTCGGTTCGAACCTCGTCATGGTCGCGGCTGACGTGCCGAAGCTCAACATCGAGCCGAGCTGCAAATCGGCCGGCATCGAGGGCATGGCGCTCGGCCGTACCACCCAGTCCTGCATCAACGACGAGAACACCGCCCACGACCAGCTGGTGAAGGACTGGTCGACCTTCTCGGGCGACGACAAGAGCCACTGCCTGTCGATGGTCGCGACCGGCGGCTCGCCGAGCTATGTGGAGCTCCTGTCCTGCCTCGAAATGTCGCGCGACGCCAAGAAGATCGCGCAAGGCCAGCCCGTCAACCAGACTCCCGCCGATCAGCGGCGGCGCCGCCGCCGCTGAAGAGGGCGAATGGCGAGTAGCGAATAGCGAGTAGATGTCCTATCGCTATCTCCTAGCTATTTTCGCGTGTCGCCCAAGCGACCCACACAGGGGGACCATCCAATGAACATCAACGTTCCGCCGCCCGCCGGCGCGGTGCCGTGGGAGCAGGTGCGCACGCGTCTCGACCAGAACGGCCCGTTCTCCAATATGTACGGCACGCCGCTCTATCGCGACGCGGTGTGGGAGCAGTTCTCGGAGCAGGAATATGCGCGACGCTACGCGGCGCTGCGCGAGAAGATGCGCGCCGCGAAGCTCGACGCCGTGATCGTCCCGGGCGGCCCGAGCCACTGGAGCTTCGGCGGCGGCATGACCTGGCTGACCGGCCATTGGGAATGGCACGCCCTCGCATCTTATGTGCTCGTCCCGCTCAACGACGCGCCGACGCTGATCTTCTCCATGGGCGGCACCCATTGCGAGGCAGTGCGCCGGCAGGTCGCGCCCGCGCTCGCCGACGTGCGCCACAGCCGCGGTGGCCGCTACGCCGAGGTGATGGTCGAACGCTGCAAGGAGATCGGGCTCACCAAGGGACGCATCGGCCTGGTCGAGATCGACCCGCGCCACAAGGACTACCTCCCGGTCAACCAGTACAACGACCTGCGCGCCGGTTTGCCCGACGTCGAGCTCGTGTTCACCCGCAGCTTCATCCACGAGCTGGTCATCATCAAGAGCGCCGCCGAGCTCGACTGCGTGCGCCGCGCCGGCGTGCTGTGCCAGCACGCCATGGAGGCGATGATCGCGGCGGCGAAGCCCGGCGCCACCGAGGCCGACCTGCGCGGCGCCGCCGGCGGCGCCATCCTCAAGGGCGGCGGCGACATCGACTTCCTCATCATCGGCGCGACCTCGATGGCCAACCCGGCGATGTTCTTCGGCAACCCCCGCCCGTCCGAGCGCAAGCTCGCCAAGGGCGACATCGTGATCATGGAGTTGGCCGCCGGCTATCGCGGCTACTCGGCGCAGATCGGCTCGCCCATCTGCCTCGGGCCGCCGACCGAGATGGTGCGCAAGTTTTGGGAGGAGATCACGCTGCCTGGCTACAAGAAGATCGTCGCCGAGATCAAGCCGGGAAACTCGCTCGAGAACGTGCGCGCCGCATCGCAATTCTTCCGCCAGAAGGGCGTGCAGTCGCGGCCGATCCAGATCCACGGCATCGACATCGTCACCGGGCCGCCGCACGTCTTCGCCGACCGCGTCGAGGCGCGCGAGGCCGACAAGATTTTCCTGCCCGGCATGGTCACCATGGCGGAGCCGAACCCGATCACCGCCGACGGCATGTTCGGCATCTTCCTCGGCCACACGTTCATCATCACCAACGACGGGCACGAGGTGGTGGACGCGTTTCCGCTGGAGATCGCGGTGGCGTAGCCTGTGCTCGCGAAGCGTAGCCGTTCGAAGACGGCGTCGCTTCGCTCGCCTGTGTCCCTGCCATCCACGCCTCCACCGCAATGCAATAAGGACGCGGATGCCCGAGACAGCCCGGCTATGACGGCGGGCCTATTTGATGATATCCGGCGGAAACTCGAATTTCTTCGGCGGCCACACAGGCTTCTGCGGCGATGACGGCTGTTGCGCCGCTGACGGCGGCGGCACCTCGCGTGCCGCACCCTCCCAGGCCGCAAAGGCCCGCGCGAACACGCGCCAGCCCGTCTCGCCCTTCTGGAATGCCAGAATGGCGCGGTGACCATCGCTATAGACGATCGGCACATCGAACCATTCGTGCGATTTGAGCAGCACGAGATTCCTCGCCTCATCGGCTTCGACCGCCGAAAGGCCGATCATGTAGTACGTGTCCGTGACTCGGACGGCCGTCCCGCTGAGCGGGGTGCCGCGTGCATCCTCGCGCTGCTTCATCAGGATGCCGGGCACGTTGCTGATGGCGCGCGGCGCGTCCGGCGGCAGCGTGAACGCAAACTCGACCAGGTGGCTCGCGGGCAGCGACTTGTCGTCATTGCGTCGAAGCGTCAACGCCATGATCAACCCGCGCTCGGGTATCGCCACACTTGCGCGCACGGAGGTCTCGAGCATGCCGGAGCTGTCGTTCATCTTCTCGATCAGCTTCCAGCGCGCGGCCCCGGGAAATCTCCTGCCCTGCGGGTCGTTCTGATCCTCTTCGTAGAGCGTGGCATGTGACGAGCCAGCCGACTCGTTGGCGCCGTGCAGCCCAAGCCCGCGGTCGGCCGATCCATCGCCGCCGCCGGAGGCTGCGGCGCGCGTCGGCCGCAAGATCCATGGTGCGACGAAGCTCACGCCGAGCACGCCGATCCCGAACAGCCATCGACGCCGAAGCGTCCGAAACTCCGTCTGCCCGCCCATGTCTGCTAGCCGATGTGCATTGGTCCCGCGTCGCCGATCGGAGTGGCGCCGTACCATTGCAACGTGTGACGAAAAAGCGGCGGAAAAGGGCCGGCCTCACGCGGTGCGCAGCAGGCCCCACAGGCTGTCGCTCATCGGGTTGCGGTCGCCCGGGCCGTAGTGCGTGGAAAAGCCGGCGCGGCGTGCGATCTCGCGCAGCGTCGCGGGCGTGAAATAGTTGACGTGATCGGGGAAGCGGAAGCCGCTCCAGCGCATGCCCATCAGGCGGCGGTTGAGCGAGGCGTAGTTCGGCGTCTTCATCACCACCGTCGCGTCGTCGGCGAGCGCGGCGCGCAGATGGACGAGCGCTTCGAGCGGCTGAAACTCGTGCTCGATGTAGCCGATCAGCATCGCGCCGTGGAAGAAGCCCTTGGGGAATTGCGCGAGCCCGTTGGCCGCCGTCGCCTGCACGCACTTGCCGCCGTAGCGACGGAACGCCGTGTCGGCCGCCGCCGCGGCCGACTTCGATATTTCCACGCCGTAAGGCACGAAGCCGTCCGGCGGCGGAACGAGATTGATGCCGGCGCCGCAGCCGACGTCGACGACCGGCCCCGGCCGCACATGACGCGCGAGGATGCGTTTCGGCTCGCGCCGCGTCAGCACACGCAGATGCATGCGAAAGCGCGTCGCATCATGCAGCGCCGTCAGGATCGGATAGGTGCGGCTGCGCTGCTCGGCATGCGAGACCGAGCTCACCTCCCAGGCGCGCTCGTCTTCGAACTCGTGCTGCGGCGGCAGGCGATCCAGATAGGCGAGCTCGCAGTCGGCGCATTGCACGACGCGGAATTCGGCGGTCTTGTAAGGGGTCGACTTCGCCCGCTCCGCCGTCGCGCCGCACAGCGGGCATTTTCTATGCTCGATCGAGGATGTCATCGGAGCATGAACTGCCGGGGGCAGCGCGCAAAGTCAACGTGGCAGGCGAATGGCGCAGGGCGAGTAGACGTTCCCTCTTCCTATTCGCCACCCGCTATTCGCCATTCGCCCTCCCTACCTCTGCCCCACCAGGGCAACCCACTCGTCCTCGCTGAGCACCTTCACCCCGGCCTCGCGCGCCTTATCGAGCTTCGATCCTGCGCCCGGGCCGGCGACCACGTAATCGGTCTTCTTCGACACCGAGCCGGCGACCTTCGCGCCGAGGCGCTCGGCCGTCGCCTTGGCCTCGTCACGGGTCATCTTTTCCAGCGAGCCGGTGAACACCACGGTCTTGCCGGCGACTGGCGAATCCTTCGGCTTCTCGGCGTCGCGGATCGTCACCTGCTTGGTCAGGCGCTCGACGATGTCGCGGTTGTGCTTCTCGGCGAAGTATTTCGCCAGGCTGTCGATCACCGTGTCGCCGATCTGGTCGAGCGCGTCCATCTCGGCGCGCGTCTCCGCATCGCCCTTGGCGACCGCGAGACAGGCGTCGTGGAACGCCTGCCAGGTGCCGTAGCCACGCGCGAGCGCGAGCGCGGTGGTGTCGCCGACGTGGCGGATGCCCAGCGCGTAGATGAAGCGCTCGAGCGAGATGTCGCGTCGCGCCCGGATCGAGCCCAACAGGTTGCCGACCGAGGTCTCGCCATAGCCCTCCACCTCCTCGAGCTTGATCTTGGCGTTGCGTGCCTCGAGCGTGAAGATGTCGGCGGGCTCCTTCACCCACCCGCGATCGAAGAACATCTCGATCTGCTTGTCCCCGAGCCCCTCGATGTCGAAGGCGCGGCGCGAGGCGAAATGCTTGAGGTGCTCGATGCGCTGGAACGGGCACGCGAACTCGCCCGAGCAGCGGAAGCGCACCCCCTCCTCGCCGGCCGCGTTGATCTCGCGCACGACCGGCGTATGCAGCGGGCATGGGCACTTGGTGGGAAACGTGTAGTCCTTCTCGCCGCGCGGCTTCTCGGCGACGACGGCGAGCACCTGCGGGATGACGTCGCCGGCGCGCTGGATCTGCACCGTGTCGCCGACGCGCACGCCGAGGCGGGCGATCTCGTCGGCGTTGTGCAGGGTCGCGTTCTGCACCACGACCCCGCCGACCGTGACCGGATCGAGCTTGGCGACCGGGGTGAGCGCGCCGGTGCGGCCGACCTGGATTTCGATGTCCTTGACGATCGTGATCGCCTTCTCGGCCGGAAACTTGTGCGCCACCGCCCACCGCGGCGTGCGCGACACGAAACCCAGCCGCTCCTGCCAGTCGAGGCGGTCGACCTTGTAGACGACGCCGTCGATGTCGTAGTCGAGCTCGCCCCGCCGCAGCTCGATCGAATGATGGAAGGCGATGAGCTCGTCGGCCGAGCGGCAGATCCTTGCGAGCGGGTTGGTCTTGAAGCCGCAGCTCTCCAGCCATTCGATCATGCCGGACTGGGTCGGCGCCGGCATCGCGCTCATCTCGCCCCAAGCGTACCCGAAGAAACCGAGCGGGCGCGCGGCGGTGATCGAGGGATCCTTCTGGCGCAGCGAGCCCGCCGCCGAGTTGCGCGGATTGGCGAAGATTTGCCCGCCGGTCTCGGCTTGGCGCTTGTTGAGCGCCAGGAACGCATGCTTGGTCATGTAGACCTCGCCGCGCACCTCGCACACGTCGGGCACGTTGCGGCCCTTGAGCCTCTTCGGCACGTCCTCGAGCGTGCGGATATTCGCGGTGACGTCCTCGCCTTCACTGCCGTCGCCGCGGGTCGCGCCGGTGACGAGCTCGCCACCCTCGTAACGCAGCGACATCGATAGCCCGTCGATCTTGGGCTCGGCCGAAAACACGATCGTCTCCTCGGCGGCGAGGCCCAGGAAGCGGCGGATGCGTCCGACGAACTCCTGCACGTCCTCGGGGCTGAAGGCATTGTCGAGAGAGAGCATGGGCACGCGATGGCGCACCTTGGCAAAGCCGCGCGCCGGCGCGGCGCCGACCTTGACCGACAGGCTCTCGGAAGTGCGCAGATCGGGAAAGCGGGCCTCGATGGCGTTGTAGCGCTGGCGCAACGCGTCGTACTCGGCATCGGAGACGGTCGGCGCGTCGTCCTGGTAGTAGCGCTGGTCGTGCGCCGCGATCTCGCCCTGCAGCCGCGCGTGCTCGGCCTTGGCCTGCTTCTCGGTCAAGTCCTCGACAGCGGGGGGTTTGGCAACTGGTTTCTTGGGCGTGGAGCGTTTTGGCATGTGGTCCGCGATGTAGCGTGGGCAAGCGCAGCTCGCCCACGCGGAAGTTAGGGTGCGCGCGGCACGTGGGCAACGGCGAAGCGCGGTTGCCCACCCAACGAAATCACCCCGCCGCGGCCTTGATCAGGCGCTCGGCGGCGGCGCGGGCCTCGGCGGTGATCTCGGCCCCGGCGAGCATGCGGGCGATCTCCTCGCGCCGGCGGGCCGGCTCCAGCTCGGTCACCCGGGTCGTGACGCGTTTGCCGTTGGCGGCCGCATCCTTGGTGATGAGGTAATGGTGGTCGGCGCGCGCCGCGACCTGCGGCGCATGGGTCACGGCGAGCGCCTGCACGCGGCGCCCGAGGCGGGCGAGGCGCACGCCGATCGCGTCCGACACCGCGCCGCCGACGCCCGTGTCGATCTCGTCGAACACGAGCGTCGGCGCCGACCCCTTGTCGGCGATCACGACCTTGAGCGCGAGCAGGAAACGCGCGAGCTCGCCCCCGGAGGCGACCTTCATCAGCGGCCCGGGCTGCGTGCCCGGATTGGTGCGCACCCAGAACTCGACGCGGTCGATGCCGTGCGGGCCGCCGCTCGCGGCATCGCTCTCGATCGCGGTCGAGAATTTCGCCCGCTCGAGCTTGAGCGGCTTGAGCTCGGCGTTGACCGCCTTGTCGAGCATCTCGGCGACGCGGGCGCGCCGCCCCGACAGCGCGGCCGCCGCCTGCGCATAGGCCTGCCCGGCCTCGGCCGCGGCTTTTTCCAGCACCGCGAGCCGCGCCGCACCCGCATCGATCAGCGCGAGATCGGCGGCATAACGGGTCGCCAGCGCGGCGAGGTTGTCGACCGCGGCATTGTACTTGCGCCCGGCCGCGCGCAGGGCGAACAGCCGCTCCTCGATGCGCTCGAGCACGCGCGGATCCTGGTCGGCGGCGGCGAGCGCCGCCTCGAGGTGCCCGCGCGCCTCCTCGAGCGCGGTCAGCGCAGTGTCGATGGCCTTGACGGCGGGGGCGATCAGCCCGGGCGCCTGCGCCTGCCGCCGCTCCAGCCGGCGCACCGCGGCGGCGAGCATCGGTGCCGGCGAGTTGTTGCCGGCGACCGCTTGATGGGCGTCGCGCAAGTCCTCGGCCGCCTTCTCGGCCTGCATCATCTCGGCGCGTCGCTGCGCCAGCATGGTCTCCTCGCCGGCCTGCGGCGCGAGCGCGGTCAGCTCCTCGACCGCATGGCGCAGCCATTCGGCCTCGCGCGCCGCGCGCTCGACCTGGGCGCGATGCTCCGCGACCGCGTTTTCGGCGTCGCGCCGAGCCGTCCACGCGGCGGCGACCTCGGCGACGAGCGCATCGAGGCCGCCATAGGCGTCGAGCAGGCGGCGGTGCGTTGCGGCATCGACCAGGGCGCGGTCGTCATGCTGGCCGTGGATCTCGACCAGCGCGGCGCCGAGGCTTTTGAGCACCTGCACGCCGACCGGCTGGTCGTTGATGAAGGCGCGCGTGCGGCCGTCGGCGAGCTGCACCCGGCGCAGGATCAGCTCGTCCTCGTGCGCGATATCATTCGCCGCGAGCACGGCGCGCGCCGGGTGATCGGCCCCGACGTCGAACGACGCCGTCACCTGGCCCTGCTCGGCGCCCCGGCGCACGAGCGAAGCGTCGCCGCGCGCGCCGAGCGCGAGCGCGAAGGCATCGAGCAGGATCGACTTGCCGGCCCCGGTCTCGCCGGTGAGCACCGCGAGGCCGGCGGCAAAATCGATGTCGAGCCGATCGATCAGGACGATGTCGCGGATCGAGAGACGGGTCAGCATGGGGATGCCCGCTTGCGCAAATCAGGCGGCGAAGCTTAGGAGATTCGGCGCTCCGCGTCTTGCCCCCGCTCGTCATCTCCGCGGACGCAAACCGAATTCGGCGACGACGAGCTTCCTAGCCGTCGGTCTTGGAAAACGACATCAGGGAGCCGACCCCGAGCTTCTTGAAGGCCTTGCTCATCCACGAGCCTTCGTCTTCCTTCGGCTCGACGCCGCCGGATTTCACCAGCCTGTAGGCGTCCTTGTACCAAGGACTGTCCGGGAAGTTGTGCCCGAGCACCGCCGCCGCGGTCTGCGCCTCCATGGTGATGCCGAGCGCCATGTAGCATTCGGTCAGGCGCTCCAGCGCCTCCTCGACGTGGCGGGTGCGCTGATATTGCGTCACCACCACCTTGAAGCGGTTGATCGCGCCGATGAAGTCCTGCTTCTTCATGTACCAGCGGCCGATGTCCATCTCCTTGGCGGCGAGCTGGTCACGTCCGACCTCGATTTTCTTGCGCGCGCTCTCGGCGTATTCCGTATTCGGGAACTTATGCGTGACCTCCTCGAGCGCCGCGATCGCCCGCTCGGTGCGCTGCTGGTCGCGCGAGACGTCGGGGATCTGGTCGAAATAGGAGGCGCCGATCAGGTATTGCGCGTAGGCCGCGTCAGGACTGCCGGGATGCAGCGTGATGTAGCGCTTGGCCGCGTTGATCGATTCCTCGTACTGGCCGGCCGAATAATAGGCGTAGGCCGACATGATCAGTGATTTGCGCGCCCATTCCGAGTACGGATGCTGACGATCGACCTCCTCGAACTTCTTGGCCGACGCTTTGTAATCCTGCTTCTCGTTCATCAAATAGAGGCCTTCATTATAAAGGCGGTCGGCCGGCTCGTCGGGCAGGATCGGGTCCTTGTCGCCGAAGAAGCTGTTCCACATGCTGCATCCGCCGAGCAGCGTCAGCAGCGGCAGCAGCAGCAGCAGGCGGCTCAAAATACCGCGCTCGCCGCGACGAGCCGTCGTGGTGGAAGAACTAAGCCCCATTGGCGCCAACAGACCCCCGTGACATGCTCGAACTTTCCCGGTCACCCGGGTAGCAGGCCGTGCCCATCCCCCGGGCGGACCTGAGAAAACCGCAGTCAGCGCAAGCGTATATGCCGACAATCGGCCTGGAATGTGGCGGAAGGTCTATCGTCCCCAGCCGCTAGGGGCAGAGTTAGGGCGCGTCCGGCGCGGCCGCCAGCTCGGCGTGATTGCCCACTTGGCTCACAGCATGGCCGCGCTGCCGGCGCGGCGTTGCGGCCTCGACCAGGCGCCAGGCGCTCCGGTCGGCCATGAGGGCGGATACCACGGCGTGGTTGAGCTTGTGGCCCCCACGCACCGAGCGATAGGCGCCGAGCAGCGGCGCGCCGGCGAGAGCCAAGTCGCCGATCGCATCGAGTGCCTTGTGGCGCACGAACTCGTCGGCAAAGCGCAGGCCGTCCTGGTTGAGGATGCGGTTGTCGGTCACCACCAGCGTATTGTCGAAGGTCGCGCCGAGCGCATAGCCCGCGCCCCACAGCTTCGCGACATCGCGCATGAAGCCGAAGGTACGCGCGCGGGCGATCTCGCGGCGGAAGCTCGCCGGGTCGAGGTCGAGCGCCAGCGCCTGATGGCCGATCAGCGGATTGTCGAAGTCGATCTCGACCTCGAGGCGGAAGCCGCGCGCATACGGCCGCAGCTCGCCGATCGAGGAATCGCGCACCACGCGGACGGGCTTGAGCACCTCGATCAAGCGGCGCGGCGCCGACACGGTGACGATCCCGGCCTGGTCGATCGCGGCGACGAAGGGCTCGGCGCTGCCATCCATGATCGGGACTTCCGGACCATCGATCTCGACCACCGCGTTGTCGACGCCGAGGCCGGCAAGCGCCGCCAGCACATGCTCGGCTGTCGAGCACAGCGGCCCGCGGTGGTCGCCCAGCACGGTGGCAAACTCAGTTGCGGTCACGGCGCGCACATCGGCACGGATCTCGCAGTCGGGGCGGCCATCGAGGCCAGTGCGCAGGAAAACGATGCCGGTGTCGCCGTCAGCGGGATGCAGCGTGAGGGTCGCAGGCAAGCCCGAATGGACACCGATGCCAGCGACCGATGCATCGACGCGCAATGTCGTCTGCTTGCCGACTTTCATGCCACCGTCCCACTCGAAATTGCCGCCGCTCGGAATGCGGCACGCAACATACCCCCGAGGGCCGTCGGCGGGTCGCCTTTTCGCCACGAATTGCGGAAAACGAGCCGTGACCGGCATCGGATTCCCCCCGCAATTCCCCCGACCGAAAACCCCTTGTTGGAAAAGAACCTTAGACAGATGGGCCAGAGTCGCCAACTCACGCTTTTTTACCGACTGTTACCTTTAATTGTCCCGTTTTGACCCAGTTTCCGCCCTTTTTCTGACCCGTTCCCGGCCGGTTCCGGGAATGATAACCAGGCACCAGAGCGTCACAATCCCGCCCGTTACGCTGATGGGCGCCTCAATCGGCGTTCGACCCATCAACATATTCAATCGAAATCATAAGCTTAAGGCTGTTCCACGCTTCGTCCCCCGACCGCAGGGAGGCGAAACGAATGCGGGCCCTGGCCGGGTGGCCAGGGCCCGCACTTTACATTAAGTTCCCACTTAGTTCGCCTGGCGCCGGAGGAAAGCGGGGATCTCGAGTTGATCGTCCTCGCTCGCATGATGCGAGTTTTGCACAGCCGGCAACGGGCGGCCGTGCTGGTCCAGGCCCTGCGGTGAACGCCTCGCATATTCCGATACCGGATCGACTCGCCCCTCCGTCGGCCGCGGCGGAATCGGGCGGGGAATCGGCCGCTCCGGCAGCGGCGGCATCTGCGCCCGCACCGGCGGCCGCTCGGCCGGCGGCTCGTGCGGCTCCTCGCGCCGGCCGAGGCCGACGGCCGCCAGCCGCGCGAGCAGCGAACGCGGCTTCTCGGCCTCCACCTCGGGCGGCGCCTCCGATTGCTGGCTGGCGCGCATCTGGTTCTGCGCATGCGGCGGGAACTCGTCGATCCGTGGCATGCGCGGGCCGCGTGTCTGCGTCGGCTCGGGCCGCGGCGGGATGAACACCTTCGGCATCGGCGGCTCGACCGGCGGTGGCGCGGGCTGCGCCGGCGCCGGCTCGAGCAGGGTCGGCATCGGCGCCATCGGCTTGATCGTCACCCCCTCGAGGGCCGCCGCGACCGCGGCGGTCGCGGTGCTTTCCGCAACCGTCGGCGCGGGCGGCGCCTGCTGGGTCAGCGCTGGCGCCGGCGCGGCTGCCACCGCGGCCGGCCGCGGTGCGTCGGCGCGCTGCATGCGCTCCTGCATGCGCTGGGTGTCGGCGCGCAGGCGCTGGGTCAGCTCGGCGATCCGGGACTCGTGGTTGACCACCGCGGCCTTCTGCTGCGCCTCGGTGAACTGGCGAACGCCCGCGACCTCGTCGACGCCGGTCGCCACCACCGACACGCGGATGACCCCTTCCAGGCTCTCGTCGAAAGTCGCGCCGACGATGATGTTCGCCTCGACGTCGACCTCCTCGCGGATGCGGGTCGCCGCCTCGTCGACCTCGTAGAGGGTCAGGTCCTTGCCGCCCGTGATCGAGATCAGCAGGCCGCGCGCGCCCCGCATCGATACGTCGTCGATCAGCGGATTGGAGATCGCGGCCTCGGCGGCGCGCAAGGCGCGCTTCTCGCCATTCGCCTCGCCGGTGCCCATCATCGCCTTGCCCATGTCGCGCATGACGGTGCGCACGTCGGCGAAGTCGAGGTTGATCAGGCCTTCTTTGACCATCAGGTCCGTGATGCAGGCGACGCCCGAGTAGAGCACCTGGTCGGCGAGCGCGAAGGCGGCCGCGAACGTGGTCTTCTCGTTCGCCACCCGAAACAGGTTCTGGTTCGGGATGATGATGAGAGTGTCGACCACCTTCTGCAGCTCGGTGATGCCGGCCTCGGCGGACTGCATCCGCTTGACGCCTTCGAAGTGGAACGGCTTCGTTACCACGCCGACCGTGAGGATGCCGAGCTCGCGCGCCACCTTGGCGACGACCGGGGTCGCGCCGGTGCCGGTCCCGCCGCCCATGCCGGCGGTGACGAACACCATGTGGGCGCCGGTGAGGTGGTCGCGGATCTCGTCGATCACCTCCTCGGCGGCCGCGCGCCCGACATCGGCCTGGGCGCCGGCGCCGAGCCCCTGGGTGACATCGACGCCCATCTGGATAATGCGCTCGGCCTTGGAGAGCGTGAGGGCCTGCGCGTCGGTGTTGGCGACCACGAAGTCCACGCCTTGGAGGCCCGCCGCGATCATGTTGTTGACCGCGTTGCCGCCCGCCCCGCCGACGCCGAACACCGTGATCCGCGGCTTGAGTTCCCGGATGTCGGGTATTTTCAGGTTGATGCTCATGGCTGCCTCTTGCTTGCGCGGGCTTTGGCCCACGGGTCGTGCCGGTCCGCCCCCGGCCGATGGTTCGAATGCGTGGAAGCTGTTCTTCGGATCATCAGAAGCTCTCGCGAAGCCATCGTCCGACCCGGGCGATGTAACCGCCGGTCCCCGTCATGAGATGCCGCGTTTTCCGCGGTTCGAAGTGTTCGAGATGTGCCGCCTGCGGATAGACCAGGAGGCCGGCGGCGGCCGCGAAGGCCGCGCCCTTGGCGTCCTCGGGCAGGCCGCTGATGCCGAGCGGCCGGCCGATCCGCACCGGGCGGGCGAGGATGCGGGCGGCGAGCTCGGACAGGCCGATGAGCTGGCTCGCGCCGCCGGTGAGCACGACGCGCGAGCGTGGCTCGGCCGCGAACGGCGAGCTCGCGAGCCGGTCGCGCACCATTTCGAGGATTTCCTCGACCCGTGGCTTGATGATTCGCGTGAGGCTCGCCCGTGACACGAACTGAGGCGGATCGCGCTCATCGACGCCGACGGTCGGCACCGTGATCATGTCGCGTTCGTCCAGACCACCCGCCAGCACACTGCCATAAAGCGTCTTGATTCGCTCGGCGTCGTAAATGCTGGTCGAGAGCCCACGCGCGAGATCCATGGTGACATGGAAGCCGCCCAGCGCGAACCCGTCCGCATGGATGAAGCGGCCAGACGAGAAGACCGCCATCGTGGTGGTGCCGGCGCCCATGTCGATCACGGCCGAGCCATGGTCGGCCTCGTCGTCGGCCAGCACCGCGAGGCCAGCCGCATAGGGGCTCGCCGCCATCGCCTCGACGGCGAGGTGCGAGCGCTCGACGGTCAGCATCAGGTTGCGCACCGCAGCGGCGTCGACGGTCACCACGTGCATGTCCACGCCGAACCGGCGCGCCAGCATGCCGCGCGGATCGCGCACGCCGCGCGCATCATCGAGCGCAAAGCCGATCGGCAGGGAATGCAGCACCACCCGGCCCTGGCGCAGCGAGCGCCGGCTGCCGGCCGCGAGCACGCGGGCGATATCGGAATCCGATACCGTCGGGGCGGCGACGTCGACCTCGGCGGCGAAGAGCTCGCTGCCGAGCCGTCCCGCCGAGACCGACAGGATCACGGCCTCGATCTGCCGGCGCGCCGAGCGTTCGGCGAGGTCGACCGCGTGGCGCACCGCCTCCTCGGCCTCGACCAGGTCGACCACGTTGCCGGCCTTCATGCCGCGCGCCCCGGTGTGGGAGAAGCCGATCACTTCCACCGCATGGGTGCGGCGGCGCAGCACCTCCTGCGGCGCATGCGGGGTGAGCTTGGCGATCAGGCAGGTGATCTTGCTGGTGCCGATGTCGAGCGCGGCGATGAACGCGTTGCGCTTGGGCGACACCGGCTTCATCTTCGGCGTGAGGCCGTAGTTGAGGGGGTTCACGCGCTCCCCCTGGGCTTCGGCTTCTTCGGCTTGAGCGTCTCCTCGCGCGCCGTCGCGGCGGCGTCGGTGAGCCGCACCGTCACGCGGTCGGGCAGGCGCAGGTCGATGCTGACGATGTCGCGAGTGAGCAGCTTCTTGTCGCGGTCGAGCGCGACCAGCCGGTCGAGCGCCGCCGCGACGTCGGTCTCGGGAAGCTTGACGTCGATCCCGTTCTTGAGACGCAGGTTCCAGCGCCGCTCGGCCACCAGGATCGCGGCCCGCATCTGGTCGCGGATCGCCGGATAGCGGTCGATCAGGGCGAGAAAATCCTTGGCGCGCGGCGCCGCGCCGACGCCGACGAACAGCGGCAGGTCGACGAAAGCGCGAGAGAGATACGGCTCGACCACGGTGCCGTCATCGGCGATCACGCCGATGCGGCCGTCCTTCTGCCACAATGCAAACCCGGCGCGCTCGGTGATCGCGATCTCGAGGCGGTCGGGATAGAGCTTGCGCACGGTCGCGTCGGCGATCCACGGGTTGGTCTGCAGCTTGGCGCGCGCCTCGGCGACGTCGAGGAACAGCAGCGAGGAATGTCCGGTGACGCCGGCCTCGGCGAAGATCTGCTCGCGGCTCAGGTGCTTGTTGCCGGTGAGCGCGACGCTCGTAATGTTGAAGCCGACCGCATCGGCGATGCCGTCGCGCATCTGGTGGAAGCCCTCGATCGCCTCCGCGACGTGACCGCCGCGGACGATCCCGAGCGCGATAGCGCCGGCGATCAGCAGCACCGTCGCCGCGACGCCTGCGCCGCGCGGCGGCCGATAGGCCTCGAGCCCGTCCGCGCGCGCGTTGAGGCGGCGCGCCAGCGTGCCGAGCCTGCCGGTCGTGGGCGGCAGGACGCGACGCGTGGGCGCGCTCGGGCGGCGCGCAGCGCGCGACCGCCTGGCCGTCGCCGATGCCGGGCGCGTGCGCCCGTTCATCGGTTCAGCGAGGCATCCTCCACCATCCATCGAACCAGCTCTTCGAACGGGATACCCGCGAACGCCGCGAGTTCCGGGACAAGCGATGTCTCGGTCATTCCGGGCTGGGTGTTGACCTCAAGGCAAAACAACCCTTGCGTCCCCTCCATGCGATCGTCGTAGCGGAAATCCGCACGGCTCACGCCCCGACACCCGAGCGCACGATGCGCTTGAAGAGCCAGTCTTCGGGTCTCTTGGTAAACATTTGGTTTAATTTGTGCCGGCAGGAGGTGTTTCGATCCTCCCGGGGCGTACTTTGCTTCGTAATCGTAAAAACGCACGGTCGGCACGATCTCGATCACGTCGAGGGCTTTATCGCCCATGACCGCGCAGGTGAGCTCCTTGCCGGGAATGAACCGCTCGGCCAGCATCTCCTCGCCATATTTCCAATCGGGGCGGGTCAGCTCCTGCGGCGGGTGGGCGTGCTGCTCGGTCACGATGAAGACGCCGACGCTCGACCCCTCGGCGACCGGTTTGAGCACATAGGGCCGCTCCAGCACGTGGGCGCGCGCCGCCTCGAGGCGGTTGACGACGAGGCCGTGCGGCATCGGCACGCCGGCATCGCGCAGAATGAGCTTGGCGCGGTCCTTCTGGATCGCCAGCGCCGAGGCGAGGATCCCCGAGTGCGTGTAGGGGATGGCCAGGATCTCGAGCAGGCCCTGGATCGCGCCGTCCTCGCCCGGCCGGCCATGCAGCAGGTTGAGTGCGACATCCGGCTTGAGGGCCCTGAGCGTATGGGCGACGTCGCGATCGACGTCGACGCGGCTGACGCGAAAGCCGCCCTGCCGCTCCAGCGCAGCCGCGCAGGCCGCGCCGGAGCGCAACGAGACCTCGCGCTCGGCCGACCAGCCGCCCATGAGGACTGCGACGTGTTGGGTCATGGTTCATCCTCGAGGTCGATCTCTCCGCCCCCTCCCCCGCTTGCGGGGGAGGAACGCGTGCGAAGCACGCCAGGAGGGGGCAAGTCGCGGCAAGCGGCCCCCCCTCTCCCACTCTCCCCCGCAAGCGCGGCGGAGAGGGCTGCATGACCAAGCGGCGAGGACACGGCCATCAGCTCGCCACCCCAATACGCTTGATCTCCCACTCGAGCTCGACGCCGCTCGTCTCGCGCACCCGTCGCCGCACCTCCTCGCCGAGCGCCTCGATGTCCGCCGCCGTGGCGTTGCCGCGGTTGATCAGGAAGTTGCAGTGCATCTCCGACACCTGGGCGTCGCCGACGACGAGGCCGCGGCCGCCGGCGGCGTCGATGAGCTGCCAGGCCTTGTGGCCGGGCGGGTTCTTGAAGGTCGAGCCGCCGGTCCGGCTCTTGATCGGCTGCGTCGCCTCGCGCGACGAGGTGATCTTGTCCATCTCGGCCGCGATCGCGACAGCATTGCCGGGGCTGCCGCGAAAGAGGGCCTGGGTGAAGATCACGTCCTCGGGCGCGCCGCAGTGGCGGTAGCTGTAGTGCATGTCGCCATTGGTAAAGACGCGTACGTTGCCCGCGCGGTCGACGCCGCATGCCTCGATCAGGATATCCTTGGTCTCGGCGCCGTAGGCGCCGCCGTTCATGCGCAGGGCGCCGCCGATCGCACCCGGGATGCCACGCAAGAACGCGAGGCCCGCAATCGCGGCCTCCTGCGCCGCCTTGGCGACGCGCACGTCGGGCACCGCCGCCCCGACGCGCACGCCGGCGCCTGGCTCGACCGCGATGTCGGAAAATCCGCGGCCGAGGCGAACGACGACGCCGGCGACCCCGCCGTCGCGCACGATCAGGTTCGAGCCGAGGCCGATGACGGTGACCGGGATTTCCGGCGCGAGATGGGCGAGGAAATAGGCGAGATCGGATTGATCTTCGGGCATGAACAGGGCCTGCGCCGGGCCGCCGACGCGGAACCAGGTGAGCTCGGCGAGGGATTGGTTGGCAAGCAGGCGGCCGCGGAGGGTGGGCATCGCGGCTTTGAGGGAGGCGGTGATGTCGGGGAAGGGCACGCGATCACCGGGAGCACGGTCCAAATCCTCCCCCGCAAGCGGGGGAGGGAAGCGCGCGAAGCGCGCCGGGAGGGGGCAAGTCGCCGGCGCCGGCGCAAGCGGCGCCCCCTTTCCCCCTCTCGCCCGCAAGCGGGGGAGAGGGCGCGCCGGTCGTTGTGGCGAGCACCGTGGCCATCACGAACTCTTGCCTGCCAGCTCGCCCGGCAGCGCATAGGCCCATTGCGTGATCGAGCCGGCGCCGAGGAACACCACGTAGTCGCCCGGATGCACGAGGCCGCGCACGATGCCGGCGAGGTCGGCCGGCTTTTCGAGCGGCACCACATGGCGGTGGCCGCGGGCGCGCATGCCGGCGACCAAGGAGTCGCGGTCGGCGCCGAGGATCGGCTGCTCGCCGGCCGGATAGACGCTCGCGACGATCACGGTGTCGGCATCGTTGAAGCAGGCGGAGAACTCGTCGAACAGCGATTTGAGCCGCGTGTAGCGATGCGGCTGCATCACGGCGATCACCTGGCCCTTGGTCGACTCGCGCGCGGCCTTGAGCACGGCGGCGATCTCGACCGGATGGTGGCCGTAGTCGTCGATCACGGTGACGCCGTTCCATTCGCCGGTCTTGGTGAAGCGGCGCTTGACGCCCCCGAACCCGGCGAGCGCCCCTCGGATCGCGTCGTCGGCGACGCCGAGCTCGTGCGCGACCGCGATCGCGGCGGTGGCGTTGAGCGCGTTGTGGCGGCCCGGCATCGGCAGCGTGAGCCCCGCGATGGTGTGCCCCTCGGCGCCGGTGCGGTCGCGAAAGACGACGGAGAAGCGCGAGTGCCCGCCGGAGTGATCGAGATCCGCAAGCCGCACATCGGCTTGCGGATTCTCCCCATAAGTGATGACGCGCCGGTCGGCGATGCGGCCGACCAGCTGCTGCACCACCGCATGGTCGGTGCACATCACGGCGAAGCCGTAGAACGGCACGTTCTCGACGAAGGTCTGGAAGGCGGTCTGCACGGCGTCGAAGGTGTGGAAGTGGTCGAGATGCTCCGGATCGACATTGGTGACGATCGCGACGTCGGCTGGCAGCTTGAGGAAGGTGCCGTCGGATTCGTCGGCCTCGACCACCATCCAGTCGCCGCCGCCGAGCCGCGAGTTGGTGCCGTAGGCGTTGATGATGCCGCCGTTGATCACGGTCGGGTCGAAACGGCCGGCCTCGAGCAGCGTCGCGACCATCGAGGTGGTCGTGGTCTTGCCGTGCGTGCCCGCGATCGCGACGCAGCTCTTGAGTCGCATCAGCTCGGCGAGCATCTCGGCGCGCCGCACCACCGGGCGGCGCTGCGCGCGCGCCGCCATCAGCTCGGGGTTGTCGCGCTTGATCGCCGAGGAGACGACGATCACGTCGGCGCCGTCGATGTTTTCCGCGTTGTGCCCGATCGCGACTTTGATGCCCTTGTCGCGCAGCCGCTTGACGTTGGCGCTGTCGGCGACGTCCGAGCCCGTCACGGTGTAGCCGAGGTTGGCCAGCACCTCGGCGATCCCGCTCATGCCGATGCCGCCGATGCCGACGAAGTGGATCGGGCCGATGTCGCGCGGCAGCTTCATGTGAACGTCACCCCTCTGAGCATGATCTCTTCCGCAAACCGGTACCCACTTTTCCGGATCATGCTCTAACCCAGACCATTCAACCCCGCGACCCGCAGGACCAGCTCGGCGAGCCGGTCCGCCGCGTCGGGCGCGCCGGCGGCGCGGGCACTCCGCGCCATGATCGCCAGGCGGTCGGGCTCGACCACGATGCGGGCGATCTCGGAGGCGAGCTTGTCGGGCGTAAACGCCGTCTGGTCAATCCTGATCGCGCCGCCCGCCCGCTCGAGCACGGATGCGTTGGCGAGTTGGTCCTGGTCGAGGGCATGCGGCAGGGGCACCAGGATGGCGGGACGGCCGATGGCAGCGAGTTCCGCGACGGTCGAGGCACCCGAGCGGCTCACCACCAGATGGCTTTGGGCGATGCGCGCCGGCAGATCGGCGAAGAACGGCGCGATCTCGGCCTTGGTGCCGAGCCGCGCGTAGATCGCCTGCACGCGCGCGATGTCCTCGGGCCGAGCCTGCTGGGTGACGACGATATTGACCCGCGTCGCGAGCGGCAGGAGCTCGACCGCCGTCGGGACGATGTCGGCCATGATGCGCGCGCCCTGGCTGCCGCCGAACGCCAGCAGATTGATCGGCCCCGGCCGGACGGGCGGCACATAGGGCACCTGCGCGGCCTCGATCACGGCGGGACGCACCGGGTTGCCCGTATGCGTCGCCTTGACGGCGAGCGCCGGCTCGCGCGCGAGCACGTCCGGAAAGCTCGTCGCGATCGCGCGCACGCGCGTGCTGAGCAAGCGGTTGGCGCGGCCCATCACGCCGTTCTGCTCGTGGATCAGCGTCGGGATGCGCCGCCAGGTGGCGGCGAGCACCGGCGGAATGGTCGGATAGCCGCCGAAGCCGACCACGGCAGCTGGTTTCAGCCGGCCGAACAGCTGGAAGGCACGCAGCGTTCCGCGCGCGAGGCGAAAGCCTGTACGCGCGAGCGAGACAGGGTCGCGCCCGCGCACCGTTGCGCTCGGAACGATGTGGGTCTGCCGCGCCGGAAAGGCATGACCATAGTGCGCGGCGCGCTCGTCGGTGGCGAGATCGATCGCGACGCCCCGCTTGGCGAGCGCGACCGCGAGCGCCTCGGCCGGAAACAGATGCCCACCCGTTCCTCCGGCCGCGACGACGACGAGCGGAAGGTTCTCCGACGCCCTGCCTGATGCGTTGCCTGACGCACTGCCAGACCCGTCGCCAAGCGCGTTACCCGTCGTGTCCGCCATCAGGCCGCCATCACGCCGCGCTCGGCGCGAGCGCCGGCGCCTCGCGGCTCGTGATCAGCTCGGCGCGCGGGCGCTCGCGGGTGAGGGCGATCAGCATGCCCATGCCGTAGGCGAGCGAGATGATCGAGGAGCCACCATAGGAGATGAACGGCAAGGTCATGCCTTTCGCCGGGATGAGCGAGACGTTGACCGCCATGTTGATCGCCGACTGGGCGCCGAACAGGATGGCGAGGCCGGCGCTGGCGAAGCGCGCAAACGGGTCCTCGCTCTTCATCGCGCGGATCAGCGCGCGCATCACGATGAAGCAGAACAGCGTCAGCAGGATGAGGCAGAGCACGATGCCGAACTCCTCGGCCGCGACCGCGAACACGAAATCCGCGTGCGCGTCCGGCAGATATTGCTTGACCGTCCCCTCGCCCGGGCCGCGTCCGAACCAGCCGCCGTGGCGGAAAGCGTCGATCGCGGTATCGATCTGGAAGGTATCGCCCGAGCCCGGATCGAGGAAGCGCTGAATCCGCCGCATGACATAGGGCACCGTGAAGTAGGCACCGGCAAGGCCGGCCGCCGCGGTGCCGGCGAGCCCGATCACCCAGATCACCCGCATGCCGGCCATGAAAAAGAGCGCGCCCCACACGAGCGTGATCAGCATGGTCTGGCCGAAGTCGGGCTGGCGCACCAGCGCGGTTACGGTCGCGAACAACGTGAGCAGCGCGAGCGTGTTCGCCGGCATCTCGGGCTTCTTGGACGATTCGGCAAACAGCCAGGCAATCAAAATGACGAAGGCCGGCTTGAGGAACTCGGACGGCTGGATGTTGACGCCGGCGAGCACGATCCAGCGCCGCGCGCCCTTGACCTCGGCGCCGAAGAACGGCGTCGCCAGAACCATCACGAACGCGATGGCGAAGACGACGAGCGCGATGCGGCGGATCTGGCGCGGCGCGAGGAACGAGGTCGCCAGCATCACGGCGACCGCCGGCACGAGGTACATCGCCTGGCGGTGCACGAAATAGAACGGGTCCAGGCCGATGCGCGCCGCGACCGACGGGCTCGCGGCGAGCGACAGAATGATGCCGGCGAGCATCAGTACGATCAGCGCCGCCAGCATCGGCCGGTCGACGGTCCACCACCAGTCCGCGAAGGGCGTGCGTTGGGCGCGCGAAACCATGGGGTGGGCCTCCGAGGCGGCGGTGCCGATTGAGTGGTGCCGGCCGGAGTATGGTTGCCGGGGGGTTAAGGAAAAATTGAGAATTGGAGACGGTTTGAGGCAACGCAGCCTTCCATCCCGCGACCGTGCGGCATGTCTGCGGACAGCGATTTCGCGGCAGTCGAGCGCACGGGCGCAAAACGATCGCGGCGTCCCCATAAGCGAGGCGGTGCGCAGCGTGATCTCCTGCACGCGTAAGCGCTGCGAGGTGCGGATGAGGCCGGCGGCGATGTCATGCGGCAGGGCATTGGCGCGGGCCGGGCGCATTGCTTCGGCGTAGAATTCCTGCAGCACCTTGCGGTCCAAATGGAATAGTATGTGTTCCTGTCGCAATGCCGATGATTCCGCTGGGAGGGAGACCTGAATGCTGCGGCGTGCACTGCTTCTGATCGCGGTCGCTCTCGCGTCGATCCCAATGCCCGGGGTCACGCAGGCTTCAGCCCAAACGTCAACGCAGGCTCCGGCCCAGGCTCCGGAGCAGAGTTGGGCCGAGTATCGGCCGGCCGGCGCGGGGTTTGCCCTCGACATGCCGGGTCAATGGACCTCCGACGTCATGAACATCGACACCGCGATCGGCCCGGTCAAAGGCTATAGCGCAACGGTCGAGGCGGGCGGGCGCGGGTACATGTCGATGTACATCCCCTACCCGCCCGACAAGGTCCGCGGCCGACCGATCGAGCCGATGCTCGACGGCGCACGCGACGGCGCCGTTGCCAATGTGCATGGCCGTCTGCGCAGCGAAGAGCGGATCACCGTCGACGATCATCCCGGGCGCCAGATCATCATCGACACGGACGACACGGTGCTGGTGCAGCGCTTCTTCGTGCTCGACGCCACCCTCATTCAGGCCATCGTCGGCGGCCACGCCGGCATCGAGAACGAGCCGAACACCATCCGGTTCCTGCAATCGCTGCGGGTCGTAGCCCCGTAACGTTTTACGCCGCGACGGACGTGCGTCCTGGAGGCGGCGGGCGTCTATCCATGGGAAAATCACCCCGTCATGCCCGGCGAATGCCGCGCATCGACGTCTTGGTCGCCCGCGCAAGACGTGGATGGCCCGGGACAAGCCCGGCGATGACGGTTGCAGAAAAAATCTCTAGCCGCGCCCCTTCGCCCGCCGCACCAGATAGTCGAAGTTCACCACGAACTGCTCCGGCCGGCTGATGTCGTGCTTGAGCTTCGCGATGTCGGCGAGCGGGAATTCCGGCGCCGGCGCGCCGGCCGCTTCGGTGATCATCTGGATCATGGCGGCGTTCTCGAGCATGATCGTCGAGATCACCACCTCCTCGATGGTAGCGCCGGCAACGACCACGCCGTGGTTCTTGAGCAGCACGGCGCGCCGCGACCCGAGCGCTCGCGCGACCCCGGCGCCCATCTCGGGCGAGCGGATCAGGTTGATCGTGTCGTCATAGACTCCGAGCGAATTGTGAAACAGCGCGCCGGGCTGGCTGTACGCCTTGAGCGGCCGACCGCTCGCCGACAGCGCGATCGAATAAGGCGGATGCGTGTGCAGCACGCAGGCGACGTCGGCGCGCGCCTTGAGGATCTCCGAATGGATATAGACCTCGCTGTGCCGCTTGGCCGTACCGGCAACCACCTTGCCGTCGAGATCGATGGTCAGGATGTTGTCCATCGTGATCTCGTCGAGCCCGATGCTGTGCGCCTTCATGAAGAAGCGCGACGGATCGTCCGGCAGCCGCACCGCGATGTGCCCGCGGGTGAAGTCGTCCTGCCCCTCCCCGACCAGCACCTTGCCGGCCCAGATGATTTTCTGCTTCAGCTCGTCATGCGTCATGTGATCTCTCGTCATTACAAGCGAAGCGAAGCATTCTCGCTCCGCGAGCAGCCGGGTCGAGATTGCTTCGGCGCGCTACGCGCGCCTCGCAGTGACCAATAAAGAAAGCGCGGGTCAAGCCCGCGCATGAGGACGTCATCAACAAGTCTCCCACCTACGCCAGCGCCGTGCACTCGATCATCACGCGGTAGCCATCCGGCAGGCGCGCGGCGCACACCGTCCGCGCCGGCGGCGGATCGGGGAAGAACGTCGCATAGACGTCGTTCATCGGCACTGCTTCGAGCATGCTGGCGAGCAGCACGTTGACCTTGACGACCTTGTCCATCGACGAGCCGGCGGCCTCGAGCATGCGCCCGAGATTCGTCAGGATCAGCCGCGTCTCGCTCGCGGTCGTTCCTGGTGCGCGTTTGCCGGTGGCGGGATCGACCGCCACCAGACCGGACACGAACAGGAAGGCTCCCCCGCGCACCAAGGTCGATGCGGGCTGGCCGAGCGCCACGGCCGCGTCGAGGCCCGGCGGCGGAGCAAGGACGGTGCGCTCGAGCGACATGAACCGCCTCCTCACGCCGCCGCCACGACATCGAGTTGGATCTTGAATCCGGCCTCGCTCTGCGCCGTCCACACCGTGCGCGCCGGCGGCCCGTTCGCGACGTATCGCCGGTAGACGCGGTTGAGCACGTCGTACTCGATGCTGTCGTAGATCAGCGCATGCACCTGCACGAGGCGATCGAGCGAGGAGCCCGCCGCCTCGAGCAGCAGCTTGAGATTGCGGAAGATGCAATGCGCCTCGCTGGTGAGCGTGCCGTGCTGTCGCTCGCCGGTCTGCGGATCGATCGGCAGCATTCCGGAGCAAAAGATCAAGCCGCCGGCGCGGATCGCCGGCGACTGGTGATGTCCGTAATGGACGCGGAAATCGAGCCCGGGCGTCGGCGCCGCAATGGCTTCACGCATATCTCTCTCTCCGTTACTTCCCTCTCCCGGAGGGAGAGGGTTGCACGCGAAGCGCCCCGGGTGAGGGCGGCTCGGAGTCTCAACTGGGAGACCGAGAGCCCCTCACCCCTTCGCTCTCGCCACGCAAGTCGGGGCTGCCCGATTTGCGCAACAAATAATGTCGAACTCGGGCCAAGCCGAGTTCGAGGAGAAGGGGAGCGCAACCATCATACCTTCCTCGCGACCATCACCCCGCCAGCGCCACACAATCGATCTCACACCCATTCCCGAAGCGAAGCTGCATCGACCATGTGGTGCGCGCCGGGGGGTCCGTGGGGAAGAACTCGCGATAGACCCGATCCATCTCGGCCATATCTGCGATATCGGCCAGCACCACATGGATGCGCACGACGCGCTCGAGCGAGGAGCCCGCCGACTCGAGCATATGGCGCATGTTGCCGAGGGTCATGCGCACCTGCTCCCCGATCGCCCCATGAAAGCGCTCGCCGGTGCCGGGATCGATCGGCCCCATGCCCGACAGGAAGATGTAATCGCCGATGCGGACGCCGGGCACATGCGGCAGGTTGGCGCTGCGCGAGACGTTGAGGCGCGGGTTCTTCGGCTGGACCACCGAACGGGCAAGCTTCTCGGCGAGCTTCTCGGTCATGGGCTCTTCTGGCATCCCTCGCCTCACGACTGCGTGAAGCGCTCGGCCGCCGACTTCGGCCGCCAGCGCAGCAGGCGGGCCTCGATCGCGTTGGTGATGGTGGTGAGCGCCAGCATCAGCACCATCATCAGGAAGATGATCGCCATGGCGCCGTTGATATTGTAGTTGGTCGAATAGTTGTTGAGGCGGAAGCCGAGCCCCTCCGACGACACCAGGTACTCGCCGAAGATCACGCCGACCAGCGCGAACGGCAGGCTGACCTTGATGCTGGTGAGGATCCAGCTCGATGCGCTCGGCAGCATCACCTTCTTGAAGATCTGCCATTCGGTCGCCTGCATGACGCGCGCAATGTCGCACAGAGCCTTGTCGACGCTGCGGATGCCGGCGAGCGTGTTGAAGAAGACGACGAAGAACACCAGCGTGGCGGCGAGGAAGACTTTCGACGAGTAGCCGATGCCGAACCAGACGATCAGCATCGGCGCGAGCGCGACGCGCGGAATGCTGTAGAGCGCGAGCAGGAACGGATCGAGCATCTTTGCGACATAGGCCGAGCGCGCGAGCAGCACGCCGAGCACGATACCGCCGCCGGCCCCGATAGCGAAGCCGAGCAGCATCTCGAACGTCGTCACCCACAGGTCGTGATAGAAGCCGGGCGCGATCAGCTCCTGGCCGACTTGCGCGAAGATCCTCAGCGGCGTCGAGAAGTAGAATGAATCGAACCAGCGATCGGCGCCATATTGCCAGGTGCCGAGCACCACGGCCGCGAAGACGAGCCGGCTGACCTGCAGGGACACCGCGTTGTCGGGCGAGAGCCAGGCGGGACGCGCGCGCCGGCGCGACGCGGCCGCCGCCGGCGCGGACGAGCCGCGCCCGATCGCGCCGTCAGTGGGTGCTTCGGTCGAAGCCATCGAGCTGAACCGCCAGTTCGTTCCACAGCGCGTCATAGAGGCGCCGGAACTCGGGAAGATCGTGCAAATGGAAGATGTCGCGCGGCCGCGGGATGTCGACGCGGTCGACGCGCACGATGCGGCCCGGCCGCGCGCTCATCAGTACCACGCGGTCGGCGAGCGCGATCGCCTCGGTCAGGTCGTGGGTGACGAACAGCACGGTCGAGCGCTGGGTCTCCCAGATCGACAACAGCAGCGCCTGCAGGCTCTGCCGCGTCTGCGCGTCGAGCGGACCGAACGGCTCGTCCATGAGGATGACGGCGGGCGCGTAGATCAGCGTGCGGATGATGTTGGCGCGCTGGCGCATGCCGCCCGAGAGCTGGTGCGGATAGGCCCGCTCGAAGCCCTCGAGGCCGACGCGCTTGATCCACCGCGTCGCCTCGCGCTGTCGTTCCGCGGTGCCGATACCGGCCAGCTCGAGCGCAAGCGCCACGTTGTCGATCAGCGTGCGCCAGGGAAACAGGTTGTCTTGCTGAGTGATGAAGCCGACCTGGCGGTCGGTGCCGAGGATCTCGCGGCCGTCGAGGCGGATGCGGCCGCCCGACGGCGGCGCGAGGCCGGAGATGAGCGTGAGCAGGCTCGACTTGCCGCAGCCGCTCGGCCCGACCAACGTGATGAACTCGCCGCGCTCGATCCCGAGATCGACCGCCTCGAGCGCGACCACCGGCACCGCCCCGCCGGCGAATTCTTTGCGGATTCCTTCGATCTGCAGCACGCGGTCCGCCGTTTCAGTGCTCGTTCAGTGTTTGGCCAGGAAGTCGTTGTCCGCCACCTGGTCGAACGTCGCCGGCGTCTTGATCGCGCCGCTCTCGACCATGAACACGCCCGCCTTCTGCACCGAGCCGGGCGTGACCACGCCGTCGCGCGAGAAGATGCGCTTGGTATTCTCGAAAGTCTCGAGCAACACGTCGTCGGGCACGCCGCCGAACAGCTTCTCGAGCATCGGCATGTGGCCCTCGGCCGGCGTATCGAGGATCTGGTTCACCGAGGCGAACAGCGCGCGCAGGAATTTGCGCGTCGTGTCGCCGTTCGCCTTGAGGTACTCGGGCGTCGCGTAGACCATCTCGAACAGGAAATCGTCGAACGCCGGGTCATCGCCGCGCGCATTGTTGGTGAGGCGGATCGCCTTGCCGCGCGCGACCGCGAGTTCGGTGAACGGGCTGCCGGTGCAGCCGACGGCGATGCGGTTGTTTTCCACCGCCGGCAGCATCGAGTTGAGCCCGCCGACGCCGATCAGCTTGAAGTCCTTCTGCGCCACGAGGCCGACCCGTTTGCCGTAGATGTCGAGCAGCACGTACGTGAAGGCGCCCGGCCGCGTCCCGGCGACGGTCAGGTCCTTGAGCGCCTTGAGCTTGGTGTCGAGTGGCGTATCGGTCTTGATGCCGAGCTTTTCGGCGACTTGCCTGTTCATCGCGCAGTCGATCGCCATGCGCCGCGCCAGCATGCCGACCGCCTTGAGCGGCTTGCCCTGCTCGTAAGCAGTGAACAGCCGGTTCGGCGTCGAGATCGCGAACTGTGCGCTGCCGGAGATCACGGCGTCGACGTCGGGCCCGTCGCCGTTGGTCGAGATCACCTCGATATCGAGGCCTTCCTTGGCGAAGATGCCTTTGTCCTGGCCGTAATACAGCGGATAGAAGATAGTCGAGATCGTCGGCACCGTGACCTTGATCTTCTGCAACTCGGCTGCCCGCGCGCCCGCCAGCGGCAGCAGCATGAAAAGGACGAATAGGATCATCACAGCGGTTCGCGTGCGCATCGGCTGCCCCCCGGTGGCTTTGACGAAAGAAATCCCGGCGAATGCTATGCGCAAAGCACGACCGGCGCCAAGGCGCGCGGCGCATTGGTGCCATTCGCGCGACGGGGTCATGGTCCCTAACCTGCAGTTGCTCAGGTCAGTGTGTGCCTGCGGAAAACGTGCGCAGCAGGGCACATCGCGCGACGCGCACCTTGCGCGTCGTCGATGGCGTGTTGCGGCTGCGCCCGACCACGCGCGGCTCGCCGCCGGCGATGACGGCGCCGACCGCCGCGATGTCGCCGTTGCGGATGGCATCAAGCGCATTCGCCTGCGTGCCGCCGTCGGGCGCGTCGATCAGCACGATGTCCGCCGCCTTGCGGGGCGCGAGCAGGCCGGCGTCGAGCCGATAGACACGTGCATTGCTGCCCGTCGCCGCCGCGATCGCCCGCTCGGGCGCGATGCCGCCGAGGCTCGCGAGATGCGCGATCGTGTAGAGCATGCCGAGTGGCATCACACCCGAGCCGGTCGGGGTGTCGGTGGCGATGAGGACGCGCGCGAAGGCGCCGTAGCGCTCGGCCGCGGTCGCACAGAGCAAGGCCGTGCGCAGGTTGCCGGCGGTGCAGATCTGCAGCGCGATGTCGCTCTCGACGATGATGCGCTCGAAGTCGCGATCCGGCATCGCGGTCGGCCCGCCGTTGACGTGGAACGAGACGTCCGGCGCGAGCGCAAGCAGGTGGTCGCCGGTGATTGCGCCCGAGCCCGGGATCGACGAGCCGCCGGTGTGCACCGTGCTGATCATGCGGTGCGCCCGCGCCGCCGCGATCAGCGGGCCGTACTCGTAGGCGCTCGTGAAGGCGCCGAACCCGGCTTTGGCGAGCCATACGCCTTGCTTGGCAACCTCGCCGAGGTCGTTGCCCGAGAGCGTCGGCTCGAGGATCACCGACCCCGCATGCACGCGCATGCCGCCGGGCCGATAGTGCTCGAAGCACTTGTGCGCCGCGACCGCCAGCGCCTTGACGCCGTCCGCGTCGCGCGGACGCCCGGGCACGTGCACCTCGGAGGCGCTGATCGCCGTGGTGACGCCGCCGTGCACGTAGCTTTCGAGATAGCCCACGGTCTGCTGGCGCGGCGTGTAGTCGCCGAATGTGATGTGCACGTGCGAATCGATCAGGCCCGGGATCGCGGTGGTGCGATCCGCGTCGATGACGAGATCGCACGCCTCGACCGTGGCGGCCGACGCGGTGCCGACGCTGACGATGCGCGCGTCCTCGGTGACGATGGTGTCACCGGCGGCGAACGGATGATCGAGATCCCCCGACACGATCGAGCCGATGTTCACGATGGCGATGCGCATGGATGATGCTCCCGACGGACCAGCCTACGCACGCGTAGTCGGCGCAGCAACTCGCCGCTCCCCCCGCCTCATGGTGAGGAGCGCGGCCGCCCTTGCGGCCGCGTCGAACCCGCAAGTCGGGATTGCCCGACTTGCGCATCAATTGTGCCGATCTCGGGCAATCCCGAGATCGGTGGCAGCCCGTCTGGAGCCCCTAGCGCGCGCGGCCCATCCATCGAGACGCACGCGCCCTGCGTGCGCGTGCCTCAGGATGAGGTAGGAGCAAGTGGAAGAGTCGCGTATCATCAGCCCATGCGCCCCCTCCTCATCATGCTCGCGCTCATCGCAGCGCTGAGTCCCGCCCGCGCCGATCAGATCGACGACGCGGTCACAAGCAGCGCGCGCGTCTCCGCGTTCCTCGATGCCCTGTGGGTCGACGCGCACAAGCAGGGCATCACGCGCGCGACCTTCGACCGCGCCCTCGCCGGATTCACGCCCGACCCGCGCGTCATCGCCGCGACCCATCGCGAGCCCGAATACGGCAAGCCGGTCGGCGACTACGTCAACGCAGTGGCATCGCGCGCGCGCATCGCCGAGGGCGCCGCCAAGGCGGCGCAATGGGCGCGCCTGCTCGCTACCATCGAGCAGCGCTACGGCGTCGAGCGCTGGATCGTGCTGGCGCTGTGGGGCATCGAGAGCTCGTACGGGGCCGAGAGCGACCGGTGGGACGTGATCCGCTCGCTCGCGACGCTCGCGCAGGCGCGCTACCGCGATCCGTATTTTCGCGGCGAGCTGCTGATTGCGCTGCGCATCCTGCAGGAAGGCCACGTCGCGCGCGAGCGCATGCTCGGCTCGTGGGCGGGCGCGATGGGCCAGCCGCAGTTCATGCCGTCGAGCTTCTACACCTATGCGGTCGACTTCACCGGCGACGGCCGGCGCGATATCTGGACCAGCGTGCCGGATGTGCTCGCCTCGATCGCCAACTACCTGGCCCGCAGCGGGTGGCAGCGGGGCCTGCCGTGGGGCTACGAGGTCGTGCTGCCGGCCGGCTTCGACTACCGCCGCAGTCACGGATCCTTCGCCGAATGGACACAGCTCGGGGTGCGGCGCACCGACGAGGGGGCGCTGCCGCGCACCGGCGACGGCTTCCTGCTGTTTCCGAGCGGCGCCGCCGGCCCGGCTTTTCTGGTCACCGCCAACTTCAACGTGATCAAGACCTACAACAACTCCGACGTCTATGCGCTCAGCGTCGGCCACCTTGCCGATCGCATGCATGGCGGCCCGCCGTTCCGCGCCGTCTGGCCGAGGGACGACCCGCAGCTCTCGCGCGACGCCCGCATGACACTGCAGCACAAGCTCGCCGAGCTGGGCTATCCGGTGCACGATTTCGCCGGCCGGCTCGATTTCGCCCAGCGCGACATGATTCGTGAGCTGCAGGTCAAGCTGGGCCTTGTGTCGGACGGCCAGCCGACGCCGGCGCTGATGCGGCGGCTTGGCCTCGACGTCAGATAGATGTCAAAATCGGCTCGCACAATCATTCGTTGCTTTCACCACGGAGGGTCATCATGCGCAGATTTCTCATTCTCGCCGTGCTCGCCTTGCCGCTGCCGCTCGCGGCACCGAGAGCCCATGCCGCCTCGACCGGCGGCGATGCCGGCCTCGCGCTTGGCGCCCGCGTCGGCGCGCATTCGCCGACTCTGAGCGCGCAACAGAAGGCGATCCTCCAGCGCATGCTCAACGGTAATCTCGATTTCCACTATCCGGCCAACCGCAAGATCGTCGTGAAAGCCGCTGCCGTGACGTGCCGCGCCAGCAACGTCGACATCTCGTCGCATTCCTGCGCGTTCACCTTCGGCGCCCACAAGCCGAGCATCTCGGGCGATGCCGGCGCGGCGCTCTATGCAACAATGGTGTGGGCAGGGGTGCCTTCGGACGGCGCGGCGGGAACGATCTACGAAGCGGTGAAGAATCTGGTCTGCACGATCGATCCCAACGCCGTGAAGCAGCGCGACGGCAGCGGTGCCGATTGCACCTTCGATCCGGGACGGTAGTCGCTTGGGGGCGGCTCGCGCCATGGGTAGGATGATGGAGCCGCATCTTGCACCAGTGTCGCTGGTGATCGGCGTCACCGGTCACCGCGATCTGCGTGACCAGGACATCGCGGCCCTCGAAGCGGCGGTCGACGGCATCTTCCGCCGCCTCGAGGCCGACTATCGCACCGAGCGCGGCCCGACGCCGATCATCCTGCTCTCGTCCCTCGCCGAAGGAGCCGACCAGCTCGTGGCGCGGGTAGCGCGCGAGCATGGCGCGCAGCTCATCGCGCCGATGCCGATGCCGATTGCGGAGTATCGGCGTGATTTCGAGCACGGCATCAAGCCGGACGCGGCGCAGGCATTCGATGCGTGTCTCGAGCTGGCGGTCGCCACACCGGTCGTTCCCTTCGCGCCCGGAAACTCGATCGCAGCGGTGCGCCAACAGCGCGAGAGGCGCAGCGAGCAGTACCGCGCCGCAGGCCTGTTCATCGTGCGCCATTGCGACATCCTGATAGCGCTGTGGGACGGCCGGGATGACGGCAAGCTCGTCGGCGGCACGGCGGAGATCGTCGATTTCAAGCGCAACGGAATAGCGCCTGGCGACAGCCCTTCGCCGGGTGCGAGGCTCGATGCGCGCGCGATCGGGCCGGTCATCCACGTCATCACGCCGCGGGCGACATCGACCGAACCGCCGCCGGTGTCGGTCGCGCCGTGGGGCAAGGAATTCCTCGCCCAGTTCGCCGCACGGCGGGCCGAGATCGAGGCCGAGCCGGCAGCCGACGACGCGGCGAAAGCCGGGCGCGACGCCAAGGCGAGAGAGCTGCGGCGTGCCGCCGAGCGCTGGAGCAGAATCGAGCGCCTGCCCGTCGATCCCGCGCAAGGCGAGCGCGTGCGCGATCTCTTTCGCGACATCGCCAGCATGAATCAATGGGGGCCGACATGAACCGAACAGCGCTCCTCGTCATCCCAACCGTGAAGCCCACCGCCGACAGCGGCGCGGATTGCACGTTCGCGGCTGCGCAATAGTGCGACTTGCACGGTAGTCGCGCTCCCTCTCCGTGTTCTTACGCTGTTGTTACGGGAGAGGGAGCGCAGGCACCCCGCTCACCTCACGTATGATCCCTCACACGCGCGCCCTGACCCGCACCGGATAGCGCAGGAACCCGCGAAAGCGCGCGCGTCCGCTGCGCACCGGCTCGCCGGCTGGCGCGATGTCGGCACGCGCCATCAGCCGCCCGATCGCGACCTGGCCCTCCATGCGCGCGAGCGACATGCCCGAACAGGCGTGGATTCCTGTGCCGAAGGCGAGATGGCGGTTCGGCCGGCGCGCGATGTCGAGCCGGTCCGGATCGGCAAACTGCGCCGGGTCGCGGTTGGCGGCGCCGATGCCGATGTGCACGTAGGTACCCTCGCGCATCGCGACGCCGCCGATCGCCGTGTCGCGCAGCGCGCGGCGGTTGCCGAGCTGGTTCGAGCTCTCCATGCGCAGGAACTCCTCGACCGCGCTCGCGATCAGAGACGCGTCACGGCGAAGCTCGGCCTGCGCATGCGGAAAGCGGATGAGGAGATCGATGCCGTTGCCGATCAGATTGGTGGTCGTCTCGTGGCCGGCGTTGAGAATGAAGATGCAGTTGTGCAGCAACTCGAGCTCGCTCAGGCGATCGCCGTTGCTTGCACCACCTCCGTCATGCCCGGCCTTGGGCCGGGCATCCGCGTCTTGCTTCGTGGCCAAGACCTGGACGGCCGGGTCATAGGCAAGCGCAGCGACGCCGTTCTTCGAACGGCTATGCCCGGCCATGACGGCTTTCCCCGGCGCGCAATCGCTGGCGGCGATGAGCGTGGAGAGGATCTCGCCATCGTCCCGCCTCCCCTCGCCGGCGCGCCGCGCGACGAGATCGCGCAGATAGGTCTTGAAGTCCGCGACCGCACGGATGCCACGCTCCGACTGCTCGGGGCTGAGCACCGGCTCGAGCGCGCCGAGGATTGCGAGCGACCATCCACGCAGCGGCCCGCGCTCGTCCTGTGGCACGCCGAGCATGTCGCCGATGAGCTGCACCGGGATCGCGGCGGCGAAATCCTCGATCAGGTCGATGCCGCCGCGCTCCACCGCGCGATCGATCAAGCGGTCGACCAGCGCCTCTATGCGCGGCTGCAGCGCGGCGAGCGCGCGCGGCGTGAAGGCGGGCGACAACAGCTTGCGCACGCGTGTGTGGTAGGGCGGGTCGTTGAAGACGAGGCTCGTCGTGTGGTGCTCGTAGAGCAGCGAGTCGGCGAAGTTGGGGCGAAAATCGCGCCGCTTGTCCGAGCTCCAGGTCTCGGGATCGCGGTAGACGGCGGCGCAATCCTCGTAACGGCTGAGGAAGTAGGAGCCGTCCGGCATCCGATGCACCGGATCGTGCTCGCGCAGCGCGCGGTAGATCGGGAACGGGTCGGCGAGAAACGAAGGCGCGAGCCGTTTGAGGTCGAACTCGAGCGCGCGGCGGCAGTCGCCCGTGATGGTGTCGTCGGTATCCATCCCCTTCAGGCCCTGCGATTTTGTGCGTTCCAGTGCCGCTCGAGGTTGGCGATCAGCGCCGGGCTGAAGTGGCAATAGGCCTGCTCGCGGGCATAGATCGCGAAATAGCTGCGGAAGGCGTCGAGCGGCTCCTCGCCGATGCGGAAGGCGCGGCGGTTGCCGACAGCGCTCACGGCGCCGGAGCTGATCATTCCCTCGACCACCCGCTCGATCGCGGCGTCCATCGCGGCGGCGGGCGCGATCTCGTCGCAGATCAGCCGGCCTTCGGGCGAATTGCACTCGAGACGGCGCTCGTATTGGATCAGCTGCCGCGCGAGGCGATCGCCTGTGAAGCGCGGCAGGCGCAGGTTGGCGGCGCCCGGGATGATGCCCTCCTTGCGCGCCGGCAGCGTCATGAACGCATCGTCGGCCGCGAGCACGTAGTCCATGGTCAGCAGCACCTGGCAGTGGCCGCCAATCGCGAAGGTGTCGACCGCCGCGATCCACGGCTTCTCGATCGTCGTGCCGTGCACGTCGTCGGGCAGCTCGTCCGGGCGCGCGACGCCGCGCATGAACTTGTTCACGAAGCCGAGGTCGCGCTGCAGGAACCAGACGAACGGAATCTTGCCGCGGTAGAGATGCGTCAGGTTGATGCCGGCGCCGAAAATGTGCCGTCCGCGATATTTCGGATGCTCGACGACGCCGCCGCGCATCACGGCGACGTCGGTCGCGGGATCGAGGATTGCGACGTCGACCGCGATCTCCATCATGTCGAGCGTGCCTTGATCCTCGGCGTTGAGGTAGCGCGGGTTCTGCGCCGTGAGATGCGCGGCGCGGCCGCGCCGCTCGACGCGCGCCGGTCCGAGGTCGATCACCCCGTCACGGACAAAGCGGGCAAGATGCTCGGCGGTCTCGTCGCGCGGCAGCAGCATGGCGTGGCAGAGGTGGCGCCCGGCCCGTTCGTCGCCGAGGATATGAGCGAGCAGGATGCCCTGATCGATCTCGAGGCCGTCCTTGTCGCGCTGCAGGTGCGCCGCCTCGGCCGCGACCTGCCCGCGGGTCGGGGCGAGCCCCGGGATCGCGTCGGCGACCACATAGACCAGGTCCTGCAAACGTACGGAGCGGGAGAAATCGTGCGTCGCACCGGCATAGACCGCCTCGGCATGCTGGCGCAGGAACCGCTCGCGCGCCTCGCGCGCCTGGCGGTGAATCGTCTCGGCCGCCTGGACGTGCGCGTGTGCGCGCCGCGGCTTGGCGGGCAGGTGCGCGACGAGCTCATCGCCGAGGCGCCAGAACACGCCAAAAGTCCGGCAATCCTCGGTGAAAACGCCAGACGACTGCGGCACGGCCGCGAGCCAGGCTTCGACGGCGGCGTCGGGGAGCCCAGCGGCGCGCAACGGCGCACCCGCGCCGTCGGCCCGCGATGCTGCTTCGCTGCGTACGTTCATGACACCAACCCGGATCTCGTGTTCAGCCTGTTGTATCCTAACGGTCAAATGCTCTATCCGGTAGCGCGGCAGATTTTCGACCGGGCACTCAGCTTGCTGAACTGAAGCGGCGAGCGCCCCTCACCGCTCGCTGCGCTCGCCACCCGCTCCGCTTCGGGGAGAGGGAAGAATAGGAGATCCCATGCCTACCAACATGGCTAGCAACCGCGTCTATCGCGTCGCCGTCATTCCGGGCGACGGCATCGGCAAGGAAGTAATGCCCGAAGGCGTGCGCGCGCTCGAGGCGGCGGCCAAACGGTTCGGGTTCGAGCTGCGCCAGGACTGGTTCGATTTCGCGAGCTGGGATTACTACGAGAAGCACCAGCGCATGATGCCGGAAGACTGGAAGGAGAAGATCGGCCAGCACGACGCGATCTTCTTCGGCGCGGTCGGGTGGCCGGCGAAGATTCCCGACCACATCTCGCTGTGGGGCTCGCTGATCCAGTTCCGCCGGGAGTTCGACCAGTACGTCAACCTGCGCCCGGTGCGGCTGATGCCCGGCGTGCCCTGCCCGCTCGCCAATCGCAGGCCCGGCGACATCGATTTCTTCGTCGTGCGCGAGAACACCGAGGGCGAGTATTCCTCGATCGGCGGGCGGATGTTTCCCGGTACCGAGCGCGAGATCTGCGTCCAGGAGACCGTGATGAGCCGCGTCGGCGTCGATCGCGTGCTCAGGTTCGCCTTCGACCTCGCCAATTCGCGACCGAAGAAGCACCTGACGTCGGCCACCAAGTCGAACGGCATCGCGATCACGATGCCGTACTGGGACGAGCGCGTGAAGGCGATGGCGGCGAGCTTTCCGAAGATCAAATGGGACCAGTACCACATCGACATTCTCACGGCGCAGTTCGTGCTCAATCCCGACCGCTTCGACGTGGTGGTCGCCTCCAACCTGTTCGGCGACATCCTGTCCGACCTCGGTCCCGCCTGCACCGGAACGATCGGCATCGCGCCATCGGCCAACATCAATCCGGAGCGCAAGTTTCCCTCCCTGTTCGAGCCGGTGCACGGCTCGGCGCCCGACATCGCGGGTCAGGGCATCGCCAATCCGATCGGCCAGATCTGGTCGGGCGCGATGATGCTCGAGCATCTCGGCGAGAGTGAAGCGGCGCGCGCGATCATCGCCGCGATCGAGCGCGTGCTGCCCGACGAGAAGCTGCGGACCGGAGACCTCAAGGGCAAGGCCGATACTGTAACGTGCGGTAAGGGCGTAGCCGGCGCCATCGGCTGACCGGCGAGGAGGGGCGCCGTGAGGGACGCCACCGCAATCGGATGAAAACAACGACGGCGGCGTCAGGGACGCCGCCGTCGTGAGGCAGAGGTGCACGCGTTATTACGGGAGGACGTGCGTGCGCGACTGCCGCTCAGCCGGCATGAAGCTCATCACGACGCCGGTCAAGGTGCTGCCGGACAGGACGATGGCCGCGCCGACCACGATCAGCGCCGAGGCCACGAGCGTACCGGCGTGGATGCCGACCACCGCGAGAATGCCGAGCACGATCGCGGCCAATCCGGCCAGCAGCTGCACGGCTGCCGATCCCGACGCCATCTCGCTCGCCATCGCGGTCGGAATGACGCCGCTCGCGGCCGGAAGCGCGGCCGCCCGCAGGGTCCCCAGCTGGCGGACCGAGTTGCTGCTGATCAGTAAGGCGGCGCCGAATGCGATGACCGAGACGGAGACCAGCGTCGCAGTGACGATGCCGATCAGCGCCAGAACGCCCAGCACGATGCCGGCCGCGCCGACGAGAAACACGCTCGAGATACCGCTCCCCCCGAGCTGCTCGGCGCTCGCGAACGGTACACTCGCGAACTCGGACAGCATTGTGCCGCCCTGGATGAGGAGGGCGGCGCCGAACACGATGATCGCGATCGGCATCAGCACGTCCGTGTGCACGCCGGCGAGCCCGATGATGGCGAGGACGACCGTCGCTATTCCGCCGATTGCGTCTACCAATCCGCCATAGGCGGCGGTTGTTTCGGTCGCGCTGCGCTCCGGAAAAGTTGTACTCATTTCCAACTCCTTTGATTTGCGGCTCGGCAGCACGCGCACGGCATTTCCGCGGAGCCAAACGCCCGCGGTTCCTGTCTCACTGCGTTTGATGCGGGACGCTTTGCGCGCGAGGGACGAGCCTCGGTTGCATCTTCTGTGTGGGTAACAGGATGGGCGCGCGCGCAGTTCCGCTCCTTGGCGAGATGCCGCAGCCTCATGCGGCGTCTACGGTGTGCGGTTCCAGAAAGCGTCAGGATCTCTCGCCGGAGGTGCTCGAGTTCCAGGGGAACGGTCGCTCGCTGCGACAGTTTCCCCTTCATGCGCGCGAGGCGCGCACGCCAAAGGAGCAGAACCATGCGAAGCTTACTCGCCGCCACGGCCGTTTCGGCCCTCCTGCTGGTTCCGGTCGGCGCCTACGCGCAAAGATCGCAGCAGACGACCGACACGCAGCAGAACTTCCGGCAAAGCGTGAAAGCCGAGAAGCCAACCTTGAAGCGCAAGCACATCCTTCGTTCGGAGACGAACAGGAACACGACCACGGGTGTGGGACACTGAGGTCAAGTTCGACGTCTATAGCTTCCGCCCCGCTTTTTTTCCTGACCGTGAGAAGAGGCGGGGCGGCCTTATTTTCGCTCCACGCCGGGGATGGTCCGCACCAGAGTGCGGAACCTGTCGCCGCGCACCTCGAAATTCGGATACTGATCGAACGACGCGCAGGCAGGCGAGAGCAGCACCACCGGCGCCGTGAGGCCGGATGCCTCCGCGTCGCTCGCCGCCGCCGCGACCGCGCGATCGAGCGTCTCGACGATGACATGATCGGCCTTGCCGTCGAGCGTCCTCGCGAACTCGGGCGCCGCCTCGCCGATCAGGTAGGCCCTGCGGATGCGGGGGAAGAATTCGGCGAGCGACGCGATGCCGCCGGTTTTGGGCTTGCCGCCCGCGATCCAGAAGATGTCCTCGAAACACGCGAGCGCACGCGCCGCCGCGTCCGCATTGGTCGCCTTCGAATCGTTGACGAACAGCACGTTGGCTTTGCGGCCGATCTCCTCCATGCGGTGAGCGAGCCCCGGGAACGACCACAGTCCCTGCTGGATCGCCTTCGGCTCGAGCCCGAGGGCGAGCGCCGCGGCCGCCGCGCAGGCGGCGTTCTGCGCGTTGTGGATGCCGCGCAGCGAGCCGATGCCGCCGAGCAGCGCGACCGGCTTCGCGTTGCCGGCCGCCGCGCGCATGATCTGCTCGCCTTGCACGTAGACGCCGTCGGCGAGCGGGCGGCGCACCGAGACGCGCACGACGCTCCCACCCGCCTGCTCGATGCGGTCGGCCGCGGCCTGGCACCATTTGTCGTCGACGCCGACGATGGCGGTCCGCTGCGCGCGCGCGACCAGCCGCTCCTTGATGGCGGCATAGTCGGCAAGCGTGCCGTGGCGGTCGAGATGATCCTCGCTCACGTTGAGCAGAATGCCGACCAGCGGATCGAGGCTCGGCGCGAGGTCGATCTGGTAGGAGGAGCACTCGATCACGTGCGCGCGCCCCGGCGCCGGCGGCTCGAGCGAGAGGATCGCGGTGCCGATGTTGCCGCCGAGCTCGGTCTCGTGGCCGGCGCTCTGCAACAGGTGCGCAACCAGCGCCGTGGTCGTCGATTTGCCGTTCGTGCCCGTGACGGCGACGAACACGGAGTCGGGCGCGATGCGGCGCCGCTCGCGGCAGAAGAGCTCGATGTCGCCGATCACCTCGACGCCATTCGCGCGGGCAAGCCCGACGGTCCAATGCGGCGCCGGATGGGTGAGCGGCACGCCGGGCGCGAGCACGAGGGCGGCGATCTTGGTCCAGTCGACCGCGCGCAGGTCGGCGGTCGGGATGCCGGCCTCGCGCGCGTGCTCGATGCGGGCCGCATCGTCGTCCCAGCCGATCACGTCGGCGCCGCCGGCGAACAGCGCGCTCGCGCTCGCGAGCCCCGAGCCGCCGAGCCCGAACACCGCGACCTTGCGGTCGGCGAACGAGGCGACCGGGATCATGGTCGATCTTCCTTCCCGTCCCCCGCTTGCGGGGGAGGAACGCGCGCGCAACGCGCCAGGAGGCGGCAAGTCACATCCGCCTGAGCAAGCGGCGCCCCCTCTCGCACTCTCCCCCGCAAGCGGGGGAGAGGGCCCTCTGTGCTTGTGGCTCGGCTGAGCCCCCACATGTTCCTCACCTCAGCTTCAGCGTCGACAACCCTGCCAATGCCAGCACGATGGAGATGATCCAGAAGCGGATCACGATCTGCGGCTCGGTCCAGCCGAGCTGCTCGAAATGATGATGCAACGGGGCCATCTTGAACACCCGCTTGCCGGTGAGCTTGAACGAGGCCACCTGGACGATCACCGACACCGCTTCGAGCACGAACAGCCCGCCGATCACCGCGAGCGCGACCTCCTGCTTGGTCGCGACCGCGACCGACCCGATCAGCCCGCCGAGCGCGAGCGACCCGGTATCCCCCATGAAGATGGAGGCGGGCGGCGCGTTGAACCAGAGGAAGCCGAGGCCGGCGCCGATCACGGCGCCGCACAGCACCGCCAGCTCGCCGGTGCCGGCGACGAAATGGATCTGCAGATACTCGGCATATACGAAATTGCCGATCAGGTAGGCGATGAAGCCGAAGCTCCCGGCCGCGATCATGACGGGGCCGATTGCGAGGCCATCGAGGCCGTCGGTCAGGTTCACGGCGTTGCCGGCGCCGACGATGATGAAGGCGCCGAAGATGACGAAGAACCAGCCGAGCTGAAGCAGCGCCTGCTTGAACAGCGGGAATGCGAGCGCGCTGGAGATGTCCGCTGGTCCGATCAGCTTGAGGGCGACGCAGGCGGCGCCCGCGATCAGAGCCTCGACCAGCAGCCGCACCCAGCCGGGAACGCCGCGGTGCGTCTGCTTGGTGACCTTGAGATAATCGTCGTAGAAGCCGACCACACCGAAGCCGAGCGTAACGCCGAGCACCACCCAGACGTAGGGATTGGCGAGGTTGCCCCACAGCAGCACGCCGACCAGGAGGCCGGACAGGATCATCAGCCCGCCCATCGTGGGCGTGCCTTTCTTGGTGATCAGGTGCGAGGCCGGGCCATCGGTGCGGATCGGCTGGCCTTTGCCCTGCTTGACGCGCAAGAGCTTGATGATCGCCGGGCCGAACCAGAACACGAAGATCAACGCCGTCACCGTCGCGCCGCCGGTGCGCACCGTGAGGTAGCGGAAAATGCGGAAGATCGAGACCGAGTCCGAGAACGAGGAAATCCAATACAGCATCAGGTCAACCTTGCGCTGAAACGCGGTCCGGGGCGGCGTCGGCCGCACCGGGTGCCGGGAAGCGGCGCACCAGCGCCTTCACGATCGGCCCCATGCGCGAGCCGAACGAGCCTTTGACCATCATGGCGTCGCCGCCGCGCACCGCCGCGACCACGTCCGGCTCGAGCGCGCTCGAATCCTTCGCATAGCCGCCGCGCCGTTCGGAGGGAAGCGCCTGCCACAGCGCCGCCATCAGCGGCCCCGCGCAGAAGACGAGGTCGATCGCGTGCTCACGGATCGCGTCGACGAGCTCGCGGTGGAGATCCGCGCCGGCGGGGCCGAGCTCGAGCATGTCGCCGAGCACAGCGATGCGCCGCCCGCGCGGCCCGATCTGGGCTTGGCCGAGCAGCGCCAGCGCGGCGCGCATCGAGGTCGGATTGGCATTGTAACTCTCGTCGATCAGCAGCGCGGGGCCGCCCGGAACGCCGAGCGCGATGCGGGTGCCGCGGCCCGCCGCCGGCGTCTGCTCGGCGAGCGCGAGCGCCGCGAGCGCGAGATCGGCGCCGACGAGCTCCGTGGCGGCGAGCACCGCGAGCGAGTTGATCACCAGATGCCTGCCCGGCGCGCCGACCTTGTAGGTGACGCGGTGGCCGAGGATCTCCGCCTCGACCGTGGAGACGTCGGGCGCGAGCGCGCAGCGCAGGAGCCGCGCATCGGCGCTTTTGTGCTCGCCGAACGTGACGATCCGCGCCACGTGAGCCTCACGTGCCCGCCGCGCCAGGTGGGCAAACTGCGCGTTGTCGCGGTTGAGCACGGCGACGCCGCCCGGCACGAGGCCGAGGAAGATTTCCGCCTTGGCGTCCGCAATCGCCTCGAGCGTGCCGAAAAATTCCAGATGCACCGGCGCGATCGTGGTGATGATCGCAACGTCCGGCCGCACCAGCCTGGTGAGCGGCGTGATCTCGCCGGCGTGGTTCATGCCGATCTCGAACACGCCGTAGCGCGCGGCTTTGGGCAGACGCGCGAGCGACAGCGGCACGCCCCAGTGATTGTTGAACGAGGCGACCGACGCATGGGTCTCGCCGTCGCGCGACAGCGCAAGCCGCAGCGCCTCCTTGGTCGACGTCTTGCCGACCGACCCGGTCACCGCGACGATCTTGCCTTCGCCGCGCGCCCGCGCGGCCGCCGCAAGATCGCGCAGCCCGGCGAGCACGTCGGGCACGACCAGCAGCCGCGCGTCCGCGGGCATGTCGCCGCGCTTTTCCTGCGCCACCACGGCGACCCCGGCGCCGTTTTTCAGCGCCGCGGCGACGAAGCCGTGCCCGTCATGGGCGTCCCCCTTGATGGCGAAGAACGCCTCGCCCGGCGCGATCGAGCGGCTGTCGATCGAGATGCCGTCGACGGCGGCCGGCAGCGCGCCGGCACGCTCCGCCTGCATGGCGGCGGCCATCGCGTCGACCGTCCACAATGGGGCGTTCATGCGGCATTCTCCCCAAGCGCCGACGCGACCGCCTCGTGATCGCTGAAAGGCAATGTCTGCTTGCCGATGATCTGGCCGGTTTCATGGCCTTTGCCGGCAATCAAAAGCACGTCGTCGGCCGCGAGCTCGGCGATCGCCCGCCGGATCGCCTCGCGGCGGTCGCCGATCTCGGTCGCGCCGGGCGCTGCCGCGAGGATGGCGGCGCGGATTTTCGCCGGTTCCTCGCTGCGCGGATTGTCGTCGGTGACGATGACACGGTCGGCGTTCTGCGCCGCGATCGCCCCCATGATCGGCCGCTTGCCGTGATCGCGATCGCCGCCTGCGCCGAACACGACCACCAGCCGGCCCTTCGCGTAGGGGCGCAGCGCCGCGATCGCTTTGGCGAGCGCATCGGGCTTGTGCGCGTAATCGACGAAGATCGGCGCGCCCTGCCGCCGGCCCACGAGCTCGAGCCGCCCCTTGGCGCCTTCGAGCCGCGCGAGCGCCCCGAAAGTTGCGGCCGGCTCGGCCCCGCTGACGATCGCCTGGCCGGCTGCGACCAGGGCGTTCTCGACCTGGAAGCTGCCGACCAGCGGCAAGCGCACATTATATGTTTTGCCCGCATGCGCGAGCCGCAGCGCCTGGGCAAAGCCGTCGACCGCGACATCGAGGAGCCGGATGCCGTCGCCGTTGCGGCCGACCGTCATGGCGGCAAGGCCGCGCTTGCGCGCCACGGCCGCGACCGTCGCGGCCTCGGCGCTGTCGGCCGCGATCACGGCGGCGCCGTCCGCCCGCACGATGCGCTCGAACAGGATCAGCTTCGCGGCGAGATACGCCTCGAGGGTCGGATGATAGTCGAGATGGTCGCGCGAGAGATTTGTGAAGCTCCCGACCGTGACGCGCACGCCGTCGAGCCGATGCTGGTCCAGCCCATGCGAGGATGCTTCGAGCGCGAGATGCGTGATGCCCGATGCCGCGAGCTCATCGAGGGTGCGATGCAGCTCGACCGGATCCGGCGTCGTCAGCGAGCCGTAGATTTCCTTGTCCGGCGTCACCACGCCGATCGTGCCGATGCTCGCCGCCTGGTGCCCGAGCGCGCCCCAGATCTGGCGCGTGAAGGCCGCGACCGAGGTCTTGCCGCTGGTGCCGGTGACCGCCGCGATCACCGCCGGCTGGCGCGGGAAGAGCTTCGCCGCCGCGAGCGCGAGCGCGCGCCGCGCATCGGGCACCTCCACCAGCGCGATGTCTTGGGGCAGCTCGCCGGGCAGCCGCTCCACCATGACGGCGCTGGCCCCGGCGGCGAGCGCCTGCGGAACGAAAGCGGCGCCGTCCGCCCTGGTGCCCGGGACGGCGACGAAGAGAAATCCCTGTTTCACCTTGCGGCTGTCAGCGGTGACGCCCGCAATATCCAGCGCATCGTAACGCGGCGCGCAGCGGGCATCTTCGCTCAGCAGATCGCGCAGCTTCATCGCGGTTCCCGGTCCGGACTCAGAGCCCGTCCGGGCCGGTGTAGATCATTTTCAGGCGCGATGGAATCGCCCTGGGAAACAGCCTGGCCTACTGCGTCAGCCGCGACGCCATCAGGATCTGCTTGTCGGGTGTCGGCAGGCCGAAGCGCGGCTCGATGCCGAGCAGCGGCGCGGCCCGGGCGATCACCCTGGCGGCGGTCGGCACCGCGTTCATGCCGGCGGTCGCGAAGTAGCCGTCTTCCTTCAGGCCCTGCGGCTCGTCGAGCATGATGAACACGAGATAGCGCGGATCGTCGGCCGGCAGCACCGCCATGGTGTCGGTCATCAGCCGCTTCTTGATGTAGTGCCCGCCGAACACCTTCTCGGCGGTTCCCGTCTTGGCGCCGACATAATAGCCCGGCACGTCGGCCTTGGTCGCAGTTCCGTGCGCGCCGGTCTCGGCGTTGAGGCGCATGAGGTAGCGCATCATCACGCTGGTTTCGGGTTTGATCACGCGCGTTCCGAGCGCGCTCGCCTGCGCCTCGGAGCGCTTGAGGAAGGTCGGCGGGATCAGGATGCCGCCGTTCATCAGCGCGGCGACGCCCATCACGGCCTGCAGCGGCTCGACCGAAATGCCGTGCCCGAACGCGATGGTCGCCGTGTTCACCTCGGCCCAGTGCTTCGGGTACATCGGCTCGCGGCTTTCCGGCAGCTCGGTCTTGAGGCGGTCGAGCTGGCCGAACCTGCGCAGGAAGGCCTGATGCGCCGACACGCCGATCGAGCGCGCCAGCATCGCGGCGCCGATGTTGGACGAATAGATGAATACCTCGGAGACGCTGATCGGTCGGTGCATCGCGTGGTAGTCGTGGATCGTATGATGCCCGTAATGTAGCGGCGAGCGCACGTCGACCAGCGAGTTTAGGTTGTAGCGCCCGGAATCGAGCGCCATCGCGATCGTGAACGCCTTGTAGGTCGAGCCCATCTCGAACAGACCGTTGGTCAGCCGGTTGAAGGTCTCGCCCATGAAGCCAGGCCCGTTGATCTTCGCCTGGGTGATGTCCCGCTCGGCCGCCTCGCGCCCGAAGTTCGGGTCGAAGTCGGGCTCCGACGCCATGGCGATCACCTCGCCGGTGCGCACGTTGTAGATGACGCCCGCCGCCGACTTCGCCCTGAACTTCTCCTTAGCGGCGACCAGCTCGTCGCGCAGCACGTGCTGGACGCGCAGGTCGAGCGAGAGCACCACCGGCTCCTGCTGTCGGTCGGTGGCGAAGCCCGCCTTGTGCAGCTCGAGCAGGCCCTGGTCGTCGAGCCACTTCTCGATGCCGGAGACGCCCGTGTTCTCGACGGTGACGTAACCGAGCTCGTGCGAGACCTCGGGGCCGTTGGGGTAGACGCGCTTGTTCTCGGTGACGAAGCCGATCGCCGGAATGCCGACCCGCTTGATCTCGGCCTGCTGCTGCGGCGTGATATCGCGCTTGAGCCAAGTGAAGCCGCGCCTGGTGTTGCCGAGACGCTGGCGGAGGTCCTTGGTGTCGAGATCGGGAAAGATCGAAGTGAGCAGCTCGATGTCGACGTCGACATCGTAGATGCGGCGCGGCTCGGCGAACAGCGAGGGGCGCTTGACGTCGGTGGCGAGGAGCTCGCCGTTGCGGTCGATGATGTTCGGACGCGCGGTGCCGACCGCATCGCTGCTGCCGCGCCGCGCCGCGTGGCTGTCGGGCGCGATCGCGAAGATCACCAGCTTGGCGGCGATGATGGCGTAAATGACCCCGAAGCCGAACACCGCGAGCCCGAGCCGCGCGCGCGCCTTGCGGTCGCGATCGACGTTGCGCCCATAGAGCAGCGCCTGCACGAAGCGGCGATGCCACGGCATCGCCGGCGCCGGACGCGGGGCCGCTCCGGTCGCGGGCGCGGCGGGTGATGCGTCGTCGTTCATTCGATCACCTCGCGATCACCTCGCCGCAACCGGCTTGCGCGTGCTGCCGGTCGGATAGTCCGCCGTCTGCTTCTCGATCATGTTGGCGATCGGATCGGGTGTCTCCGCCGGCGCGGCCGGCGCGGCGCGGTCGGGCAGATTATCGAGCGCGTCGAACTGCGCGGCCTCGATTGGTCGCAGCTTGAGATGCCGGTCGGCGAGGCGCTGGATGCGGGCCGGATTGTCGAGCTGCGACCACTCGGCGCGCAGCGAGGCGTTCGTGTCATGCATGCGGCGCAAGTCGGTGCTGAGCTTGGCGATGCGCTCCGCCTGCAGCGTCGCGTCGAACTTGATCTTGTAGACGTAGACGGCGGCGCTCACGAGCGCGGCGACGACGATGAGGTGCAGGAACCGCATGCCTCACCCCCTGCGCAGAACGTCGGCGAGCGCGGGCAGACGCGGCAGGCTCGGGTGGTCGCTCGTGTCGGCCGGCGCCGCGGTGCGCTCGGCGGCGCGCAGCTTGGCGGATCGCGCGCGCGGATTGGTCTCGGTCTCGGCAGCATCGGGACCGACCGGACGCCTGGTCAGGATCGAAAAGCTCGCCGGCGGCGGCGTCGCCTGCGGCAGGTGACGCGAGCCCATGCGGCTGCCGGCGCGGGCAGCGAGAAACATCTTCACCATGCGGTCTTCGAGCGAGTGGAACGAGACCACCACCAGCCGGCCGCCCGGCTTCAGGACGCGCTCCGCCGCCGTCAATCCGCGCGCAAGCTCGCCGAGCTCGTCGTTGACGTAGAGGCGCAGCGCCTGGAACGTGCGGGTCGCCGGATGGATGTCGCCCGGGCGCGCGCGCACGACACGCGAGACGATCTCGGCGAGCTCACCGGTCGTGCGGATCGGCGCGGCGTCGCGCGCTTTGACGATCGCCCGCGCGACGCCGCGCGAGTGCCGCTCCTCGCCGAGCAGGAAGATGATGTCGGCGAGCGTGCGCTCCGACGCCGCCGCGACCACGTCGGCGGCGCTCGGGCCCTGCGCTTCCATGCGCATGTCGAGCGGCCCATCGAGGCGAAACGAGAAGCCGCGCTCGGCCTGGTCGAGCTGCATCGACGACACGCCGAGGTCGAGCACCACGCCATCGACGGCCGTGATGCCGAATCCGGCCGCTACCTCGTCCAGCGCCGAAAAGCGGCTTTCGGCGACGGTCAGCCGACCACCCATCTCCTCGACCAGACCGCCCGCATTCGCGACCGCGCTCTGGTCGCGGTCGAGCGCCAGCACCTTGCAGTCGGCCGCCGCGAGGATCGCGCGTGCGTACCCGCCGGCGCCGTAGGTGCCGTCGATGTAGAGGCCGCCCCTATGGATATCGAGGTGCTCGATCACCGGTCGGACGAGCACGGGAATGTGGCGGGCCAGTCCGCCAGCGACCTCGGAATCTCCGATGCCGCGGCCCGTCATCATTCCCGTGCCCCGTCGTCCGAGGCCGGACGCTCGGAGCCGAGGCGTTTCGTCAGCTTGCGCACCGTCGCGGTGGCCTGCGCGAGGTGAGCGCGGAAACGCTGCGGCTCCCAGATCTGGAACTTGTGGCCGAGCCCGACGAACGCGACCGCGTCGGTGATCCCGGCATGCGATTTCAACTCTTCCGACAGCACCACGCGGCCCTCGCCGTCGACGTTCAGGGTCTCGCTCCGGCCGTAGAGCGTGACCTGGAATTCCTCCCGTTCCACCGCATAGGGCGGGAAGCGCGCGATCAAGCCCTCGATCTCGGCGAGCAGCGCATGGCCGCCCGCATCGACCGCTGGCTGATCGAGCGCCGGGTAGCAAAAGAGCCCGGCGAAACCGTCGCGGGTCAGCACTGAACGAAAAGAAGCGGGAATCGACACGCGCCCCTTGGCGTCGAGACGCAGAACGCTGTTCGAGACGAAGCGGTCCATACGCGCCCGCACTCCGGGCGCCGAGCTGCGCCCGCCACACGCCACCCACATTCAGGTCGACGACGCGGGGCACCTCGGCCCAATCGCCTGAGCTGTTTGGATTTTTATGGGATAACATGGGAATTATTGGGCGTCAATGGACCGAACCCAGGCCGCCTTCCAACTATTGCTGCAGTAGATCAATGTGATTAACAGCCGTCAGCCTTAAGGAACCGTTGCCGCCGAACTGCGGAGCCGCCCGCGATGCGAATCGCGCTCATGACCGACATCCACGGCAACCGGGAGGCGCTTGCGGCCTGTCTCGCCCATTGCGAGCAGAACGGCATCGACCGTTACGTCTTTCTCGGCGATTTCGTCGGCTACGGCGCCGATCCGGGCTGGGTAATCGACACCGTGACGACGCTGGTCGGGCGCGGCGCGGTCGCGATTCTCGGCAACCACGACGCCGCCGTGCTCACCGACAGCGCCGGCATGAACGAGGTCGCGGCCGACGCCATCGCCTGGACGCGCGCACAGCTCGACGAGCGCCACCGCGGCTTCATCGCCGACCTGCCCCTGCGCGTCGAGGAAGCCGACCGGCTCTACGTGCATGCGAGCGCCGACGAGCCCGACCGGTGGCACTATGTCACCGAGCTCTACGGCGCGGCGAAGAGCCTGATGGCGACGCCGGCGCACGCGACCTTCTGCGGCCACACCCACGTGCCGGCGCTGTTCCACATGTCGCTCACCGGCAAGTTCGCGAGCTTCGACCCGGTCGAGAGCGTCGAGATCCCGCTCACCCGCCAGCGCCGCTGGCTCGCCGTGATCGGCTCGGTCGGCCAGCCGCGCGACCGCGATCCCTCGGCCTGCTACGCGGTGCTCGACGACGTGCGTGGCGCGCTCACCTATGTGCGCGTGCCCTACGACATCGAGAGCGCGGCGCGAAAGATCATGCAGGCCGGGCTGCCGGCGATGCTCGCCGCACGGCTGTTCGAAGGGTTCTGACCCGACATGTATCCGCGCAACCTGGAAGCCGGCCAGGTGATCGACGGCTTCATGCTGGTGGAGGCCCTCGCGCCCGGCGGCATGGCGAATTTCTGGCGCGTGCGTCGGCTCGGCGACGACCTGCCCATGATCATGAAGATCCCGCTGCTCCGCCGCGGCGAGGACCCGCTCACCATCGTGGGCTTCGAGGTCGAGCAGATGATTCTCGCGCGGCTGACCGGCCCGCATGTTCCGAAGTTCGTCGCCGCCGGCGATTTCGAGCGGCCCTATATCGTGATGGAATTCATCGCCGGCCGCCCGGTGCGCACTTTTCTCGAAAAGACGCCGCTGCCGGCCGGCGAGGTCGCGGAGATCGGAGCGAAGATCGCGTTCGCGCTGCACGATCTGCACCGCCAGCACGTCATCCATCTCGACCTCAAGCCCAGCAACGTGATCCTGCGCGACAATGGCAAGCCCGAGCTGGGCGAGGGAAAGCTGGGCGAGGCGGTGCTGATCGATTTCGGCCTGTCGCGCCATGCGCAGCTGCCTGATCTCGTCGCCGAGGAGTTCGACGATCCGGTCGGCACCGGGCCCTACATCGCGCCCGAGCAGGTGCGGCGCGACCGCGGCGATCCGAGGAGCGACATCTTCGCGCTCGGCGTGGTCCTTTATTTCCTCGCCACCGGCGAGCGCCCGTTCGGCGAGCCGCAGCGCGCCGCCGAATGGCGGCGCCGGCTGTGGCGCGATCCCTACCCGCCGCGCCACCGCAACGAGAATGTCCCGCCATGGCTGCAGGAGATCATCCTGCGCTGCCTCGCGGTCGATCCGGCCGAGCGCTATGCGACGGCGGCGCAACTCGCCTTCGACCTGCAGCATCCCGACCAGGTGCCGCTCACCGCGCGCGCCACCCGGCGCGAGCGCGACGGCCCGGTCACGGTGGCGATGCGCTGGCTCGCCGCGCGCCGGCAGGGTCCGCTGCCGCGCCGCTCGGTCGCCGGCCTGCTCGCGCGCGCCCCCATCATCATGGCGGCGATCGACCTTGCGCCCGAGGGCGAAAGCCTGCGCGGCGCGCTCCTGATCGCAGTGCGCCGCCTGCTCGAGACCGAGCCCGGCGCGCGGCTCGCCTGCGTCAATGCGATGCGGATCTCGCGTATCACCCTCGATTCCGGCGTCGACGCGCAGGGCCGCAATCTGCACCTCCAGCGGCTCATCGCGCTCAAGCACTGGGCCCGCACGCTGCCGGCCGCGGCCGACCGCATCACCTACCACGTGATCGAGGCGACCGACCCGGCCGACGCGCTCGTCGACTACGCGCGCAACAATCGCATCGACCATGTCGTCATGGGCGCGCGCGGCGCCTCGCCGCTGCGCCGCCTGCTCGGCAGCGTCTCCGCCAAGGTCGTGGCCGAGGCGCCGTGCACCGTCACGGTGGTGCGAACAAGAGAGTCGGTGTCGAAGGTGGCCACGTGAACCAGCGCACGCGTCTCATGCGCCTCTTCTCCCGGCGAAGAGCGGGGAGAGGAAGCGCAACCGCCGTGCTAAATTCCGCCCTATGACCTTCCCGCCTGATTCTCCCCTCGTCGACGAAATCCATCCTTCGCCCAACCACGAGCCGCGCCGCGGCGTGGCGCGGCCCGACATCCTGCTGCTGCACTACACCGGCATGGCGTCGACGCAAGCCGCGCTGGAGCGGCTCACCGATCCGGGCCCGCGTCTCTCCTCGCACTATCTGGTGTTCGAGGACGGCCGCATCCTTCAGCTCGTGCCGGAAGCACGGCGCGCCTATCACGCCGGCGAGTCGTATTGGGAGGGCTCGACCGACATCAACTCGCGCTCGGTCGGAATCGAGATCGGCAACCAGGGTCACGATTTCGGCTCCCCACCGTTTCCCGATGCGCAGATCGCGGCGGTGATCGCGCTTTGTCGCGACATCATCGCCCGCTGGTCGATCGTGCCTTGCCATGTGCTCGCCCACTCGGATGTCGCGCCCGATCGCAAGCGCGATCCCGGCGAAGCGTTTCCGTGGCAGCGCCTCGCCGACGCGGGCGTCGGCGCCTTCGCGCCGGAGGCGATCGTGCGTGGCGGCGCGTTGCGCCCGGGCGACCGCGGCGAGGCAGTCGCGCGGCTGCAGCGCATGCTCGCCGACTACGGCTACGGCATCACGGCGACCGGCCAGTATGATGCGGCGACGCACGAGATCGTCACCGCCTTCCAGCGGCACTATCGGCCGGCCCGCGTCGACGGGATCGCGGATACCTCGACGGTGCGCACGCTGGAGAAGCTCGCCGCGCAGAAGGCCCGCCGCCCTGTCTAGGCGTGCTCCTCGATCACGCTCGCCCGCACGTCGTCCTCGATCAGGCGCCAGATGCGGTCGACATAGGCGACGAACTCGGGCGTGCGCTTGATCGCGAGCTGCCGCGGCCGCGGCAGCGCCACCTCGACGGTCTCCTGCACGCGGCCGGGCCGCCGCGCGAACACCAGCACGCGGTCGGAGAGGAAGACGGCCTCGTCGATCTGGTGGGTGACGAACAGCACGGTCTTGCGGCCCTGCTCCCAGATGCGCAACAGCTCGGTCTGCATGATCTCGCGCGTCTGCGCGTCGAGCGCCGAGAACGGCTCGTCCATCAGCAGGATGTCGGGATCGATCGCGAGCGCGCGCGCGAGGTTGACGCGCTGACGCATGCCGCCCGAGAGCTGGCGCGGATGGTAATTCTCGAAGCCGGCGAGACCGACGAGCTTCAACAGCTCGAGCGTGCGCCGCCGCGCCTCCGGCCCGGCACGGCCGGCGATCTCGGGGCCGATCAGCGCATTGTCGAGCACCGTGCGCCACGGCAGCAGATTGTCGTTCTGAAACACGAAGCCGCGGTCGGTGCCCGGCCGGGTGACCGGCTTGCCGTCGATCGTCACCCGGCCCGCGGTCGCGGCCTCGAGGCCCGCGATGATGCGCAGGAAGGTGGTCTTGCCGCAGCCGCTCGGGCCGACCAGCGAGATGAACTCGCCGGGCGCGACCGCAAGCTCGATCCCGCGCAGCGCTTCGAGCGCGTCGAAGCGCTTGTCGAGGGCCGTGACGGCGAGCTTGGCGGTCATGTCGGCAACATGCCCCTCAATCCCGCGTCCACGGCACGATCTTGCTCTCGAGCCAGCCGAATCCCGCCGTCATGGCGATGCCGGCCGCCGCCAGCACCACGACGCCGGCGAACAGCTCCGGCATGTTGAACGCATCGGCCGACTGGCTGATCAGGCGGCCGAGCCCGGCGCGCGAGCCGAACAACTCGGCGACCACCACGGCGATCAGGCCGCGGCCGATGCCGAGCTTGAGGCCGGCGAGAATGAACGGCATCGCGGACGGAAGCGAAACTTTGAGGAAGATCTGCCCCGACGTCGCGCCGAAGCTGCGCAGCATCTCGATCAGCCGCGGGCTGGTGGTGCGCAACCCCGCCTCGGTGTTGATGGTGACGGGGAACAGCACCAGGAAGATCACCACCAGCACCTTCGACCAGATGCCGATGCCGCACCACAGGATGAACAAGGGCGCGAGCGCGATGGTCGGGGTAGCGTAGAGCCCGGAGATCCACGGCTGGGTCACCTGCTTGGCGAGCGCGCTGCTCGCCATCGCGAGCCCGAGGGCGATGCCGAGCGCGCTCGCGATCACATAACCGACCACGAACTCGAGGCCGCTGACGCCGATGTGGCGCCACAGCTCGCCGGTCGCGGCGAGCGAGACGATGGCGGCGACGATCTGCGAGGGCGCCGCCAGAAAGAGCGCATTATCGACGACGACGCGGCTCAGCAGCTCCCACAGCGCGAGACCGGTCCCGATCGAGACGAGGCCGGCGAGATGATGGCGGCGAAAGGCGGCGAACGGGTCGCGCGCGGCGCGGCGCGGCGGCGACGCGGTCCTCTCCTGCTCGCGCGCGGCTATCGTCATGATCAGTCACTGATCTTCGTCACGCCGGACAGGACCAAGCGCTCGACCTCGACCTTGCCGGTATCTCCGAGGCTCACCAGCGCGTCGACCAGCGCACCCAGCCGCTTGCGCGAGATCGCGCCGGTCGGCTCGAAGAACTTGCCTTTGCGGTAAAAGTCGTAGGACTTCTCGACCTCGTCGGCCTTGAGCTTGCTCGCCGCGACCATCATCTTGACCGCCTCGGCGCGGTTGGCGTCGTCGTTGAACCAGGCGATCGCCTTGGCATGCGCGGCGAGGATGCGCGCCATCAGGTCCTGATGCGCCTTCGCCCAGGCGAGATTGACCACCGTGCCGGAGAACGGCAGCTCCGGCGCGAAGTCGACCGTGCGCCCGAGCTCGTTGAAGCCGCGCGCGGTCGCCTGGAAATTGAACGGCGGCAGCAGGATCGCGGCATCGACCGCGCCGGACAGCAGCGCCTGGGCACGCGCCGAGGTCGCGCCGGCGTACACCATGTCGAACCCGCCCGGCTTGATGCCGCTCGGCGCCAGCATGCGCTCGACATAGATGCGGGTGATGTCCTTCGGGCCGCCGAGCGAGATCACCTTGCCCTCGAGCTCCGCGAGGCTCTTGATCGTCGACTTCGCCACCAGCGCGTACGGCGGCGATTGCGTCTCGAGGCGCACGATCGCGATCGGCGCGCCCTTGTCGATGGCGCGGATCGGGTCGACCAGCCCCGTCGACATGGTGACGTCGAGCGACCCGGCGGTGAGCTGCTGGATCATCTGCGCACTCGACGGGATGTAGACGAGATCGATCTTCACGTTCTGCTCGGTGAAGAACCCCTTCTCGATGCCGATGAACACCGGCCACAGGTTGGCGGAGGCGGAGCCGACGGTGCCGACCGTCACGCTGTCGGCGGCGGGCGATGAGGTTGCGGCGAGCGCCGCCATCACGGCCGCGAGGACGGCCCGCCGCAAGGTTCTGCCGATACGCATCGCGCTTCTCCTCAATCGACGATCCGGGTCACGTCCGGGATGAACAGCCGGTCGACCTTGAAATCGGGCGGGATGTCGCCGAGCTGCTTGAGCGCCTCCACCACCGCGTCGAGCTTGCCCTTGGAGATCGCGCCGGTCGGCTCCAGGAAGCCGCTCTTGATGAGGAAGTCATAGGCTTTCTCGACATCGTCGTGGCCGAGCTTGCTCACCGACATCATCAGCTTGACCGCTTCCTCGCGATTGGCCGGCGCGGACAGCCAGGCGATCGACTGGGTGTAGACACCCAGGAACTTCTGTAGCGCATCCTTGTGGCTCTTCGCCCAGTTGCGGTTGGTCGAAACGCCCGAAAAAGGCATATCGACCACGTCGGCGGCGAGCCCGAGATTGGTGAAGCCGGCCGCCTCTGCATGGAAGTTATAGGGCGCCGTGAGGATCGCGGCATCGGCGGCGCCGGTCTGCAGCGCCTGCAGCCGCGCCGAGGTCGCACCGGCGAAGATCAGGTCGACGTCCTTCGCGGCGACGCCGCTCGGCGTCAGCATGCGCTCGAAGAAGATGCGGGTGATGTCCTTCGGCCCGCCGACCGAGACGATCTTGCCCTTGAGGTCGGCGATGCGCTTGATCGGCGACTTCGCCATCAGCGCGTAAGGCGGCCGCTGCATCTCGATGCGCACGATCGCGACCGGCGCGCCCTTGTCGACCGCGCGAATCGGATCGACCAGGCCGCTGCCGACGCTGACATCGACGGCGTCGACGGTGAGCTGCTGGATCACGCCGGCGTTGGACTGCACGTACTCCATCGAGATGTTGATGCCTACGGCGGCGAAGAGCCCTTTTTTGTCGCCGACCATCACGGGCCACAGGTTGGCCGAGGCCGAGCCCACCGATCCCACCACGATCGTCTCGGCCGCGCGGGCGCGCGGCGTTGCCACCGCCACGACGCACAGGGCCGCGATCGCGAGCGTACGCAGCCTTCGGCACGACGCGGCCATGGCGCGATTCCTCACGTCTCGAGCTGCGCCAGATAGTGCTCGGCGATCTCGCTCCCGGTGGTGCGCCACACGCCGGCATGGCTGCAAATGTAGTCGAGCGCCGCATCGAGCGCGCCGATGCGGTGCGGCACGCCGGTGATGTAGGGATGCAGCGCGATCGGCAGCACCCGGCCGGACGCCTCGCCCTCGCGATAGAGCACGTCGAAGGTGCGGCAGATCATGTTCTTGAACTCGTCGGGCGTGACGAGCATGTGCTCATAGGCCGGCTTGTCGTTGCATTGCTGCGGGTACGGCACCGAGAGGATCCGCTTGCCGCCATCGAGGTGCATCACATAGGGCTGGTCGTCGTTGCACCAGTCGCACTGGTAGAGACAGCCTTGCGCGGCCAACAGGTCGAGCGTGTCCCAGGTCTGCTGCAGCCCGGAGCTGAGCCAGCCCTTCACCGGCTTTCCGGTCGCGCGCCCGATCTTCTCGAACGTGCGGCGGATGATATTCGCTTCCTCGCCGGGAGGCGCCTCGTTGAGGCGGCGGGTGTTGCTCTCGTTGTGCCCCATCCATTCCCAGCCGCGCTTGTTGCCCTCCTCGAGGATGATCGGGTGGGCATCGCACAGGTTGGCGTTGAGCGCGACCGAGCCGCGGATGCCGTAGCGATCGAGCACTTCCATGATGCGCCACACGCCGACCCGGTTGCCGTAGTCGCGCGCCGACCACATCACCACGTCGGGGATCTTGCCGCCGGCGCCGTAGCCGCCGGGGCGCTCCTGCATCGAGAAGTATTCGATGTTGGGGATCACCCACAGGGCGACGCGCGCGCCGTTCGGCCATTCGAGGCGCGGACGCTTGATGATGGGCGAGTAGTCGAACGGGCCATAATCGCGTGGTTTCATGTCGTTCAGCTCGCCTTGCGCACCGCCATCGTGTCGAGATGGGCGACCACCTCGTCGACCTTCATCACGTCCGCGTATTTGTGGTGCAGGTCGAACAGGTTGATCTTGTGCGACAGCAGGCTGCGGTCGAAGCAGCATTCCTCGACCAGCGTCACGTGGAAGCCGTGCGAGTAGGCGTCCACAGCCGAGGCGCGCACGCAGCCCGAGGTGCTCTCGCCGCAGATGACGACCGAGCGTATGCCGAGCTGGGTGAGGTGGGCGACGAGCGGCGTGCCGAAGAAGACGCTGGCGCGCTGCTTGGTGATCACTACGTCCCCCGGCTGCGGCTTGAAGTCGGCGCGGATGGCGTAGAGCGCGGGATCGGTCTGGATCTTGCGCCTCCGCGTCGCGGTCACGCTGCCCGGGAGCGAGTCGGCGCGGGTGTCCATCGTCGAGTAGAACACCGACAGGCTTGCCGCGCGCGCGGCGGCGAACAGGCGCTTGGTAGGCTCGATCGCCGCAAAGGCGTTCTCGCCGCACGAACTGGGATAGGTCTTCGCCGCCTCGGCGACCGGCCGGGCGCCGCCCTGGTAGGCCAGCTCGTAGAGATCGATCGCGATCAGCGCCGGCGCCGGCCCGACGAAAGTCTTGCGCTCGTAATGCGAATAGATCCCGAGCACGTCGGGCGGCACGATGTCCTTCCAGCAGTGGTCTTCGAAATCGCTCGCCATCGGATCGGCCTCCCGGCTGATGGTGCGCAGCAGCAAAGCCTGCCGGCAGGCGGACTATCCACCCCGTTCATCTGAGCCCGTCTGCGGGGGCGTTTCAATAGCGCGGGGGGCGGTTGCACCTCGTCGCCACCGGCCTTGACGTCGCGACGTCGCGGCCCCATTCATCTCGCCGTCAGTCGGCCGGACGGCCGCTCCGGCAACGGTCGAAAGGCTGCCGGGGAGGAAAGTCCGGGCTCCACGGACATGCGGTGCCGGATAACGTCCGGCGAGAGATTTCCGCGCAAGCGGCAAGATCTCAGGGACAGTGCCACAGAGAACGGACCGCCACGGCTGCGGCTGCGGCAAGGGTGAAAAGGTGCGGTAAGAGCGCACCGCGTTGCGGGCAACCGCGACGGCACGGCAAACCCCACCGGGAGCAAAACCGAATAGGGACGGCGCGGGGAGCAATCTCCGGGACCTGTGTCCGGGTCTGGTCGTCCGGGTAGGTTGCTCGAGGCGCCGGGCAACCGGCGTCCCAGAGGAATGGCCGTCACGCGGTGGGGGCTTGCTCCGCCGCCGTACAGAACCCGGCTTACAGGCCGGCTGATGCATGAAGGGGGCTCGGCGGCAACACCGCCGGGCCCCCACCAATTTTAGACGTCACGCCGCCTCCGCCGTCAGGACGCGCCCCTTGGTTTCCGGTAGCAGCAGCGCCGCGACAATGAGGATCCCGTAGGCGATCGCCGCGAACACGCCGATCGACTGGCCGAGCGGCAGCGTCTTGCTCAACAGTCCGACGAACCACGGATTGAGCGCCGCGATGCCGCGCCCGAAATTGTAGGCGAAGCCCTGCCCCGAGCCGCGCATGCGGGTCGGATAGAGCTCGGTGAGGAACGGGCCCATGCCGGAGAAGATGCCCGACGCGAAGAAGCCGAGCGGGAAGCCGAGAAACAGCATCGCGGTATCGTTGATCGGCAGCTGAGTGTAGACGATCACGGTCAGCAGCGAGCACACCGCGAACAGGATGAAGTTCGCGCGCCGGCCGATGCGGTCGGCGAGCCAGGCGCTCACCCAGTAGCCGATCAGCGAGCCGATGATGATGACCGCGAGATAGCCGCCGGTGCCGAGCACGGTGAGCTTGCGCTCGTCGTGCAGAAACGTCGGCAGCCAGGTCGTGATCGCGTAATAGCCGCCCTGCGCGCCGGTCACGAGCAGCGAGGTCAGCACCGTGATCCGCAGCATCGCGGGCGAGAAGATCTCGAGAAAGTTGGCGCCCGTCCCTGCGGCCGCGAGATTGCTCTGCGTCGCCTTGAATACCGGCGGCTCGTCGACGAACCGGCGCACGAAGAAGACGAGGATCGCGGGCGTGACGCCGATCCAGAACAGCACGCGCCAGGCAAAATCCTGCGGCAGCGCATAGAACAGCATCGTCGCGAGCAGCGCCGCGATGCCCCAGCCGATCGCCCACCCGCTCTGCATCGCGCCCACCGCCTTGCCGCGATTCTCCGGCCGGATCACCTCGCCGACCAGCACCGCGGCCGCCGCCCACTCGCCGCCGAAGCCGAACCCCATGAGGGCGCGGAAGACGAACAGCTGGGTGTAGCTCTGCGCGAAGCCGCACAGCAGCGTGAACACCGCAAACCAGCCGACCGTGATCTGCAGTGTGCGCACGCGCCCGACCCGATCCGCGAGCGCGCCCGCGAGCCATCCCCCGAACGCCGAGGTGAGCAGCGTCACGGTGCCGATCAGGCCGGCATCCGACTTGGTGATCGCGAAGGCGGTCAGCAGCGCGGGGATAGCGAAGCTGAACATCTGCACGTCCATGGCGTCGAGGACCCAGCCGCCGATGCAGGCCCAGAACGCGCTGCGCTCGCGCGGCTTCATCTCGGCGTACCAAGCAAGCGGATTATGCTCGCCGTGCAGGGCGTCAGTCTGTGTGGTCATCTCTTCCTCCCTCGCATTCTTCTTTCTTCACCCCTCCCCTGCAGGACGAGGGTCGACCGTCTCGCGAAGCGGAAGACCGACGGGCGGGGTGGGGTGAGGCTGGCTCAAACTGAAGCGCCGGCCACCCCACCCCATCGCTTCGCTCGCGACCCTTTCCCTGCAGGGCAGGGTGACGAGGAGTGCGGTGACCGCCCGCCTTCCGTCCAATCGTGCTTTGCGATCGTCTTTGATAAGCTCGACTTATCAGGGGAAGTTCCGCACGGAGGCGGCATGATCGAGTTCAAGACCTTGGAGACCTTCGTCTGGGTCGCCAACTTGCGGAGCTTTCGCGGCGCCGCCGAGAAGCTGCACACGACGCAGCCGGCCGTGTCGATGCGCATCGCGCAGCTCGAGGAGACCCTCAAGGTGCCGCTGTTCGAGCGCGACCGCCGCCGCGTGGCGCCGACCGAGAAGGGCCGCGAGCTCATCGGGTATGCGGAGCGGCTGCTGCGCCTGCGCGCAGAGATGATCGAGGCGGTGGGCGATCCCTCGACCATGCGGGGACTTGTGCGGCTCGGCGTCGCCGAGACCATCGTGCACACGTGGCTCCCTGCGTTCATCGAGCGGGTCAACACCGCCTACCCCAACCTCGAGCTCGAGATCGAGGTCGACATCTCCACCAACCTGCACGATCGTCTGGTCGGGCGCGACCTCGATCTCGCATTCCTGCTCGGCCCGGCGGCCCATCCGAACATCCACAGCCGGCCGCTGTGCGCGTTTCCGCTCGCCTTCATGGCCCATATGGACATCAAGCTCGGCAAGAAGCCGGTGGCGCTCGCCGACATCGCGCGCCACCCGGTGATCACCTATTCGCGCAACACCGAGCCGTACGCGGCGCTGCGCGAGCTCTTCGCGCGCGCCGGGCTGCAGCCGACCATCCACGCCAGCGCCTCGCTCGCGACCGTCGTGCACATGGCGCTCGACGGTATCGGCATCGCCACGCTGCCGCCCGCGATCCTGCCCGGCATGGCGGCGCGCGGGCGGCTGCGCGCGATCGCGACCGAGGCGAACCTGCCGAGCCTGAATTTCGTCATGAGCTGGCCGGCGGCGCCCGAGCGGCTCGCGGTGCGCAAGGTCGCCGACATTGCGGCCGAGGTCGCGCGGGCCGGCGCGGCGCGGCGATAATTCCAGCTTATCAAACGCAATGTCAATTTACGATTGGACTTGATGAGGCGCCGTGCTCTAAGACGCCCCGCCTCACCTCAATCCTGCCCGCAACCATGACAAGCACCGACACAAACATCGCCACCAGCACCGGTTCCTGGGATTTCTGGATCGACCGCGGCGGCACCTTCACCGACGTCATCGGGCGCAAGCCGGACGGCACGCTGGTCGCCCACAAGCTGCTGTCCGAGAACCCCGAGGCCTATCGCGACGCGGCCGTCCAGGGCATCCGCGACCTGCTCGGGCTCGAGCCCGGCGCCGCGATCCCACCCGGCCGCGTCGGCGCCGTGAAGATGGGCACCACGGTCGCGACCAATGCACTCCTCGAGCGCAAGGGCGAGCGCACGCTGCTGGTCACCACCAAAGGCTTCCGCGACGCCCTCAAGATCGGCTACCAGGCGCGGCCCAAGATCTTCGCCCGCCAGATCATCAAGCCCGACATGCTGTTCGAGCGCGTCGCCGAGATCGACGAGCGCGTGCGCGCCGACGGCACGGTCGAGCGCCCGCTCGATCTCGCCGGGGCGCGGACGGCCCTCGAGGCGGCCAAGCGCGACGGCATCGTCGCGGTCGCGATCGTGTTCATGCATGCGTATCGCTATCCCGAGCACGAGCAGAAGGTCGCCGCGCTCGCGCGCGACATGGGCTTCGCCCAGGTGTCGGTCAGCCATGAGGTCTCGCCGCTGATCAAGCTCGTCGGCCGCGGGGATACGACCGTGGTGGATGCGTATCTCTCGCCCATTCTGCGCCGCTATGTGGCGCAAGTGGCGGGCGAGATGGAAGGTGGCGCTTCTTCTTCACCCTCCCCTGCAGGGGGAGGTGAAGAGAGCGCCCGCCTCATGTTCATGATGTCCTCGGGTGGCCTCACCGCCGCCGACCTCTTCCAGGGCAAGGACGCGATCCTCTCCGGACCGGCCGGCGGCGTCGTCGGCATGGCGCAGACCGGACGCTCGGCCGGCTTCGAGCGCCTGATCGGCTTCGACATGGGCGGCACCTCGACGGACGTATCGCATTTCGACGGCGAGTACGAGCGCGCCTTCGAGACCGAGGTCGCCGGCGTGCGCATGCGCGCGCCGATGATGCTGATCCACACGGTCGCGGCCGGCGGCGGTTCGGTCCTGCATTTCGACGGCGCGCGCTTCCGCGTCGGCCCGGATTCGGCCGGCGCCAATCCGGGGCCGAAATGCTACCGCCGCGGCGGCCCGCTCGCCGTCACCGATGCCAACGTCATGGTCGGCAAGCTCATCCCGGATTTCTTCCCGAAGATTTTCGGCCCGCATCAGGACCAGCCGATCGACGCCGACGCGGTGCGCACCGCGTTCGCCGCGCTCGCCCACGAGATCGGCGACGGCCGAAGCCCTGAGGACGTCGCCGACGGCTTCATCAAGATCGCGGTCGAGAACATGGCGAACGCGATCAAGAAGATCTCCGTGCAGCGCGGCTACGACGTGACGCGCTACGCGCTCAACTGCTTCGGCGGCGCCGGCGGCCAGCACGCGTGCCTCGTCGCCGACGCGCTCGGCATGACCAAGGTGCTGATCCATCCGTTCTCGTCGCTGCTCTCCGCCTACGGCATGGGCCTCGCCGACATCCGCGCCACTCGCCAGCAGGCCATGGAGGAGCCGTTCGGGCCCGGCGTGTTCGAGAAGATCATCGACCTCGGCCTGAGGCTCGCGAGCCCGGCGGTGCGGGAAGTCGAAGGCCAAGGGCCCTCACGACACGAGATCGTCGGCCATGTCCGCGCCCATGTTCGCTATGCCGGCACGGATACGGCCCTCGAGGTGCCTGCTTTCCCATTCGAGGGCAGCTACTTCTCCTCGGGCGATGACGGCATCTTCGATCTGACGGTCGGGGACATGCGGACGCCGCAGGCTGCGGCCGCCGGTGCGCTGACGAAAAAAGAAGCCGAGCTGAAATCGGCATTCGAAGCCCTTCACAAGGCGCGCTTTGGCTTCATCGATCCGGACAAGCAGCTCGTGGTCGAGGCGCTCTCGGTCGAGGCGATCGGTGGCGGCGCAAAGTTCGATGAGCCGGGACAGGCAATCACATGCGGATCCCTGCCGGCCCCGGCGCGAATGACGCGCTTCTACACCGGCGGCCATTGGCACGAGGCGCGCGTCTTCACGCGCGATCAGCTCACCCCTGGCCATAAGGTGCCCGGCCCCGCCATCATCATCGAGCCGCACCAGACCATCGTGGTCGAGGACGGCTGGCAGGCCGAGCTCACGGCGAAGAACCATCTCGTCCTCGCCCGCATCGTGCCGCTCGACCGCCAGCACGCGATCGGCACGCAGGCCGATCCCGTGATGCTCGAGGTGTTCAACAATCTATTCATGTCGATCGCCGAGCAGATGGGCGTGTCGCTGCAGAACACCGCCTACTCGGTCAACATCAAGGAGCGGCTCGACTTCTCCTGCGCGGTGTTCGCCCACGACGGCACGCTCGTCGCCAACGCGCCGCACATGCCGGTGCATCTCGGCTCGATGGACCGTGCGGTCGAGACCATCATTCGCGAGAACCAGGGCACGATTGCGCCGGGCGACGTCTATGTGATCAACGCGCCCTACAACGGCGGCACCCACATTCCCGATATCACGGTATGCACGCCGGTGTTCGACGACGCCGACAAGGAGATACTCTTCTGGGTCGCGAGCCGCGGCCACCACGCCGACATCGGTGGCACCTCGCCCGGCTCGATGTCGCCGCTCGCGGTGACGATCGAGGAGGAAGGCATCTACATCGACAACTTCAAGCTGGTCGACCGCGGCCGCTTCCGCGAGAAAGAGCTCTACGACCTTCTCACCAACGCGAAATACCCGGCGCGCAATCCGCTGCAGAACGTCAACGACATGAAGGCGCAGATCGCCGCCAACGAGAAGGGCGTGCAGGAGCTGCGCAAGATGGTGGCGCAGTTCACGCTCCCGGTCGTGCAGGCCTACATGCAGCACGTGCAGGACAATGCGGCGGAAAGCGTGCGCCGCGTGATCGACCGGCTGCACGACTCGGAGTTCAGCTACGAGATGGATCAGGGCTGCGTCATCAAGGTGCGGATCACGGTCGACAAGCAAAAGCGCGAGGCGACCGTCGATTTCACCGGCACCTCGCCGCAGCAACCGACCAACTTCAACGCCCCCGAGCCGGTGACGCGCGCCGCCGTGCTCTACGTCTTCCGCGTGATGGTGGACGACGATATCCCGATGAATGGCGGCTGTCTGCGCCCGATCAACATCGTAGTGCCGAAGAAGTCGATGCTGTCGCCCGAGTATCCGGCCGCCGTGGTCGCCGGTAATGTCGAGGTCTCGCAGGCCGTGACCAACTGCCTGTTCGGCGCGCTCGGCGCGATCGCCGCCGCCCAGGGCACCATGAACAACCTCAACTTCGGCAACGCCAGGCACCAGTACTACGAGACGATCTGCTCCGGCTCGCCCGCCGGGCCGGGGTTCGACGGCACCGACGCGGTGCACACGCATATGACCAACACGCGGCTGACCGACCCCGAGGTGCTGGAGTTTCGCTATCCGGTGGTGCTGGAGGATTTCCACATCCGCAAGGACTCGGGCGGCCGAGGAAAATGGCACGCCGGCGACGGCATCCGCCGCACCATCCGATTCCTGGAGAAGATGGAGTGCACGATTTTGTCCGGCCACCGCCGGGTGCGGCCATTCGGGCTCGCCGGCGGCGAGGACGGGCAGATCGGCGAGAACTGGGTGCGGCGGAAGGATGGGCGGATGGAGCGGCTCAAGGGAGCGGATGCGACGGTGATCGACGCGGGCGAGGCGGTGATCATCCAGACGCCGACCGCGGGGGGTTATGGACGGTAAGCCGCATAACCATCACTATGCTATGCATAACGGCAGACCTGCGCACCGAAAGGCTCTCGGACCATGACCACGCAAAGTCTGGACCAGCATATCGTCGCACACCGGACACCCTCGGAGGAAAGGCGCGCCTCGCCGGGCGCCGAATCTCAGTCGAGGACATTGCAATCTGGCACGTCAAGCTGGGCAAGAGTGTGGACGAAATCTGCACCGAGTTCGACCTATCGTTGGCCGAGGTTCATGCTGCGCTCGCTTACTACTACGACCATCAAGCCGAGATCGATCGGGATATCAGGGACGGAGACGCTTTCCTGAAGGCGCTGCGTGAAAGCTCGCCGTCCAAGCTCGCTAAGCGCCTAGCGGGGCGGAGGGTTGAGTAGCGTCCGCTACTACGTAGATGAGCACGTCGGAAGTGCCGTCGTGCAGGGCTTGAGGCGACGCGGTGTCGATGTGACGACGGTCGCCGAAGCGGGTATGCGTGGCAGGACGATGAGTCCCCACTGGCATTCGCGCTGCAGGCTGGGCGAGTGACCTTCACACAGGATCGCGATTTTCTTTGGCTCGCCGCCAGGGGACAAGGGCACGCCGGGGTGCTCTATGCGCACCGCGACATCGCGCCGGTCGCCGAGAGAGCCTGGTGATGGTGGTGCATCCGTCGGTACCGGCCGGATCGGTCGCCGAGTTCATCGCCTATGCCACGGCCAATCCCGGCGAGATCAACTTCGTGTCGGGCGGCAACGGGACCACGCAGCACGTCGCCGGCGAGCTGTTCAAGATGATGACCGGCATCGACTGGTGCACGTGCCCTATCGCGGCGCCGCGCCCGCGCTCACCGACCTGCTCAGCGGCCGCGTGCAGGCCATGTTTCCGGGCTCGCCTCCTCGATCGCCTACGTCAAGGCCGGCAAGCTGCGCGCGCTCGCGGTGACCAGCGCGGCCCGGACGGCGGCGCTGCCGGACCTGCCGACCGTGGCCGATACCGTGCCCGGATACGAGGCAAGCACCTGGTACGGCGTCGGGGCGCCGAGACGGACATCGGCCGACGTCGTCGCGACGCTCAACAGGGCGATCAACGCGGCCGCCGCCGATACGAAGAATCAGGCGCGGCTCGCCGATCTCGGCTGTTCGCCGCTCGCCGGCGCGCCGGCCGACTTCGGCAGACTCGTGGCTGAGGACGCGGAGAAGTGGGCCAAGGTGATCAAGCTCGCCGACATCAAGCCGCCGTGACGCGACGGATATGGCGGAATTCGGCTGAGCACTGCCGCCCCGGCATGGCGGGCCGGACGCGGAGCTTCAGTCCCCATAGATCCAGACAGCTACAATCCGACGAGCGGCTTCCTCCAGGGGAGATCATTGATGCGTCGGCGCGAGTTCATCATCGGGCTGGGTGCGCGGCGATCGCATCGTCGGCGCAGGTCGCCCGTGCCTACGACACCACGCCGGTGAGCGATCCCGGAACGCTCGGCCTTTCGTCATCGCGGCTGGCGCGGATCGCGGCCTGGCAGCACACGCAAGTCGATGCCGGCGCCTTTTCGGGCGCGGTGACCGCAATCGCCCGCGACGGCAAGGTTGCGTACCTCCGGGCCGAGGGCTTTCGCGACCGGGAAATGAGCGCCCCGCTGCGGCCCGATGCGATCTTCTGGATCGCTTCGATGTCCAAGCCCATCACCGGCGTGGCCGCCATGATGCGGGTCGGGGACGGCAAGCTCGATCTCGCGGCGCCGGTCCACCAATCTCTTCCCGAGCTCAAGGACGTGCTGGTCGGCGTCGAGACCACCGACCCGGCGAGCGGACCGCGCAAGCTCACGCTCGAGCCGCAGAAGCGCCCGATGACCGTCGAGGACCTGCTGCGCCAGACGTACGGCATCGTATACCGCGACGGTGACCATAGGGTCGTGTACAAGCTTTACCTCGAAAGCAAGCTGTACGAGGCCGGCTTGGCCCGTGACGGCACGCGGAAGGATTTCGTATCGCGCCTCGCGCGACTTCCGCTCGCCCACCAACCCGGCGAGGTTTGGGAATACGGCCACCACTTCGACGTTCTCGGGCGGGCCAGCGAGGTGGCCTCGGGGCTGCCGTTCGCTCGGTTTTTCGACAGCCGTCTGTTCGAGCCGCTCGGCATGGTCGACACCGGCTTCTGAGTGCCCGTCCGAGGAGCGCGACCGATCTTCAAGTCGATGCCCGGGATGGCAAGCTGAAGATCGAGGCCAGCGGGACCCTTCCGCTGCTCGATTTCGACAAGGCCGCACCCGTCATGGTCGTCCCGATGTCGGGCACCGAGCTCTTTGTCGATGGCGGCGATCACACGCGAATTGCTTTTGTGCGCGACGGTGCCGGTCCGGCGATGCGCCTCGACCTCAATCCCGGGCCTTGGCAGATCACCGGCCAGTGGATCAGCTGATCGGACCTATCCGGCCCGCCTCCTCCGTCGCCGGGGCTCCTGCGCCTGCTCGACCTCGACGAATCCGCTTGCCTTCGCCGCATCGAACGCCGGCAGCCTCAAGCCCCCCGTCACCGCATCCTCGCGTCGCCGCTCCTCCCACCTCGCCAGCAGCCAGCGCGAGCCGGCCAGAATCCCCCGCATGGCCTCGATCTGAAGCCGTGCCGCCGCGATCTCGCGGCGGCATTCCTCGATCGCGCGTCGGGCAATCGCCTCGACGATGGTGGGTTGCTCGGCCACTCGGTACGCTCACCCGGCCGGGTTGCATCGGAATGCTATCCCGCCACGTAAGCACGCGGAACCGGTACCTCAATGGCCCCCGGCGCCCGGCGCGACCGGGGCCGGCCGCTTCATCACGAGCCCGGCGGCCGCCAGCACCGCGTAAACCACCGTCAGCAGCAGGAAGACATCGGCGAACGCCATCACGGTCGCCTGCTGGTGCACGAACGCGGTCATCTGCTTGAGCGCCATCGCCTGCGCATCGCTGCCGAAGCTCTGGAAGCGAGCCGCCATGTTCGCGAGGGTCTCGACGGCGGCGCCGCGGCTGAAGGTGATCGCCTCGTGCAGACGCGCGATGTGCAGGTCGATGCGATTGTCGAGCACGGTGTTGAGGGCCGCGAGGCCGACCGCGCCGCCGAGGTTGCGCGTCAGGTTGAACAGGCCGGAGGCGTTCTTGACGCGATCCTGCGGCAGCGTGCCGAGCGCCACGTTGGTGATCGGCACGATCGCGAGCATCATGCCGATCCCGCGGAAGATCTGCGGCCACAGAAGCTCGTAGAAGTCCCAGTCCTTGGTGAGCCAGGTCATCTGCCAGGTGCCGACCGCGAAGAAGAAGAAGCCGGCCATCAGCACGTAGCGCGGGTCGATCTTGGCCGAGAGGCGGCCGGCGATCGGCGCGGTCAGGAACATCGCGAGGCCGGAGACGAACAGGGTCTCGCCGATCATCAGCGCGTCGTAGCCGCGGATGGCGCCGAGATAGAGCGGATAGAGGTAGGTGAGCCCGTAGAGGCCGATGCCGAGGATGAAGGAGAACAACGAGCCGAGCGCGAAGTTGCGGTCGGTGAAGGCGGACAGGTCCACGATCGGCGCCTTGGCGGTGAACACGCGGGCGAAGAAGACGACGGCTGAGACGGCGGAGATCAGCGCCATCAGCGCGATCGTGTTGTCGTCGAGCCAATCGTAGCGCGGGCCCTCCTCCAGCACATATTCGAGCGCGCCGAGGAAGCCGGCCATGGAGAGGAGGCCGACCCAGTCGAAATGCTCGAGCAGCTTGAGGTTCGGCTTGTCGAAATCGACCAGCGCGAGCGTCGCCACGGTGACCGCGATGCCGGGCACGACGTTGATGAAGAACAGCCAGTGCCACGAATAGGCGTCGGTGAGATAGCCGCCGACCGTCGGACCGATGGTCGGCGCGAGCGTCGCGACGAGGCCGATCAGCGGCGTGATCACGGCCTGCTTGGAGCGCGGGAAGATGGTGTAGGCGGAGGCGAACACGGTCGGGATCATGCCGCCGCCGATGAAGCCCTGCAGCGCGCGCCAGACGATCATCTGGTCGATCGAGCTGGTGAGCCCGCACATGAAGCTCGCAGCCGTGAAGCCCGCCGCCGAGATGGCGAACAGTGCCCGCGTGCCGAGCGCGCGCGACAGATAGCCGGACAGCGGGATCGCGATCACCTCGGCGACCAGATAGGCGGTCTGCACCCAGGTGATTTCGTCGGAGGAGGCCGCAAGGCCCGCCTGGATCTCGGTGAGCGAGGCCGAGACGATCTGGATGTCGAGGATCGCCATGAACATGCCGAACACCATGGCGAGGAAGGCGACGAGCCGACGCGGATCGATACGCTCGTCCGCGCCGGCCGCCACCGGGCCGGCGGAGGGGGAATACGCCGGCCGCAAGGTCATCGTGTTTGCGCGTGCGCCCATGGCGACCTCTTTGGAACCCTCTCGCCAAACCTCATCGGGTCGAGAACTGCTCGGCGCCCGCGATCACCGGCATGCCGTTCTTCGGCTGGTCGCGCGTATCGACGCTGACCACGACCGACATGCCGGGCCGCAGCAGCCGTTGACCCGTCACGGCGAGCGGGACGCGGATGCGCACCGGCAGGCGCTGCACGATCTTGGTGAAGTTGCCGGTCGCGTTGTCGGTCGGAAGCAGCGAGAACACCGAGCCGGACGCGGGCGAGACGCTCTGCACGGTCCCCGTGATGGTGCGGCCGGGGAGTGCGTCGACCGAGATGTCGACCTTCTGTCCGGGCACGAGACGGGCGAGCTGCGTCTCCTTGAAGTTCGCGTCGACGTAGACCTCGTCGAGCGGCACGACGCTGGCGAGGCGCTGCGCCGGCTGGACGTAGTCGCCGACCTTCATGGCGCGGTTGCCGATGACGCCGTCGATCGGCGCCCGGATGGTGGTGAAGGAAAGGTCGCGCTCGGCCTTGGCCTGCGCGGTCTTGAGCTCGTCGAGGGTGCGCGCGGCTTCCTGCTGCTGCGCCTTGAGCACGGCGACATTCGCCTGGGCGGCCGCGACAGCAGCGTCGGCATTCTTGACCGCCGCATTCGCCTGGTCGCGGTTGGCGACCGCCTGCTCGAGCGCCTGCTGGCTCGCATATTGCTTGGCGGCGAGCGCCTGCTGGCGCTCGGCCTCGAGCCGCGCCCGCGTCGCCCCGGCCTGCGCCGAGACGAGCTGCGCCTTCGCCTGGTCCACATTGGCATCCGCCGCAGCGATCTGGCGGCCTATGCGCTCGACCGTCGCCTGCTGGGTCGCGACCTTGTCGCGCGCCTGGTCGACCGCGAGCCGATAGTCGCCGTCGTCGATGGTGGCGATCACGTCGCCCGCGTGCACGTAGCTGTTGTCGGCCACATAGATGTTGGCGACATAGCCCGCGACCTTGGCGGCGAGGGTGGTGTTGTCGGCCTGCACATAGGCGTCGTCGGTCGACACCATGAAGCGCCCGACCGTCCACCAGTGGTAGCCGAACCAGCCGCCCGCCCCGACCGCGATGGCGAGCGCAACGCCGGCGAGCGCGAGCCGCCGGCGGCGCCGCGGGGGCACGGGCTCGGCGTCGATATGATGCTTGGCTTCCTCGTCAGTCGAAATCAGCGCCGGAACATCCGGGCCGCCCTCGTTCTCGAATTCCTCGTCCAGGTCGCGCCAACGGCGAAGAAGCTCCGGATCCACCGGTGCCCGCGCCTGGAGGGCCTGCCTCTCGGCCTGCTCGGATTTGGCGCGCCGCCCGGCGGGAATGTCGGCCTCGTGATCCAAATACATGGATTTTCTCCAGTTTCCCAACGATTCGCCATTGACCGAACCGTTCAGTCATCGAAAATTAGCTGCTGCAAAGCACAAAGTCAATACTGACCGAACCGTTCGGTCATTGAATTTTTCTAATCATTAGGCCATATTTCTCGTGAGGTGAGGAATCGCAGCGGCCGGAAGGCCGCCCGAAAAGGTCAAGGAACAAAGAAAATGACGACCGAAGCAGCCGTCGCGGCCCGCCCGACGCATGACAAGGCGGACGACAGCAGCAAGCGCCGCCAGATCATCGATGGCGCCCGCGCCGTCTTTCTGGCGCAGGGCTTCGATGCGGCCAGCATGGGCGAGATCGCCCGCGCGGCCGGGGTGTCGAAGGGCACGCTCTATGTCTACTTCGAGAACAAGGAGGAACTGTTCGAGGCGATCGTCCACGAGCAATGCCAGGCGCAGGCCGAGGGCCTGTTCGATCTCGACGCCGCCAACCCCGACGTCGAGGCGGTGCTGGTGAATCTCGGCACGAATTTCGTCAAGTTCCTCTGCGAGCCCGGCAAGGCTTCGCCGCTGCGCACCGTAATCGCGATCGCGGACCGCATGCCCGAGATCGGCAGGAAGTTCTACGAGACCGGGCCCGCCGAAGGCATCGGCATGCTCGCCGACTACATCAAGGCCCAGGTCGACGCCGGCGTGCTCGCGGTCGAGGACTGCGAGATCGCGGCCGCCCAGTTCCTCGACGCCTGCCAGTCCACCCTGTTCAAGCCGGTGCTGTTCAACTTCGCGCCGCCCCCCTCCCCCGAGCGCATCGAGCGCGTGGTCGGGATCGCGGTGAAGACCTTCCTCGCGGCCTATCGCGTGCGTTAGCGCAAGTTCCGGCGAAGCAGCCGCCGGTTCGCCGATAAGAACATGCGCCAAAAATAGAATGCGGTCCTTTTATTCTTGTTAACCGTGGTCGCGCGTATCGCGCCGGATGTGCGAACATCCGGCCTCGAATCGCGTTCCCGAAAGTCACCAGAAACGGCTTGGCGCCAGCGCGCATGATCCGGCTTTGCATGCTCTCCACAGTCGCCGTCGTGCTTTGCGCTGGCGCCGCGGCCGCCGATTCCTATCCCGTGTCGGGACGATGGACCTACGAGCACGCGTCCGATCCCGGGCCCGCCAAGACGTGCACCGGCCGCATCATGGAATTCCGTGGTGAGCAGCGCTTCGACACCGGCGGCAGCGTCCCACAATACCGCAACAAGAGCGTCGATCAGACATCAGGAGAGCGGTTTGCAGTCGTCGACGAGTTCTTCAACGTTCAGATCCGCGGCCGCGTCGCCTATGTGCTGCGCCTGATCGATGGCGATCACATCGAGCTGCACCTCGAACAAGGCGGCGCGGTCATCCCACTGCGCCGCTGCGGGTAGCATCACATCGTCATTGCGAGGAGCGCCTAGCGCGACCCGCATACTCATGCGCCTGCGGATCGGAATTGCCTCGCTTCGATCGCAATGACGAAAATGCCCGGCTCGACGCCGGGCACGACGCATGACCGATTTCTGGTTCGCGTGGCTTAGCGCGACAGCGACGCCACGGTCGGTGCGCATTGGCGCGTCGCGGCGAGCTGGGCCTCGTAGTAGTCCGCGTCTGGCTCGAGCATCGCGTTCTGGTTGGCGAGTGCGCGGGCGTGGGCGGCGTCGCTGGTGAGCTGCTTGATCACCGCGGCATATTGATCCGCCGTCTGCGGGCAGCGTGAAATGGCGGCTTGGGACCCCGGCTGCTGCGCCGTCGCGGCCGAGACGGCGCCGAGCAGGCAGGCCGCGGCGATGACCGTAAGCGTCACGATGGCACGGAAGCTGGTCATGGAAGTCCCCCTCCACAGGGGAGCCGTTGTGGGCCCCATGTGCATTAGACGGGCCGGGCGGCCAAAAGGTTCAATTAAGGTTAATAAATGGGTTCACGCTTTCGCGATGCGTGGCGAGCCCGCGATCGACGGGAATGTGATCGCGGCCGTAGCCCGGATGGAGCGAAGCGCAATCCGGGGCAACCCTATCCGTGAACTGGCTTTTCCGACGCATTCGCTTCGCCCCATGCGGGCTACAAGCGCGCCGGTCGGTCGGCCTACGCCTGCTGGATCGCCGAGAGGACCCACCGCCCGCCCGACACCCGCATGAAAGTCCACACCTCGGTCACCTCTTGTGGACTGTCGCTCCCATCGACCAAGCGTCCGCTCGCCCGATCGACGGTCCGGTCGGTCAGCGCAAACCGCATCGCGACCGTCGCATACTCGTTCGATCCCTCGTACCAGGCCTCCGCGAGGTCGCCCTGCAGCAGCCTGACATTGGAGACCTGGTTGACCACGCCGCGGCTCGCGTTTTCCGACAGTTGCTCGGAGAAATAGGAGAGCATTTCGGGGGTGACGCGGCTGCGCAGCGCGCCGATGTCCTCATTACTGTAGGCGGTCTGGATCTCGCCGAGGAGGCGCTCGAAGGCGTCGTAATCGGCTCTCGAGATGTCGACCCGGCCGCCCGCCGTTCCGGCCGAGTATCCGCCGAACCCCTGGCCACCCGCGTCGCGCAGCATTGGCCCGCTACCCGCAAACGCCGGCTGGCGCCGCTGCCACATGGTCCACAGCAGGCGCCCGATCAGCACCACCAGGCCGACTTGCAGGATCAGTCCGAGGACGGACGCAAAGCCGCCCATCCCGCCGAAGAAGCCATAGCCGAACAGGAGCCCCAGCAGCCCGGCGCCGAAGAAGCCGCCCAGAAGCCCACCGAACAGCCCGCGTCCGAAGAAGCCGGGCGTCGTCCGCGGGGTGTTGAATCCGGGCTGCGCCGGCTGCGTGACGCTGCGATTGAGCGGCGACACGTTCGGCGCCGTGCGCGTCATGGGTGGCGGCGAGAACGTGCGCGCGCCGCGGCTGCCCATGCTGAAGCCGCCGCCGACACGCGCATCGGCCGTGCCGGCGAGCATGCCGAGCGCGAGCACGACGGCGAGCACTGGCGCAACCTTGCGCAACAACGAGCGGATCATCGTGAATTCTCCCGCGCCCACCCCGGATCGAGGCAGGCGATGATTTCGCCCTGCGATGTGGGGTGGCGGCGGTCCTTTTTGAAGGGGCGTCGTTACCGCCGGAACCGCGGCTCAGTCGTCCCCAGCCACGGCGTCCGGCAGCCCCCGATCGTCGTCGCCGCTGTAGGCACTCGGCCTCATCTGGTGGTCGCCGTGTGCGCCGATCGCGCCGGTGACGCCGCTGTCGCGCCGTGCGTAGCGCGCCCGCGCGCGCGCCGCGATCTCGTCGCCGGCGACGGCGCCCGGCTCGCAAATGACCGGGCGACGGGCGCGCCGCATCAGGTCCACATGGATGTGATTGTAGTGATAGACGTTGGCGCCGGGCGCGAGCACGGTGGTGAACATCTGGCAAGCCGCGCCCTGCACGTCGCGCAGGAACCCTTGCTCCTCGGGTAGGCCATGCCAACCGTGCTCGACCGTCACGATGCGGCCGTCGGCGAGCACGAACGAGGCGATGTCCAGCGCATTGCCGAAGGCATGCTCGGAAATGTGCGCGTTCGGATTGCCGTTCATGCCGCGGCACGAATAGGCCGAGATCTGCCGAATGCCGGTCACCGGCTGGCCGAACCACTTCTGCGCCGCCGGCTGCACCGCCTCGCTGATCCAGCGATCGAGCACCGAAACGAGCGGACAAGCGAGCGTCGCGGGCGGCGACACCGAGGCGGTGGCCGCGACCGCCACGTTTTGCGACGGCGACATCGGCACAATCTGGCCGCTTCCCGGGTAGCTCCGCCGGAATGGTCCATTGTGCGCCGACGGCCGAGAGGGTGGGCGGGCCGGTACGGTGTTGGGCGCGCCGTAGTTGGGTAGCGGCGCCTGATAGTCGCCGGGCGCATCCGCATTGGGCGGCTCGTAGCCGGGCGGCGAGAGCGAGACTGGACCGTTCGGGCCGGGCGCGGGTGGATAAGGTGCAGACTCCCGGTATGGCGCCGGTGGCGGGCCCTGCTGTGCGTTCGGATAGGACGCGCGCGGCTCGTACGGCGCCGGTGCCGGCGCCCCCTGCGCATCCGGATAGGGCGCGGCCGGCTCGTAGTCGTCCTCATCATTCCGATTGTCTCCCGGCTGCGGCGGGTAGCTCGCATTGGGCGGCAGCCGCGTGTCATGCGGATAGGCCGGATTGACCGCAAACGGGGTGTTGGTCGGATAACCCGGCGGCGGCGGATAGGCGGGCGCGCCGTACGGCGGATTGGCGGGATATTGCGGCGGCTGCCGCGGATAGGCGGAGGCGGATCGCGGCACGTCGCTCGGCGGGCGGACCGGCTCGTCCTCGTAGCCGAGCGGGGCGCCCTCGCCCAGCATGCTCACCTTCAATGGATAGTCGGCGCCGCACACGCCGGGCCCGTTGATGGGCGGCAGCAGCACGACCGACGGGCTCTCCCGCACGGCCCCCGACTTGAGACAGGCCTGCTCGGCCTCGCCGCGCCAGGCCGCGCGCTGCTCGCCCACGAAGCTTGGGTTGCACCCGGTGAGCGCGACGAGAGTGAGGGAGCCGACGAGATACCAACCAACTCCACGCGTCATGCGCGGACAATGCGAGGAAGTCTGTTAACGACCCTTTAGCAATACGCGGGCCGTCCCGGCGCCAGCCGACCGCATAGTTAAGACTTCATGACCCCTTGATCCGCCAAGGACTTTCCGCTCACATCTGATGATGCTCTCCGCCCTCGACCTCGCACGCCGGATCGAAGCCGGTGATCTCGCGCCTGCCGCAGTGATCGATCTCTGCGCCCAGGCGATCGACGCACGCGAAAAGGAGATCCAGGCCTTCGCTGCGCTCGATCTCGACGGCGCGCGACGAGACGCGGCAGCCGCCGGGCTCGCCAACCGTCCGCTGCGCGGGCTGCCGGTCGGCGTGAAGGACATCTTCGACACAGCCGACCTTCCGTCGGAATACGGCACGCCGATCTATGCCGGCAACCGGCCGCGCGGCGACGCGGCGCTGGTCGCGCTGATCCGCCGCGCCGGCGGCATCGTCCTCGGCAAGACGGTGACGACCGAGCTCGCCTTTCTCAATCCGAGCAAGACGCGCAACCCGCACGATCCAACGCGCTCGCCCGGCGGCTCGTCCGCCGGCTCCGCCGCGGGCGTCGCCGCCGGCATGCTGCCGATCGCGGTCGGCACCCAGACCGGTGGTTCGGTGATCCGTCCCGCCGCCTATTGCGGCGTCACCGGCTTCAAGCCGTCGTATCGGCTCCTGCCGACGCCGGGCCTGAAACACTTCGCCGTCTATCTCGACACGGCCGGCTTGTTTGCCGCGCACGTCGCCGATGTCGCCTTCGCGGCCGCCGCGATCACGGGCCGCGACCTGCGCGTCGATCGCGCGGCGATCGCGCCGCCACGCATCGCGATCGCGCGCACCAATGTGTGGGACAAGGCGAGCACCGACATGCAGCGCGCGCTCGACGCGGCTGCCAACGCCGCGGTGGCTGCGGGCGCGAAGGTGAGCGAGCCCGCCTGGCCCACCTTCCTCACCGAGGCATTCGAAGCGCATGCCGTGATTCAAGACTACGAAGCCTTCCGCACGCTGGCGTTCGAATACGATCACCATCGCGCGCAGCTGAGCCCGGTGCTGCGCGACATGCTCGACAAGGCGGCCGCCGTCACGGCCGACGACTACGACGCGGCGCGCCGCATCACCAAGCGCGCACGCCAGGCGCTCGCCGACTTCATGAGCGACATCGACGTGCTGCTCACGCCCTCGGCGCCGAGCGCAGCGCCGCCGCCCGACACGACCGGTCCCGCGATCTTCAACCGCGTGTGGACTCTGATGGGAACGCCGTGCATCAACGTCACGGGCTTGAACGATGCGCAAGCCATGCCGCTTGGCGTGCAGATCGTCGGCCGTTTCGGCCGCGACCACGACGCGCTGCTCGCCGGACAATTTTTAGAAAAAGCGATTCAAGCTAAGGCGTAATCGGCGTGGCGGCACCGCGTCGGGCATGTAAACACCAGATTCGCGGAACTCGACTTTCGTTCCATGTCCTCGCGCATGTCTCGGCAAGACGATCCGCTTTGTCGCAGGCGAAGTATCTAGCCTCGCGGATTCAGTGGGTTGCAGCCCGAATGGTACGCCCGTGGGGCACCGCTGAGCGCACTGCAGCAACGATGTAACTTTTGCAGTCGGCCCGCTTTTGCTAAACATCCATTCATCGGCAACCCACCATGGAGGCCTAGTGTGGACCTTGCCTTGAAACCGAATGTGCTCGATTTCCTGGCATTGATTGCAGCGCTTACCCTCGTTGGCGCAATCGTGCTCGGCGCGTTCTGATTTCAGCTAGTCCAACGATAAAGCCCTAAGGCTCGACAATAGCCGCGCGAGAAATTGCGCGGGCGCGGTGGAAAGAGAGGCATCGGAGGAAGATCTCCTCCGGTGCCTTTCCGTTTGGTCATCGCGAGGCGCGAGCAGTTGCGCGGAAGCAAGCTCGATCCGCCTATGGCTCGTGGCGCGAGTTGCTTCGGCGCTACGCGCCTCGCAACGACGAAGTTACGCCGCCGGTGCGCGCGCTCTCGCGGCCGGATCATAGTTGAGCACCGGCGCGAGCCAGCGCTCGGCTTCCTCGGCCGTCCAGCCCTTGCGCCTGGCGTAATCCTCGATCTGGTCGCGCTCGATCTTGCCGACGCCGAAATAGTGGCTCTGCGGATGCGCGAAGTAGAGCCCGCTCACCGAGGCGCCCGGCCACATCGCGAAGCTTTCGGTGAGCTTCACGCCGATCGCGCGCTCGGCGTCGAGCAGGTGAAACAGCGTCGCCTTCTCGGTGTGGTCGGGCTGCGCCGGATAGCCCGGCGCCGGGCGGATGCCGCGATATTTTTCCGCGATGAGGTCCGCATTGGCGAGCGTCTCGTCCGCCGCATAGCCCCAGAGCTCGCGCCGCACCCGCTGGTGCATGCGTTCGGCAAACGCCTCGGCGAGGCGATCGGCCAGCGCTTTCACCAGGATAGACGAGTAGTCGTCGTTCGCGCCCTTGAAGCGGTCGGCGACCGCATCCTCGCCGAGCCCCGCCGTGACGATGAAGCCGCCGAGATAGTCCGACACGCCTTCCGGCGCGACGAAGTCGGCGAGCGCCGTGTTGGCGCGGCCCTCGCGCCGCGCCAGCTGCTGACGCAGCGTGTGCAGCATCGCGATCGGCTCGTGCCGCGTGTCGTCGGCGAACAGCGCAATGTCGTCGCCCTGCGCATTGGCGGGCCAGAACCCGACCACGGCGCTGGCGCGGAACCAGCGCTCCGTCTTGATCCGCTCGAGCATCGCGCATGCGTCGTCGTAGAGCGCCCGCGCCGCCCCGCCGACCCTGGCATCATCGAGGATCGCGGGGAATTTCCCCGTCAGTTCCCAGGTGGCGAAGAACGGCGACCAATCGATGAACGGCACCAGCTCGTCGAGCGCGACGTCGGCGAAGACCCGCGTGCCGAGGAAGGTCGGCCGCGGCGGCGTATACGCGCCCCAGTCGAGGCGCAGCGCGTTGGCGCGCGCGTCGGCGAGCGCGACCCGCTGCTTGTTCGCCTCTCCGCGCGCATGCGCGGCGGCAATGCGCGCATACTCGGCGCGCGTCTCCGCCACATAGGCGTCGCGGTTCTGTCGCGACATCAGCGCGCCGACGACGCCCACGGCGCGGCTCGCGTCATTGACGTAGACGGCCTGACCGCGCCGATAGTTGGGATGGATCTTCACCGCCGTATGCACTCGGCTCGTGGTCGCGCCGCCGATCAGCAGCGGCAGCTCGAAACCCTGCCGCTCCATCTCGGCCGCGACGCCGCACATTTCGTCGAGCGACGGCGTGATCAGGCCGGACAGCCCGATTATGTCGGCGCCCTCGGCCTTGGCGGTCTCGAGAATCTTCGCCGCCGGCACCATCACGCCCAGATCTTGCACCTCGTAATTGTTGCACTGGAGCACGACGCCGACGATGTTCTTGCCGATGTCGTGCACGTCGCCCTTGACGGTCGCGAGCACGATTTTGCCGTTCGACTGCCGGCCAGTGTCGCCGCGCTCCGCCTTCTCGCGTTCCATATACGGCATCAGGTACGCGACCGCCTGCTTCATCACGCGTGCCGACTTCACCACCTGCGGCAGGAACATCTTGCCGGAGCCGAACAGGTCGCCGACCACGTTCATGCCCGCCATCAGCGGCCCCTCGATCACATCGAGCGGCCGCGCTGCCGCGGCGCGCGCTTCCTCGGTGTCCTCGGTGATGTAGTCGGTGATGCCGTGCACCAGCGCGTGCGACAGCCGCTTGTCGACCGGCCATTCGCGCCAGGCGAGGTCGGCTTCCTTCGCCTCGCGGCCCTTGCCCTGGAAGCGTTGCGCCAACGCGAGCAGATGCTCGGCGGCCTCGGGCTTGCGGTTGAGCACCACGTCCTCGCAGGCGGCGCGCAGGTCGGGATCGAGATCGTCGTATACCGCCATCTGGCCGGCATTGACGATGCCCATGTCCATGCCGGCCTGGATCGAATGATAGAGGAAGACGGAATGCATCGCCTCGCGCACCGGCTCGTTGCCGCGGAACGAGAAGGAGAGGTTCGACACGCCGCCCGAGACGTGCGCGTGCGGCAGGTTCTGCCGGATCCATCGCGTCGCCTCGACGAAGGCGAGACCGTAGCCGTTGTGCTCCTCGATGCCGGTCGCGATCGCGAAAATGTTGGGATCGATGATGATGTCCTCGGGTGGAAAGCCGACCCGGTTCACCAGGATGTCGTAGGCGCGCTTGGCGATTCCCGTCTTGCGTTCGAGCGTATCGGCCTGCCCCTGCTCGTCGAACGCCATCACGACCACGGCGGCGCCGTGCCGACGCACGATCTCGGCGTGCCGCACGAACTCGGCCTCACCTTCCTTGAGCGAGATCGAGTTCACCACCGGCTTGCCTTGGATGCATTTGAGCCCGGCCTCGATCACCTTGAACTTGGATGAATCGACCATCACGGGAACGCGGGCGATGTCGGGCTCGGAGGCGACGAGGTTGAGGAACGTCACCATGGCGGCTTCCGAGTCGAGCAGGCCCTCGTCCATGTTGACATCGATCACCTGCGCGCCGTTCTCGACCTGGTCGCGCGCAACCGAAAGCGCCGCCGTGTAATCGCCGGCGGTGACGAGCCTGCGGAATTTCGCCGAGCCCGTGACGTTGGTGCGCTCGCCGACATTGACGAACGGAATCTGGGGCGTGAGCGTGAAGGCTTCGAGGCCGGCGAGGCGCAGGTAGCGCGGCGGCTCGGGAATTTCCCGCGGCTTCTGCCCGACGACGGCCTGCGCGATCGCCCGGATATGCGCCGGCGTGGTGCCACAGCATCCGCCCACCACATTGACGAGACCGGCCGACGCGAACTCGCCGAGCAGCTCAGCCATGTAGTCGGGGCTCTCGTCGTAGAGCCCGAACTCGTTCGGCAGGCCGGCGTTCGGATAGGCGCACACCAGCGTGTCGGCGACGCGCGCGACCTCGGCGATGTGCGCGCGCATCTCCTTGGCGCCGAGCGCGCAGTTGAGGCCGACCGACAGCGGCGCCGCGTGTCGGATCGAGTTCCAGAAAGCCTCCGGCGTCTGGCCCGACAGCATGCGGCCGGAGCGGTCCGTGATCGTGCCGGAGATCATCACCGGCACGCGGCGCTCGACCTCGTCGAACAGCTCCTCGATTGCGTAGATCGCCGCCTTGGCGTTGAGCGTGTCGAAGATGGTCTCCAAGAGGAGGATATCGGCGCCGCCCTCGAGCAGGCCGCGCGCCTGCTCCGCATAGGCCTCGCGCAGCTGGTCGAACGTGACGGCGCGAAAACCCGGATTGCTCACGTCGGGCGAGATCGATGCGGTCCGGTTGGTCGGCCCCATGGCGCCGGCGACGAAACGTGGCCGGCCGTCCTCGGCGCTCGCCATCCGCGCCGCCTCGTGCGCGAGCCGTGCCCCGGCGACGTTGAGCTCGTAGGCGATGCCCTCCATGCCGTAATCGGCCTGGGCGATCGCGGTCGAGGAGAACGTGTTGGTCGCGACGATGTCGGCGCCGGCGCGCAGATAGGCGAGATGGATCTCGCGGATCGCCTCCGGCTTGGTGATGTTGAGCAGATCGTTGTTGCCGCGCACCTCCCGGTTCCAGGCATCGAACCGGGCGCCGCGAAACTCCTCCTCCTCGAGCTTGAGCGCCTGGATCATCGTCCCCATGGCGCCGTCGAGCACGAGGATGCGCTCCCGCGCCAGCGCACGGAGCTTTTGCTCGACGGGAGATATGCTTGCTTTCTTCATCGCCACGAACTCAGTGTCCCCTCACCCGCCCGCGCCGCACGCGGACACCCTCTCGCCTTCGGGGAGAGGGGAAGAAAGAGGTCGCAAACCGAGGAGATGACACACCGCGTAGACCAGGTCCGCGCGGTTCATCGTGTAGAAATGGAAATCGCGCACGCCGCGGTCGACCAGGTCCAGCACCTGCTCGGCCGCGACGGCGGCGGCGATGAGCTTGCGGGTCGCGACATCGTTCTCGAGGCCGGCGAAGCGATCGGCGAGCCAGGCCGGCACCGATGCGCCGCAGCGCTCGGCGAAGACGCGCGTCTGCTTGAAGTTCTGCACCGGGAGAATTCCGGGCACGACGGGGATCGCGATCCCGCGCGCGCGCACGCGGTCGAGGTAGCGGAAATAGAGATCGTTGTCGAAGAAGAACTGGGTGATGGCGCGGCTCGCGCCGGCATCGACCTTGGCGGCCAGCATGTCGATGTCGGCGGCAACCGTCGGGCTGTCCGGGTGCTTTTCCGGATAGGCCGAGACGGAGATTTCCGCATTCGATTGCCGGCGGATGCCCGCGACGAGGTCGGCCGCGTTCTCATAGCCGCCCGGATGCGGCGCGTAGCGATCGCCGACGCCGCCGACCGGATCGCCGCGCAGCGCCACGATGTGGCGCACGCCGGCCGCGAGATAACCGGCGATCACCGCATCGATGTCGGCGCGCGTCGCCGCGACGCAGGTGAGGTGCGCGGCCGGGACGAGCGACGTCTCGGCGAGGATGCGCTTGACCGTCGCGTGGGTGCGCTCGCGGGTCGAGCCGCCGGCGCCGTAAGTCACCGAGACGAACGCGGGCGCGAGCGGCGCGAGGCGCTCGACCGAGTCCCACAGGGTCTTCTCCATCTCGTCGGTCTTCGGCGGGAAGAATTCGAACGACACGCGGATGTCGCGCCCGCCGCCGACGAAGCGGCTGCGCCGCGCCTCTACGCCTTGCACCAGTTCATCCATGTCATGCCACCTCACGAGTGCCGGCCATCAGGTAACGGGGATCGCGCGCGAGCCACAGCGACACCGCGATCTTGCCCTCCTCGCCCGGGGGCAGGTTGTGATGGCGCAGCACCTCGAGGCCGGCCTGCTCCATCCATTGCGTCACCGCCTCGGGCGCAAAGCCGAGCTTGCGATGCGCGTGCTCCTCGCGCAGGAACTCGAGATCGTGCGGCGCGAAGTCGATCACCAGCAGGCGACCCTGCGGGCGCAGCACGCGCGCCGCCTCGCGGATCGCGCGCGCGCCGTCGTCGAGGAAGTGCAGCACTTGGTGCACGATCACGACGTCGAACGAATCACGCGGCAGCGGCAGGTCGTAGATGTCGCCCTGGCGCACGCTGCAGTGCTTCAAGCCCGCGTGGTCGAGCCGGGCGCGCGCGAGCGCCAGCATGTCGAGCGAGAGGTCGATGCCGAGCCCGCGCTCGAGGCCGGCGCCGAACAATTCGAGCATGCGCCCGGTGCCGGTGCCGAGATCGAGCAGCGTGCGGAACGGCTTGTCGGCGAGCGCCGCCTGCACCTCAGCCTCCACGGCCTCGTCGGCGACATGCAGGGCGCGGATGCGGTCCCACTCGGCCGCATGTTCCTTGAAGTAGGCCTGCGCGGCGGCCGTGCGCGCGGCGCGCACCTCGGCGAGCCGCTCGTGGTCGCGGGCGATCACCGGATCACGCGCATCGAGCCGGCCGATCAGCGAGCGCACCGCCAGCGCCGCCGCCCCGTGCTCGGCGAGACGGAAGAAGGCCCAAGCCCCCTCGCGGAACCGCGCCACAAGCCCGGCCTCGGACAGCAGCCTGAGGTGGCGCGAAATGCGCGGCTGCGATTGGCGCAGGATTTCGGTCAGCTCCGAGACGGTGAGCTCGGCCTCGTCGAGCAGGGCCAGAAGGCGCAGCCGTGTCTCCTCGCCGGCCGCCTTGAGCGCCGCGTTGAGATCATCGAAGCGGACCTGGTCCGGACCCGGGATGGGCGGCAACATGGGTGGGATTTCTCCCCCGTGTGGGCGGGATTGCCCACGGCCTCTTTCACATAAAGATATCTTTATGCCGTTAACAGCCTTTGCGCAAGGGGCAATAGCCCATCGGCAAAGAGGACCGTTGGCAACTAGCGTGGGCGTGGCTAATCCAGGCTGCGGGAGACCCTCATGGCCGACGACGCTGGCATCCGCCCGGGCGAGATCAGGATCGACCTGCCGCGCGATTTCGACGCCGGCCTCTATTTCATCGGACGCATCCGCACCCCCTGGCGGAGCCGCAACGACTGCCCGAAGAACAGCCGCGAGTCGGACGCCGTCTGCACCATCGAGGTCGAGGAGCGCTATGCGGCGGCCCTCGCCGGCGCCGAGAGCAGCACCCACCTGCTGGTGCTTTACTGGATGGACGAGGCGCGGCGCGACCTCGTCGTGCAGGCGCCGCGCCACTACGGCGAGCCCCGCGGGACCTTCGCGCTCCGCTCGCCGGTGCGCCCCAACCCGATCGCCGCCAGCGTGGTGAAGCTCGTCAAGATCGAGGGCCTGCGCCTCTCCGTCGTCGGCCTCGACTGCCGCGACGGCACGCCGCTGCTCGATATCAAGCCGTATTTCGCCTCGACCGACGCCGTGCCGGATGCCGTGGTGGGCTGGCACGCCAAGCGGTGAGCTCTTCACCCTCCCCTGCCGGGACCCTGCAGAGGGAAGGGTCGCGAGCGAAAAGCGACCCGGGCTGGGTGACTGCGGCACCGCCACCCCACCCCGGATCGCATTTCGCTTCGCTCAATGCGATCCGACCCTCCCGGTTCAGGGGAGGGTCAGGGATACGCTCCGACGAAACTTGGTCGTCCCTCGCGCGTATAATCGCCTGACATCACTTCCGGCGGGGAGGACATCCATGGACAAGGTCCAGATCATCGGCGTGCCGCAGTCGAACTACGTGTGGGTCGTGCGCATGGCGTGCGAGGAGAAGGGCGTGCCCTACGACATCGCGCCGGTGCGCCCGCATACGCCCGAGATCGAGGCGCTGCATCCGCTCGGCAAGATCCCCGGTATGCGCCATGGCGACGTGAGCTTGTGCGAATCGAAGGCGATCGTCGGCTACATCGATCGAATGTTTCCCGGACCGAAGCTGATCCCCGAGGACGCGCGCGCCGCCGCGGAAGTGGAGCAGTGGGTGTCGCTGGTCAACACCTCGATCGACCCCTGCCTGGTACGCATCTATCTCCTGGCCTACTTCTTCCCCAAGACGCCGGACGGCTCGCCCGACCGCGCCGTGATCGACGGCGTGCTGCCGACGATGCAGAAGCAGATCGACCTGCTCGACGAGGCGGTGGCGAAAACCGGCTATCTCGCGGCCGGCCGCTTCACGCTCGCCGACATCAACCTGCTGCCGATCCTCTACTATGTGCAGCGCTGCCCGGAGGGCGGCGAGATGGTGAAGGGCGCGACGAATCTCGCCGGCTACTACGGGCGCCATGCCGAGCGGGCGAGCTTCAAGGCGAGCACGCCGCCGCCCTTCGCCGGCCGATAGCGCAATTCAGCCGGATTGCTTGCCGCGCCCTGAAACGCGACGCGGCAAAATCGTTATTTCGCGTCAATCAAGCAAATGCCTGCAATGGCGCAGGATTTTGCACGGCCGATGCGCCCCGCCGTGCGCAACATTCGCGCCACGCACAATCCGGCGCCTGCACGAGCACGTATTGGTGACAATCTGAATCAAATTTTCCGCGGGTTTTTTGAACCTTTTGCACGGCTGCGGCGACATAGAGACGAGACCACAGGGGGTCGTCCAAATGTCCAACATCCGCGCGTTCCGCACCTTCGCTTTCGCCGCGCTCGCCGGCGCCGCCCTCACGGTCACGGCTGCCGCGAACCCGCTCTCGCTCTTCGCACCCGATCAGCAGTCCTCCACCGACACGCGCGCGCTCGGCTACGCGCATGAGGAGCAGGATGAGGGCTTCGTGCAGGCCGAGCGCCTCAAGCGCCAGGTGGTTGCGTATCCGACCCGCGAGGCGCCCGGCACCATCATCATCGACACGCCGCACACCTATCTCTACCTCGTGCTCGGCAATGGCCGTGCGATGCGCTACGGCATCGGCGTCGGCCGCGAAGGCTTTGCCTGGTCGGGCGTGCAGACGATCAGCAAGAAGGCCGAGTGGCCGGACTGGACGCCGCCGCCGGAGATGATCGCCCGCCAGCCCTACCTGCCGCGCTTCATGGCCGGCGGCCCCGACAACCCGCTCGGCGCCCGCGCCATGTATCTCGGCGGGACCGAGTATCGCATCCACGGCACCAACGCGCCGAGCACCATCGGCACCCGCGTCTCCTCCGGCTGCATCCGCCTCGTCAACGAGGACGTGATGGACCTTTACAGCCGGGTCAACGTCGGTGCCAAGGTGATCGTGCTCCCGATCGAGCACCGCGATGCGCGGGTGAGCATGAAGTAAGACGCGCTCTTTATAAACACTCCGACGCCATGGCCGGGCTTGTCCCGGCCATCCACGTCCTTAGGGCCTCGCAGACAGGAAAGACGTGGATGCCCGCCCTCGCGACGCCCTCGCGGGCATGACGAGAAGAGCACCTTCGTCAATTCTGCGTATCCCAATAATGCAGTCCGGCCGACGACACCGCGCCGCCGACGACGCATGGGATGCCGAACTCCACCTGCCCCACCGCCGCCGCGCCGATGCAGCCGAGCGCGAGCGCGCCCTCGCCGATCTGGCCCCAGAGCGAGATGTCGCGCTTGCTGCCCGGGCCCTTACGCTTGAGCTCGTCGATCGAGGCGAGCGCGTCCTTGCGCAGCTTGGCGAGATCCATCGTCTCGGCCGCGAGCGTCACCTCGTCGAGCTCCCTCTTGGTGTCCTTCGGATAGTACTTGGCGATGCTCTTGAGCATGGTGAGCAGCTTGGCATCGCGCGACGCGTTGGCGGCGAGGGTGTACTTCGCCATGCCGCCCAGGGTCAGCTTGTCCACGTCGTCGCGCTCCTTCGCCCATGACAGCATGGCGACGATGTCGGAAATCGCCGGGTTGAACGCGCCGGTCGCGCAGTAGAAGCCCCACAGCACGTCGAGCAGCGCCGGCGTCGGCAGCAGGGCCGGCTTCTTCTTGTCGTCGTGGCCGAAGCCGAGATAGCCGCCGATCTTGGCGAACGCCCCCGGCTTCTCCTCGAAGCCGGCCTCGTCGAGCGTCGGCAGCTCGCCGAGCAGGTACTTCTCGCTCATCAACCGGCGCGCCGGCAGCCGCCCGGCGTAACGGTAGAGCAGGTTCTTCCAGCCCGGCATTTCCGAATAGGCGATCGCCTGCACCAGCGCCCACTGGTCCTCGGGCGCCAGCGGCAGCATGCGGTCAAGCATCGCGTCCGCATGCGCCGGGTTGTCATGCAGCGCGCCCGCGATGAAGCCGATGAAGGCGCCGGCGTTCTCGGCATCCCGGAAGATGCCGAGCTGGCTCATGGCGTGCACGGCGTCCGGCACATGCGCGGGGTCGCGATGGTTGCGATAGTTGTTCATCCAGCCGAGCACCGCCTCGCGCGAGGCGAACTGGCCGGCCTTGAGCGGCGCGGCCGCGGCCGGCACAACCATGGCAATGAAAAGAAACGCGAACGCGAAACGAGCGATGGCGCGGCGCATGTCCCCTCCATGCTTTACACACCCCCAAGATCGAGGCGAGATCACCAAGCCGGTGGGACGATTTCGTGGGCACGTCCGCGCGGAATCATGACCGTACCGCGGCGCTGATCGCCACAAGCGTGACTGGATTACCGCGCGCAGCGCCCTATGATGCGCGCCCGGTCGACCAAGGGACATCTACTCAAGGGATATGGAGTTGACATGCGCATCGGTGTGATGGCGGCGGGCGCCGTCGGGGCCTACTTCGGCGGACGGCTCGCGGCGGACGGGCATGATGTCGTGTTCTTCGCCCGCGGCGCCAACCTGGCGGCGCTGCGGCAGAACGGGCTCTCGATCAAGAGCGTCAAGGGCGACCTCACCTTGCCCAAGGTCAACGCGACCGATGATCCGAAGGGCCTCACGCCCGTCGACGTCGTGCTGTTCGCCGTCAAGCTGTGGGACACCGAGAGCGCGGCCGAGCAGACCCGCCCGATCGTGGGTCCGCAGACGCGCGTGATCACGCTGCAGAACGGCGTCGACTCGGTCGAGCGCATTGCGCCCATCCTCGGCCGCGACAACGTGGTCGGCGGCATCGCGTATTGCGCGACGGTGCTGTCGGCACCCGGCGTCGTCACGCACACCAGCGACTTCGCCCAGATCCGCTGCGGCCGCGTCGACGGCAAGCCGGACGCGGTGCTGACCGCGCTCACGGAGGCGGCGAAGAAGGCGAATGTCGACATCGTGCAGACCAGCACCTTCGAGGTCGATCGCTGGAAGAAGTTCGTGTTTCTCGCCGCCATGTCGGGCATGACCAGCGCGACGCGCGAGCCGCTGGGAAAAATCCTCGCCGACCCCGATGCGAAGGCCATGTTCCACGACCTGTTGCGCGAGATCGTCGCCGTCGGCCACGCCAAGGGCGTGGCACTGCCGGCCGATTTCGCCGAGGACCGGATGAAATTCGCCGCCACCACGCCGTTCGGCTTCAAGGCCTCGATGGCGCACGATCTCGACCGCGGCAACCGCATGGAGCTCGACTGGCTCGCCGGCCGCGTCGTCTCGCTCGGCCGCGAGCTCGGCGTGCCGGTGCCGATGAACACCGCCGTCTATACGGTCCTCAAGCTGCACCGCATGGGCAAAAACGCGTGAACGAGCGCGTGAGACGCGCGCTGCGGACGGAGGATCTCGCCGATCTCGCCGCCGCGCTGCGCAGCCCGGGCGAGCCGCCCCGCATCTTCGCCGCCGTCGAGACCCTCGCCGCCGATGTCATCGGCCACCGCCTGTTCACGGTGATGCGCTACGACGCCGCGCGCCACGAGGTCGAGCGTGTCTACACCAGCATGCCGGCCGTCTATCCGGTGAGCGGCCGCAAGTCGAAGAAGAACACCGGGTGGAGCGACCACGTGCTGCGCGACATGCAGGTGTTTCGCGGCAACACGCCCGACGACATCCGCGCCGCCTTCGACGACCACGCGACGATCGCCTCGCTCGGCCTCGGCGCGATCCTCAACATCCCGCTGGTCCTCACCGGCCGCTGCCTCGGCACGATGAATTTGTCGCATGAGGCAGGGTGGTACACGAAGGAAGACGAGGCGGCGGGGCTGCTGCTCGGCGCATTTCTGCTGCCGGTGCTGTGAGGGCGCTTCTTCACCCTCCCCCCTGCAGGCCCCTGCAGGGGGAGGCGAAGAGCTCACCGCCCGATCGCGTATGCCTGCATCAATCTCGGCGTCGCCGCCGCCAGCACAAAGCCATCCTCGCGCTTGACCGCGCAGACGCGGCCGAGCGCCCATGGCCCCTCCACCTGCACGTCGTGCCCGCGCTTGCGCAGCGCCGCGATCGTCGCCTCGCCCCAGCGCTCCTCCACCAGCAGCCGGTTCGGCTCGGCCTTGCGCGGGTAGAACGACTGCGGAAAGTGCCGGCTGGTGAACAGCGGCTGGTCGATCGCTGCCTGCAGGTCCAAACCGTGGTGCAGGTGGCGCATCAGCACCGCGAGCGTCCACTGGTCCTGCTGGTCGCCGCCCGGCGTGCCCATGGCGAGGTAGGCCTCGCCGTCGCGGGTGATCAGCGTCGGCGTCAGCGTCGTGCGCGGGCGCGCGCCGGGCGCGACCGTCGCGGGATGCCCCTCCTCGACCCAGCCCATCTGGCCCCGCGTGGTGATCGGGAAGCCGAGCTCCGGCACGACCGGCGAGCTCTGCAGCCAGCCGCCCGACGGCGTCGCAGAGAGCATGTTGCCCCAGCGGTCGACGACGTCGATGTGCACCGTGTCGCCCCACTCGACCGGCAGGGGCGCAAACGTCGGCTCGCCGGCGCCGATATTGGCCGGCGTCTCCGCGCCCGCCATCGCCATCACGCGCGCCATGCGCTCGGCTGCGCCGGGCAGGTCGCCGGGCCGCATCGCCGCGGATGCCGTCTCGCCGACGAGCTTGCGCCGCGCCGCCGCGTAGTCATCCGAGAGCAGCGTCGCGAGCGGCACGTCGACCACGTCGGGATCGCCGTAGAAGACCTCGCGGTCGGCGTAACCGAGCTTGAGGCATTCGACGAGCGTGTGAGCGAAACGCTCGCCGGTCGTCGGCATCGCGTCGAGATCGAAGCCCTCGAGCAGCGCCAGCGTCTGCAGAAACACCGGCCCCTGTCCCCACGGCCGCGTCTTGTGCACGTCGAGGCCACGATAGCGGCGCGACACCGTCGGCTCGATCTTCGCGCGGTAGCGCGCGAGATCGTCGCCCGTAAGCAGGCCGCCGTTGCGGCGACCGGTCGAGTCGATCAGCTCGGCGGTCCGATAGAACCGATCGATCGCTTCGGCGACGAAACCGCGGTAATAGACGTCACGCGCCTTCTCGATCTGCGCCACGCGATCGCTGCCCGCCGCGCTCGCCTCCTGCAATATCCGTCGGTACGTCGCGGCGATCTGCGGCGTGCGCATCAGCGCACGCGGCCGCGGCACCTGCCCGCCCGGCAGCCACACCTTGGCCGAGGTCGGCCACTCGATGCTGAAGAACTCCTTCGCGGCCACAATCGACGACGCGACGCGCGGCAGCACCGGAAAGCCGTTCTGCGCATAGCCGATCGCCGGCTCGAGCACGTCCGCGAGGGTCAGCTTGCCGTAGTCGCGCAGCAGCAGCATCCAGGCGTCGAACGCGCCCGGCACCACCGCGGGCAGCAATCCCGTGCCCGGCACCTGCTTCAAACCGAGCTGCCTGAACCGCGCCGGGGTCGCCGCCGCCGGAAAGGGGCCCTGCCCGCAGATCACCACCGGCGCGGGCGCGTCGTGCGCCTTGAGAATGATCGGCACCTCGCCGCCCGGCCCGACCAGGTGCGGCTCGACGATCTGCAGCACGAACCCGGCCGCCGCCGCCGCATCGAACGCATTGCCGCCGCGCTCGAGCGCCGCCATCGCGACCGCGCTCGCGATCCAGTGCGTGGTCGCGACCGCGCCGAAGGTGCCGCGGATTTCCGGACGGGTGGTGAAGGGCTGCATGCGTAGATCATTCTCATCGTCAATCGGGTCGCATTGACCACTCTGCCATATTCGCGGATGACTTCGCCCGCAATTCCTGGAGATGTCTCATGCAGACGCGCCGATCACTGATGTCCGCCCTGGCCGGCCTCGCGGCCGCGGCGCCGCTGTCACGTGCCCGCGCGGCAACCTGGCCCGATCGCCCGCTCACGCTCGTCGTCCCGTGGGCGGCCGGCGGCTCGACCGACATTCTGGCACGCCTCGTCGGCGGCCACCTCAATCAGGCGCTCGGTCAGCCGGTGCTGGTCGAGAACCGCACCGGCGCCTCCGGCAACATCGGCTCCGCGACCGTCGCGCGCGCGGCGCCGGACGGCTACACGTTCCTGTTCAATACGATGAGCGTGCACACCATGAACCACGCGCTCTTCGCCAAAATGCCGTTCGACGGCGTGAAGGATTTTTCCCCGATCACGCTGCTCGCCTATGTCACCAATACCATGGTGGTGCACCCGTCGGTGCCGGCGAAGACCGTCCCCGAGTTCATCGCCTACGCCAGGGCCAATCCTGGCAAGGTCAACTACGCGTCCGCGGGCGCGGGCTCGACCAATCACCTGTGCGGCGCGCTGATGGAGCGGATGGCCGGCATCCAGATGGTGCACGTACCCTATCGCGGCGGCGCGCCCGCCGTCGCCGATACGGTGGCGGGCCGCGCCCAGCTCTTCTTCACCGCCGGCACCCAGAGCCTGCCTTACGTCAAAGCGGGCCAGCTGCGCCTGCTCGCCGTCACCGAAAGCAAGCGCTCGCCGTTCCTGCCCGACGTGCCGACCGTCGCCGAGACGCTGCCCGGCTACGAGATGGCGGTGTGGTACGGCGCCTACGGCCCGGCCGGCATGCCGCGCGACATCGTCCTGCGGCTGAACGCCGAGATCAGCCGCATCCTTTTTCTGCCCGAGGTGAAATCGAGCATGGACAAGATCGCGGTCCTGGTCGCGAAATCGACCCCGGAGGAGCTCGGCGCCATGACGGCGCGCGACGCCGACAAGTGGGGCCGCATCATCAAGGACCTCGGCATTACGGCGCAGTAGGGCGAGTCGCGGCGGGCGCGTAGCCCGCAGGGAGCGCAGCGAAATGCGGGGACAGCGGTCCCGGATTACGGCGCTTTCGCGCCTCCACCGGGCTACGCACTACCGCAGCCGCGCCGTGAAAAAAGCCCCCACGCGCCGCTCGAACTCGTCGCGCGCGTAGCGATGGAAATCCTGGTGCCGCGCGCCGGGGATGATCCACAGCTCCTTCGGATCGTTGGCATTCGCATAAAGCAGCTTCGCCTCGTCGAGCGCGGCGAGCCGATCGGCATCGCCGGCGATCAGCAGCACCGGCGCGTGCACGGCGCCGATATGCGCCGCCGGCGCCAGCACGGCGGGATCGAAGCCGAGCCGCGGTTCGACCTGCCAGGTGAGCAGCGGCGTGAGGTAGCGCCCGAGGGGCCCGAGCCACACAACGATGCGGTTGGCGACCGCCGTGGCGAACGAGGCATAGACCGCCTCCAGCACCATCGCGTCGGCCTCGAGCGGCGGATCGGCGAGCAGCGCCGATGCGCCGCCGAGCGACAGGCCATCGACGCCGACCTTCTCGCCGGACGCCTTGCTGCGCAAAAAGTCGAACGCCGCGCGCGCGTCCTTCGCCTCGAGATAGCCGAACGTCATGTGCTCGCCGGCGCTTTCGCCGTGCGCCTGGAAATCGAACAGCAGCACCGCGAAGCCGAGCCGATGGAAGAACCGCGCGCGGCCCAGCATCTCCAGCCGGTTGGCGCGGATGCCGTGCAGCAGCAGGATCGCGCCTTTGCGCGGCTCGCCCGGAATGAACCAGCCGGCGAGCCGGCTGCCCGACCGGCTCGGAATGGTGACGACCTCGACCGGCAGATCCGCCGGCGGCGCCCCGATGTGCCGCGGCGCCGGCGACGCGGACTCGCTGCCGACGTACCACGACGCGCCAAAGCCCAGCGCGAGGATGAGCAGGCCGGCCGACCCGAACCAGCGAAGGCGGCGACGTCGATGTGGCACCGTGCCTCCCGAGAATTGCGTGTCTCGTATTCTCCGTCACGCGCGGGCTGTCCCGCGCACCCACGCCTCACAGGTGGTGCATATAGAAAGACGTGGATGGCCGGGACAAGCCCGGCCATGAAGGTCGGATGTTCTCCGTCATTGCCGGCGAAGCGAGCAATCTCGACCCACTCGCTCAGGCGTCCGCGGATCGAGATTGCTCGTCGCGCTACGCGCTCCTCGCACGGACGAGGCGGGACCGGTCACCGCCCCGCCGGAATGCCGGCCGTCTTCAGCCTGATCTTGTAGATCCCCGTTCGGGCCGCGACGTAGAGCGTCTTGTGGTCGGGGTCGCCGAACTCGACGTTGGCGGAAAGCTCGGGCGTCTTGATCGTGCCGATGTGCTTGCCGTCAGGCGTGATGATCCAGATTCCTCCCGGGCCGGTCTCCCACAGGTTGCCGTGCACATCGACGCGCAGGCCGTCCGTGATGCCCTTCGCGGGCTCGTTGTGCATGTCGATCAGCATGCGGCCGTTGGTGACCGTGTCGTCGGGCTTGACGTCGTAAGCTTTCACGTAGCGGTCGAAGCTGCCGTTGACGTAGAGGATCTTCTCGTCGGGCGAGAACGCGAGGCCATTGGTGTTGGGCACGTCCTTGACCACCGGCGAAAGCTTGCCGGCCTTCCACATGAAGACGGCGTTGTAGTCGAGCTCTTTCTTCGGGTCCTTCTCGCGCAGGCGCAGGCCGCCGAACGTGTCGGTGAAGTAGATCGCGCCGTCGCGCTTCACCACCACGTCGTTCGGCCCGCCGAAATGCTTGCCCTCGTACTTGTCGGCGAGCACCGTGCGCGTGCCGTTCCGCTCCATGCGCACGAGTGAACGCCCCGCCCAGGTCGCGATGATCAGCCGGCCCTGGCGGTCGAGCGCGAGGCCGTTCGAGCCGATCAGCGGAAATTCCTCGTAGGCGGGATCGCTCTTGTCCTTGCCGTTGTTCTGCACGAAGCCCCAGCGCCACGGATGCGGGCTCGAATTGGCGCTACGCTCCACGAACACCGAGAGGTCCTTGCCGTCGGGCGACATCTTGTAGACCACGTTCGCGGGGATATCGCTGAAGAGAAGATAGCCCGAGCGTCCTTGTGTGACCCACACGGTGCCTTCGGTGAAGCCGAAGTCGCCGCGCACCAGCTCGAGCTTGGCGTCGGGCGCGATCAGCTCATCGAGCGCCGGATCGAGGCGCACGACGGATTGCGCCGACGCGGCGGTAGCGAATGCGACCGCCGCAAGAGCGATGATAGACTTGATCATGGCACCGTGCCCGCCCCTGCTCGTCATGGCCGTGCTTGTCCCGGCCATCCACGTCTTGCTTGGCCGTATCGCCGCGAGAAAGACGTGGATGCCCGCCTTCGCGGGCATGACCTGATGAGATTGCTACCTCGCCGCCTCTTGCTTCAGCTTCGCCAGATCGGCCTCGCTGCGGAAGCTCATCACGGCGATCTTGCTGGTGCGCGAATAGGGCACGACCACCTGCAGCGAGCCCGCGTGCTCGGTCACCGAGATGTAGCGCGCCTCGGTGCCGCGGGTCGGCAGGTCGAAGCGCGTCCACTGCTTGCTCGCCGGGTCGTAGCGCAGGATCGCGTCCGTCATCCAGATGTTGAGCCAGGCGTCGTGATGGCTGTCGACCGCGATGTGGTAGGGCTGCATGTTGTCGGGCAGCGGCACGTACGAGGTCTCGCCGGTCTTGGTGTCGATGCGCGCGAGCGAGCCGCCCCACGAGTCGCCGACCCACAGCACGTCGGCGTTCTTGTCGGTGCCCATACGGCGCGGGCCTTCCGACCATGGCAGCGGGTTGTTGAAGTCCACCTGCTTGTAGGTGTCGTAGAACTTCTTCTCGTCCGCGCTGGCCGACGCCATTTGCGCCTCGACCGGCGCCAGCTTGATCTCGGTGACCTTGTTGGCGTCCGGGTCCGCATGCCCGATGATGTCGAGCTGCATCTCCGCCCACCAGCCGTTGCCGTCGCGGTCGGCGGCGGCGCCGTAGGTGACGCCGGTGCCGTTCGGCGTCTGGTAGGTGATCGACTTGAACTCCTTGAAGGTCTCGCTCTTCGGATCGAAGCGCAGCGCGCCGACCGGCGAGGAGGCCCAAATATACCCCTTGCCGTCGATGTCGACCGTGACGGCGCCGCCGGTCGGCGACATGCCGGGCGGCGGCAGGAAGACCTCGATCTTCTCGGTCTTCGGGTCGAGCTTGGCGAGCCCGCCCTTGGTGGTGGTGATGTTGAACCAGATGTTGCCGTCCTTGTCGCGCGTCATGCCGTGCGTGTTGGCGGCAAGCCCGCCCGGCTTCGGCACCATCAGGAATTTGACCGCGCCGGTCCTGGTGTCGATGCGGCCGATGGTGAGGTGCTTGTTCGGCGTGTTGGACGTGAACCACAGGTTTCCGTCGAGATCCGACCAGGCGTCGTGCACCAGCGAGCCGATCCGCGCGGGCGTGCCGAGCGACCAGTCGTGGCCGTCGTTCGGCCGCGCCGGCGAATCGACATCGGACGGCACGTCGAACTCGCGAAACACCACGCGCGCCGCCTCGCCGCTCGGCCGCGGCGGCAGCTTGATCTGCATGGTGCTCGGGCCCGGGCCACGCGCGCCGGCGAGGTACGCGGCGAGCTCCTTCTCGTTGTACTGGAGCAGGCCGTTGGGGTGCGCCTTCTCGCCCTGATAGACGCCCGACACGTTGACCATCTTCATCAGGTCGATGATCGCGGTCCAGCCGGCGGCGTCGAACTTGTGCTGCAGCGGATAGCTCGGCGTGTGGCAGCTGGTGCAGTTGTTGCGCACGAGGTGCTGCATCTTCTTGTCGTGCTCGGTCGCAGCCGGCAGGCTGCCGAGAAATACGTCGCCGGGCAGCTGGCGCACATAATCCTGGAGCGACGCGAGCGTGAAGTTCTGCGCCGCGTTGGCGGTCAGGTCGACCTCCGCGTTCGCGGTGGCGAACGAGAGCGCCTGCGCCCAAACGTGATAGTGCCCGGCCGGCAGCGGCGGGAAGTAGTAGGCGCCGCTCGCGTCGGTGTAGACCGTCGTCGTGATGGTCGAGCCGTCGGCTTTGGCCGAGACCGTCACGCCGCCCAACTTGTCGCCGCCGGGGCCGGCGATCGTCCCCGACAGGATGGCGTCGGCCGCATGCGCCGGCACCAGCATGGTCGTCGAAGCAAGCGCCGCTACGAGCGCTGCAAGCGTCGCACTTTTGCGTGTCATGGCGTGTCTCCCTGTTTTTGCGGGCGAGTAGCGAATGGCGAATAACGAATGGAAGAAAAATCTATTCGCTATTCCCTATTCGCCATTCGCGTTTTCCGATCAATCCTGGTCGCGACCATTGCCCTGTGTCGGGCGCGCGTTCGGCGCCGCGCTCGCCGCCGGCGGCACGGTCTTGAGATAGCTCGCGATCGCGGCGATCTGGGTCGGCGTGAAGGTGTACTTGAAGCCCGGCATGCGCTGGGTGCCGTTGGCGATGAGCTCGCTCATCGCCTTCTCGTCGCCGCCGAGCGTCTCGCGCGAGAGCACCGGCGCGTAGCGCGGCGCGCCGAGCTGCGGCAGCAGGTGGCATTCGCCGCACGACTGCAGAAACAGGTTGCGGCCTAGCGTCTGGCTGTCGTCGAGCTTGACGGGGTGCGCCTGCTGGGCGAGCGCGCCGCCCGCGCAAAAGACCGCGACGACCGCCGACGCAACGCGCAGATCACGCATCATCGTTCCTCCCAACTGAAATTCTCTTTTGCCCGAGGCTACGCCACGTCCAGCCCGGCGAACAGATGCATTGCCGGCATGGGTGGACTGCGATGCAAGCGTCACATCGTCCGTGGTGAATGCATGGCGAGACATCGGGCGAGCCGCTAGGATCGCGCCCCCGCCTCCTTGCATCCGGACCAGACAATGACCCAGCACAAGACCGAAACCCGCGACGGGATGACCATCGAATGGGATGCGCCGATCGAGATGGAGGACGGCGTGGTGCTGCGTTGCGACGTCTTTCGCCCGCTCGCCGCCGGAAAATATCCGGTGATCCTGAGCTACGGTCCCTACGCCAAGGGCCTGAGCTTCCAGGAGGGCTACCGCCATGCCTGGCTACGCATCGTGAAATCCTGCCCCGAGATCGAGCATGGCTCGTCCAACAAGTACCAGAACTGGGAGCTGCTCGATCCCGAGCGCTGGGTGCCGGACGGCTACGTGCTGGTGCGCGTCGACTCGCGCGGCGCCGGCCGCTCCCCCGGCGATCTCGACGTGTGGTCGGCGCGCGAGGCGAAGGACATCGCGCTCTGCGTCGACTGGGCCGGCACGCAGCCGTGGTCGAACGGCAAGGTCGGCCTCAACGGCATCTCGTACTACTCGATGAACCAGTGGCAGGCGGCGCCGCTGCGGCCGAAGCATCTCGCCGCGATCTGCGCCTGGGAGGGCTCGTCCGATTATTATCGCGAGCTCGCGCGTCACGGCGGCATCCTGTCGGACTTTCTCGCCGATTGGTTTCCCCGCCAGGTCGCCGCCGTGCAGCACGGCGTCGGCGACCGCGGCGCCAGGAGCAAAGTCACCGGCGAGCCCGTCGCCGGGCCGGAGACCCTGTCCGAGGCGGAGCTCGCCCGGCACCGCGCCAATGCCGACGAGCAGGCGGCGGCGCATCCGCTGATCGACGCGCATTATCTTCCGCGCCTCTGCAAATTCGAAGATATCGAGGCGCCGCTGCTCTCCGCCGCCAACTGGGGCGGCATGGGCCTGCATCCGCGCGGCAATTTCGAAGGCTACCTGCGCGCCGGCTCGAAGCAGAAATGGCTCGAGGTGCACGGCGACACGCACTTCACTCTGTTCTACGCGCGCTACGGCCAGGAGATGCAGAAGCGCTTCTACGATCATTTCCTCAAAGGTCTCGACAACGGCTGGGAGAAGCAGCCCAAGGTGCTGCTCAACATCCGTCATCCGGGCGAGAAGTTCGTGCCGCGCGCCGAGAACGAATGGCCGCTCGCACGCACGCAGTGGACGAAGTTCTATCTCGATCCGTCCGGCCACGGCCTCGGCCGTGAGGCGCCGAAGAGCGCGACCACGATGCCCTACGCGACCACCGGCGACGGCCTCACCTTCTCGACCCCGCCGATGAAGGAGCCGCTGGAGATCACCGGCCCGGTCGCGGCAAAACTGTTCGTCTCCTCCGACACGACCGACGCCGATCTCTTCGTCGTGTTGCGCGTCTACGATCCGGCCGGCAAGGAGGTCGCCTTCATCGGCTCGAACGATCCGCGCACGCCGGTCGGCCTCGGCTGGCTGCGCGCCTCGCACCGCAAGCTCGACCCTGCGCTGAGCAAGCCATACCGCCCCTGGCACACCCACGATGAGCTCCAGCCGCTCGAGCCCGGCGTCCCGGTCGAGCTCGAGGTCGAGATCTGGCCGACCTGCATCGTCGTGCCGCCCGGCTATCGCCTCGCCTTCACGGTGCGCGGCAAGGATTACGAATACGATGGCACCGACGCCGCGCCCCCGCACGCCCCCTATAAGATGAAAGGCGTCGGCCCCTTCACCCACACCAATCCGATCGACCGCCCGCAGGCGATCTTCGGCGGCACCAACACGCTGCATTTCGCCGAAGGCAAGATGCCGTATGTGCTGCTGCCGGTGATTCCGTAGTTTTCTTCTTCACCCTCCCTCTTCAGGGACCGTGCAGGGGGACCTCCAGGGGGAGGGTCGAAGCGCATTGAGCGAAGCGAAATGCGATCCGGGCTGGGTGACTGAGGCGGCGCCACCCCACCCCGGCTCGCTTCGCTCGCTGCCCCTGCCTCTTCAGGGACTCTTCAGGGGAGGGTGTCACCGCGGCCTCATCCACCGCGCGAGCGCCAGCACAGCGACCGCACACACCGCCGGCAGCACCGCGATCGATAACCCCGCCGCCGCAAGCGCCGCGGTCGCGGCCCAGGTGATCGACGCGAATGCTTCCGCGATCGTCGCCATGCGCGACGAGGTCTGGCGCCGGCGGAAATGGCTGCGCTTCGCCTGCGCGCGGAACCAGAACTGCACCGCCGTCGCCGAGCTTGCCGCGAGCGCGACGCCGACCGCGGCCACGCTCCCCTCGTACGGCGCAGCAAGCGCGAGGCCGACGAGGAACGGCGCGAACACCAGCAGCACGGCGCCGAGCACCGCCTCGATCTTGGCCTGCATGATGGCGCGCGGCGCGACCGGCGCGGTGGCGACGAGGTCAGGCGCGTCCTCGCCGGAAATCGCCAGCCAGGCGAGGCCGCCGGCGAGCTGGCCGGATCCCATCACCAGGACCGGCACCAGCAGCACCAGCGCGCTCGCGCCGTCGCCGAAGCTTCTCCACAACATGAAGGCGGGCGGCAGCAGGTAGAGGAGCTGCATCAGCGTCTGCGATACGAGCCACGGGTCGCGCCGCAGCAGCACCCATTCCTTGCGCCGCAGCGCCCGCTTGGCCGAGCCGGCGCGAAAGCCGCCGGCGCGATGCGCGCGCGCCGTGCCGGATCCCATACCTTGCCCGATACTCTGCGCCGCCACCGCGTGCGCGCCGAAGGATCGCGAGAAGACCGCGATCGCGGCGAGCAGCAGCGCGAGGCTCGCGGTCGTGACGGCCGCAAACGCGTGCAGGTCGCCCAGCATGGCGCGCGCCGGCCACCACAATGGGCTGTCGACGCCGGGCGCGAGCGCGACCAGGGCCGAGGAGCTCAAGTACGCGGTGCGCGACAGCGTGCCGTAGGAGACGATGGCGCCGAGCTGCAGGCCGATGACGAAGCCGGCGCCGATCACCGCCGCGACGATCTGCGCGATCAGCCGTGTGCGCTTCGGCCCGATCAGGCGAAACAGCGCGACCGTGAGCGCGACCGCGAATGCCGCCGCCGTCGCGCCCATCGCGGCCGCGACCGCGTAGGCGGCGAGCCAGTGCGCGCCGCCGCGCAGCGCCAGCATGTTGATGAAGGGAGCGGCGAGCAGCACCGACATCAAGGTGATCCCGCCCGCCATGGTGGCGATGCGCACCGCGAAGAGCCTCTGCGCCGCGACCGGCGAGGAGAGAATGAGATCGAGGTCGGAGCGCGTGTAGAACGCGCGCGTCACCGACTCCATCGCCTGCGAGGCCATCAGCGACCAGGAGAGCAGCGCACAGCCCGTGATCGTCACCAGCGTCGCCACCGGCACCTCGCCGGCGCCGGCCGTCGCCGCATAGGGCCCGACCATCGCGTAGGCGATGACGTGCATCACCACGCCGACGGCGACCAACGCGATGGCGACGCTGCGCGCCCGCCAGCGCCGCCCGGCCGTCATCATCGACAGCCAGTCCCGCCACGACACGCGCAGCTCATGCGCCGCGAACCAGGTGAGGCTGGCGGGGGTGGTCATGCGCTTCGTTTCCCCGTCATGCCCGGCGAACGCCGGGCAATTACGTCTTTATTGCCAAGCTGCAAAGACGTGGATGGCCGGGACATAGGCGAGCGAAGCGAGGCCGTTTCTTCGAACGGCTGTGCCCGGCCATGACGATGTGGAAAGGCCGGAAGTGCCATCACGCCGCCTGCGCCTGCTCGGCGACGAGGGCGAGGAACGTATCCTCCAGCGTCGAGTGGCTGCCGCTTTCCGCGCCGGCCTGGCGGCGCAGCTCGTCGAGCGTGCCCTGCGCGATCAGCCGCCCCTGCGCGATGACGCCGATGCGGTCGGCCATGCGCTCGGCGACCTCGAGAATATGCGTGGTCATGATGACGGTGCCGCCGGCGGCGACGCGCTCGCGCAGCACGGTCTTGACCTGGCGCGCCGAGCCGGCGTCGAGACCGGTGAGCGGCTCGTCGAGGATGATCACCTGCGGGTCGTGCACCAGCGCGCCGGCGAGCGCCACCTTCTGCCGCATGCCCTTGGAGAATCCCTCGCAGCGCGCGTGCGCATGCGGCATCAGGCCGAGCCATTCCATCAGCGTATGCGCGCGCAACTCGGCAGCGCGCGCCTCGATGCCCCACAGCCCGGCGACGAACTCGAGATACTCGAACGGCGTGAGTTTGTCGTAGATCATCGGCTCGTCCGACACCCACGCCATCACGCGCTTGGCCGCGACCGGATCGGCGCGCGCATCGATGCCGGCGACCCGGATCGCGCCTTCATCCGGCGCAAGCAGCCCCGCCACCACGCGCAGCGTCGTCGTCTTGCCGGCGCCGTTCGGCCCGAGCAGCGCGTAGAATTCTCCGCGGCGCACCGTGAGATCGAGCCGATCGACTGCCGGGCGATCGAAGCATTTGACCAGCCCGCGGATGTCGAGGGCAGGCGAGGTCTGTTCGGGGAGCATGCGGCGCGCTCGGCACTGATGGATCGCGCGACGTTAAGGCGCAGAGGTTTCGGCGGGGTGAAGACGCGAGCTGGGGGGTGAAGACGCGAGCCGAAGGGTGCGTATCGACTCTGTTTACCAAGAAGCGCGCGCTTCACCCTCCCCCTTCAGGGGCCCCCTGCAGGGAGGGTGAAGGAAATCACCCCATCTCCGGCGCGATCGTCTTCCGCAGGAACGCGTACGACAGCGCCTCGTTGTAGGCGAGGTTCGCATTGTCGGCGGCGCCGGCGTGGCCGCCTTCGGGGGGCTCGTGGAAAAGGACCGGCAGCCCCAGCGCGCGCAGCTTCTCGGCCATCTTGCGGGCGTGGCCGGGATGCACGCGGTCGTCGCGCGCCGAGGTGGTGAGCAGGATCGGCGGATATTTTCGCCCCGCCTGCACCAGCTGATAGGCGGAGATCAGCCGCAGGAAGGCCCAGTCCTCCGGCTTGTCGGGGTCGCCGTACTCGGCGACCCAGCTCGCCCCGGCGGAAAGTTTCGTGTAGCGCCACATGTCGAGCAGCGGCACCTGGCAGATCACGGCCCCGAACAGCTCGGGGTAGCGCGTATACATATTGCCGACCAGGAGGCCGCCATTGCTGCCGCCCTGGCAGGCGAGCCGCGCCGGCCTCGTGACGCCGCGCGCGATCAGGTCGCGTGCGACCGCCGCCATGTCGTCCTGCGCGACCTTCTTGCCGGCGCGCCGGCCGGCCTCGTGCCAGGCCGGGCCGAACTCGCCGCCGCCGCGCAGGTTCGCCATCACGTACACGCCGCCACGCTCGAGCCACAGCTTGCCGCTGATGCCGGCGTAATAGGGCTGCAGCGAAATCTGGAAACCGCCGTAGCCGGTCAGCAGCGTCGCATGATTGCCGTCGAGCTCGAGGTCCTTGGGTCCGACCTGGAAATAGGGAATGCGCGTGCCGTCGTCGGCGGTGGCATGATGCTGCGTCACCTCGAGCCCGCGGGCGTCGAAGCGCGCCGGCGCGGCTTTGAGCGGATCGGGCTTCTCGCCGAAGCGCACCAGCGACACGGTCATCGGCGTGACCGCGTTGTTGACGTAGAGCGTGAACTGCCCGGCCTCCTCCGGCGGCACGACCGAGTCGCTGAAGTCCTGATCGAAGCCGCCGATGTCGACCACCGCCTGCTCGGCGAAGCCCTCGAGCTTCTCGATCTGCCAGCCGCCGTTGTTCGGGCGCGCCAGGGTGACGCGCGAGCGCACGTCGTCGAGCACGCTGAGCGCGACCACGTCGCCCTCCATGAAGGCGCCCTGCAGGAAGGCGCGCTCGCTCGGCGTGAACAGGACCGTGAAATTGCGCTCGCCCGCCATGAAGGCCGCAAAGCCGATCACCAGCAGCGCGCCCTCCGGATAGGTGCGGCCGCCGACCGTCCATGCGGTGCGCAAGGTGATCATCAGCGTGTCGCGCGTGACCGACACCGAGGCGTCGGTCGGCACCTCGATGCGCCGGCGGTGGCCCGGCTCCTCCTCGATGAAGGTCTCCGAATTGATGAAGTCGAGCGCGCGCATGAACAGCGTGCGCGGGCGCGGCGCGTCGAGCTGCTGCACGGCGCCCGCATATATGTGGGCGCGCTCGCATTCGAACACGATCGGCGCCTCGGCGAACGCCGTGCCGCGCCGCCACAGCCGCACGGTGCGCGCATAGCCGGACTCGGTCGCGAACGCGTCGCCGCCGAGCGGGGTCGCGACCAGCAGGCGGTCGGCATCCATCCACGCGGCGCCGGTCTTCGCCTCGGGCAGCGTGAACCCGTCGGTGACGAAGCGCTTGGCGTCGAGGTCGAACTCGCGCAGCACGCTCGCGTCGGCGCCGCCGCGCGACAGCATCACCAGGCCGCGCGCGTAGGCCGGCGGCAGCGCGGTGCAGCCGTGCCAGACCCAGTCCTCCTTCTCGGCCGCCGCCAGCGCGTCGACGTCGATCAGCACGTCCCAGTTGGGTTTCGTGTTGCGATAATCGGCCAACGTGGTGCGCCGCCAAAGCCCCTTGGGATGCGCCGCGTCGCGCCAGAAATTGTAGACGTAGCGCCCGCGTCGGCTGACGAACGGGATGCGGTCGTCCGCATTGAGCAGGTCGAGCGCCGTCTTGCGGTCCGCCTCGAAGCGCGCATCGACCAGCGCCTTCACGGTCTCGGCATTGCGCGCATCGAGCCACTCGCGCACCCGCGGCCCGTCCATCTCCTCGAGCCAGACGTAGGGGTCTTCGCTGTCGACAGAAGTCATTCAGTTCCTCGGCATCATGAGTCGCACCACCAACTCAGCCCCGTCACCCTGAGGCGGCCGCGCGCAGCGCGGCCCTCGAAGGACAGCGGTGGCGCCGCTTGGACCCTTGCTGCACCGCACCGACCGCATCCTTCGAGGCCCTCGCTACGCTCGGGCACCTCAGGATGACGGGTCAGCGTAGGCGCCCGCGGATGGCAGATCCGTTAGCCCCAAAGAATGGCAGGTCTGGTAAGCGAAAGCGCAGGTCTACCCCGCCCGCCCCCGCATTGACACCCCCCGGCATCGGCATAGATTATCGTGCTAGTTCCGAGGGGAGCTCCGTAGGGAGCTGAGAGTTCGCGCAACCCGCGAAAACCCTTCGAACCTGATCCGGGTCATGCCGGCGAAGGGACGGGACACGAACTCCCCCCAACCGCTTGCCCGCCCCGAATCGATACCCTCATCCTGAGGAGCCCGCCGAAGGCGGGCGTCTCGAAGGACTTGGAGCAAAGCGATGAACAAGCCCCTCTCCGCTTCCGATCTTGCGACGCCGCAGGTCACCACCGGCCCGATCGTCGGCTCGCGCAAGATCCACGTGACCCCGGAGGCCGCGCCCGACCTGCGGGTGCCGCTGCGCGAGATCGCGCTGAGCAAAGAGTCGGGCGAGCCGCCGCTGCCGGTCTACGACACCTCGGGCCCGTACACCGACAACGACGCCGTGATCGACGTCGAGAAGGGACTTCGGCGCACGCGGGTCGAGTGGGTGCGCGAGCGCGGCGGCGTCGAGGAGTATGACGGTCGCGCGATCAAGCCGGTCGACAACGGCAACGTTTCCGGCAAGCACCTCGCCCGCGCCTTCCCGAACACGCCGAGGCCCATGCGCGCGCTCGACGGCAAGCCCGTCACCCAGCTCGAATGGGCGCGGCGCGGCGTCGTCACCAAGGAGATGATCTACGTCGCCGAGCGCGAGAACCTCGGCCGCAAGAAGCAGCTCGAAAGGGCGGAAGCCGCGCGCGCCGACGGCGAGAGCTTCGGCGCCTCCGTACCCCTCTTCATCACCCCTGAGTTCGTGCGCGACGAGGTGGCGCGCGGGCGCGCCATCATCCCGTCCAACATCAATCACGCCGAGCTCGAGCCGATGGCGATCGGCCGCAACTTCCTCACCAAGATCAACGCCAATATCGGCAACAGCGCCGTGACGTCGTCGGTCGAGGAGGAAGTGGACAAGATGGTGTGGGCGATCCGCTGGGGCGCCGACACCGTGATGGACCTCTCCACCGGCCGCAACATCCACAACACGCGCGAATGGATCCTGCGCAATTCGCCGGTGCCGATCGGCACCGTGCCGATCTACCAGGCGCTCGAGAAGGTCGACGGCGATCCGGTCAAGCTCGACTGGGAGTGCTACAAGGACACGCTGATCGAGCAGTGCGAGCAGGGCGTCGACTATTTCACCATCCACGCCGGCGTGCGCCTCGCCTACGTGCCGCTGACCGCCAACCGTGTCACCGGCATCGTGTCGCGCGGCGGCTCGATCATGGCCAAGTGGTGCCTGTCGCGCCACAAGGAGAGCTTCCTATACGAGCGCTTCGACGAAATTTGCGACCTCATGCGCAAGTACGACGTGTCGTTCTCGCTCGGCGACGGCCTGCGTCCGGGCTCGATCGCCGACGCCAACGACCGCGCCCAGTTCGCCGAGCTCGAGACGCTGGGCGAGCTCACCAAAATCGCCTGGGACAAGGGCTGCCAGGTCATGATCGAGGGCCCCGGCCACGTGCCGATGCACAAGATCAAGATCAATATGGACAAGCAGCTGAAAGAGTGCGGCGAGGCGCCGTTCTACACCCTCGGCCCGCTCACCACCGACATCGCGCCCGGCTACGACCACATCACGTCAGGCATCGGCGCCGCCATGATCGGCTGGTTCGGCTGCGCCATGCTCTGCTACGTGACGCCGAAGGAGCACCTGGGTCTTCCGAATCGCGACGACGTCAAGGAAGGCGTGATCACCTACAAGATCGCGGCCCATGCCGCCGACCTCGCCAAGGGCCACCCCGCGGCACAGCTGCGGGACGACGCCCTCTCGCGCGCCCGCTTCGACTTCCGCTGGCAGGACCAGTTCAACCTCGGCCTCGATCCCGATACGGCGATGGCCTTCCACGACGAGACCCTGCCGAAGGAAGCGCACAAGGTGGCGCACTTCTGCTCGATGTGCGGCCCGAAGTTCTGCTCGATGAAGATCACGCAGGATGTGCGGGATTATGCGGCGACGCTGAATGACCCGTCGCTGGCCGGCCTGCCCGCCGAAGCCTTGGCGAAGGCGGGGATGGAGCGGATGAGCGAGAAGTTCCGGGAGATGGGGAATGAGGTGTATGTGGAGCAGAGCGAGGTGAAGGCGAGCAATAAGGTCTTGTGAGGAGCGGAGTTATTGCCGCCGCAATGTCTCAGCCATTTCGCGTCGAAGGGAGCAAAGATACTGGGAAATGCCAGTGTTGCGGACGCGCGAGCCGCCGCATCTGGGGATACGTTTATTCAGACCAGGGTGCTCGTGCCGCTTAGTTTATCCATTGGACCATTGGCCACGTGCTGGACTATGGCGCCGACTTTAGGCCCGATTGAGCAAGCGTAGCCCGGATTGAGTGCAGCGAATCCGGGGGCCGACTTAGTCTGAACTGATCTCGCGTTTCTTCCCGGACTACGACGGCAACGGCATGTTCCTCGCGACGGAATCGTCGCGGTCAGCGCCAATGTCGGATGCGTGTTGATCTGCGTCAAACTCGCCGGCGAAATACGCCTGGGTTAAGGTCTACGAAGGCCGCATCCACATGACGGTCGCAACCGACAAGGGAACCCTCCATGGCGCCACAGCAACCTGCATCGTCGCGTGACCAAGTCCGCGACATCGTTCCAGGCCTCGTCGAGCTCAGCGAGCGGGTGCTGTTCGGGGAGGTGTGGGAGCGTCCCGGCCTGTCCAAGCGCGACCGCAGCCTGATCACCTGCGCCACCCTGATCGCGCTCGGCCGCGAGAAGCAGCTGGTCGGCCACCTGCAGCGCGCGCTCGACAACGGGCTCAAGCAAAGCGAGCTGAGCGAGGTCATCACCCATCTCGCCTTCTACGCCGGCTGGCCGGCGGCGATGACTGCGGCGCTCGTCGCCAAGCAGGTGCTCAAAGGCAGCTAGAGCCCATCCCGTTCGGTGGAATCGGGATCGACGGCGACGCGCAGCGTCACGAATGGACCAGGACAGCGGGTGGCGGGCGAGGCCGGATGGCGTCACCATCCCGCACGCGCCAGGCCCCAATACGGCGCCCAAGTTTCAGCCAAGGACTTGAAATTACCGCAAATTCCGCTTATGTTCCGCGCGAACCGAGTCACCACCATGACCAAGCTCATCAATACGTTGATCCTGGCTGTCGCGTTGGCGCTGATCGCCTTCGGCGGCGTTGCCATGGCCGGCGCCGCCGCCGGGCCGGTCTGAGCTCCCGGCCTATTGGCACGACACGTCGATCCGGGCCTGCAGCTGCAGCAAATATCCGCGTAGCCGCGCCGTATCGGCGGCGTTGAACTTGAAGCTCTTCTTGAAATCCGGAACGACGTTCTCGGCCCCGATCAGGTAGAATTTGCTGAGCGCACAGGCCTGGGCCGGCGCCTTGCGTCTCTTTTCGCTGAGCAGGATCGTGCTCAGCGCCATGCTGTTCCTGATGTCGAACGCGAACGCCGGCAACGAGGTGTCCAGCCTCTCCATCGCGCGCCTGAAACCGGCGACATCCGCGCGCGGCAACGCGTACTCGTCGATCTCGCCGAGCGCGAGCTTCTCGCCGATCGTCCGCAGCGACAGCATCGCCTCGGCGTGCCTGTAGTAGCTGATCCATTTGATTCGATCAGCGGGCGAGATTTGCTCGCCCGCGAGCGAGTGCTGGATGTAGATCTCCATGAACCGATTGGCGAAGACGATCTTGTTCACGAAATACGTATCTTCGATCGCCTGAAATCTCTTGCGCTCGGCATCGTCTCCCTGGCGAATGCGGCGCCTCGCCTCGTGGATCATGTAGTCGGCGCCGCGCATCGCGAAGTCGATCTCGGCGATCTTCTCGTCCAGCGGCCAGGGCTTGGCAACCTTCACCTTCGCGTCGGTGAGTTGGTAATAGAGGTTGATGATGCCCGGCTGGACGAACTTCACGTCGGTTGGATATTTGTCCTGCACCAGGGTCAGGAAGTTGGCCTTCTCGTTGGTGCCGAACTCCAGCCCGATGAACTCGGCGAGCACGCCGGTGATGTAGGGATCGATATAAGACAGCTTGTAGGCCGCCTCCTCGGCGCTGCCCTTGAGGCCGGCGATCGCCTCCGAGCCCAGCCAAGTGAGGATTTTCACGTCTTTCCTTCGCTCGCTGCACATGAGCTCCCAGTTTCGCACGAACGCCCTGATCGTGAGGATCGAGCTCGGCTTGCGGCTCTCGCTTCCGGCGGCTCCCGGCTCCTCGGTCTCCTTGACGTCGTACTTCTCGCATTTCTTTTGCTCGTCATCGGGAACCCGCTCGTCGAGGAAAGCGCTGAGGTTCGCGATCTCGTCGTCCAGCATGCGAATGAGCTTTTCCCAATCCGCTGCTCCGACGATGCCCATGCTTCCGTCGTCGTGCTCGCGCAGAACCATGTTGCGGAAGCCGAGCGCGAGCGTCATCAGATGCCTGCTCTGCTTCACCTCGTCGGTCAGATCGTTCTTGTTGATGCAGGCGAGCAACACGATTGCGGGCTCGATATAGTCGAACAGGATGTTTCTGATCTCCATTCGCGGCAGCTTGATCGCCGAATGGTCGAACTCGAGGGCATCCCCGCGCGCGCCGGAGAGAAAATTCTTTTTGAAGTCGATCAACCCGAAGATCGACACATCCTGGTTGATGTCGGCCAAGGCCAGTCGGGCGACGTCGTTGGTCGACGTGGATACGCTCGAAAACTTGGCCTCCAGCTCGCCTGCCTTGAGCGACTCGATGTGATCGAGCAAATCGGGCTTGATTGCGAGCACGATCAACAGGAGCGCGACGATGGCGACCGCGGATTGCAGGGCCCACGAGGAATGGCCCTGCGGGGAGACCAGCGCGTTGTAGAGACCGTCCGCACGCCGCAGGATGTTGTCGCGAAAGTGGCTCGCCCACCATCCCGCGGCGACACCGGCGATGAGCCCGATCACCTGATCGCCCAGGAGAAAGCCTTTGAGCTCGTAGAATCCGGCTGGAAACCAGCTAAAATATTGACCGGCGGCGCACACGATAATGATGGCCGAGGCGATATAAAACGTGCCGCGCGCCAGAGAGCGATTGCCGGGATCGTCGAGCAGGGGCGCGCCCCGCCGGTGAAAGAATAGAACATCGAGCCACCAGCCGACGACGGCGCCGGTGATCGCCCATGCCAGCCAGGTCATCTGGTCCCCACCTCGCCGTATCCGCCGAGATGCGCGAACTATAGTTGATCTTGATCGAGAGGCCAACTTGAGGTCGCGCTGGCTTGAGGTCGCGCTGGCCGGGAGCCGTCATGACGTCCTTGACCCCGCCCGCCGGCAAGATGACGACCCACCAGGCGATCCGCGTCCTGGAGAGCGCCGCGAAGGCCGCATATCGGCTTTCTCCAAACAAGAGCAGCCTGGTCGATCGAGGCGTCCTCATGCCCGAAGAGATCCAATTCCGCGAGCTCGAGTCGCTTTTCGAGCTCGCCGGAGGGCCCGCAATCCCGCCCCGACCAGCAGAAAGGGCGCCGACGTTGAGCGACATCAGCACGAGCTCGCACTCGCCGCCGATCCGCCAACTCGCCTGTTGGAAATCAGCCGCGCCCTCGCGTAGCATCGGCGGATGACGCGATTCTCCTGCGCCTGCGGCGCCGTCTACGAGGTCATCCCGACGCAAGGGCCCTCGCGGGCGGACGATGACCTGTTGAAATGCGTCGTGTGCGCGAAGGAGCTGTTCACATGGAGCGGCTCCAATGTCGGGCAACTGCATCTCGTCGCGCGTCCCGAGCGGGACCGGGAATGACGTCGCACCAACACCAGGCGCCAGGTCGACATCAGCTTCAGCGTCGCCCGAATTGAGTGCGGCGAATCCGAGCTTTAGCCGCTTTGGCAGAATCCCCGTATTTCGCTTCGCTCAATGCCGATTTTACCAAGGGGCCTGGCACGCTTCCGGATGCCGCAGCCGCCCTGGTCGATCGCCTACTTGTGCCTGGGGGGCGGCGTCGTGCCGGTGGTGCCGTGCCCGGCCGTATGCGAGTTGACGGCGTTCGAATGGCCGCTCGTGGCGTGGCTCGTCACCGGATGGTTTTTGGCCGACGCTGCATGCGCGGGCGCAAGCACCGAGGCGACGAGCGCCGTGCCCGCAGCCAGCGTCGCAAGGGAGGGGAGCTTCGACATCGCGATCTCCGTGAGTTGTCGGCTCCGCAGCCGACGCGCATGATCGCGATGAATTCCCCATCGCCAGTCCGCGTCGCGCAGCGATCGTCGCCGGCGGCCCGTATACGCTGATCGTGATGAAGGCGTCTTGGACTGGAGGGAACGCGACGCGGTCTGGAGGGTACTGCCGCGACGGGCCTTTCACGCGCCAACCCTCCATGTGTCGGGCCGAAGCAGCGGACGGCGGGCGATAGACTTGCGGAACCGGGCGCTCGGCCGCCCAGTTCTTTGTTATCAGATGAGGAATGTGCCGATGAACGATTTGACCCATAGCCCGGAGGCGCGCGAGAGGGACATGCGCGCGCTCGCGGAAAAGCTTCTGTTCCGGGTCGACAAGACCGACCGCGGCTACACGCTGACGCGCACCACGGATGTGTCGCGACCGGCCCGCGCCGAGCATCTGTCGCTCTCCCAGGCCGAAGAGCTGTTGGCGACGTGGAAATTGCGCGGGCTGGGCGGCGGGTGACCTGACGGCGCACCGACGCGACGCAACGCTGTCCCTGCGGCGTCGCGGCAGCGGCCGGCATTGCGTAGCACCGGCGCGTCGAACGCACTGATCATCCTCGCGGCCGCCGTATCGAAGCCGATCGATCCATTGACCGAAGTGGAAAACCGCCGGGGCGCGCAAGTAGCTTGGGCGAACGGATACCCATCTTCCCTGCGGTCGCCGATCAATCCCCGAACACCCAGCGCATGATCCGCGCGTCGCGCTGATACCCGCCGTTCCGTGCGAACGGTTCCTCGTTCCAGAACTTGTCCGCCGCCGCGCGGTCCGGCAGCTCGAGCAGCAGTGCGGTGCCGATGTTGTCGGCGCCGTCGGCCGAGCGGATCGGGCCGCGGAAGATGAAGCTGTCGCCGTACGACGCGAAGTAGGACTCGTGCGCGTGCAGATGGGTGCGGTAGAGCTCCGGCGTGCCGGTCTTGGGTCCGGTGCACAGGAACTGCTGCAGGCCCTTGCGGCGATAGTCGGCCGCGCGCTTGCCGAAGCTGTTCGACCAGCGATGCGTGTCGACGCGCGCATAGACGCCCGCTTTGCTCATGGGCTCGTGGGCGACGAATGCGTCCGCGGCCGCGCGGTCGTCGAGCTGCATGAAGAAGGTGGTGCCGAGCGTCTCGCGCCCGTCATCGGACACGAGATGGCCGTAGCCGATCACGCGCTCGCCGAAGCTCGCGACGTAGCGCTTCTGCTCCGCCGTGAGCGCGCGGCGCTTCTCCGCCATCCCGGGCTTGTCGAGGCAGTAGATCGCCCACTGCGCCGGCTTGGTGCGGTAGTAATCTTTCAGCGCCTCGCCCTGCAATCCGTAGCGCGGATCGCCCGGCAGATATCCGGTCGGCTGGTCTTGCATGTGATCTCCCCGGTGGTGCGGTTCGACCGATGGTAGGATGGGTTGAGCGCCGGCGAAACCCATCATCTATGTGCTGGCGACCACGTGATGGGTTTCGCTTCCGCTCAACCCAATCCGGCGACGCCGGAGCGTGACGCGCCTCGCCCGGCTCAATTGTTGTGCCCGCCCTCTTCCCGCGATTTGATCCAATCGGCCAGCGTGCCGGCGGGCTTGCGCTCGGCCTTCTTCTTGGTGGCTGCGCCCTTGCCGCGCACCGGAGCCGGTGGGCGGGTAGCGGCGAGCTCGGCGTCGCGCGCGAGGCGCAGCGCGCGCAGGCGCGCCGTCTTGGCGCGCATCGCCACCGCCTCGGCCTCGTAGTCGGCCACCGCCTGCTTGGCCTCGTTCGCCTTCTGCAGCTTGGCGAACTGGCCCTGCGCGACGTCTTTCTCGGATTTCTCGGCCATCTGGTTCCCTGCCCGGCGCAAAAGCGCCGGCGCCTTTTCTATTTGCGGAAGGCAGTGCGTACAGGGGGATCGCGGCGACAGCAAGGTGGCGCGGATCGCGCGAGCAGGCTCTGCTGCTCCGTCAAATCCGCTATGGGGCGTAGATATCGGCGATTGTCACCGTCATTCCGGGCGGATCAAGCTGGATCGTGCCTTGCGTGACGACCCGCGTGAGGATCGTCTCGCCGCTTCCGCGTGCATGGTGCACGACCAGCGGCTTCGTGGGATCGACGATCAGATAGTGCGCGACGCTTCGCACGCGGAAATAGCCGGCAAGCTTGGCTGAGGCGTCAATGTGACGGGTCGAGGGCGAGAGAACCTCGACGACGACGACCGGATTCGGCACCTCCATCGACGAGGGTGCGAGCCTCGCGCCGCAATAGACCAGGGCGTCGGGTTCGTAGGCGGTCGTCTCGTCGACACGTATCGTCATGCCATCGGCAAGCACGTGGCAGGGAAGCCGACGCGCTTCGAGTCCCGTCAAGAGCGCACGCTGCACTGCGAACTTCACGGCCGCCTGGCCGGCGCTCTCCGGCGACATGACAATGACTTCGCCTTCCGACAGCTCGTAGCGCCCCGGATGCGACTGCGCCCAGGCCAAGTACTGATCCACGTTCATGCGGCTCTTCGCTGCTGCCGTCATGTCGAAATCATAGCGGATCGGACGGAGGATCGAAAGCGAGGCCGCCGGCTTGGGCCGCACCAAATCAGCCCCCGCCCTTCCCGCGTTGCAGCCATCCGAGATCGCCGCCCGCGCGTCCCTTGAGCCGCACCATCGGACGCTTCTGCTTGTCGCCGACGCGCTCCATATCGGCGATGCCGGTCGCGGCGACGAGCTCGCTCAGGCGGGCGAAGCCGTAGTTGCGCGGATCGAACTCCGGGAGCTGCTTGGCGATGTGCGAGCCGACGCCGCCGAGCTCGGCCCAGCCGTCGTCATCGGAGACCGCGGCGATCGCGGCGCGCAGGGTCGCGAGCAGTTGCGGGTCCTTCGCGGTCTTCTTCGCGCTCGCCTTGCCGTGGCTCGGCGGGGCCGGCGCGCCGCCGTCCGCGTGCAAGACGTCGACATAGGTGAACTTGTCGCACGCGGTCACGAACGGGCGTGGCGTCTTGCGCTCGCCGAAGCCGTAGACGCGCACGCCCTGCTCGCGGATGCGCGCCGCGAGGCGGGCGAAATCGCTGTCGCTCGAGACGATGCAGAAGCCGCCGAAGCGGCCGGTGTTGAGCAGGTCCATGGCGTCGATGATCATCGCGCCGTCGGTCGCGTTCTTGCCGGTCGTGTAGGCGAACTGCTGGATCGGCAGGATCGAGTGCTCGAGCAGGGCGTCCTTCCAGCCGTTGAGATTGGGCTTGGTCCAGTCGCCATAGATGCGGCGCACGCTGGCGACGCCGTACTTGGCGACCTCGGCGAGCAGGCCGGCGACGATCTTGGGCGAGGCATTGTCGCCGTCGATGAGCAGCGCGAGCGTCGCGCCGGCCTCGTACGTGGGCCTGTCTGGGTTGAGACCGTTCGGCATCGGCGCGAACCTCGCAGCGGATCAAAACGGAAGCATAGCGGATCGCCGTAGGGCGCAATAGCGAAGCGTATTCCGCCGCGCCCGCAACGGCGCAATAGCTTCGCTATTGCGCCTACGGTGGCGGCTCCTGCGACAAACCGAGGAAGGCGCGCACCTCGCGCGCGATGTCGCGCGTTTCCTCGCGGGTGGCGGCGGGCGAGAGATAGAAGCGCTTGCCCGAGGCGAGCACGACGCGCAGGTCGAAGCTGTCGACAGGCGGCGGCATCTCGATCACCTCGAACGAGACGACGTCGGCGAACGCGACCTCGATCGCCCTGCGCGGAATGAAGAACAGCCGCCGCTCGAAGCGGGCGCGGCCCCTGCCCTTGTCGAACACGCAGGTCGAGCTGTGCGGAAAGGTGGCGCCGAGCCGCACCACCAGCACCTCCGGCCTATCGTCGAGGATTTCGCTCATCCGCTCTTCTTGTCGCCACGCTCACCCTCCCCTTGCGCCTTCAGGCAACGCCGTCAAGAATGCACGTAGGTATTCACCGGCCACCGGGTCAAGCGCGAACCGGTGCTACGCTCGCCGGTCTGATCCATCGGGGGCACTCACGCATGATCGATCGTCGCCACACGCTCCGTCTCGCACTCGCCGCATTGCCGGCCGTCGCGCTCCTTGGCTCGCGCCCCGCGCGCGCCGACCAGCCGTTCGAGCGCTTCTATCCGTTCCTGGTCGACCTGCAGGGCTGGACCGCCAAAAAGCCGGACGGCATGGCGATGCAGATGGGCGGCATGTCGATGCTGACGGCGTCGCGCGAATATGAGCGCGCCGACGCGCGCATCCATGTCGGCATCCTGACCGGTCCGCCGGCGCAGGGCGGGCTCGCGATGATTCAGGCCGGCATGAAGATCGATACCGCCGACTCGCACATGAGCACCGACATGGTCGACGGCCTCAAGCTCGCGCGCACCTATACGACGAAGGACCGGTCCGGCGCGATCATGGTCGGGCTCGCCGACAACGCGCTGTTCAGCTTCTCGTTCAACAAGCTCGCCGAGGACGAGGCGTTCACGCTCGCCCGCAAGTTCGACTGGAAAGGGATCCAGGCAGCGCTGCCGAAATAAGGCCGCCGCCGTGATGCCCGCGAATGCGTCGCGACTGCGGGCATCCACGCCTTCCTTGCCAAGCGCAAAGACGTGCCCGGCATTCGCCGGGCATGACGGTGAAGCTGTGCGAAAGCGCACTCCTCCGCCTGCCGAAACGTGCGACGCTCCCTCGAGTCGAGGACAGGAGCACGGCCATGTTGGCGGAGATCTTCATCCTGCGGTTGGAAGCCCTGCTGCGCGTCGCGGCGACGGGCCAGACCACCACGACGGCGAGTGACGTCCGCTTCGTCCCCGTCAAGCTGCTGCCGCCAGGCAAGCCGGAGCGCGCCGCCGACTGAGGGACGCAGGTCGGCAACTCGATGGGACTTGCGCCGACCCGCCGAATGCGGCCCGATCAGCGGCAGCCCGCGACCGAGAGGGCAAAGCCGCTCAGATCCGCGTTGACCTGCAGGCCGACCTGGTGCCCGATCAGGTGCAGCTCGGCCCCCTTCTCGTTGTGCAGCACGATGCCCTGAACCCCGACGCCGACCGCGGCGCCGGCGCCGCCCGCCACGTAGCCGCCCTGCACGTCGCACGGGCTGTGGATGCCGTAGACCCGACCGCGGAAACGCGTCTCCGAGGCGCCGAAGACGATGCCGCCCGAGATGCCGCCGATCGAGAGCGGATAGTTGCGGCCGCGGAAGTGGAGCATGCCCTGACCGCCCGAGCCGCCGATCACCCAGCCGGCCTTGAGCACCGAGAACTCGATGTAGCCTTCGTCGGCGCGCGCGGACGAGGTCGCGGCAACACCCGCGATCGCGGCGAGCGCGATCAGGGCTGCACGAGTACGGGACGCAAAGCGCATGGGGTTTCCTCCTTTGTTCGTGCGAGTCGCAATCCTATCATAGACCCAATGGCGCGGTCAGGAGCAACTTTGTTGGCGGACAGTTTGGGCCGCCGCGCCGGCGCGGTCGCGAAGGGCTCTGCCCAGGTGGTGAGCGCGTTGGATCGATGCCCATGCCGCAGGAACCGTAACGCGGCCGGAAGAATTGCTTCGATGATGATCATCATGCGGTCGCGCAATGCGCGCAGACTCGGCCTTCGCGCTTCGCGCCTGCGCGAGGCGGCGTATGGAAAGCGGTCGAGCTGTCGGCGCCGAGCCATGATCAGCGACGATCGCCGCGACGATGCGAATGCGACGTGGACGCAACGGTGAGACGCGGCGGCGCCAGCAAATGGGAATGATGCGAATTCAGCCATGAAAGCAGCGAAGCGGAAGACGCGGGCGCCGATCCTCGCGGCGGGCGGCATCGTGGTGCGCCACGACGGCAAGCCGAGGCTTGCGGTGGTCCAGCTGCGCAAGATGAGCGCCTGGGTGCTGCCCAAGGGCAAGCTCACGGTCGGCGAGAGCGCGATCGCGGCGGCGCGACGCGAGGTGCTCGAGGAGACCGGGCATCGGGTATCGATCCACGACTTCCTCGGCACGCTTGCCTACGAGACCGGCGGGCGGCCGAAGATCGTGCACTTCTGGCGCATGCAGGCGCTCGGGGGGCCGGTCGGGCCGCTGATGCGCGACGTCAAGGCGGTGGAGTGGCTCACCCTCGAGGCCGCGATGGCGCGGCTCACCCATGCGCGCGAGAAGGCCTTCCTCGAGCAGGTCGGGCCGGCCGCGATGCGCCGCGCCGTGCGGCCGCAGCGCAAGAGCGTCTTGCCGCGCCCGCGGCACGTACCCGCGCCGCAGCTGGTGCCGGTGTCCGAGCCGCTCGACTTCGCCGCGCCGCTGCCGGCGGATGACCTTGCCCACGTCGCGAGGGGGCCGCGCCGGGCGAGCGACCAAAGCCCGATCGAGAAGACCCTGATCGAGAAAACCTGGGATTGGCTGCGCCAGACCACGCGTCAGGCGCAGGCCTCGCGCGACTGAGCGGCCCGGGCTGCGTTCATGCGACAGGCAGTGCTATGCTGGCAGCACTCTGTCTGTGCGCGAAGGTGCTTCCATGTCCCATGTTCGATACAAGATCGTCCGCCACGATGAAGGCTGGGCCTACACGGCCGACGGCGTCTATTCGGAGTCGTTTCCGACCCACGAGCAGGCTCTCGCCGCCGCCCGGCGCGCCGCCCTCGAGCAGCGTGTTCCCGGCCGCACCGAGACGATCGAGTGGGAAGACGCGCAGGGCCGCTGGCACACCGAGACCGCGCGCGGCACCGACCGCCCGGAAACGGACGTGCAGGACGGGTCGTGAGAATTTCGCCGACCCCGTAGCCCGGATGGAGCGAAAGCGTAATCCGGGGACAGCCGTTCCCCGGTTGACGCTCTCCCCACATTCCGCTTCGCTCCATGCGGGCTACTGTCTTTCCAGGAAAACCTCCCATGCAAATCGTCGATCTCAGCCGCGACCTCTATCACCGCACGCCGAGCTACCCGGGCCAGCCGCCGATCATCCACGGCATCTGGAAGACGCACGAGGAGGCGAAGGCCGAGAACGGCGGCGTGCACGGCAACAGCGTGATGTTCTTCTCCATGCCCGATCATGGCGGCACGCACATCGACGCGCCGCGTCATTTCGGCCCCAACGGCACCCCCATCGACCAGTATCCGCTCGAATACTGCATCGTGCCGGGCATCTGCATCGACCTGCGCCATATCGCGCCGCGCAGCGAGATCACCCCGGCCGACCTCGAGGCCGCGGTGAAGAAGGCCGGCGTGGCGGTGCCGAAGAAGGGCACGGTGCTGCTGTGCACCGGCCATCACGAGCGCACCTTTCCGACCAAGGCCTACGCGACCGACAATCCGGGCGTGAACGTCGCGGCGACCGAATGGCTCGCCAAGCAGGGCGTCGTGCATTTCGGCATCGACTCGATGCGGCCGGGCCCGGAAGGCATGGTCAACACGCTGGTGCACAAGGCGTGCCTCGAGCTCGACATCACCCACATCGAGAGCCTGTGCAATCTCGAGACCCTGCTCGGCCGCGGCACTTTCCGCTTCATCGGCCTGCCGCTCAAATGGCGCGGCGGCACCGGCTCGCCGATCCGCGCCGTGGCGGTGTTCGAATAACGGCGAGCAGCGAATAGGGAGTAGCGAATTAACGGGTGCGGATGGCCTTTCGGCTATTCGCCACTCGCCATTCGCCATTTCGCCTCTCCTCAATTTCAGCGCGCCAAGGACCCCGCATGAACCGCCTCATCGACATCCCGCCCGAAAAACTCACCGCCGAGCAGAAGACCGTCTTCGACAATCTCACCGCCGGGCGCGGCCGCATCCTCGGTCCCTACAAGGTGTGGATCCACTCGCCGACGGTCGCGGCCGGGATGGAGCACATCGGCACCCATCTCAACAAGCGCGGCACGCTTTCGACCCGCGAGGTCGAGATCGGCATCCTCGTCATCGCGCAACATTGGGACGCGAATTACGTGCGCCAGGCGCACATCAAGGCCGGCAAGGCCGCGGGCCTCTCCGATGCGATCATCGAGGCGGTGCTCGCCGGCCGCGATCCGCAGCTCACCGATCCGCACGAGCGCGCCGTGCACCGCTTCGCCGCCGCGCTGGTCGCGGGCGCGAAGCTCAGCGACGCCGAGTTCGCCGAGATCGAAAAGGCGCTCGGCCGCGCCGGCATCGCCGAGGTGCTGGTGCTGCTCGGCTACTACACGGCGGTCGCCCTCGCCATGAAGGTGCACGACGTGCCGGTGCCAGCGCCAACGTGACAGCATTCTACCCAAAGTTGATAATCTTGCCAACGCAACCATTTTCGACCTTTGGCGGAACGAACTCGGATTCGCCAATGATTTCAATAGTGACCGTTTCGGGCCGGATCACGATCGCGCCCGGGGGTTGTCGGATAGGTGCGCCACGATGGCGGTCGACACGCCCACGGAAACTTTGGCAGAACGAAGCGGCCAAAAATACAAGCGTTTTCAACGCTGACCCTGGGAGGACCCGGATGAACCGACTGCTCGTGCTCGGCGCCGCACTGCTCGCGCTCGCAATACCCGCCGCCGCCCAGGACTATCCAACCCAGCCGATCCATCTGGTCGTCCCGTTCGGGCCGGGCGGCGGCAGCGACATCGTCAGCCGCATCCTGGCGCAGGAGCTGCAGGCCAAGCTCGGCACGCCGGTCGTCGTCGAGAATCGGCCGGGCGCCGGCGGCACCATCGGCAATGAGTACATCGCGCATCAGGCCGCCGACGGCTACACGCTCGGCATGATGACGGCCGGGCAGGTGATCTCGGCGGTGATGCGCAAGTCGATGCCCTACGACGCCCGCACCGCCTTCACGCCGATCGCACAAGTTGCGAGCGCCGGCCTCATCATGGTGGCGCGGCCGGATTTTCCCGCCGACAACGTCGCCGACCTGATCGCGCTCGCCAAGGCCAAGCCCGGAAAGATCGTGTTCGGCAGCCCCGGCTTCGGCGCGACGCAGCACCTCGCGGCCGAGCTGTTCAAGCAGACCGCCAACGTCGACATGCTGCATGTCCCGTTCCGCACCACGCCGGATGCGCTGACGGCGCTGCTCGCCGGCCAGGTGAACGTGGTGTTCGAGACGGTCTCCGCCGTGCTCGGCCAGGTGCAGGCCGGCAAGCTCAAGGCGCTCGCCGTCACCGGCAAGGACCGCTTTCCCGCCGTGCCCGACGTGCCGGCCGCCATCGAGTCGGGCCTGCTGCCCGGTTACGACGTGACCACCTGGTATGGCCTGTTCGGCCCCCGCGGCATGCCGCCCACCGTGGTCGCGCGGCTCAACCACGTGCTCACCGCGATCGTCGCCGAGCCCGGCGTGCGCGATCGCCTCACCAAGGCCGGCGTGGTGGTGAAGACCTCGACGCCGGAAGCCTTCGGCCAGCTGATGGCAGACGAGCTCGTGCGCTGGGAAGCCGTACGGGTGAAGGCGGGCTTGCCGAAGCAGTAGCGTCCGTCATGGCGAGGCGCGCAAAGCGCGCCGAAGCAATCTCGACCCGCGATGCACGCGGCCCGAGATTGCTTCGCTTCGCTCGCAATGACTGCTATGGTTTTGCAACAATCAAAACCAGGGAGAAACGCACATGAACCGCCGCTCGCTCATCAAGTCGGCGCTGCTCGTCGGGGCCGCCGCAAGCTTCCCGCGCCTCGCCGCCGCGCAGGCCGGCTGGACCACCCTGTTCGACGGCAAGAACCTCGACAACTTCAGCCCGATCGGCGACGCCAACTGGCGGATCGAGAATGGCGTGCTCGTCGCCGACAAGGCGTCGAAGATCAGCTACCAGGTGTCGAAGCAGGACTACACCGATTTCGAGTTGCGCGCCGAGTTCTGGGTGAGCGACGATGCCAACAGCGGCGTCTTCATCCGCTGCACCGATCCGAACGTCGTCAACGGCAAGAACGCCTATGAGGTGAACATCTTCGACCAGCGGCCGGATCCGAAATACGCGACCGCCGCAATCGTCGATGTCGCGCCCTCATCGCAAGTCGTCAAGGCCGGCGGCAAGTGGAGCACGTTCGAGATCACCGCCAAGGGCCCGCGCTTCGACGTGACGTTCAACGGCATCAAGACCGTCGTCGGTGCGACCGACAGCAAGCACGCCAAGGGCCGCATCGCCCTGCAATACGGCCAGGGCGTGGTGAAATTCCGCAAGGTCGAGATCAAGCCGATGTGACACGACGCAGGCCGCAACGCCCGCACCGCGCCCCCGACACTCCGTCATGGCCGGGCTTGTCCCGGCCATCGCCGTCTTGCTTAATGCCGTGCCGCCGAGACGTGGATGGCCGGGACACGCCCGGCAAGACGATCAGCGGTTCGGAGCGCTCCCCATGCCTTCGCGTCAAATCAAGCTCAATGCCTTCATGCGGCCGGCGAGCATTCACACTGGCGCCTGGCGCTATCCGGGAGCATGGCCGGACGCGAACTTCAACTTCGCGCGGCTCAAGGACCTCATCCGGCGGCTCGAGGCGGCGAAGTTCGACGCCTTCTTCATGGCCGACCATATGGCCGTGCTCAACATGCCGATGGATGCGCTCAAGCGCAGCCACACCGCGACATCGTTCGAGCCGTTCACGCTGCTCTCGGCGCTGTCGCAGGCGACCGAGCGCATCGGCCTCGTCGCCACCGGCTCGACCACCTTCGATGCGCCCTATCACATCGCCCGCCGCTTCGCGTCGCTCGACCACATCAGCGGCGGCCGCGCCGGCTGGAACATCGTCACCACCTCGAATCCCGACGCGGCGCTCAACTTCGGCCTCGACGAGCACATGGAGCACGGCGAGCGCTACAAACGTGCGCGCGAGTTCTACGACGTGGTGACGGGCTTGTGGGACAGCTGGGCCGATGATGCATTTGTCCGCGATGTCGAGCACGGCATCTTCTTCGATCCCGCCAAGATGCACGTGCTCGGCCACAGGGGCGAATATCTCTCGGTGCGCGGCCCGCTCAACATCGCCCGCCCGATCCAGGGCTGGCCCGTGGTGGTGCAGGCGGGCGCCTCGGATTCGGGCCGCCAGCTCGCGGCCGAGACCGCGGAAGCCGTGTTCACGGCGCAGTCGAACATCGCGGCCGGCCGCGAGTTCTATGCCGAGGTGAAGGGCCGCATGGAGAAGGCCGGCCGCGACCGCGAGCACATGAAGATCATGCCGGCCTGCTTCGTGGTGGTCGGCGACACCGTCGAGGAGGCCAAGGCGAAGCGGGCGAAGCTCGACAGCCTGGTCGATTATGCGAACTCGATCGCCTCGCTCTCGATCGCGCTCGGGCACGACGCCGCGAAGTTCGACCCGGATGGTCCGCTGCCGGAGATCCCGGAGAGCAATGCGAGCAAGAGCGGACGCGAGCGGGCGATCGCGCTGGCCAGGCGCGAGAGCCTCACGGTGCGCCAGCTCGCCCAGCGTCTCGGCGGCTATTCGGGCCTCGCCATGGTGGGCACGCCGCAGACGATCGCGGACGAGATGGAGGAGTGGATCGAGACGCAGGCGAGCGACGGCTTCACCATCATGTTCCCGTATCTTCCGGGCGGCCTCGACGACTTCTGCGACCGCGTGGTGCCGGAGCTGCAGCGGCGCGGCCTCTACCGCCGCGAGTACGAGGGCGTGACGCTGCGCGAGAACCTCGGCCTGCCGCGGCCGCCCAACCGGTACTTCGACAACAAGCACTAGAGGCCGCCATGCATCGCTTGCACGTCCGCGATTTAGCGGTTTTGCTGTCGACCGCCGCGGCGCTCGTCGCGGCCTCGCCTCCCACCTTGGCCCAGACCGCCTCGCCCCGCGCGGAGACCCGCATGCCATCCGACATCGATCCGACCTCCGGCTTCCGCCTGCCGTTGCCCAGGCGTGAGGATCTCGATGAAGCCGCGCGGAAGACCTATGACAGCGCGATGCGGCCGGGCGAGACCATCGCCGGCCTGCAGGGCCCGGCCGGCGTCCAGCTCTACAGCCCGCGCACGACGCAGCATCTGCGCGCGATCAACCGCTATCTGCGCTACGAGGCCGGCATCCCGCCGCGCATCCGCGAGATCGCGATCCTGGCGACCGCGCGCGAGCTCGACAGCCAGTTCGAGTGGGTCGCGCACGAGCCGGAAGCGCTCAAGGAAGGCGTGCCGCAGGCGGTGATCGATGCGATCAAGTATCGCAAGAGCACGGACGGGCTCGAGACGACCGAGGCCGCCGTGATCAATCTCGGCCGCGAGCTGTGGCGCGACCACAAGGTCAAGTCGGAGACGTTCGCGACGCTCAAGGCCGCGTTCGGCCCGCACAAGCTCGTCGACCTCATTCTGCTGATGGGCAACTACGCCGGGACCGCCGCGCTGCTCTCCGCCGTCGACATGCAGCTGCACAAGGGCGAGCAGCCATTGCTGCCGATTCCATGAAGGCCGCAGCTCTTCCTCATCGTGGCGGGAACAATTCTGCGACGATCACCGCGATATCCGGCGGCTCGAGGCGCAGCTCGCCGCCGCTGATGATGCGCGTCGCGACGACGTCGCCTTGCGCGCGTCATGGATGACGAGCCGCTTGTCGGGATCGACGATCACGGAGTGCTGGATGCTGGCGCGCCGCAATAGACGAGTGCGTCCGGGTGATAGAGGCTGCGTGCGTCGATACGCACCGCCGCGCTGTCGAGCACGAGCAGGGGATCCCTGCCCCGGCAGTCGCTCGGTCGAGCGCGCGTGCCATCCGGTATTTGACATCGCCGTGCATGACGCGCTCGGGCGCCATCGCGACCGGGACGTCGTCGAACAGCTCCCATTGGTCGCTCTGACGCTCGGCCGGACGAGAATCTCGTCCCTCGTCATCAGGTGCTTGCGGAGCTCGGCCGTGTGACAAGGATACTCCGATAGCATTGCGATGCACGCACTGCGCCGGCGACCAAATTGTTATCCAAACATTGAAAATGAACGCCAGATGAACATCGTCATTGTCGCGGATCAGGAACCGCATTGTCGGCAAAGCGTTTCGGATGAGGGAAGAAACCAACCTTCACGTGAGGTATCTGCGATGACGAAGACCATGACAGCTCTCGCGGCAGCCGCGACGATGGCCGTTGCGGCGGTCGCGGTCCCGCAACAGGCGCAGGCGCGCTGGGGCCACCACTGGGGCGGCGGAGCGTTCTTCGGCGGCCTTGCGGCCGGCGCCATCATCGGCGGCGCGCTCGCCGCCCCGTACTACGGCGGCTACTACTACGGCGGTCCGTACTACGGCTATTACGGCGGCCCCTACGCCTACTATGGCGACTGCTGGCGCGAGCGGTTCTGGACGCCCTATGGCTGGCGTTGGCACCGCGTGTGTCGCTGACGATTTGTTCATCTAGCCGAGGTTGAAGTGGATGCCGGGCGGGAAACCGTCCGGCATCTGTGTTTGTGCAGAGCAACCCGGGGCCCGTAACAAATTTCCGACCCAATTGCCGGGCTTTCTTCCCTTCGGTTCCAGTAAGCCGTAGGATGGCACGGGCTGCGAATCCGTGTTCGGTATCGGCCGAGCCGCCAACCACCCCAGGAGGGAGAGGGATTGATGACGAAGACACTGACTGCCCTTGCCGCGGCCTCCGCGGTCGCCTTGGCCACCTTGGCCGTACCCACCACCGCCGAGGCCCGCTGCTTCGGTTGCGCAGTCGGCGCCGGTGTCGTCGGCGGCGTGATCGCGGGCGCCATCGTGGGCGGTGCCATTGCCAACAGCGCCCCGCCCCCGCCGGCGTACTACGGCGGTCCGGCCCCAGGTCCGGCCTATGGCGCGCCTGGCGTGGCCTATCGTCAGCCGGTCGCCTGTGCGAACGGTCCGGGCTTCTGGGCGCCGCGCCAATGGGTCGACGGAGCTGGCTATCAGCACGTTTCCGAGCGCCAGTTCTTCTGGTGCCCCTAAGTCTTCAATCGGATCCGACCACGAGATTTGATCCGCGCGGGATCGCGCGGAGAGACCGGCCGGCTCACCAGAGCCGGCCGTTTTCATTTTGCGATGCAGCGGCGCAGCCCCGGCCCGCACGGATAGCCGCCACGAAACATCCTCAGTTGGGCCCGACACTTTGATCAAGCGCAATTGGGGCGCCGCACGCACGATCATGTTTTGCAATGCCATGCCGCATCATCGCGCGGCGCGACATACGGGGGCGACACGGGGCGAATTCAGGGGAGCGTGTCATGGCAAAGCTCATGGGAAAGTTCACTGCAAAGTTCGCGGCAAAGTTCATGGCCAAGTTCATGGCAAAGTGCATGGCAAAGTTGATGGCCAACTTCCCGGGAAAGTTAAGTGCACGGCTGCCGGCGATCGTCGTGGCCGTGCTTGCGTTCACGCCGCCTACGAGCGCAGCGCCGCACGGAGGAGGTCACATCGGTGGCGGTGGGGGATCGCATCCGAGCGTCGCGTTTCACGCGAGCGGGCCGACCCACTTCTCCGCCCCGATGTCACGCGGCCCGGTCTCGTTCTCGCACGGCCCGGTCATCACGCGATCATTCGTCCGCCCGACCTTTCGGCCCGGCATCACGCATTCGTTCGCGCACAGCATCTATCGCGGCCATCTCTATCGCGGCAACGTCTACCGCGGCAACCGATCGATCTCGAGCCTGCGCTACAACCACAACCACCTCGCTCACGTCGCGCGGTTCAACAGCGTGAGCCACGTCCCCAATTCCAATGTCCACAACTCCAATGTCCGCAACACCAACCTCTCGCACAGCAACTTCGCGGTGCGGAGGCTGCGCGCGAACACGCACCTCGTCGCACCCGCCACCTGGACGCGCATCGGCCCCGTCGGCGCAATGGCCTGGAACTGGCACTCGCGCGGCGATTGGTGGCGCCACCGCCGTGGCTTCTTCTTCGGCTGGGCCGGCCCGCTCTACTGGCCGTACTTCTATGACGACCTCTGGTACAACGTGTTCTGGGATTACGGGCCCGACTATTACGACGACCCGTTCTGGGCCTATGGCTACGGCGACATCTATGGCGCGATCTTCTCCCCTTATGGCTATGACGATCTCGCCGGCTGGGCGCCGCCGCCTCCGGTGCGCACCGGCTCGATCCGCACCAGCTCGCTTCGCACCGGGTCGATCGCGCGCACTGTCCCGCCCGCGAGCCAGGCCGCGCCGCCGGGCCAGGCGCCGCAGTGGAGCGCGATGTGCGGCAGCGACACCCAGGTGGTCGACCTGCCGATCGACAAGATCAGCGCCGCGGTCTCGCCCAACGACACCCAGCGCGCCGCGCTCGACGCCCTCGCCAATGCATCGGTGCAGGCCGCGCAGCTGATCAAGGCGGCGTGCCCGTCCGACGTCGCCTACACGCCGACCGGCCGGATCGACGCGATGGAGCATCGCGTGAACGCGATGGTGCAGGCGGTTGCGCTCATCCGCGACCTACTCGACAAGTTCTACGATTCCCTGAGCGACGAGCAGAAGGCGCGCCTCAACGTGGTCAACCACGGCGACGGCAATGCGCCGCGCGCTGCGAGCTCGGCGTGCGGCCCGAACGCGCCCGCAATTCCGGCCTGGCCGCAGGCGCAGATCGAGAAAGCGGTGCGCCCGAACGCGCAGCAGCAGGCGCTGCTCGACGAGCTCAAGCATGCCGGCGTCCAGGCGGCAGACATGCTCAAGACCACCTGCCCGGCCGCGCCGCCGGCGACGCCGCCGGCCCGTCTCGCCGCGGTGGCAAAGCGCCTCGACGTGCTGCTCGCCGCGGTCAAGCTCGTGCACGCGGCGCTCAACGATTTCTACGTCTCGCTCACCGACGAGCAGAAGGCGCAGTTCAACGGCATCGCGCCAGTGGCGCAGAATGCCGGCCCGCGCCGGTGAGGGCCGCCCCGTCATTGCGAGCAAAGCGAAGCAAACTCGACCAGCTACGCGCCGCGGTGCAGGATTGCTTCGGCGTGCTGCGCACGCCTCGCGATGACGAGTACTACCGCCGCGCCGAGCGCATGTGCTCGAGCACGCCGGCGGTCGGCCAGCAATCGAGCTTGAGCCGGTTCGCCTTCTGATAGGCGCCGAGCGCGAGGCGCGTCTTCATCCCGGCCTTGCCGTCGAGCTTGTCCCTGTAGAGCCCGAGCGCGGTGAGGCGCTTCTGCATCTCCTCGAGCTGGGCGGTGCGCAGCTGCACCACCGGCTGCCACGGCGCCTCGAACGGGCCGCCGCCGCCGATGAGGTCGGAGAGATGGCCGACGAACAGCACGTAAAGGTCGGAGAAATTGTATTCCTTGATCGCAAAGTAGTTGTGAAAGATGAGGAAGCCCGGCCCGTACGTGCCGGCGGGCAGGATCAGCGAGGCCGGCTCGGACAGATATTTCGCCGGCGGCGTCCGGCCGTGCGCGAGCGTGAACCCCGCCTTGATCCAGTCGGCGAGCGGCATCTTGCGGTCGGGATCCGCGATGGTGCAGTCGACGTTCGCCGGCACCCGAACCTCGTAGGCCCACGGCTTGTCGCGCTCCCAGCCCTCGCCGACCAGCTGCTTCGCGGCCGAGGCGAGCGCGTCCGGCACCGAGGTCCAGATGTCGACGTTGCCGTCGTGGTCGAAGTCGACGCCGTACTTGTAGAACTCGGACGGCAGGAACTGGGTGAGCCCCATGGCGCCGCCCCAGGACGCGCGCATCTCGCCACGCGGCACGCCGTCCTGCAGCATCTTCAACGCATAGAGGAGCTGGTTGCGGAAGAAATCCTTGCGCCGGCCCGTATAGGCCTGCGTCGCGATCACCTGGATCGCGTCACGGCCGCCGTAATGGGTGGAGTAGTCGCTCTCGCGCCCCCAGATGGCGAGGATGATGGTGCCGGGCACGCCGAACTCGCGCTCGATGCGCGTCAGCGTGTCCCGATTCTGCGCATAGAGCGTGCGCCCCTTGGCGGCGAGGCGCGCGAAAGAGGCCTCCTTGAGGTAGTCGGCCGGCGTCTGCACGAATTCGGCCTGGCCGGGCGGCCGCTGCACCCGGCCCGGAATGACGAGGTCGGGCAACGTGAGATCGGGCTCGAGTCCGCGCGTCGCAGCATCGAAGGTCGCGCGCGACACGCCGAATTGCTGCGCCTCGGGCCACATCGATTGCACAAAGGCGGTAAAACCCGTGTCGGAGGCGGCGCGGGCCGCCGTACCGACCGCACACGCGATCGACAGGAGGACGGCAAGGATGGATGCGAATCTCGCGGCGCCGCGAATCATGCGTTCCTCAATGCGCCGAAGCGGGACGCGAGCGCAAGTATTTCTCCGCCTCGGCGCGCGCCGCTGCGGGCAGAGCGCCGTCGCGCGCCATGATGAGAAAGCGCGGGTCGGTGGTGGCATGGCGCAGCGTCATGAGCGGCGCATAGACATCGGAGACGTAGAACGCGACCGCATCATCGGCCGTCGGAAACTCGACGATCACGGCACGCTCGGACACGAAATCGCCGCCCAGCATCGTCGCCTTGCCGGCGCGTGCCAGAAAGCGGCCGCCGAAGCGCTCGACGATCGCGCCCACCTGCTCGGCGTAGGGCTTGAACCGCTCGACATCGAGCATGCGATGCGCCGCCACTACGAGCGCCTGGCCGGTCCCCGGCTCCGCGATCGCATCGACGAGATAGCCGTCGATCCGCGCTCGAGCGGCTTCGACCGCCGCGTCGTCTGCGCGCGCGACCACGAGCGAGGGCCAGGGCCACGGGCCCTCGAGCACCATCGCGTCGCCCTGGGCGACGATGCACCGACGGTCGAGGGAAAGCTTGTCGATAGCCGCGTGTCCGGCGACGAGGTACGGCATGCTCATGAACGGGTCAGCCCTTCGGCTCGAAGCGGACGAAGATCCGTTCCGGCGCCTTGTCGAAATATCGCAACAGTGCCGGACAGAGCCAACCCTCCGCCTCGCCTTTGCGCCAGCGGTACCAGTTGCCCTCGTACTCGCCGCGCACCCACACGAGCTCTTCCTGAAATCCCGGAAACGGTTGGGCGGAGAATAGGAGGCGAAACCCATGTTCGGCATCCGGAATGCTCGCCGCGAGCGCGTCGATCATCGCCGGGATGCCCATCACGAACGGCTCCTGGATGAGGCCGACGCGCTCGTCGTCGAACACCCACATGTCGAGATGCCGGTAAGGCTGGATGACCATCATCGCGTTGGCCATCGGCGCGCTCCTCAGGCGATCACCGCGTGAATTTCTTGTACTTGATCCGATGTGGGATGGTGGAATCCGTGCCGAGCCGGCGCATCTTGTCGGCCTCATAGTCCTGGAAGTTGCCCTCGAACCACTCGACGTGGCTGTCGCCCTCGAAGGCGAGCATGTGGGTCGCGATGCGATCGAGAAACCAGCGATCGTGGCTGATGATGACGGCGCAGCCGGCGAAGTCCTCGAGGGCCTCCTCGAGAGCGCGCAGGGTGTCGACATCGAGGTCATTGGTCGGCTCGTCGAGCAGGAGAACGTTGGCGCCCGACTTGAGCATTTTGGCGAGATGCACACGGTTGCGTTCGCCGCCCGAGAGCGTCCCGACCTTCTTCTGCTGGTCCGCGCCCTTGAAGTTGAAGGCGCTGCAGTAGGCGCGCGAATTGACCTCGCGCTTGCCGAGCTGGAGCTGGTCGAGGCCGCCGGAGATTTCCTGCCAGACGGTCGCGTTGCCGTCGAGCGAATCGCGCGACTGATCGACATAGCCGAGATGCACGGACTCGCCGATCTTGATCGTGCCGGCGTCGGGCTTGTCCTGGCCGGTGATCATGCGGAACAGCGTGGTCTTGCCGGCGCCGTTCGGGCCGATCACGCCGACGATGCCGCCCGGCGGGAGTTTGAAGGTGAGGTCGTCGATCAGCAGGTTGTCGCCGAAGCCTTTCTTGAGGCCCTCGAAATCGACCACGTTCTGCCCGAGCCGCTCGGCGACCGGGATGACGATCTGCGCCGTGGTGGTCGCCTTCTCGCCGGCTTTCGCCAGCAGCTCCTCGTAGCGCTGGTAGCGGGCCTTCGATTTCGCCTGCCGAGCTTTCGGCGAGGCCGAAATCCACTCCTGCTCGCGCTCGAGGGTGCGCTGGCGCGCCGCCTCCTCGCGGCCCTCCTGCTCGAGCCGCTTCTGCTTCTGCACCAGCCAGGACGAGTAGTTGCCCTGGTAGGGAATGCCGCGGCCGCGATCGAGCTCGAGGATCCAGCCGGTCACATTGTCGAGGAAGTAGCGATCGTGGGTGACGATCAGGATCGCGCCCGGATAGTTGCGCAGATGCCCTTCGAGCCATGCGACGGTCTCGGCATCGAGGTGGTTGGTGGGCTCGTCGAGCAGCAACAGGTCGGGCTGGTCGAGCAGGAGGCGGCACAGGGCGACGCGACGGCGCTCGCCGCCCGAAAGCTTCGAGACGTCGGCGTCGTCGGGCGGGCAGCGCAAGGCGTCCATCGCCTGGTCGACCTTGGAGTCGAGATCCCACAGGCCCTTGGCCTCGATCTCGTCCTGCAGCTTGGTCATCTCGTCGGCGGTCTCGTCCGAGTAGTTCATGGCGAGCTCGTTGTAGCGATCGAGGATCGCCTTCGATGAGGCGACGCCCTCCATCACGTTCTCGCGCACGCTTTTCTCGGCATCGAGCTGCGGCTCCTGCGGCAAGTATCCCACCCGGGCGCCCTCGGCGACCCAGCCCTCGCCGACATAATCGGTGTCGATTCCCGCCATGATGCGCAGCAAGGTCGACTTGCCCGAGCCGTTGACGCCGAGCACGCCGATCTTGGCGTCCGGATAAAACGACAGATTGATGTTTTCGAGCACCTTGCGGTTGCCCGGATAGGTCTTCGAGAGACCCTGCATGTGATAGACGAACTGGCGGCCGTTCATAAAACGTCCCTGAATGTCCTGGAGTCGCGATCCCCGCCGCGCCGGCGGGCATTCCCTTGCGTGATGTCGGGATTTTCGCGGTTGATGTAGCGATCCGCCTGGCCCAGGGCAAGCCGCCATCGGCGCCAAGCCAGGGTGATCGGCAGCGGCCCCCGCCGCACCCAACCTGTGGCAATCTGACCGCGAGGCCGGCTTAACGCCCCAAGCCTGATGTGACAGATTGCGCCCGCCCGGCTAGATCCGCCGCGCATTTTCTCTCATTGGGATCCGTTTCGATGCTCAAGTATGCGACCCTGCTCGTGGCCCTGCTGCTCGCCGCGCCCGCCTTCGCCCAGGCGAGCCAGCAAGCGAGTCAGGACGCTGCCGCTGGCTATCCCAGCCGCCCGATCAAGATCATCGTCTGCGTGCCGGCGGGCGGCGGCGTCGATACGGTGACCCGGATCGTCGCCGACGGGCTCAGCCGCCGCCTCGGCCAGCCGGTCGTGGTCGAGAACCGCACCGGCCAAGCCGGCAACATCGGCGCCGAGTTCGTCTACGACGCAGCACCCGACGGCTATACACTGCTCGCCTCGCAGCCCGCGCCGCTTACCGTCAACGTGCTGCTCTACAAGAAGCTCAATTTCGATCCGACCAAATTCGAGCCGGTCGCGATCCTGAGCTCGATCCCGAACACGCTGACGGTGCGGCCGGATTTCCCGGCCAAGAACATCCAGGAGTTCCTCGCTTACGCCCGCGCCCATCCGGGCACCCTCAACTATGCCTCGCAAGGCATCGGCACGACCTCGCATCTCACCGCCGAGCTGTTCAGCAGCCGGACCGGCATCAAGATGGTGCACGTGCCCTATCGCGGCACGGCGCCGGCGATCAACGACCTGATCGCGAGCCATGTGGACCTGATGTTCTCCGAGCTCGCTTCGGCGATCCGCCTGCACCAGGCCGGGCGCGCCCGCATCCTCGCCGTCACCACCAGACAACGCAACCCGCTGCTGCCCGACATCCCGACTCTCATCGAGGCGGGCGTTCCCGATTTCGAATCGGATACCTGGAACGCGATCTCCGCACCGCCCAAGACGCCGCCAGCGATCGTCGCCAAGCTCAACGCCGCGATCGTCGAGGTGCTCGAGATGCCGGAGGTGCGCGAGAAACTGCAGAAGCTGACGATGACGCCGGAGGGAATGACCCCTGCCCAGGCCGCGGCCTTCATCAAGGCCGATACCGAACGGTGGGCCGGGGTGATCAAGGCGGCGAACATACAGCCACTGGAATAAAACGCGATGCGAATGACGAGCGGCGAATAGCGATAGAGGGCCGCCTTATTCGCCAGCCGCTATTCGCCATGCGCCCATCTTGTTTTCCCCCACCCAGTCGTGGAACCCTGCGCCCTCCGCCCAACCGCACGCCATGGATCGAGCGATGAAATACCGCTGCGCCGTCCTCGACGATTACCAGAAGGTCGCCCTCACGTCTGCCGACTGGTCGAAGGTGACCGATGACGTCGAGGTCACGGTCTTCGACAAGCCCTTCAAGAATGCCGATGATGTCCGCCGCGCGCTGCAGGGTTTCCAGATCATCGCCATCATGCGCGAACGCACGCCGTTCCTGCGCGACACGCTGGAGGCGCTGCCCGATCTCAAGCTGCTCATCACCACGGGCGGACGCAACAAGTCGATCGACCTCAAGGCTGCGGCGGAGCGTGGCATCACGGTCGCGTGCACCGGCGCGTTCGGCAATCCGACCGTCGGCATCACCTTCGGGCTCATCCTCGAGCTCACCCGCCGCATCGGCTTCGAGAACGCGCGCATGAAGGCGGGGGCGCCCTGGCAGGTGACGATCGGCCACGACATCCAGGCCATGACGCTAGGCGTCATAGGCCTCGGCAACCTCGGCCGGCGCGTCGCCAATGTCGCCAAGGCATTCGGCATGAAGGTGATCGCCTGGAGCCAGAATCTCACGCCGGAGAAGTGCAAGGAGGCGGGCGTCGACTACGCCACCAAGGAGGACCTGCTGCGCAATGCCGACATCGTCACGATCCATCTCCAGCTCAGCGACCGCTCGCGCGGCCTCATCGGCGAGAAGGACCTCGCGCTGATGAAGCCGACGGCCTACCTGATCAACACCTCGCGCGGGCCGATCGTCGACGAGAAGGCGCTGATCGCGGTGCTCACCGCCGGCCGCATCGCCGGCGCCGGCCTCGACGTCTTCGACGTCGAGCCGCTGCCGGTCGACCATCCGTTCCGCAAGCTCGATAACCTCGTGCTCACGCCCCACCTCGGCTACGTCAGCGCCGAGAGCTACAAGGTCTATTACGGCGACATCGTCGCCAATATCCGCAACTTCCTCGACGGCAAACCCGTGAAGGCCATCGCCGGCTGACGGCCCAGCCCGCTCCATCGACATCATCTGATCCGACCCACCTCATCCTGCGAGGAGCCTCGCGCCTCTTCGCGCGAGGCGTCTCGAAGCACGAGGTGGCCTCTGCGCGCGCCGCCCACCCTTCGAGACGGCCCCCACTGTGCGCGGGCTCCTCACGATGAGGTCGGAGCGAGGGCATTGCGGGGCTATGGCGGATACGCGTAACCTGCTGGGCATCGTCATTTCGGCGCGGAGGCCGTCCCATGACACGCCGTTCCCTGCAAACATTGTCGCTGATGCTCGCGTGCGCGCTGGTGCCGATCGCCGCGCACGCCGCCGGGCTGGTGCGCATCTACATCACCAACAGCGCCGGCGACGCGATCGACGTGATCGATCCCGCGACCAACAAGGTCGTGCAGGAGATCAAGGACATCGAGGCGGCGCACGGCATCAACTTCGCCAAGGACGGCTCGAAGGTCTTCGTCAGCAACGAGGCGACCTCGACCCTCGACGTGTTCGACCGCGCGAGCGGCGCGCTGATCAAGAAGATTGCGCTCAGCGATCACCCCAACAACATCGCCGTGACGCCGCAGGGCGACCGCGTCGTCGTCGCGATCGCCCGTGGCAGCGGCGCGCTCGACATCGTCGACGCGAAGACGCTGGCGCTGAAGAAGACCATCCCGACGCACGGCCGCCTGCACAATGTCTATGTGACGCCGGACGGCAAGTACGCCGTGATGGGCTCGATCCCGGCGAAGATGATCACCGTGGTCGACCTCGCGACCGAGCAGATCGCCTGGGAGCTCAAGGTCGAGGATGGCGTGCGCCCGATGACGATCGAGGCGAACGACGACGGCTCGACCAAGCGCATCTTCGCCCAGCTGTCCAACCTCAACGGTTTCGTGGCGGTCGACTTCGCGACCCGCAAGGAGGTCGCTCGCGTCACGCTGCCGCCCGCCGCGGCCGAGTTCGAGACCGACTCGGAGCGCTCGACCGCACCGTCGCACGGCATCGGGGTCTCGCCCGACCGCAAGACGCTGTGGGTGACCAGCATTCCCAATAACGCCGTCTATGTCTACTCGCTCGCCGACCTCAGCCTGATCGGCCATGTCGACCTGCCCGACCTCAAGCTGCCCGGCCACAAGCCGCTGTCGGCGGTCGCGAACTGGATCACCTTCACGCCCGACAGCAAGATGGCCTATGTGTCGAACGCGGCGCTGCGCTCGGTCAGCGCGATCGACATGAAGGCGATGAAGGTGCTCGCCGTCGTCCCGGTCGGCGAGGTGCCGAAGCGGATCAACACGATGGTGATGAATTGAGGTCAGCGCGTTTGCGTGTTCAAGGTTATCCGGCTCGCAGCGCGTGGCGAGTAGTGAATGGCGAATAGTGGTTCCCTAATCGCTACTCGCAATTCGCCATTCGCACATCATCGAAAGTCACTTTGCGCCGTTGATCCAGGCCGCGATCGCCTTCCAGTCCGGGTCATCCTTGTCGGTGAACTGGCGGCCGCCGGAGTGGAACGCATCGCCCCCGCCCTCGGGCGCGAGCGGATGCAGGAGGAGCCGGCTGGTGTCGGGCTCGCCGGGATTGACCAGCTTCGACACCGTGGCGAAGTTCTTGCGCGACTGCTCCTCGGTCCAGGTGTCGTGTCCCGGCAGCAGCTTCTCCAGGTGGAGGCCGTTGTTGCTTTCGACGTGGCAGAAATAGCAGCGCGTGTGACCAGGGCGCTTCTGCAGCAAGATCGGCTCGACCTTGCTCTTGAAGTATCCATAGTCGAGCGTGGGCGCGGCCGCGACCTGGCTCGCCAATCCGGCTCCCAGCACGCCCACGACAAGCAACCAGCAACGCCCCGGCATCCGCGATCCTCCCTGTTTGTCGCAATCCTAACAGAGGGAACGCGGGCGCGCGATGCCGTTGGGCGGCGAGGCCGGATAATGATGGATCGGGGGGTGACCGTCAGCCGGATGTAACGCGGTCGTCTGCCGTCATCGCGGGATAGCGCGCGACATCGTTGCGGCGAGCGCCGGAGGCGATTCTCGATCGATGCGCCGCCCAGCGGCGAACCTCAGCCAGCTCCTCGGCGATCCGTCGGTTGATGAAGGCGCGTTCGAGATCGGTCAACGGCGTCTCGAGCAGGAACTTATAGCGGCGAATGTTCTGCCGATGCACGCCAATGCGGATGGTCGCTTCGTCTGCCACGGAGAATCATCCTCGATTGTGCTGAAGAATGCAGTCTCTCGATAAGTCGCAGCCCGCCGCGTTGGTTCCGACATAAATGCCGGATCGAAGCTTGCGCACGTGGTGCTTCAGTTCGAAATTTCCGAATGTTTTCGTGTTTTGCGCGATGAACCGACGAGCCGGTTGTCGCGGGAACCGCCGAACATGAAGCCGACGGACCCGCAAGCGTTCAGTCGCGTCCGCCGCGCTCGTGCATGTCGCGCAATACATCTGCAAGCGTGCGCCGCAGGCCGTGCACCTGGTCGATCAAGCTCAGGATCACGCCGATGCCCGGATCGTTGACGTCGAGATCGTGCCGGAGATCGCGGATCAGCGCGGCGCGCGCGACGTCCGCGTCGCTGAAAGCCGGCTCGGTCGCGGTGCCGGTCGGGATGAGCCATTCCTCGGCGACCCAGGCCTCGAGCGTGCCCTCGTCGAGGTTGGCGCGCATCAGGAACTCCTGGCGGGTGATCGTCATGACTGCATCTCCCGGCGCGGATCGTAGGACTTGCCGGCCTGCCAGCCGGCGGCGAACTTCTCGAGCTCCGGATCGGGCGCGGGCGGCAGCATCACCTTGAGCCTGACCAGCTCGTCGCCATGCCCGGCGCCTTGCCCGCCGCCGTGGCGGCGCACCCCCTTGCCCTTGAGGCGCAATGTCGTGCCGGTGTTGGCGTTCTTCGGTACGCGCATCATCACGGGACCGGTCGGCGTCGGCACCGGCACCTCGCCGCCGAGCACGGCCTCGCTGAGGCTGATCGGCAGCTCGAGGTGGATATCGTCGCCCGTGCGGGTGAAGAAGCGATGCGGCATGACCTCGATCTCGACCAGCGCGTCACCGGGCTTGCCGCTCCCGCGGCCCGGCGCGCCCTTGCCGCGCAGGCGCAGCACCTGCCCGGTCTCGATCCCGGCGGGGATCTTCACCTCGAGCGTGCCGCCGTCGGGCACGTTGAGGCGCATGGTGCCGCCATTCACCGCATCGAGGAAGGCAACCGGCAGCCGGTAGTGCAGGTCTGGCCCGGGCGCGTTGGCGCGCGCCTGCGCCTGCCGGCGCAGGATCTCGGCGAAGAGATCGTTCTCGGTCGCGAAGTCCTCGAAGCCCGAGGCATCCGTGTAGGCGTGATCCGGCTCGGCGGCGAAATCCCGGTAGAAGCGCTGCTGCGGCCGCTCCGCCCCGGTCGCATCGATCTCGCCACGGTCGAAACGCGCCCGTTTGTCAGGGTCCGAGAGCAGGTCGTAGGCGGAGGAGGCCTCCTTGAACTGCTCCTCGGCCTTCTTGTTGCCGGGGTTGAGGTCGGGATGAAATTTCTTCGCAAGCTTGCGATAGCTCTTGCGGATATCGTCTGGCGACGCGCTCTTCTCGACGCCGAGGATTTCGTAGGGATCCCTCACAACGTTCTCCTCACGGGTCGGCGCGGAAGGACCCCACTAAAAGTGGAGCAGCTTCCGCCACCGTAGTCGTTTAGCCAATCGGGGAGAAGAAAGCCTCAAGCCCCGGCGGCCGCAAGCGCGCGTTCCTCGGCCTTGCCGGACGAGGACTGGCTGGCCGCCGCCGGCTCGAGCGCGGCCGCGACCGCGTCATCGACCCGCTCGAGCCAAACGAACTCCATCTGCCGGCGCACCTCGTCCGGGACGTCCTCGTAGTCCTTGCGATTGCGCGCCGGCAGCATCACGCGTTTGATGCCCGCGCGCGCCGCCGCGGTGACCTTCTCCTTGACGCCGCCGATCGGCAGCACGAGGCCGCGCAGGCTGATCTCGCCCGTCATCGCGGTGTCGCTCCTCACCGTGCGCTCGCTCATCAGCGAGACGAGCGCAAGGAACATGGCGACGCCCGCGCTCGGGCCATCCTTCGGGGTCGCCCCCGCCGGAACGTGGATGTGGATGTCGCTCTTCTCGAAGCGCTCCGGATCGATGCCGAACGAGACCGCCCGGTTCTTGACGATGCTCAGCGCCGCCTGCGCGCTCTCCTTCATCACGTCGCCGAGCTGACCGGTCAGGATCAGCCGCCCGGTGCCGGGCAGCCGCGTCGCCTCGATGAACAGGATGTCGCCGCCGACCGGCGTCCAGGCGAGCCCGGTCGCGACGCCCGGCACGCTCACGCGCATGGCGACCTCGTTCTCGAACTGCGGCGGCCCGAGGACCGCGGCGAGATCGGCGGGCTCGACCCGGATCGGGCCGCGCTCGCCCTCGGCGATCCGTACCGCCGCGTGCCGCAGCACCTTGCCGATCTCGCGCTCGAGATTGCGCACGCCGGCCTCGCGCGTGTAGGACGCGATGACATCGCGCAGCGCCGCCTCGGCGATCTCCACCTGGCCCGCCTGCAGGCCGTTCGCCTCGAGCTGCCGCTTCACCAGGTAACGCTTGGCGATCTCGAGCTTCTCGACGGCCGTGTAGCCGGCGAGGCTGATGATCTCCATGCGGTCGCGCAGCGGGCCCGGGATGGTGTCCAGCATGTTGGCGGTGGTGATGAACACCACCCGGCTGAGATCGAACGGCACGCCGAGATAATTGTCGCGGAACGTGTTGTTCTGCTCCGGGTCGAGCACCTCGAGCATCGCCGCGCCCGGGTCGCCCTGGATGCCGGCGCCGAGCTTGTCGATCTCATCGAGCATCATCACGCAGTTGCGGGTGCCCGCCTTGCGGATGCCCTGGATGATGTTGCCGGGCAGCGCCCCGATATAGGTGCGCCGGTGACCGCGGATCTCCGCCTCATCATGCACCCCGCCGAGGCTCACGCGCACGAACTTGCGGTTCATGGCGCGCGCGATCGACTGGCCGAGCGACGTCTTGCCGACGCCGGGTGGACCGACGAAGCAGAGGATCGGCGCCTTGCCGTTGGGCGCGAGCTTGCGCACCGCGAGATACTCGATGATGCGTCGCTTGATCTTGTCGAGACCGTAGTGGTCCTCGTCGAGGATCTTGCGCGCCTGCACGATGTCGATCGGCGTCTCCTCGGGCAGCGCCCAGGGCAGCTCGATCAGCCAGTCGAGATAGGTGCGCACCATGCCGTATTCGGCCGCGGCCTCGGGCATGCGCTCGAGCCGGCGCAGCTCCTTGCGGGCCGCGTCCTCGACCTCCTTCGGCATCTTGGCGTCGGTGATCGCCTTGGAAAGCTCGGCGACCTCGGCCGCCTTGCCTTCCTCGCCCTCGCCGAGCTGCTTCTGGATCGCCGCCATCTGCTCGCGCAGCAGCACCTCGCGCTGACGCGCGTCGAGCGCCGACTTGGTCTGCTGGCCGATCTCCTGCGACAGGCGCAGCACCTCGATGCGGTTCGCGAGCGTGCGCGAGACCTTGTCCATCCGCGCCACGATGTCGATCGTCTCGAGGATCTCCTGCTTCTCGTCCGGCTTGGCATCCATATACGCGGCCGCCAGATCGGCGAGCTGGGAAGCGGCCTCGACCGACTCGACCGAGGCCACGAGCTCGGCCGGCACTTGCGGCAGCAGCCGCAGCGCTTCGAGAAGCTGGCCCTTGAGGTTGATGAAGCGCGCGTCGATCTCGGGAGAGCGCACGCCGGGCTCCGGGATCCGCCGCACGCGGGCGACGAAGAACGGCCAGCCGCTGAGGAATTCTTCGACCTGGAAACGCTGCTCGCCCTGGGCGACGAGATGGTGCGTGCCGTCGGGCGCGGTGATGAAGCGCACGACATTGGCGACGGTGCCGAACCGATGCATGTCGATCGGCGACGGGTCGGCGGCGTCGGCCTCACGCTGCATGAGGATGCCGATCGGGCGCTGCTCGCGCATCGCTTGCTGGGCGGCGAGGATCGACTTGGTGCGGCCGATCGTGATCGGCATCACCTGCTCGGGAAACAGGACGGCATTGCGCACCGGCACGATGATGAGTGCGTCGGGCGGGATCGGCGGGTAGCTCGGAGCCGAGCCGCCGCCGTCGCGCGCGCTCAAGGCTTCCATTCTTTGCTGATCAACCATGTGATTAATTCCGAGTGACCTATTGCGATTTCTGCATCGTGATCGCGAGACAGCCGTGGACGAAGGCGCGGCTGATCCCGTCATAGCGGCCGGCCGGGAGCTTCACCCGGCGGGCAAAGCGGCCTTGCGGGAGCTCGAGCCGATGAATCACGGCCGTGCGCAGCTCATCCGGCAGCACGCGCGTACCGGCGACGACCAGGTCGTTGCCGTCGATGGCGACCTCGACCTGGTCCGGATCGACGCCGGGAAGCGCCACCAGGACCAGCACATGGCGGTCGGTCTCGAGGATATCGACGGGCGGCTCCCAGGTCGGTTGCCGCGCCGGCGAGCGTGCCGGCCGAAACAGCTCGCGATGCAGTCGATCCGCCCGTGCGAGCATCTCGCAGGCTTCCGACCACATCCAATCGCGGGGAAAATCGCGTTCCACGTCAAGCCCCATCTTGCTTGCATGCCCGATGTCTTACATTGCGGCAGAAATGGGAATTCGATCCGCCGATTTCAACGGCGGCGGGCGCCGGGCCAGCGCCGACGATGGCTAGTGAGACATCAGGACCGGCACCGTCATGGTGGCGAGAATCCCGCGCGTCACGCCGCCGAGAATGAACTCGCGCAGCCGCGAATGGCCGTAGCCGCCCATGACCAGGAAATCGCTGCCGACATCGGCGGCGTGCGACAGGATCGTGTCCATCACGTCGCGGTCTTTCGAGACGATGCGCTTCACCTCGACTTCAAGGTCATGGCGGGCGAGATGCTCGCCGATGTCCGCTCCCGCAATCTCGTCGCTTTTGCCGGCATCGCCCTGGACGATCACGACCTCGACCGCCTTGGCGCGATGGAGGAACGGCATGGCGTCGCCGACTGCCCGCGCCGCGTTGTGGCCGCCGTCCCAGCACACCATCACGCGGTCGAGCGCGAGGGCGCCCTCCTGGATGTAGGGCACGACCAGCACCGGCCGGCCGGAATCGAACAGCGCCGCCTCGATGATCAGGTCCTCGAGCGGCGCTTTGTTGGGCTCGGCCTGGCGCACGATCGAGAGATCGAAGCGCCGCGCGATCCGGCCGAACATCTGCGCCGCACCGGCGAGGCTGGCGTCGAGCCGGCGCGACTCGGCCGATATGGTGTTGCGCCGCGCCACCTCCTCGAACCGGGCAATCGCCGCCAGGGCGCCTGCCTGGGATTCTTCCCGCTGCTCGTCGACCCAGTCGGCCGGAACCGTGTCGCCGATGCCCATGGTGGGCGGGATGAAAGGATCGAGCGCGAAGGCGATGCCGGCGAGATGCGCCTCGAAGGCGGCGGCGACGGAGACCGCATAGTCGATGGTCGCGGTGCCGCCGACCCGAGTGGAAAGGTGAAACGCAATATCCTTGATCATATCGACTCCTGCCTATCGGGGGAAAATCGGCGCATCCTAGCCGAAGAGCCGCTGTGGGGTCACAGAGCCTCCGGTCGGGCTGCTCTTCTTGTTCGAATCCGGCGTCTCTTTGCTCAAACCTGGCGCCGTGTTGGTTGCGCCGAGTTGCGCCGGATCAATTCCGCTGATTCGGCCACGGCAAGCAGCCGCCCCTCAACGGCTGACCCACTCGTGACCGACCTTCTCGTAGCTGCGCTTGACCGCGGCCCAGGCGATGCGGTGCGACGCCTCCTCCTGACGCGGATCGTCCGCATGGCCGCGTACGCGTGGTTGAACGCCTCGCGATATATGTCCTGGGCATGCGATGGGAGATGATTGCGAACAGACGGTGGCAGATCCGCGTTGGCTGCATAGGGCATGGCGGGCCTCCTCGCGATACGGCGATCGACACTGATCAGTTAATGCGCCCCCGGACTGCTTCAACCACCGCCCACACGTAGCCCGGGGTGTCTTGCGGGCGCCGGCATGGCAAGATGCCTCGCCCCAGATGGCTGCGCACATGAACCTCGATCCCGGCCCCCTTCTCACCGATCTCTACCAGCTCACCATGATCCAGGCCTACCTGGACCATGACCAGACCAAGACGGCGGTGTTCGAATTCTTCGTCCGCTCGCTGCCGGAGCGGCGGCGCTTTCTCATGGCCGCCGGGCTGGAGCAGGCGCTGGACTTCCTCGAGACGCTCAAATTCTCCGCCAGCGACATCGCCTGGCTCGCCTCGACCGGACGGTTCAGCCGGCGGCTGCTCGATTATCTGGCGTCGCTGCGGTTCAGCGGCGACGTGCACGCGATGGCGGAAGGCACCATCTGCTTCGCCAACGAGCCGATCCTGCGCATCAGGGCGCCGCTGCCGCAGGCGCAGCTCGTCGAGAGCCGCATCATGAACATCCTGCACTATCAGACTCTGGTCGCCGCCAAGGCGGCGCGGGTCAAGCTTGCGGCCCGCGACAAGCTGGTGGTCGATTTCGGCCTGCGCCGCGCCCACGGCGCCGAGGCCGGCCTGATGGCGGCCCGCGCGAGCTACATCGCCGGCTTCGCCGGCACCGCGACGGTGCTGGCCGAGGAGCTCTTCGGCATCCCGACCTTCGGCACCATGGCGCATTCGTACATCGAGACGCATGACGACGAGGCGACGGCGTTCGAGAACTTCGCCCGCGCGCGGCCGAACAATCTCACGCTGCTGCTCGACACCTACGACACCGAGGCGGCAGCACGCAAAGTCGTCACGCTGGCGCACAAGCTCGAGTCGGACGGCATCACGATCCGCGCGGTGCGCCTCGACAGCGGCGACCTCACCGCGCTGGCCAAGCGCGTGCGCCGCATTCTCGATGAGGGCGGGTGCTCCGCCATCACCATCTTTGCGAGCGGCGGCCTCGACGAGGACGAGATCGAGGCGATGCTGAACGCCGGCGCGCCCATCGACGGCTTCGGCGTCGGCACCAGCCTGACCACCTCCGCCGACGTGCCCTCGCTCGACTGCGCCTACAAGCTGCAGGAATATGCCGGCCTGCCGCGGCGCAAATATTCCTCGCACAAGGAGACGTGGCCGGGACCCAAGCAGGTGTGGCGCCACCCGGGTGCCGACGGCCGGATGGCCGGCGACGTCCTCGGCGTCGATGACGAGACGCATCCCGGCGAGCCGTTGCTCGGCCTCGTCATGCGGGATGGAAAACGCACCGGTCCCGCGCCGACGCTTGCGGATATCCGCGATCATGCGGCGCGCGAGCTCGCGCGTCTTCCCGATGAATTGCACGCGCTTCGTCCCGGCGGCGCCTACCCGGTGAAGATTTCCGATGCCCTCAAGCGCCTCGCGGCAGCGACCGACGAGCGGCTCGCGCGCCGACGCTGAGGCAATTCCTTGCGGCTCGCGCGCGCATGCCCGTCGGGGGCGGCGACGGGGGGCACCAAGCCGGCTAGACTCGGCTCGGGCGATTTGGATAGCGAAGAATTTGGGATCGGAGCGCAGGCATGAACAGGGCGATTCTCGGCAGCCTCACCGAACGGCACCTGATGTTGTTCGGAACGATCATCCAGCTGTTCGCCCGCTACGAGCTGTTGATGCAGGAAGTGATGACCACCGTCTCGGGTGCCGATCCGGCCGCCATCATGCTGCTCACGCGCGGCCTCGATTTTCGCGAAAAGCGGCGGGCGCTGCTCGACCTGCTCTATCATTGGACCGTCCCGGTCGACCAATACGACCGCATCGGCGCCTTTCTGCTGGTACCCGACGAGCTGACGCCGCTGCACGGCGACATCTCCCACGCCGCCTGGGTGTCCGATCAGACCTCGAGCTGGATCCAGCCGGACTGGATCCTGCGCTCGGCCGCGAGCATCAAGCCGGTGCGCGACGCTCCCCTCGTCGGCGGCGCGCGATTCATCGAACGCAACGACAACAAGGCGACCTACACGATCCAGGGCCTCGAGGACATCGTCAATTCGCTCGCATCGAACTACGAGCTGTTCACCGAATACCTGCAGGGGGTGAAGCTCATCGGCCCGAATGGGCAGACCGGCACCCAGCGTTGACGGATTACGGATCGTATGGTGGTCGATGCCTCGTCTATTGCGCCCGCGCGATCCAGCGCGCGATCGCGGGCCACGCAGTCTCGAGCGTGTTGCCGCCCATGAACAGCCCGATGTGGCCGCTGGGGACCATCGCCTTCTCGATCTGCGCCTTGGGCGTGCCGAGATATTTCTCGGCGTCGAACACCTGCTCGCGCGGCGTGATGTCGTCGGCCTCGCCGGCGAGCAGGTAGACCGGGCAGGTCACGTCCTTGAGGTCGAGCCGCTTGCTGAGCCCGATGAACTCGCCTCTGGCGAATCGGTTCTCCTTGAACAGCTGGACGATCGCCTGAAGATAGAAGCGACCCGGCAGGTCGATCGGGCTCTCGTACCAGCTCGCGAACGTCTCCTGCTTGGCGAGGTACGTCGGGTCGTCGATGTGCTCGTAGAGATCGACGTGCTGCCGGATGTAGTGCTGCTCGGGATGCATGCCTTTCCATGCCTGCAGCATCGTGCTGCCGCGCATGAGGCCGCCGCCGAGCGCAACCAGCTCCTCGTAGAAGGCGGTCGGATAGGCGTGCGCCATGCGCTTGACCGGCCCATTGCCCGCATCCGCGTCGATGGGCGCGCCGGCGAGCACGAGCGAGGCGACCTTGCCGGGAAAGCGCGCCGCGTACATGGCCGAGAACCATCCGCCCTGGCACAGCCCGACCAGGTTGACCCGGGCGCCGAGATCATCGACGCAGACATTGAGCTCGGCGAGATATTGATCGATCTCGAAGTCCTTCATGTCCTCGGTGGCCGATTTCCAGTCGGTGAGGAAGACGCGGCCGACCCCGTTGTCGAGCAGCGTCTCGATCAGGCTCTGGCCCTTGTGATAGTCGGCGATCATCGCCGAGTGGCCCGCATAGGGCGCATCGACGATGGTCGCGATGCCGGTCGCGCCCGGCGGTGAATAGTCGCGCAGGATCATGGTGCGCAGCTCGAGCATCGCGCGGTTGTCATTGGCGAGCGTCGGCCGCAGCTCATGCTGGATCTTCTGCTCCTCGGCGATGAATTTCAGATTCCGCGCGTAGAGGTCGAGGCCCTGCTCGATCATCTGCGCTCCGGCGGCCATCGGCCACAGGAACGGGACGCAGAGCTGCGCGAGGTGGTGCGGGCGGACGGGTGCGTGGTCGTTCATGGGGTGCGACTTGAGTTGCGACTTTCTTTGGCCCCGCCCCGGTCGAGCAGATCGCGCGCGTGCCGCGCGATCATCAGGTTCTCGTCGGTCGGCACGACGAAAACATGAATTTTCGATGTCGATTGGCTGATGCGCGGCCCGTGCCGCTCGTTGGCCGCATCATCGAGCGCCACGCCGAGCCAGCCGGCATTGCGGCAGACATCGGCACGAATTCTTGCCGCATGCTCGCCGATGCCGCCGGTGAAAACGATGCCGTCGAGGCCGCCGAGGGCGGCAGCAAGCGAGCCGAGCTCGCGGCCGATGCGATAGACGAAAAGATCGACCGCCTCCTGCGCTGCCGGCGCATCGCTCGCGAGCAGCGTGCGCATGTCGCTGGAAATGCCCGATACGCCGAGCAGGCCGGATTCGTTGTAGATCAGTCGCTCGATCGCGCGCGTATCCATGCGCTCGTGATCGAGGAGGTAGAGGATGACGCCCGGGTCGAGCGAGCCCGTGCGGGTCCCCATCACCAGGCCGTCCACCGCCGAGAAACCCATGGTGGTGGCGACGCTGCGCCCCTTGTCGATCGCGCACATGCTGGCGCCATTGCCGAGATGGGCGACGACGAGCTTGCGGCCGGTCAGCTCGGGTGCGAGGGCCGGGAGCGCCGAGACGATGTATTCGTAGGACAGGCCGTGAAATCCGTAGCGCCGCACGCCCTTGGCCGTGAGCGCCCGCGGCACCGCGAATTCCCGGGCGAGCGCCGGCTGGCCATGATGGAACGCCGTGTCGAAGCAGGCGACCTGGGGCACGTCGGGCGCTGCGGCCGCGACGGCACGCACCGCGGCGAGATTGTGCGGCTGGTGCAGCGGCGCGAGCGGCGTGAGCGCGGCCAGATCGGCGAGGACGCGATCGTCGATCAGCACGGGCTCCGCATAGGCGACGCCGCCATGCACGATGCGGTGGCCTACCCCCGCAAAGCCGGCGTCGCTTCCGATATGCGCGGCATACCAGTCGTGGATCGCCGCGATCGCGCCGTCGTGCCCATCGGCGGCAGGGCGCTGATCGGCGAGCTTGCGCCCGTGCGCGTCGCTCACCTCGAGACGCGGCACCGTGCCGATGCCCTCGACCTGCCCATGCGCGCGCGCCGTGAGCGCGCTGCCGAGGCCGCGGTCGAAGATCGAGAACTTGATGCTCGACGAGCCCGCATTGATGACCAGGATCTGCCCCGGCATCACGTCAGGTCCGCAAGCTTGCCGATCTTCGCGGCCGCGACCCGGTGGGCATGCGCGTAGAGCGCCGCGACCGCGCAACTCGCCATGCGGGCGCGCACATCGTCGGCGCGGCTCGTCAGGATGATCGGGACGCGGGCGCCGAGCACGATGCCGGCCTCGTCGGCGTCGGCGAGAAACGTCAGCTCCTTGGCGAGCATGTTGCCGGCCTCGAGGTCGGGCACCAGCAGGATGTCGGCGTCGCCGGCGACCGCCGAGTTGATGTGCTTGATCGTCGCCGCCTCGCGGTTGATCGCGTTGTCGAGCGCGAGCGGCCCGTCGAGCAGCGCGCCGGTGATCTGGCCGCGATCCGCCATCTTGCACAGCGCCGCGGCGTCGATGGTCGATGGAATCTTCGAGCTGACCGTCTCGACCGCCGACAGGATCGCGACCTTGGGCTGCTCGATATGCAGCGCATGCGCGAGGTCGATCGCGTTGCGGACGATGTCGGCCTTCTCCTCGAGGGTCGGGAAGATGTTGACCGCGGCGTCGGTGATGAACAAGGCCTTTGGATAGGTCGGCACGTCCATGATGAAGACGTGACTGATGCGCCGCTCGGTGCGGATGCCTGTGTCCTTGTTGACCACCTCGGCCAGGAGCTCGTCGGTATGCAGGCTGCCCTTCATCAATGCATCCGCCTCCCCGCGGCGGACGATCTCGACTGCCTTCGCAGCCGATGCGTGGCTGTGCGGCGTATCGACCAGCGAGAACGCGGAAACGTCGAGCTCGAGCGACTGCGCGAGCGCGCGGATGCGCGTCTCGGGCCCGACCAGCGTCGGCTTGATGAGGCGCGCGTGCGCCGCCTCGACGGCGCCGCGCAGCGAGGTCTCGTCGCATGGGTGGGCGACGGCGACCCGCACCGGCGCGAGGGCGTGGCAGCTGTAGATCAGCGCGTCGTATTTCTCGTGCTTGCGCGGCTCGGTCATGTCGGCGGCCATTGGCATGGCGACTACAAGACGGGAAAGCGGGGGGCGAGCGTCATCGACGCCGCAAAGCTGTCGCCTGCGCCAGCGACTCTGCACGTTCCGAATCCCAAGTCCAGGGCGTGAACCTTGTCGTGAAGGGGCGTGAAGCGGCCGCGCTATGAGGACGCCGCCGGCGCCGCCGCCTCGCGCATGCGCGGGGCGCGCGCTGCGGCCTTGTCCCAGGCGAGCAGCAAGGCGAGCCCGATCATCGCGACGGCGCCGGCGACGTCGACCAGCGCCTGCGTCGCGAGGCCGTCGTCATAGCTCGTGAGCACGTATTGTCCCAGCACCGAGAGCAGGATGCCGAAGCAGAAGATGTGCAGCGAATTCTGCCCACAGGCGATCAGCCATCGTCCCGGCCGCGTCGCCAGCAGCGCGCCGTCGGGGCTGACCAGGTGTGCGGTGGTGAAGGCGAGCGCGAGGAAGCTCGCGAGCCGCAGCGGATCGAGGTTGGTCTTGTCGCCGACATACGGCGCCAGCAGCCGGAAGAGAAAGTCGGGCTCGTCGGTGAAATTCGACTGGATCACCCACGACGCGCTGACGACGGCGATGACGGCGGCGAACGTCATCGCGGCGCGGACGAGCCACCGGCTTTTCGGCACCCAGGCGACGCCGCGCACCTTGGAGTAGCCGACCACGGCGCCGATGACGAACATGAACTGCCAGGCGAGCGGATTGAAGAACCAGGTGGCGCCGTCCGGATAGCCCGGCAGCTGCCAGCCCATCGCATTGGTGAGCCCATAGAGGACGCCCGACGGGATGAGCGCATACAGCGGATGGCGCGCGATCGCGACGAGCACGAGCGGAAAGCAGCCGAGCAGCACGATGTAGAGCGGCAGGATGTTGAGGAATTGCGGCTGGAATCGCAGGATCAGGACCTGGGCGATCGCGGCGGGCGGATCATCGAGGAATTGCGAGATGTTGAACGACTGCGTGTAGGTCGGATCGTCCACCACCGCGATCGAATACGAAACGAACGCGGCGAAGACCGCGAAGATGAAGATATGCGCGACGTAGAGTTGCCAGACGCGATGATAGATGTGCGCGGCGGCGACGCCCAGGCCGTCATCCTTGAGTACACGCCCGTAGGCAAGGGCGGCCGCATAACCGGAAATGAACACGAACACCTCGGCCGCGTCGGAGAACGCGATCGAGTGCAAGGTGACGTTGGAAAGAAAATTGTTCGGGATGTGATCGATGAAGATGAACAGCAGCGACAGGCCGCGAAAGAAATCGAGGCGGAGATCGCGCTTGGACGTCGCCGCGCGCGCAGGCGCGCGATCGCCCGCCCAGCCGCCGATCGGCAGGAAATTGCGCAACGCAGACGACATCGCCGCAGGCGACATGGACGCAGTCATCGTCCGACCTCGTGTCTCGATTTCAGAGTCGCCCGCGGCGACGCAGGCCTATCGCAAACCAACGCCCGCGTCGCGTGAACATTCCCAACCTTGCCCCGAATTAATATTGAATTAACGCAAAGTTAATGCCGCGGCCTCGCGCCGAACGCCCGCGCATACGGGTTGCGGGGCGTGCCTATGTCTCGCACTATTGTGGCCGAAGTGAATCCCCGGGGAGGCAATTCATGAGCAGCACGGCGACCACCGGGAGCGCGTCCGATCTCGCCGCTTATTCGCGCGACATCGCCGGGCTCAACGCCAGGCCCTTGTGGGAGCGCACCACCCGCATGGGGCCGGGCACCGCGGCGGTGCCGGCGATCTGGCGCTACCGCGAGATGCGGCCGCAATTGCTGCGCGCGGCCGAGCTCATCTCGACGCACGAGGCGGAGCGCCGCGTGCTGATGCTGGAGAACCCCGGCCTGCGGGGCACCGGCTACATCACGTCCTCGCTCTATTCCGGGCTGCAGATCATCCTGCCCGGCGAGGTCGCGCGCGCGCATCGGCACGCCTCGAACGCCATGCGCTTCATCATCGAAGGCAGCGGCGCGTATTCGACGGTCGAGGGCGAGCGCGTTCCGATGCAGCCCGGCGATTTCGTGCTCACCCCCTACTGGTGCTGGCACGACCATGGCCATGCCGGCAGCGAGCCGGTGATCTGGCTCGACGCGCTCGACAATCCGTTCGCGCAGTTCTTCGGCACCATGTTCCGCGAGAATTATCCGCACGAGGCGCAAATCGCGGCGGCAACGAGCGGCGCGACCGCGGCGCGCTACGGCGAGGGTCTCGCGCCGGTCGAAAATCGCGGCGGCAAGCTTTCATCGCCGCTGCTCGTCTATCCGTATGAGCGCACGCGCGCCGCGCTCGAGCGGCTCGCCACGGACGGGCCGCTGCATCCCGCACATGGCATCAAGATGCGTTACGCCAACCCGCTCACCGGCGGGCATGCGTTTCCGACCATCTCGGTGTTCATCCAGTGGATGCCGGCGCGCTTCGCGGGCCAGACCTATCGCAGCACCGAAAGCGCGATCTTCTGCGCCGTCGAAGGCCGCGGCCGCGTGCACGCGAACGGGGCGCGGCTCGATTTCGAGCCGCACGACGTGTTCACGGTGCCGAGCTGGATTCCCTATTGCATCGAGACCGAGGGCGAGTGCGTGCTGTTTTCCTACTCGGACCGTGGGCCGCAGGAAACGCTCGGGCTCTTTCGCGAGGAAAACCCGGCGAATTCGACGCCGCGGAGCTGAAAGGCTCAACCCGGCCGAGCGATCACGTCGAGAGGCTCAGACGAAAGCTGGTGCGATCGGCCCGGTAGATCGACGTGCCGGTATGTATCGCATCATTCGCCCGGGTGAGGAAGGTGACGCGACGCACCAGCACCGGCTGCCCGCGCTTGATGCCGAGAAGGCCGGCTTCCTCCCGATCGGCGAGGCGCGCCTCGATCTCCAACTCTCCGCGATCGATGATGATGCCTTCGCGGTTGCGCAGGTAGTCGACGAGCGAGGACGTCTCGATATCCTGCTTGGTCAGATGGGTGCAGCAATCGGCGCGAATGTAGCGGTCATCGATCGCAAGCAGCGTCTCCTTCTGGAAGCGCAGGCGGCGCACATAGGCGACGGGCTCCCCCGCCGCGATGCCGAGGCGCTCCGCCGCCTCCTGCGGCGCGCGAATCTGCGGCTCGAACGCGCTGGCCTTGAAGCTGAATTCGACGCCGCTCTGGGCCCACGCATCGCGCAAGCTCGTCAGCGTCAGCTTTTCCCGGAGCTTGTTGCGCCGGACGAACGTGCCGCGCCCCTGGATTCGGTAGAGGACCCCCTCGCCCACCAGCTCGTCGACGGCGCGACGCACCGTGATGCGGCTGACGCCGAAGCGCTTGGCAAGGCTCGCATCGGAAAAGGATATGGGTTTTGCATCCGGCTGCGCGCGGATCATCTCCTGGATGCCGGCCTGGACCTGCCGATAGAGCGGGAGACCTTCGGCGGGTGGTTTGACATCCAGCATGCGCAACCGGTAGTCTTGTTATAACATCATGTCAACCGCGACCGCGCTGTCCTGTCCGGCCAACGCCGAGCCGCTTCCGGATGATGAAAGAAGTCATCCGTACCGATCAGGTCGTCATGACGGGCGCACCGTACGCACGCTCGTGGTGCGGTCAACTTTTGCGTGCACAGGGGGACGACGACGTGGCCACGAAAAGTCCAATGCCGATCGACGTGCTGGTCGGGCAAAACATCCGCATCTGCCGGCTGCAGCAGAAGCTCTCGCAAACCGAGCTGGGCCGACGCATCGGCGTGACCTTCCAGCAGGTGCAGAAGTATGAGAAGGGCGCAAACCGCGTCGGCGCAAGCCGACTGTCGCAGATCGCCGACGTGCTCGGCGTACCGCTGCTCGCCCTGTTCGACGGCAGCGGAGCCGCCGCCGTGCAGCACGCCGAAACGGTGGAGACGCCGCGCGCGCTCCTCGCCAACCCGCACTCGCTGCGCCTGCTGCAGGGGTTCGAGCGGATCGGCAGCGAGGCAGCGCGCATCGCCCTGCTCGAGCTGGTCGACGCGCTTGCCGAGGAGACGGCGCCGGCCAGGAGCTCGACCCGCCGCAGGTGACGATCGGGGCGGCGTCCCTCCCCGGCCTCGCGAAGCCTATTTTTCCTTGCGCTGGTCGCGCACGCGCACGGCCTTGCCCTGCGAGCGCGGCACCTCGCCGGGCGCCTTCACGACCACCGCGCAGGTAACGCCGATCAGCGACTTGATGTGGCGCACGACCTCGGCCGCCTGGTGAGCACGATCCGCGTGCGCCAGCGACGTCCCGGGCGCGGCCTCGACCTCGATCGTCATCGCGTCGAGCACGCCCTCGCGCGACAGAACGATCTGGTAGTGCGGCGCTAGGCCCGGCAGGCCGACCAGCACCGCCTCGACCTGCGAGGGATAGACGTTGACGCCGCGGATGATGAGCATGTCGTCGTCGCGCCCGGTCACCCGCATGATGCGCAGGTGGGTGCGGCCGCAGGCGCACGGCGTGTCATCGAGCCGGGTGATGTCGCGCGTGCGGTAGCGGATCATCGGCTGCGCTTCCTTGCTCAACGTGGTGATGACGAGCTCGCCCGCCGAGCCGATCGGCAGCGGCGCGAGCGTGTTCGGGTCGATCACCTCGAACAGGAAATGATCCTCCCAGCCGTGCAGCCCCGCCTGCTGCTCGCCGCATTCGCACGCGACTCCCGGCCCGATGATCTCGGAGAGCCCGTAGAGGTCGACCGCCTTGAGCCCGAGCCGCGCCTCGATGCTCGCGCGCATCGCGTCGCTCCACGGCTCGGCGCCGAACAAGCCGAGGCGCAGGCTCGACTTGCGCAGGTCGATGCCCATGCCGTCTGCCACTTCGGCGATGTTGAGCGCGTAGGATGGGGTCGCGCACAGCACGTGCGCACCGAAATCCTGAAGCAGCGTCACCTGCCGCTCGGTGCCGCCGCCCGACATCGGCACCACCGTGCAGCCGAGCCGCTCGGCGCCGTAATGCGCGCCGAGGCCGCCGGTGAACAGGCCGTAACCGTAGGCATTGTGCACGATGTCGCCCGGCCGCGCCCCCGCGCAGACGAAGCAGCGCGCCATCAGGTCCGACCACAAATCGATGTCGCGCCGCGTGTAGCCGACCACGGTCGGCTTGCCGGTGGTCCCTGAGGACGCATGCACGCGCACCAGCGCCTCGCGCGGCACCGCGAACATGCCGAATGGATAGTTGTCGCGCAGGTCGCTCTTGAGGGTGAAGGGAAATTTGGCGAGGTCGCCGAGATCTTCGAAATCGGCCGGCGAGACGCCGGCCGCGTCGAACTTTTTGCGGTAGTGCGCGACCTGCGCATAGGCTTGCTGCAGGACGCTGCGGAGCCGCTTGGTCTGCAATGACGCGAGCGCAGCTCGCGGCATGGTCTCGACGGCGGCATCGAACATCGAAGGGTCCCCGGCGGCGATTCACCCGCTGATGCCGGAGTGTCTATCGTTTGAGCGGCGTTGGCCATCTCCCCAAACGAACCGATGTACCCCGCCCGGGAAATGAATTAAAAATTGTTAGGTGCTGAAATACCCTTACGCCTGCGCCAAGTCGGCCGTCGCCAGTAGCGTCGCCAGCCGTTTGCGGGCGTAAAACACGCGACTCTTCACCGTGTTGAGACCGATGCCGAGCATGGCGGCGATCTCCTTGAAGGATTTCTCCCGGAAGTAGACGAGATCGATGATCTCGCGGTGCTCGCGCGAGAGTGCGTCGATACAGCCTTGCAGCGTCGCGACCCTGTCCTGCGCATCGAGCCCGCCGTCGGGACCGGGCGCGGGATCGGCCAGCGTGATCAGATGATCGTCGTCATTATGGGTCGGGGGCTTCGCCTCCAGCGCCGTGAGCGCCTTGTGCCGGGCGATGCCGCAGATCCAGGTCGCGACCGACGAGCGTCCCGCGAAGCGGTCGGCCCGCCGCCACACGTCGAGGAAGACCTCGCTCAGCACATCCTCGGCCAGCGCGTGGTCGCGCACGATGCGCATCGCGTAGCGCAGCACGCGTGCATGATGGCGCAGAAAAAGCGTCCGCATCGCCGGCTTGCTGCCGGCCGCGATTGCACGAATGAGCACATAGTCCATGTCCGTTGAAGGCGACGGCGTTGCTTGCGCCGCACCTTGCCCGCGACGCTTGAACGCGAGCACGGTGGCGGACGGCAGTTGCGCCCGCTCGCGGGCCGCCGGCCGCGTGTATGATCGCTCGGGCGTGGGCGGCGCAACGACAGAAAGCGCGATGACGGTGGCACTGTGCATGACCAGTCTCCTGTCGCCCCTGTCGCCTCTCCGTCGAGACCTTCACGCCGCCCGTCGTCCGCGTGGATCGATCTCGTTGCGCCGACGTTAGGGGATGACGGCGGGGCAGGGAGTGCGAAAACGCACAGAGCAAAACGGGCCCGGCGCGGATGACGCGATCGCGGCGCGCGCTGACGTTGCGCACACCGTTGATTCTGCCGTCAGTTGCCGGCGCCTACGGTGCATAAACTTGTCGGAATTGACTGCGGCGCCAGAATGGGCGGATGACGACGTGCTATGCTTTGTGGGCTCGAGCGCGAGGAGCACGCATCGATGACGACGGTCACGATTGTCTTGATGATGACGACGCCCGCTCGATCGGCGCAGCGCTCGGCGACGAGGCACTGGTAAAATGCCCGCACGCGGTCGGACGGAGACGCTCGCGGCCATCCCGCTGTTCAAGTCGCTGTCGGCGGCGGCAATCGCCAAGCTCGACGCGCAATGCAGCTGGCGCCGCGCGAACGCCGGCCAATGGCTGCTCGACTACCAGGACGACAGCAACGATGTGTTCTTCGTCGTCGCCGGCGCGGTGCGCGTGATCCTGCAGTCGGGCGGGCGCGAGGTCCTATTTCGCGAGCTCAAAGCCGGCGAGTTCTTCGGCGAGCTCGCCGCGATCGACCGCGCGCCACGCTCGTCCGGCATCGTGGCGGTGGTCGACGTGACGCTCGGACGCATGCCGGCATCGGTCTTCCTCGCCACCGTCAACGAGCATGCGGATGTGTGCAATCAGCTGCTGACGCTGCTCGCCCGGCAGATCCGCTCACTGAGCAACCGCGTGAACGAGTTTACCACCCTCGACGTGCGCCACCGGATCATGGCCGAGCTGCTGCGCTTGTCGCGGCCCGAGCCCAACCGGCCGGGACGCGCGATCGTCTCGCCGCCCCCGATCCATGCGGAGATCGCGGCGCGGGTGAGCACGCGGCGGGAGGCGGTGGTGCGCGAGCTCACGGCCATGGAGCGCGCCGGCCTGATCGAGCGCCGCCGCGGCGCGATTGCGCTCACCGACGTGAACCGCCTGCGGCGCCTCGTCGACGAGGCGGCCGAGAACGCCTGACCTGGATACGAAATGGCCGGCCCCGCGGCCGGCCATTCCCGATTGCATGCGATCGAACGGATATGGGCAGGCGATCAGTTGCCGCCGGCCTGGAAGTCGTAGGTCCGCGGCGCCGCGAAGGTGCTGTTGCGGCTCTCGCCCGGGCGCGCCGAGTCGTAGGCGCCGCCGTAGCTCCAGCCGGAGCCATGGCTGAGCGCGTAGCTCGCGGCCTCGTCGCTCGCCTGGAATTCGGTCGCGTTGGCGCTGGTGACGCCAGCGACCGCAATGGTGGCAGTGAGCAGCATGATCAAAGTCTTCATGGCAATTCTCCGATAATTGAAAACAACCGAGATATCGACCCCATCCGTCATTGGCGTGAAGCCACCTCGGTTGAGCGCAACCTAGTCGCAAGGCGAGATTCATGCGGTGCGAAATCGCACTGCGCGAATATCGCTACCTGCAGTAGTCACAATGCCACGATGCTGCCGGCGCTTCATCCGAGCACCCCGATCCGCGCCACCATGGCGCCCCGGTCACCTTTGCGTCGATGGCCGCAGAAGGGGAAAGATGCTAATCTTCCGGTGCGGCTGAATATCGTCGATCGCGTGATCCGGTGGCCTAGCGCGTCGGCGTGCTTGGTTCCGGGAGCCACGTTCGAGCGTCAATCCATGCGCGCAGTCGACCGCTTGCTCGAACGAGTGGGGTTGACGCAATACGCCCATCTCTTTGCCGACCGGCAGATCGACCTCGACGATCTGGTGAACCTCAGCGAGCGCGACCTCGAAGGGCTCGGGCTCGCCTCAGCCGCCCGACGGACGCTTCTGCAGGAGATAGGGCGGCTCGCTGCCGAGCGTGCGTCATCGGTCGCGCCGGCTGCAGTCTATCCGACGGATGCCGAACGTCGGCAGCTGACGCTGATGTTCTGCGATCTCGTCGATTCGGTGAGACTGTCGAACCGGCTCGATCCCGAGGACTTGCGCGATGTGATCACAGCCTATCAGCGCGCCTGCACCGAGGCGATCCAGCGCTATGGCGGCTACGTGGCCCGCTACGTCGGCGACGGCATTCTCGCCTTCTTCGGCTACCCGACCGCGCACGAGGACGACGCGGAGCGCGCCGTGCGTGCCGGCCGCGACCTGATCGAGGCCGTCACGAAGCTCAGTGCCGACATGCGCAGCCTGCCGGGACTCGCGCTCGAGGTGCGCATCGGCATCGCAACCGGCCTCGTGGTGGTCGGCGACGTCGCGGGCGGCGGCGTGATCGAGCGTGATGCCGTCGCGGGCGAAGCTGCCAATCTCGCATCGAGGCTGCAGGGGCTGGCCCGGCCGAACGGCATCGTGGTGTCGGCACTGACGCGGACAATTGCGGCAGAAGCGTTCGAATACCGCGACCTCGGCCACCAAGCCATAAAAGGGTTCGCCGCGCCGGTCGCGGCCTATGAGATCGTTGCCGAACGCGATGTCAGTCGCCTGGAGGCGCGCAGTGCCGCGCAGACCGAGTTCGTCGATCGCGAGACCGAGATCGAAACCATGCTGCAGTGCTGGGAGCGAGCGGCTGCCGGGAATGGACAAATACTGGTCGTGTCCGGAGAGGCCGGCATCGGCAAGTCGCGCTTCATCGCGGAAGCCTGCGCGCGCATCCCGCGGCTCGAATCCGCGAGCGAGAATACCCTGACCTTCCAGTGTGCTCCGTACCACGCGAACAGCGCGCTTTATCCGATCGTCCGACAGCTGACGCGCCTCGCCGGAATCAGCCGGTCCGACACTGATCAGGACAAGACCAGGAAACTCGACAGGCTCATCCGTCGGCCGTTGCACGACCATGATCGGACAATGTCGCTGATCGCCGAGCTGCTCGGGATCAAGGACACCGCGCGCTACGCACAGGTTTCCGGAAGCTCACAGGAAAAACGAGAGCTGATGATCGAGGCGCTGATCGACTGGTGCACGTCGCATTTGTCGGAACGAACGCTGATCATCGTCTTCGAGGACGCGCAGTGGATCGATCCGACATCGCGGATGTTTCTGCGGCGCCTGGCAGACTGGGCCGAGAGACGCCGCGTCCTTCTCGTCATAACGGAGCGAAATGCTTCGGGCTCCGGCACGGCGACGATGTTCAGCGAAATTCGCTCGCTACCCACGGGCTTGCCGAAGCCTTCGCGCGTGACCTTCTGCGAAATCGGCGAGCTGTCTCAATCGCACGTTCGACAGCTGATAGCCGCCGCGGCGCAGGGCAGCGTCATGTCCGCGGCCGAGACCGGCGCTATTTTGGACAAGTCCGCCGGCCTTCCACTGTATGTCGAGGAGCTGACCAGAAGCTTCCTGCACACCAGGGGTTCATTTGAGGCGCAAGGGACGAGCCGCGCAAGGTCTTTAGCCGTGCCGCACACGATCAACGACGCATTGATGGCTCGATTGGATCAATTGGGCCATGCGAAAGAGATTGCGCAATACGCCTCGGCGATCGGGCAGGAATTCCCTCTCAAGCTGCTGGCAAAGATCACGACGAATTCCCCCGATCAGGTGATCCCGCATCTCAACGCCCTGGTGGAATCGGGCATCGTCGTCCCGAGCGACGCCGCTTCCGATGTCTATCGTTTCAAGCACGCGCTGATCCGCGACATTGCCTATCATTCGTTGCTCAACCGCGTTCGTCGGGATCTCCACCTCAAGATCGCCACCGAATTGGCGGACCCGGCGGAAGCCTCGGCGGCCGACCTCGTTGCGCAACACTATTCGCTCGGCGGAGCGTATAGCCAGGCTATCGAGCACTGGCGACGCGGCGCCACCGATGCGATTGCCCGATCGGCCCACGAGGAGGCGCTGGGCATGCTGGTCTCGGCTTTCGATGATTTTCGCAATCTCGGCGACGCAGGTTCGCCTCTTTTGGAGCTCGATCTGGTCCTTGCTCAGGCGACCGCACTGCGCTCGATTCGTGGCTACTCCGCCGCCGAGGTGCGCGAGCGCCTGGTGCGGGCGCGAGATCTCGCGCGCATCACCGACAGCGGCGAGAAGCGGTTCAACATCGAATGGGGTTTGTTTCAACACAACATCGTGCGCGCCCAGATCGCGGAAGCACGCGAGATCGCGATTGGTCTCTACGATCTCGCCGAACGCCATCCTGGCCGGCCCCTCATCGACGCGCATGTCGCCAATGGCATGATTGCATTCGTGAGCGGCGAGTTCGCGCGCGCCAGAGACCTGTTCGAAAAAGGCCTCGATCTCGGCGAACCGCTGGCGGATGAGCCGCATTTCCTGACTCATGGGCAGAATCCGGGCCTGTTCTGCCTGTCCTATCTGGCCCACACCCTGTGCTTTCTCGGCGACCTCGATCGCGCCAAGGCCGCGATCAAGCGCAGCCTTGCAATTGCCGAAGCGCGTGCACGCGACCCCGCGCATATCTACAGCCTGGTGAATGCCCTGACGTTCGCAGTACGCGTGCATCAATTCTGCGGCGACATCGTCGCAGAGCGGCGGTTAGCGGAAAGAGTCATGGATATCGCGCGACGCAATCATTACACCTACTACGAGGCACTGAGCCGCTGTCATCTGGGCTGGGTCATCGGCGCCGAAGGCCGTCTCTCCGAGGGGATCGACCAGATGATCGACGGGATGGCCGCCCTGGACAGGACCGGCACCCTGTTGGCGAGCCCCGGTTTTTATGCGCTTCTCTCCGAATTGTGCCTCCGTGCGAATCGCCTTGCCGAGGCGAACGAAGCCCTCACGCGTGCCGCCAGCCCGGTCCGTCCATTGACGTGGGACGCGGAAATCGAGAGGCTGCGCGGCGATTTGTTGGCGCTACAGTCTCAGCCCGATCTGGAAGCGGCGGAAGCGGCCTATCGGGCGAGCGTCGCGATCGCGACCGGCCAAAACGCGCGCTGGCTGGTGCTCAAGACGGGATTGAGCCTGTCTCGGCTTTTGCGGCGCACCGATCGTGCGCACGAAGCTCGCAAAATTCTCGAGCAAAGCCTGATGCACTTGCCTGATGGGTTGAAGTTGCCGGAGGTTCAAAGCGCACGAGCGACGATCAGGGAATTAGCCGCCGAGGACTGATTGTCGTGCAGTTTACGATTTGCCTCGACGTGAAAATCAACTTCGAACGGAGGAGATTGAACTATGGGTTGCTGGACAAGGCCCGGGCACCACGGTGCAAAAGGCCCTATTCCCTACTGGTTGGACCGGATCTCACTCGGTCCGGGAGCGCATGCACGCCTTTTCGCTTTGCTCGAAGCGATGAGAAGCATCCGCCCGAGCTATCATGGCCTCGAAACCGTGTTCGATACCCATCTCGCGTCGCACGTCGCCGCCGATGCGACATTCAGACGACATCTGCGCGAGTACCTGGCAAAGAATTGGTTCAGCGACGGCCGCGACTCGTATTTTCCGGGCCAGAAGGTAGCGCAAAAATATGCCGAGGGGGTGATCAAGACGCTGGAGCTCGCGCTCAATGGAAAGCCGCACCCGGTCCCGATCAATGCATGGTGGATCATACAGCCCGAAGCGGACGTCAGGATGCTCACGCTGGCCGACGTCGATCATAGCGGCGTGACGGTGAGCAGCAGCGTCACCCTGCTGATTTGCACGCCCATGCCGCCAATCACAGGAGCGCCGAGCACGAGATGCCTGTGGGGTGACGCCGAGGCATGGGTGACCGAGCATGACGGCGATGCCGTCGTCGTCCGCCAGATCGAAAAGGAAGTCAGGCGCGGCGGCTAAGTCGGGGTGTACGGGCTGCGGTCCGCGACCCAGCGTCGTGCAGCATCCCTGTGTTCCTGCAGAGCCTCATCGTTGCGGCCGCGGCGCCGACATTGATCGCGCGCCACCGCCGCCTCGTGCGGCGCCATCGAAGTGCCGGCCAGGCCTCCATGAAGCACATCTCTGTTGCGCCGCAACCAGGCGAAACAGGACTTTCATGTAGTGCGAAAACGCACTCCGCGAGCATCTCGACCTGCGGTAGTGCTGATGTCAAGATGTCGCTGCCTCACCCCAGCACCCGAACCCGCGCGCCAACCTGCGCCACGATGGCGCGCCCGTCGCCTTTGTGGCGATGGCCGCAAATCGGGAGATATGTTATTGGTTGCGTGCGGCTGAATGCCGCCAAGGGCACGATCCGGGGGCGCGGCGCGTCGAGGTGCCGGGATCGAAGGGCGACGTTCGGGCATCAACCCATGAGCGAAGTGGAGCGCGTGCTCGGCCGTGTCGGGTTGACGCGATACGCCAATCTCTTGCAAGAGCGAAACATCGATCTCGACGGCTTGATGAACCTCACTGAGCGCGACCTGGAAGGGCTCGGATTCCCTGCGGGCGCGCGCCGAACGCTGCTGCAGGAGATCCGGCGGCTCGTCGCCGAGCACGACGCACCGCTGCCGCTGATCCATCCGGTGGGCGCCGAGCGGCGTCAGCTGACACTGATGTTTTGCGATCTCGTCGATTCGGTCGGACTGGCCAATCGGCTGGACCCCGAAGATCTGCGCGACGTGATCGCCGCCTATCAGCGCGCCTGCACCCAGTCGATCCGGCGCTACGACGGCCACGTCGCGCGCTACGTCGGCGACGGGATCCTCGCCTTCTTCGGCTATCCGACCGCGCACGAGGACGACGCCGAGCGCGGCGTGCGCGCCGGCCGCGACCTGATCGAGGCCGTCTCCCGCCTCAACGCTGATCTCGCCCAGCTCGAAGGGTTCGAGCTCAAGGCGCGCATCGGCATCGCGACCGGGCTCGTCGTCGTGGGCGACGTCGCGGCGGGCGGCGTGGTCGAGCGGGATGCCGTGGCGGGCGAGGCCGCGAACCTCGCCTCGCGCCTGCAGGGCCTCGCCCGGCCGAACAGCATCGTGGTGTCGGCGCTTACGCGCCACATCGCCGCCGAGGCGTTCGAATATCGCGACCTCGGCCGACAGACCCTCAAGGGTTTCGATGCGCCCGTCTCGGCTTACGAGATCGTCGGCGAGCGCGAGGTGAGCCGCCTCGAGGCGCGCAGCGGCGCGCCGACGCCCTTCATCGATCGCGAGCGCGAGACTGCGATCATGCTCGGCTGCTGGCAGCGCGCCGCCGCGGGCGAGGGCCAGGTGCTGGTGGTCTCCGGCGAGGCCGGCGTCGGCAAGTCGCGCGTCATCGCCGAGGTATGCGCGCGCATCCGGCGTCTGGAATCCACGACCGACACGCCGCTGATCTTCCAGTGCGCTCCCTATCACGCGAACAGCGCGCTCTATCCGGTCGTGCGCCAGCTCACGCGGCTCGCCGGAATCGAGCGATCCGACGCCGATCCGGACAAATTCGACAAGATCGACGGGCTCATACGCCGGTCGCTGCGCGAACCCGGGCAGGCGCCCGCGCTCATCGCCGAGCTGCTGGGCATCAAGGCCAACGAGCGCTATCGTCCGGTTCCCGGCGGTTCGCAGGAAAAGCGCGACCTTCTGATCGATGCGCTGATCGATTGGTGCGCTTCGCGCGTGTCCGATCATACGCTGATCATCATTGTCGAGGATGCGCAGTGGATCGACCCGACATCGCGATTATTCCTGCGCCGCCTCGCCGATTGGGCGAAGGATGTCCGCGTTCTGATCATCATAACCGTCAGAAGCGGGGCTGACGCCAACCTGGGGGCGATCTTCGGCGAGGCCCGTGCCCCCGAGAGCGGCGGAAATATCGCGCCGCGCATGAGCTTTTGCCAGATCGCCGAGCTTTCCCAATCACACGTGCGGCAGCTGATAACCGTGGCCGCAAGGGATCGCGCGCTGTCGGCCGCGGAAATGCACGACCTTTTAGAGAAATCCGCCGGTTTGCCATTATACGTTGAGGAATTAACAAAAAGCTTGCTTCAGGCAAGGGAGATATCGGATGCCCACGGACAAACCCGCACGCGCGCTTTCGCCGTGCCCCACACGATCAGCGATGCTCTGATGGCCCGCCTCGATCAACTTGGCCGCGCGAAAGAGATCGCGCAGCACGCCGCGGTGATCGGCCAGGAGTTCTCCCTGGGCCTGCTCACGCGCATCACCACCAACTCGGCCGACGAGCTAGTCTCGCACCTCAACTCGCTGGTCGACACCGGGATCGTCGCCCCGAGCGACGCCGCGACCGATGCCTATCAGTTCAGGCACGCGCTGATCCGCGATATCGCCTATCACTCGCTGCTCAACCGGACGCGCCGGGCCATTCACCTGAAGATCGCCAACGAGCTGGCGCAGTCGCCGCCGGAGGTCGCGGGGGCGAGCGACGACGTCATCGCGCAGCATTTCTCCCTCGGCGGCGAGCATCGCCAGGCGATCGACCACTGGCGCCGCGGCGCGACGGACGCGATTGCGCGGTCGGCGCACGAAGAGGCGCTCGGCATGCTCGATTCCGCTTTCGACGACTTCAGCAAGGCGCAGGGCGACGACTTGCCGGCCGTGGAGCTCGACCTGGTGCTCGCCCACGGAATGGCACTGCGCTCGATCCGCGGTTACTCGGCTCCCGAGGTCAAGGAGCGGTTGCTCCGGGCGCGCGAGCTCGGTGAGACGACCAAAAGCGACGACAAGCAGTTCAACGTCCAATGGGGCCTGTTTCAACACAGCATCGTTCGTGCCGAGATCGATGTGGCGCGGGCGATCGCCGCGAATCTTTTCGATCTGGCGGAGCGTCACGCCGACCGACCGATCGTGGACGCCTATATTGCCAATGGCATGGTGGCGCATGCGCTCGGCAATTTCGAGCAGGCGAGGACGCTGTTCGAGAAAGGTCTGGAGCTCAGCAATCCCGAGACGGATCCACCCCACTTCTTGACGCATGGACAGAACCCCGGATTGTTCTGCCTTTCCTATCTCGCCTACAACCTTTGCTTTCTCGGATACTTCGACCTCGCAAAATCAACGATCGAGCGCAGCGTCGCAATCGCGGAAGCTCGCGCGCGCGATCCCGCCCATATCTATGGATATGTCAACGCGTTGACCTTTGCGGTCCGCGTCCATCAGTTCTGCGGGGATATCGCTTCGCAGCGGCAACTGATCGAAAAGGTGGTGGATATTTCCCGCCGCAATCATTATACCTACTACGAGTCATTGAGCAGTTGTCATTTGGGTTGGGTGATAGGCGCCGAGGGGCACCTGTCCGAGGGCATTGATCAAATGATCGCAGGCATCGCCGCGTTGGAGATCGCCGGGACCATCCTGGGGCTGCCCGCATTTTACACGTTTCTGGCGGAACTTTGCATCCGCGCCAACCGCCTGTCCGAGGCTGAAGCCGCGCTCGCGCGGGCGATCGAGACGAACGGCCTTGCACGGTGGGGCGCCGAAATCGAAAGGCTTCGCGGCGACATGCTGCTCGCACAACCGCAGCCGAATCTGCAGGCCGCGGAAACGGCCTACCGATCGAGCATGACGATGGCCAGCCGGCAGAATGCGCATTCGGTGATGCTCAAGGCGGGCCTGAGCCTTTCTCGATTGGTCCAAGACGCGGGGCGACCGCAGGAGGCGCGCGGAATCCTCGAAGGGTGTCTGGCGGGACTGCCCGACGGGGTCGATGCGCAGGCGGTGCAAGGCGTCCGGGCGGCGCTCGGCACGCTGGCGACCTGAGATTATCGACGGCAAGCCGAGCCGCATCGCTCGGCATAAACCTGACGGCGAGCAAGGGGGAGGATTTGCATCATGGCTTTTCACAGGAACGACAGTATCTGCGCCAGGGGCCCGGTTCCTTACTGGCTCGGCCAATGCTCCGTTGACATTCGCGCGGTCGAGCGGCTCACGGGCCTGCGCGATGCGATCAAGGGACTGGGTCCGACTTACGAGGGGCTGGAACGGGTGTTCGACGAGCACCTGGGAGCCCACTACTGTAACAACGCCGACCTGCGGCGACGGATTGCCGAGCACCTGCGGCAGCATTGGTTCAACGATGCCGGCTACTTCCCGGGCCAGAAGGTCACGCAGATATACGCCGAGGGGGTCATCAAGACGATCGATCTGTCGCTGAACGGTCGACACCATCCGGTACCGATCAACGCGTGGTGGATCATCGATGAAGCCGGCAAAGTCGTCAGAATGCTGAACCTTGTCGAGGTCGACCGCAACGGCTCGACCGTGAGCAGCAGCGTCACGCTGCTGATCACGACACCGCGCCCGTCGACCGGGGACGCGCCGACCAGGACCTTGCTGTGGAGCGATTCCGCGGCGTGGGAAACAGCGCTGCGAGGCAATTTGGTCGTGACGCGGCAGATCGAGAACGAGGGCAAGTAGGGCCACGTTGGTGGCGAGCTCGGCGCTGCCGAGCGCCGTGATGTGCCCCCCGAGCGCGAGTGCCGCGCTCTGCGCCTGTGGATCGATGTGAGCGTAGATGGCGCGCATGGTCGCCTCGCGCACGGAACGCCCCACCACCGTCTCGCCGTGGCGCGCGTCGGCACCACCGAATTGGTCCCGAGCCTCTGCGCCAGGGGCACCGAGATGCGCGTCGAGCACCAGCATGCCGCGCCGTGCCGAGGAGGCATTCGCCTCGCGCATCTCGAACAGCGGCGTTTTCGGCGGCAGGAACCCGGCCTGGGCGACGACCGGCTCGAGCGGCACGCCGGCGAGGCCGAACGGGATCACGGCGAGGTCGTGCGTGTGGATGACGGGTTGGACGTCGCTGCGCGCCTTGCATACCCCGCAGTGGATATAGCGCTCGCCGACGAGTCGCGGCGCGGCGGCGACGGGCGTGCAGCCGAGCGCGACCTCGACGATGTCGGCGCGCATGATCAGCGCCGGCGCCATGGCGCTCGGCATGAAGAAGTGGTCGGGGTTCTTCGAGCGCGCGCTACATATGGCCGAAGCTGTCGAGGATGCCTTGATGAGCGAGGATGCGGCTCGCAACGATCAGGTCATCGATACGCGCCTCGTCCGGATCGGGCGTCTGCGCGCGCGCCGGGGCTGCGACGAGGAGGATGGCAAGCAGAACGGATATCCGATGCGTCGAGACGATCCTGCCTGCCGAGCGACGACGGAATTCAGCAGGGCAAGCCAACGAATGAACGCTCGAACCGTCAAATCGCGACTGCGTCGGGATGCGATGAATGTTGCCGCGCATCCGAAGGACCTTGTCAAATCGGCTCATCGATGGACTACTTCGGTTGCCGGGATGCCGGACGGGCAGAGATAGAACATGACGCGGAAGATCATCGTGCTCGCATTGTTCGTCCTCATTGCCGCGCCTGTCGTCGAACCCGCGCACGCCTTCCCGGATCGCCCGATCCGTCTCGTCGTATCCTCGCCGCCGGGCGGGCCGCCCGACATCATGGCGCGGCTGGTGTCGGATAGGCTCGGCGCGATCCTCGGCCAACCGGTCGTGGTCGAGAACCGTCCGGGCGGCGGCGGCGGCACGATCGCGGCGAAATACGTCCTCGCTGCCGAGCCGGACGGGTACACGCTGTTCATGGGCAGCACCAGCACGCTGCTGATCGCGCCGCCGATCTACAAGAATGCGGGCTACACCGCGGAGACCTTCGCGCCGGTCGCAGGTCTCGCGCAGACCGCCGAGGTGCTGACCGTGCTGCCGTCGCTCAAGGTCGGCTCGGTCGCAGAGCTGGTCCGTTTGGCGAAATCCGCGCCCGGCACCTTGCGCTACGGCTCGGCTGGCATCGGCACGCTGCCGCACATCGAGGGCGAGCTGCTCAAGGCGCGGGCGCAGATCGACATCCGCCACATCCCCTATCGCGGCGGCGGGCCGGCGCTGACGGGCCTGCTCGGCGGCGAGGTGCATATCTTCTTCTCGGCGCTGACACAGATGCTGCCGTCTATCCGCGACGGCCGCCTGCGCGGCCTCGCGGTCACCAGCGCGACGCGCGACGCGCTCGCGCCGGAGATTCCGACCATGCAGGAGAGCGGGTATGATGGGTGGGTGACCGCCTCGATCAACTGCATCGTCGCGCCGCCCGGCACGCCGATGGCGATCCGGCAGAAGCTCAGCGGCGCCGTGGCGCGCACGCTCGCGAGCGACGCGATCGAGCAGGCCTTCGCCCGCATCGGCGCCTACGCGCGCCCGGCCACCCCGGACGAGCTCACCGCCTACCTTGCAACACAAGCGAAGTTCTGGGGGCGTATTATCGAGACCACGAAAATATCGGCCGAGTGAGGCGCGTGGCGCAAGGGGAGAAGAGCATGTCGTCAAGCTGCAGGATCGCGATCGTCGGCGGGGGGCTCGCCGGGCTCGCGGCCGCGAATGCGCTGCGCCGCCAGGGCATGGCGCCCGACGTGTTCGAGGCCGCGCCGGCACTCGGCGAGATCGGCGCCGCCGTCAACGCGAGCCCGCAGGCGATGAAGGCGTTGCAGGCGATCGGCCTCGGCGAGGCGATCGCCGCCGTCGGCTATGCGTCGCCCGGCATCTACACGCGCAACATGCTCACCGGCGAGTTCCTCGAGTTCAACGACCGCAAGAAGGCGGCCGCGCGCTATGGCGCCCCGTACCTCTCGTTCCACCGCGCCGACCTCCTCGACGCGCTGGCGCGGCCGCTCGACCGCAGCGCGATCCATCTCGGCCATCGACTGGCCAGGCTCGACGAGCATGCGGATCATACGCTGCTGACCTTCGAGAACGGCGCGCGCGTCGCAGCCGAGATCGTGATCGGCGCCGACGGCGTGCGCTCGGTCGTGCGCCACGCGCTCTATGGCGACGACAACCCGACCTATACGGGGCAGATGGTGTGGCGCGCCCTGCTCGATGCGAACGACATCCCCGCCGACGTGCTCGAGCCGACCGGACATGTCCAGTGGATCGGTCCCGGCCGCCATCTGCTGGCGTACAAAATTCGCGATGGAAAGCTCGTCAACATCGTCACCCAAGAGGACACGGACAAATGGGTCGAGGAAGGCTGGTCGACCCGGGGCGATCCCGACGAGATGCGGGCGAGCTTTCCCAATTCCGAGCCGCGCCTCGACAAGCTGCTGCGCATCGTCACCGCGTGCTCGAAATGGGGCCTGTTCACCCGGCCGCTGACGCAGAACTGGGGCCGCGGCCGCATCGAGCTGATCGGCGATGCCGCGCACGCCATGCTGCCGAACGCCGGCCAGGGCGCCTGCCAGGCGTTCGAGGACGCCTATATCCTGTCGCGCTGGATGGCGGCCTGCAGCGATCCGGTCGAGGCTTTTGCCAACTTTCGCCGGATCCGCATCCCGCGCGTGCACGGCGTGCAGCGCCTCTCCTTCTCCAATGCCCGCTTCAAGCACATGCGCGACGCGACCGCACAGAAGCAGTCGATCGCCGCCGGGACCGGCAGCGTGCACGGCAATTCCGAGTGGGTATGGGGCTACGATCCGGTCGCCGACTGGGACAAGGAGCCGGTGGTGCCGGCGGCCTACGCGGCGTGAGGCGCGCCGACGTTCAACCTACCCCTGAATAGCGGGGATAGATGAGCCGATGCCTTGAGTGCCGATCGCAATTGGCGTAATGGCATAAATGAGAGTACTTGAATTGCGCCTCGCGGCCGGCATGCGGGGCGCATTCGTTTCGGACGCTTCCACCAGCCCGCGCGGGCCATGCGCTGGGCGCGGCCAAATCGGCACTATCCTTACAACCAAAGGCAAAAGAACAATGCCGATCGCATTGCTCCGCGCTGTATTTGCCCCTGATAACCGCATTGTTTCCCTGTTCTTCGGTTTCGTCGATTTTTCCTGGAATCCAATAGCTTGCATTGTATTTCTTGTTCCTGCGGCCCTGTAGATCGCCTGTATTTTTTCCGAAAATAAAGTGACCACTCCCGCAGGGCCGCAGTCATGTGCGGCAGGCATGGCTCGCGATTGGCTCGGCTCAAGCCCTCCCCGCAAACCGATCCACCCGAAACGGCTCGATCGGCAGATTCGTCGCCCCCGTCACGATCAGATCCGCCATCAGCGATCCCACGCCCGGCCCGAGCTGGAATCCGTGCGCCGAGAAGCCGAACTGGTGAAAGAGCCCATCTGCCACCGCGCTCCTCCCGATCACCGGGATCTCGTCCGGCATGCGCGCCTCGATGCCGGCCCAGGCGCGCACGATGGTGGTTTCGCGCATCACCGGAAACAGCTCCCACACGGTGCGGGCGCTGGTCGCGAGCTTGCCCCAGTCGAGCACGGTCGCGTTCTCGTCCGGATAGGGCTTTGCCAGATGGCCGCCGCCGATCACGACCGTGCCGTTGGCGAGCTGCTTGAATGAGAGCTTGCGGCCGCGCAGGATCACCACCGGATCGATGAAGCGCGGCAGGCGCGCCGTGATCATCAGCATCGGCGCGATCACCTCGAGCGGGACCGCCTCGCCCACCATGGCCGCGATGCGGGCCGCCCAGGCGCCGGCGGCGTTGACCACGACCGGCGCCTCGTAGGCGCCGTGGTCGGTCGCGACCTGCCAGGTGGCGCCGCGGCGCACGAGGCCGATGACGCGCACGCCCTCGACCACGGTCGCGCCGCGCGCGATCGCCTGCCGGCGAAAGGCTTGCGTGGTGCGGAACGGATCGGCGGCGCCGTCGCGGCGCGACACCACGCCGCCCGGGCAATAGTCGGCGACGGCGGGCAGCAGGCGCTTGAGCTCGGCGCGGTCGATCAGCTCCTCATGGGTGAAGCCGCGCAGGCGGAGGTCGTCGACGCGCGCCGCGAGCCTGGCGAGCTCCTCCTCGCTTTCGGCGACCAGCACCTGGCCGTGGCTATCGAAGCCGCAATCGTCGCCGACCAGATCCTCGATACGGTCCCACAGCTCCATCGAGGCGACCGCGAGCGGCACCTCGGCGAGATTGCGCGCGAGCTGACGCACGCCGCCCGCGTTGACGCCGGAGGCGTGGCGGCCCGCATAGTCCTTCTCGATGACGACCGGTGTCAACCCGCGCAGCGCGAGGTGCAGCGCGGTCGAGCAGCCGTGCAGGCCGCCGCCGATGACGATCGCGTCGGCCGTGCGCGTCATCCGCGCACGACCGCATTCACCGCCGCCGGCGTCTGCGGCATGTCGGCGAGCTCCTTGAGCGGAATGGGTTTGACCGGCGGGCGCACCCGATAGTAGCCGACCGCGTCGGGCGACACGCCGCGCGCCTGCGCGATCAGCTCGCTCACCGTGAGGCCGCACATGCGGCCCTGGCACGGGCCCATTCCGCAGCGCCGGAACGCCTTGAGCTGGTTCGGTCCCTCGACGCCGAGGCTCATCGTCTCGGCGATCTGCGCCGCCGTCACCTCCTCGCAGCGGCACACGATGGTGTCGCCGGTCGGGCGGCGGAACGAGGCGGCCGGCGCGAACAGGATGTCGAGAAAGGCGCGGCCGCGCTCGGCGCGACGCAGCGCCCGCCGCGCCGCGTCGGTCTCCGCCGCGCCGGGCGCGCGGTCCGCGGCGAGCGCGCGCACGGCGGCGAGGCCGGCGAGGCGGCCGCGCTCGGCGGCGGCGAGCGCGCCGCCGATGCCGGCGCCGTCGCCGGCGACCGCGATACCGGGCACCGACGAGTTGCCGTCGGCGTCGAGCACCGGCACGAAGCAGAGCTGGCGCGCGTCCCAACGGTGGGCGACGCCCGCGGCCATCGCGAGGTTGACGTTGGGCGCGACACCCTGATGCAGCAGCAGGATGTCGGCGGCCATGCGCTCCTCGGCGCCGCCGCGCGTGACGGCGACCTCGCGCAGCCTGTCGTCGCCGATGGCGCGCAGCGCCGTCACGCCGTCGATGATCTTCACCTTGCTGCGCACCTCGCGCTGCAGCGCGCGGCCCTTGGCGAAATAAGGCGAGGCGACGAACCCGGGCAAATGCACCAGGGCGCGACGGAAGTTTCCGCGCGGCGTCGTATCGAGCATAGCATCGATCGCGCCGCCGGCGCGCAGGATCTGCGCGGCGATGAGCCAGAGCAGCGGGCCGGTGCCGGCGAGCACGACGCGGCCATCCGGGATCAGGCCGGACGATTTGAGCACGGTCTGCGCGGCGCCTGCCGTCATGACGCCGGGCAGCGTCCAGCCCGGTATGGGGAACGGGCGCTCGAGTGCGCCGGTCGCGAGGATGGCGCGGCGCGCGAACAGGCCGCGTGAGGCACCGTTGATCGAGACCGCCATCTGGCGGTCGCGGTCGAGGCTCCAGACGGTGGCGCCCTGCACGAAGGTCGCGCCGCTCGCGCGCGCTTGCGCGACGAGGTCTTCGCCTTGCCAGTAGTCGAGGCCGAGGACGTCACGCGACTGGACCGGCGTTGTCGTGATGGCGCGATAGATCTGGCCGCCGGGGCCCGCGTTCTCGTCGAGCACGAGGGTGGAGAGCTTGGCCGATGCGGTTGCCGCGGCCGCCGCGAGGCCGGCAGGTCCCGCGCCCACGATGACGACATCATACTCGCCCTGAATCCGCGCTCCCTCTCCCGCCGAAGAGGCAGATGGAGCGCCGGAGTGATGCTCGTTCGGGTCGCTCACGCGGCAGGCTCCGTGATGCTCGTGGCAGCGCCTTGCGTCTCGATGCGCATGCCGTCGCGCACAGGCACCAGGCAGGCTTGGCGCGCGGCTTCGCCGTCGATGGTGACGAGGCACTCGAAGCAGACGCCCATCAGGCAGTAGGGCGCGCGTTTCCGGCCCGTGACCGCCGTCATGCCGCAGGCGGCACGGCCGGCCAGCAGCAGCGCGGCGGCGACGCTGTCGCCTTGGCGCGCGCTGAACGGCGTACCGTCGATGGTGATCGCGACGGTCGCGCCCGCGATGTCAGGCAGCCTTTTGAACATTGAACCTCCGGGCCGAGAAAGGCGCGAGCTGCGCCGCGTCGAGCGCGCCGCGTGCGATCATGGGGGCGAGATCATAAGCGTGGTTGGCCGCGAGTGTGACGCCGGAATGGCAGCAGGCGACGAAGGCGCCCGGGCAGCTCTCCGACTGGTCGTAGATCGGAAAGCCGTCCTGCGGCATGACGCGCAGGCAGGACCAGGTACGCACCACCGTCGCGTCGTCGAGGATCGGAAACATGCGCCGGGCGCGATCGGCCATCACGGTGCTGATGGCGAGCGTCATGCGCGTATCGTCGCTCGCTTCCTCGTAGCTGTCGCCGATCATCACGGTCCCCTCGTCGGTCTGGCGCACCGTCACGACGGGATGGCGCAGGAAGCGCGGCATGCGGCGGGTGACGACGATCTGGCCGCGATGGTTGCCGCGCATCGGCGCATGCAGGCCGACCATCGGGGCAAGTTTCGCATTGGCATTGCCGGCCGCGAGCACGACCTTGCCGGCACGCACCTCGCCTGCCGTGGTCGCGATGCGGAAGCCGCCCGACCGGTGCGTGATGCCGTGCACCGTGTGGCTGGGGCGATAGTCGACCCCCAGCTGCATGACCGCGCGATGGAAGGCGCGGAAGAGGCGCAGCGAGTTCACATGGCCGTCGAGCGGGCAGAAGCTGCCGCCGACGACGGTCGGGCCAATGCCGGGCTGCAGCTTCTCGATCGCGGCGTGGTCGAGGATATCGACGGGGAATTTCACCACGCCGGGCTGCAGCCGGATGCGTTCGATCGTGACGGCGCGGGCGGCAAGCTCGCGCTCCGAGAGCGCGAGCGAAAACCCGCCGGGGCGCTCGAAGCAGACGTCGAGGCCGGTCTGATCTTTCAATTCGGCTGCGAGCTGCGGCCATTGGTCGGACGAGCGAATGGTCCAGCCGACATAGTCGGGCAGCCCGAGGCCCTTGCTCTGCACCCAGACGAGCGCGAAATTGCCGCGCGACGCGCGCTTGGCGATGTCGCCCTCGTCGAGGATGACGACGCGCTGCTTTTCGCGCGCCAGCCCCCAGGCGATGGCGGCGCCGACGAGCCCGCCGCCGATCACTGCGATGTCGTAGTCGCGCGCCATCCCTATTCCCTATCACGCGTGCCGGCGTGGCCGGACAAGAGACGCTCGAGGCCGTAGAGGCGATCGAGCGCGATCAGCGCCGTCGCCGTGATCGCGATCACGCAGGCCGACACCGAGGTCACCAGCGGATCGATATTATCCTGGATGTAGAGAAACATCCGCACCGGCAAGGTCTGGGTGCCGGGCGCGGCGACGAACACCGTCATGGTCACCTCGTCGAAGCTCTGGATGAAGGCGAGCGTCCAGCCGGAGACGAGCCCGGGAAGGATCAGCGGCACCGTGATGCGGCGCAGGATGGTCCATTCGCTGGCGCCGAGCGAGATCGCGGCCTGCTCGATCGCGCGGTCCATGCCGGTCGCGGAGGCGAGCGTGAGCCGCAGCGCGTACGGGAAGACGAAGATGATGTGCGCGAGCACGAGGCCCGTGAAACTGCCGCCGACGCCGATTTCGGAGAAGAAGCGCAAGAACGCGATGCCGAGCACCACGTTCGGGATCATCAGCGGCGACATGAACAGGGTGGTGGCGAGGCCGCGCCCGACAAAGCGATGGCGCGCGATCGCCAGCGCCGCCGGCACCGAGACCGCGAGCGCGATGGTCGCGGAGAGCGCGCCGAGCCCGATGCTGAGCCAGAAGGCATGGATGAATTCCGGATAGTCTGCGATCGCGCGGAACCAGCGCAGCGACAGGCCGTGGGTCGGGAACGAGAGATAGCCCTCGGGCGTGAATGCGACGGCACAGACCACGACGATCGGCGCCAGCATGAAGATCACGAAGGCGGCGTGGAAGATGAGCGCGAGCGGGCCGTTGCGGCTCATCCGAGCACCTCGGCGTAGCGCCGCTCGGTCAGGCGGTTGGCGGTGACGACGATCGCGACCAGCACGACGAGCAGCAGCACCGCGACGGCGGCGCCGAGCGGCCAGTTGAGCGTGTTGAGAAACTCGTCATAGGCGAGCGTCGCCGCGACCTTGAGGCGCCGCCCGCCGATGATCGCCGGGGTCGCGAAGGCGCTCGCGGCGAGCGCGAACACGATGATGCCGCCCGACAGCATGCCGGGCACGACCTGCGGCAGGATCACGCGGCGCAGGATGGTGAGATGGCCGGCGCCGAGCGAGGCCGCCGCGTTCTCGATCTGCGGATCGAGGCGCTGCAGCGCCGTCCACACGGCGAGCACCATGAACGGCATCAGCACATGAACGAGCGCGACCACGATGCCGGTCTCGGTGAACATGAAGGGGATGGGCGACGCGATGAGGTGGAGATTGATCAGCGCCGCGTTGACGACGCCGGTGCGCCCGCCGAACAACAGCGCCCAGCCGAGCGTGCGGGCGACGACCGAGATCAGCAGCGGGCCGAGCAGCACCAGGACGAACAGGCCCCGCCAGGGCGGCCGCATGCGATTGAGGATGTAGGCCTCGGGCGCGCCGACGAGCGCCGTGACGAGCGTGACTAGCGCGGCGATGCGGAAGGTGCGCAGGAACATCTCGGCGTAGTACGGGTCGGACCAGATCTCGCGCCAGTTCTTGAGGATCAAAACCGGCTTGATGCCGCCGTACTGGCTCCAGTCGTGGAACGAGAGCAGGATCGTCATGATCAGCGGGATGACGAGCACGGCGGCAAAGAGGAGAAGTGCGGGCAGGCTGAGCAGCCACGGCACGGCGGCGGGCGCGAGGCGCCTGGTGGCGCGAGTTTCCTGGGTCGCCTCCCTCATGCGCTGCGCACCGTCATGTCCTCGGCGCGCCACACGAGCGCGACCGTGTCGCCTTCGGCGGGCATGGCGTCGCCGGCATTCTGGCGGATGACGAACACTTCACCCGCACTCGTGGCGACGCGATAGAGCCAGTGGTTGCCTTGGAAGATGCGCGTCCTGACCACACCATCGAGCCGATCGGCGGCCGGCGCCGCGAAGGCGATCTTCTCGGGACGCACCGCGGCGAGGATCGGGCCGCTCGGCGCGCGCGGACAAATCCAGCGCGCGGGGCCGATGCTGACGATCGCGTCGCCACCCTCGCCTGCCGCCGAGCCCGCGAGTTCGTTGGTCTTGCCGAGGAAGCTTGCCACGAACGCCGTCGCGGGCCGCTCATAGGCCTCCTGCGGCGCCGCGATCTGCTCGACGCGACCCTGATTCATGATCACGATGCGGTCGGACAGCGCCATCGCCTCGGCCTGGTCGTGCGTCACCAGGATGGTGGTGGTGCCGACGGTGCGCTGGATCGCGCGCAGCTCGATCTGCATCTCCTCGCGCAGCTTGGCGTCCAGGTTCGACAGCGGCTCGTCGAGCAGCAGCATGTGCGGGCGGATGACCAGCGCACGGGCGAGCGCGACGCGCTGCTGCTGGCCGCCCGAAAGGCGGCGCGGATGGCGGTCGGCGAGGCCCGCAAGCCCGACCAGCGCGAGCGCGTCGGCGACGCGCTTGTCGCGCTCGGCGCGACCGACGCCCTGCATCTCGAGGCCGAAGGCGACGTTCTGCGCCGCGGTCATATGCGGAAAGAGTGCGTAGCTCTGAAACACCACGCCGAGCCCGCGCCGGCTCGGCTTGACGGCGATGAGGTCGCGCCCGGCGAGCGCGATCGCGCCCGCACTCGGCGCAACGAAGCCGGCAACCATCTGCAGCGTCGTGGTCTTGCCGCAGCCGGACGGCCCGAGCAGCGAGACGAACTCGCCCTGTTGCACCGACAGCGTGAGCCGATCGACGGCGACCTGGTCGCCGTAGCGCTTGGTGAGCTGGTCGAGTTGGAGGAAGGACATGAATCAGGAAGGCCCGACGGCATGGCGCTCGCGCTCACCCTCCCCTGAAGGGGGAGGGTCGGCGAGCGAAGCGAGCCGGGGTGGGGTGGCGACGCCTCGGCCACCCCACCCCGCTCGCCTTCGCTTCGCGAAGCCGAGCGACCCTCCCCCTGCAGGGGAGGGTGAAAAGATCACCGCTCGATCTCGCGGTTCCAGCGCTTGGTCCATTCCTCGCGCTGGGCGTTGATCGCATCCCAGTCGGGCTTGATCAGCTTGGCGGCGCGCTCGCCGAGCGGCGCCATGGTGCCGAGGCCGGCCGGCACCGTCACGGTCTTGTTCACCGGACCGTAGCCATAGTCCTTGAGCAGGATCAGCTGCATGCTCGGCGCGAGCATCGCCTTGATGAACTCGGAGGCGAGCGGCGAGGCGTTCGGCTTCGCCACCGTGCACGCGGAGGCGAGCAGCGTGACGGCGCCCTCCTTGGGATAGACGAAGTCGACCGGGAAGCCGGTATTGGCGAACGACTGAACGCGGCCGCTGCCCCACACGGCGATCTCGGCCTGCCCGGACTCGAACAGCTCGGTCATCTTGCCGGGCGAGGGCTCGTAGGCGAGCACGTTCGGATTGATGTCCTGCTTCATCACCTTGAAGCCGGGCTCGATGTTCTTCTCGCCGCCGCCGTTCATGCGCGCATACATCATCAGCGCATAGAGCCCGTAGGTGTTGTTGATCGGCGGGATGACGAGGAGCTGCTTGTATTTCGGATCCTTGAGATCGTTCCACGAGGTCGGCGCGGGCCAGCCCTTCTGCTTGAAGTACTTGGTATTGTACATGATCCCGGTGGCGACGAGGCCGATCGCCACCGCCCGATCGTCCTTGAAGCGTGCCGCCGGATAGAGATCGCCTTCCGGCAGGCCGACGACCTTGCCGCAGAAGCCGAGCTGGATCGCCTGGTACATCGGGCCGTCGTCGACGATCGCGACGTCGATCTGCTGGTTGCCCTTCTGCGCCTGCAGCTTGGCGAGGGTGTCGGTCGAGTTGCCGGCGACGTACTCGACGGTGACCCCGAACCTCTTCTCGAAGCCCGGCATCACCTCCTTGCGGATGGTCTGCTCGAAGCTGCCGCCGTAGCCCGCGACATAGAGCTTCTGCTGCGCGCCAGCCGGCACCGTGAGCGCGGCGAGCAGCACGTTGGCCAGGGCAAGATGCGACCAGGATTTCGTCATGACGCCTCCGATGCGAACGGGCCCTCCGGCAGGCCGCGAGGAGAGGAACAAGCGTTTCATCCGGCAGCGATTTCGTCAAACTTTTTGCCTGCGCAAATTGGCGCGGCGAAGCACACCAATTGCGTGTGATCGGCGAATGAAAGAGCTTGCCGAGCTGAAGCGCCCGCTGGGCGCGAAGGCTGGTGGGCCCGGCAGTTGTAGCACATTGTAATCCCGCCAACGGGTTAGTCGTGCCCACCTGCCTTATCGGCTGCATTGGTCCGCAAAGACTATTTTCCGTGCTGTTCTCACCTCGCGAATCGTTGGAGGCGTTGAGTTAAGTCGCCATCCAATGAGTGGCAGGATCGAGAGTCGTCACTAAGTAGTCGCAGAGCGCGTTCGCAGCGCGCGCCGAATAGACCACAGGAGACCAAGACCATGAAGATCAGGAAAGGAAGTCCCCAACATGTCGCCCGAGAATCCTTCGGGCCGCGATCCTTGTGAGGACGCGGCCCGCAGGGACTATGTAAGCGCTGGCACTGCCGTACTTAGTCCACCCCTCCCGACCTCGCAAGAGACCTCTGGCAAAAAGCTGATCGCCGCCTTCGCGCGGCTTGATCGGAGAAGCGACAGACGGAGGAAGCCGCGCCGCTTCCTGCCCATCGGCAACAGCTTTTCGATCGTCCGCCTGCGCGAGGTCGAGCGTTTCCTGACGTGGCGCTACGGCTGCACCCTGCACGATGACGATGCCGGTCGCGACGACCTGCAGCTGCTGCTGGCCTGCGCCAAGCTGGCCGGCAAGCCTGTCATCGACTACTGCCGCAAGTGGGCGCCTTGGATGACGCCCAGCCAGATGGGGCGCGCCATCACTCGCGCCTCCGTCTACGAGGCGACCGTCAAGGCCGATGTGATCGCGACCCGACTCGGTGTGACCTACACTGTCCGGCAATCGCTACGTATGCGCACCATAGGCGCAATCGATGTAAACAAGGCCGGACGCGATCGCATGCGGCGGGGCCGAGCGGAGGCCAAGCGGCAGGCGCGAGCCGCCGCGCAGCGGGAGGCGAAAGCGAGGATCCTGAGCCCGCGCGAGAAGGTCATCCTCAAGATGGTAGGCACCGGCATCCGCATGGGCGATCTGGCGCGCAAGGCCGAGCGCCACCGACTATTCCAGGGCCGGGAAGACACGCCACGACAGGTGCGACGGATCGTCAACAAGCTGGAGAAAGCGGGTCACGTCGGCTCGCACCTCGAGCGATCTGGGCGGGGAGGAAAAGAGAGATACGTGAGGAGAGATTCACGAGAAGTGCCTTGTTTTCCGGCAAATCCTGAAGTTGTCCGGCGCGAACCCCTTGTTTCGCAGACTCAAATCGCCGGACAAAAAAATGCGTCAATAGACCTAAGGTCTGTACGGAGGAGCGCGACATCGACACCGCGGGCCTCGCCCTCCGACGTCATAGCCTGGCAGGCCACAAGCACTACGTCAGTACCGGAGGACGGCCCGAGCACGCCCCCGGCGCGCGCAGGGCTGTCCCACGGCCGGTGATTCGACGCGAGGGAGACTATTTTCCGTGCTGTTCTCACCTCGCGAATCGTTGGAGGGGCCGAGCGTCAGCCTAGGCCATCCTCTGGAATCGTCAGCACCGTCAGCACCTCCGGGCCGGGTAGCATGAAGGACTGCTCTAGGATTTCGTGGCGATCGCAATTGCGGAAGTCGAACCACGCGTCGGCGCCCATCTTCCGCGGAAACGTCTGCTCGGCCGCGCCGTTGAACAGCATGTCGGCCGCGAAAGTGGCGCGATCCAACTGATCGATCGGAAACCACCAGCGCGGCACCATGTCGGCCCGCTTGAACCAACGTCTCCTTTTCTGCGTGTGGCAGACGACGACCAGCGGAAACTGGTTCGACTGGACGATCTTGATCAAGGTCGCCGTGAGGCTTGCCGCATACTCCTCTCGGATTTCGCGGACCGCCGCCAACGTCACCCGTTTGACCCTCCTCAGGCGCGGCTTGAGAAGGTAATTCGGAAGAATGAGGTCAGATGCGAACGCATCCGCATTGCGCTCCGGGTTGAGCGCATCGTCCGCCGGGTTGTCCACGTCCTTGTCGCCGCAGAATAGCAGGCGTCCGCGGTCGTGGTGCCAATGCCCGAGCTCGTGCCCAATGGAGAAGCGGCGCCGCTCCGGGCTGCTGCGCGAATTGACCGAGATCACCGCCCTGCGAGATGTCCCGACGATTGTCGCGTCGCAACGGTCGAGGGGTCGATATTCGACGAGGGCACCCCGGCTCCAGGCGATCGCTTCGAGGTCGATTTCCTTGGGGTCCGTTATGCCGAGGCTCATGAGGATGCGCTCGGCGGGAGTGACGGTCATTCGCCGCCGCCTTCGTCTTCGAGGCGCTCCAATCTGGCCAGATCCTCGAGGAACCCTTCGAGGTCGCTTTCCGAGAGCCCTTCGCCGTTGCGCGCTGCAGCCATCATTTTCGAGGCGAACTCGGGGTCGCGCGCGCGCATCCTGTCGAGCTTGGCCTTCATGGTGGCGCGGTCGAACGCGACGATCTTCCCCTTGCCGGCTCGCCACGCCTGCAGTTCCGACTTGGCGCGCTCCATGCGGAGTTTCGCGCCCGCCGCTTTCGCGCCGGAGATCGTCGCGTCGACGCTGGCGATAATCTTGTCGGGGTTCTCGCCGCGCGCCTTGATCTCGTCGCGCAGTTCCGCCTCCGGCGAGTTCATGATCGCGTCAACGAGGGCGTCCTCGATCCGGTCCAACTCGTCCCGCGCCGGGTCCTTCTTGCCGGTCATGGCTTCTTCCATCCGTGAGGATAGCGCTTCGTCATCGCGCGTCTGATCCGTTTGATCGCGTAGTCGAGCGCAGCCTGTTCGACGCCGACGTATTCTCGCAGTTCCTTGCCGCGCCGTCCCGCTGACCAGCCGAGAACGACCATCTGGGCCTCCTCGTCGCCCTCGAAGCAGGCAAGGATCTCGCCGACGGTGTCCCCCACCTCCTGCTGCTCGATGAGCATCTCCTCCGGGTCCAAGGCGGCGCTTGCGAACGCGATTGCGGCGCCGACGCCGGCCTTCTCCTGTGCGGTTCCTCCGTCGGCTCTCTCCCGCGCATGCTTTTCGCGGCGATGGCTCGCCAGGCTCCGCATGGTCTGGACGACGAACGCCATCACCGGGACGGCGCGCGGGCATTTCCTGTCGCCCAGGATCGCGGCGCATAGGGCCTCGTGGAGCAGGTCGCCCTCGTTTAGGTCCGTTCCGCGGCGATAGACCTTCTCAATCTCCCTGAGCTTGAACTTGTCCGCAGCCGACAATCCGTCGACGGCCGCGCCGAATTCCTCGGCGTCGAGCATTTCGCCCGCCGATCCCCCCTCTGCTCCGGTCTGGCCGGTCTGGCTCATCAGCCCCTGCCGCCTGCCCACCTGCCGGCTATGCCGGCGAGAAAAGCGATTTCGGACACCAGAAGTTGTCCGAAATGGGGATAGTCGCCGGCATGGCCTTGATGGGAGGGGGCGAATCTCCCCTGAATGACCGCTCCCGAACAAAGACAAACTCCGAGACATCGGACCCGGGCAGTCCGGCGCCGAAGCCCAACTATTTGGAGCGACACGTGAACTTCAATCCGAAGAACCCCCTCAAATCGGCCCTGCCGGAGGTCGTCGACCTCCTGCTCGCCGACATTGCCATCCGGATCCAGCTGACCAGGACCGACCACGACAAGGCGGTCGACCGCTTCGACGTCATGCGCGATTGGATCGACCGACCGAGCAGCCCGCTGCGCGGGCTGGTGACCTTGATGTATCCGCAGGGCTCGATGGCGATCGGCGCGACCATCGCGCGTTGCAGCGAGCGGGAGGAATACGACCTCGATGTCATTGTCGTGCTCGACGTTCCGTGGGACTCGGATCCCGAGGCGGTGCTCGACGCGCTGTACCGAGCGATCCGCGGCGAGCCGGGCTCGCGCTACTACGACAAGACCGTCCGCCACACCCGCTGCGTCTGCGTCACCTACGAGGACGGCATGCACGTCGACCTGACGCCGGCGGTGCTCGTCGCGCAGCGCGAGCCGCGCACCAGCGTCATCTTCCACAGCAAGCCGGAGGACCCGAACGAGCCGAAGCTGCGGCTCCTGGCCAACCCCTGGGGCCTCGCCGAGTGGTTCAAGGCGCTGACGCCGGTGGAGGCCGACTTCGGCAGGCTGTTCGAGGGCCGCGCGATGGCTCACGACCGCGCGCCCGGCGAGCCGGTCCCCGAGCAGGAGCCGGTCTACCGCAAATCACGCGCGCTGATCGCGCTGCAGCTCGTCAAGCGGTGGCGCAACATGCTCTACGCCAAGCGAGAGCGCGCGAAACTCCGCCGGCCGCCGTCGGTGCTGCTGTCGAAGCTGATCGCCGAGCACGCCAACACGACCGCGACGCTCTCGGAGGAATTCGAGCATCAGGCACAGCAGGTTCTGCTGCGGCTCGAAGCCGAGAAGGCGGCCGGTCGCCTGATCAGCGAGACCAACCCGACGTGCCGCGAGGACGTGCTTACCGACCGCTGGCCCGAGGCGCCGGCCGACCAGAACCTCATGATCGAGGATCTCTATGACCTGCTCGCCGACCTGCGGGCGCTGCGCAGCAACACCCTGTCGATCGACAAGATCGCGTCGATTCTCGAGCGGCTGTTCGGCAAGCGGCCGGCGCGCAGCGCGGTGAACGACTACATGTTCCCGCCGGCGCAGCCCCACGTCGAGTACGGCACCGGCCGCATCGTGCGGCCGGCGGCCGCGGCCGCCTTCGCGGCCGCACCGGCGGTCAAGCCGGTGGCGGCCCACAGCTTCTTCGGAGACCCCGTCTGAATGCGGGCGCTTTCCGTCGACGCGCAGGACGAGGGCATCTGCCGGCTGTTTCCGGCGTTCCGGCAGACTTGCGCGCTCGACTTCGTGGGCGCGTGGCGGGGGCCGCTGCGGCCGCTGGCGCGCACCTACGAGATCGGCGTCGTCTACTATCCGCGCCGCCGGTTCGGCGGCGGATTTCTCGACAATTTCCGGATCAGGGTGGAGGTCCTGGCCCCCGTGATCGGACTCGATCCGCGGGGCACTGGCGAGCGGCCGCCGCACATCTACCGAGATCTCGGCCCGACCCATGGCTGGTCGCTCTGCCTGTACGACCCGAGAACCTCTCAGTGGGAGCCGGATCGGTTAATCGCCGAGACCATCATCCCCTGGGCGTCCGAATGGCTTTTCTACTTCGAGGGCTGGCTGATCGACGGCCATTGGGCCGGCGGTGGCGAGCACCCGACCATACCGCGGAGATCCGAATGTCCCACCCCCGACCCGTCCTTCCCCGATCCGCCGGCAGCATCCCTACGCGCCGCGTTCCTCAGAGTTGGCCGCCTGACCGGGACTTTCGCATCCTCTCTATCGATGGCGGCGGCATCCGCGGAATTTTCCCGGCTGCCGTCCTTGCCGACCTGGAGGGAGGTTTCGGCGGCCGATCCATGGTCGAGCATTTCGATCTCGTCAGCGGCACCTCGACCGGTGGCATCATCGCTCTCGGACTCGGCGCCGGAAAATCCGCCGTCGAGATCCGCGATCTCTACATGCACCGCGGCCCTGAGATCTTTCCGCCCTTTTGGGACAACGTCTTGGGACGCGCCTGGAAGGCATTCCGCAACAACCTGCTGAACGCCACGTTCCACCGGTACAGCAGACAGGCGCTCGAGCGCGTTCTTCAGGAGTTTCTGGGCGACAAGCTGTTCGGCGAGTCGGCGGTCCGTCACGTCATCCCGGCGTTCGACGGGCGGTTCAGCGAAGTCTTCGTGTTCAAGACGCGCCACCACGCCGACTATGAGCAGGATTGGCGGAAACGCATGGTCGACGTCGCACTCGCCACGTCGGCGGCGCCCACCATCTATCGGCCGTTGGAGTCCGGCGGCTACAGGTTGATCGACGGCGGGGTGTGGGCGAACAACCCCACCATGCTGGGGGTGATCGAGGCGATGATCGCCTACGACGTGCCGCCCGAGCGCATCAAGGTGCTGAGCATCGGCTGCGGCGACGAGCCCTATCATGTGACGCGGCGGATGACGTGGGGTGGGCTCTGGCACTGGCGCAAGATCATCGGAGCCGCGATGCGCGCCCAATCGCTGGCTGCAACGAGCCAAGCGCGCCTCCTGCTCGGCCCGACGAACGTTGTGCGGATCGACCCGACCATGGTCGGGCCGCCGATCGAGCTCGACGACTACAGGCGGGCGATGGACGAACTCCTGCCGGCCGCCTCGGCCGCGGCCTCGGTGCACCGCGCCCACGTCGGAGAGATGTTCTTGGCGGATTGCGCGCAGCGGTTCATACCCGTGCCGTGATGTCGGGCAGCGGACCACGATCACGGCGGCATCGGTGCCGGCGGCGACGCACTTCCGTACATGCCGAATCGGAGCCGCTCGCGATAACCAGCGGCGACAGGAGGTCTCGGTGCATGTTACACATCCGCAAGGCGCTGACGACCGGCGCTGCGACCGGTGACGTGCCGGTGTCATGCTCATGAGCTCAACCCTATCCGCATCGAGTGATGACCTAGTGACCACAGGCGGCTCGCTTCTCGCATGCCGGGACCCCCTGGAGGGCGAAGGCGTCAAGGTGCTCGGAGCGATTGGTATGCGGCAAGACCGTCTAAGATGCCGCCGGGAAGGCGTACGACGGTTCGCGGACGTTCGAGCTCACCGAGGAACTGACGGACTGGGCGGGATGAGTTGAGCAGCTATGGACAAGATCATCGAATCTTTTCAAGGCGGCAGGCTGCAAATCGATTTCGTCAACCTCGCGCTTGTCCAGAACTCGACCAATAAGCCGATCGAGTACCGGGGGCCAGGCTACATCCGGCAAACGGAGAATGACGGGCTTATGGTCAGGCTCTATTCGGTCGAAACTAAAAATACGGATTTAGTATCGGACTTCAATAGTTTCGGATGCACCAAGTCAGGCACCCTCTATAACGACGCTGATTATTACACTCTAACGGGCATATCGATCGATGGATCGGCATGGACCGCACGACATCTCTTGCCGCAATGCAGTTGGTTAGCCGGAAATCCCAACCCGGTTGTCAACGCGGCTGTCTCGAATTGTGAACGCGGTCAGCGGAGCAACGCCTTGGAAATGCGCTTGCATTATTTCGAGAAGGCCGACGTCCCCTCTTTGATTAACCGGGTTACGTTCGCGGCGTGCGGTTTCGACTTCGACCTCCAAAAGAAGGACGACAGCTTCACCATTGACGTGAAGTCGTCGGGCGCCCTTCCTGATCATCTTGAGGTCAAAATCGAGGAAGCCATTCGTTTCTTGCTTGCCCAAACCGTCAGCTGCCGCGTTGTCGAACGTCCGAACCAACACCTCCATCTTTATTCGCGTTATCCATCCTCCCATCGCTCCCGGTTAGCACCGCCGATATCACGGGGCGGGCCTGGATTCCACGGCCATTCGTGGCAGTTGTTCGCGGCCTATTTGGCGTACGTGCTGCCGGGAGCCGGCCCCTACTGGCATGCGTGCTCGAACCATCTGCATAACGCGCGCGAGGCCAGCGCCAACGCGCTCGACGCCTGGGCAATTGGCCTCGGTGTCGCCGTTGAAGGCCTCGCTGGTCTCCTTCCGATCGAACTCGATCCGAACGTGAAAGCGCGATTGACCTCTCTGCAAGCTTTCATCAACGCCCAGGTGTCGGGCAACCCGGACCACCGGGATTTCGCGCCGCGCATCGCCGGAATGGTGAACGGCCTCACGAGTATTCGGGCTATCGACCGTATGAACGAGCTTGCCGCAACCGGCGGCACGCTGCCCGGTCTCGTGAAGGACTGGCAAAAGCTTCGCAATCGCGGAGTTCACCCGGATAAGCGCGGCGGTGATCTATCTCAATCCGATTACCAGCGCCTGCTTGATGAAGTTTACCATGTGACCGCGTTGATGTATCACATCGTGTTCGCGTTGATCGGATACAAGGGTCCCTTTACCGACTACGCGGAGCGTGGATTTCAAGAGCGGACCTATCCACCGGTGGCCGTCACAAACCCTCCGCGGGCACCAGGCCCGAGCCCTGCGGCTCGGCCGGTCAAAGAAACTCCCATGGGAAGACGGCCCACCACAAAACCGGCGCGCACCAAAAAGAAAAGTAGCGAGCCGCCATCTTCCAAACGTGCGAAACCAAGAAGGGCGCGAAAACGGCCGCAGGCCAAGTAGTTCAGCGCCGACTCAACGTGGCGGCACATCATGTCCTCCACCTCGTCGAACACGGAGCATGATCGGCGTATCTTGGAGGCGCACCGGATAAAGGACAGAGGTTGACTGAAGGGGCCGTGAATGCGCCGGATAGCAGGTGAAGACGCGAAGATAGTCATCCTGACGATCGTCGCTGGCCTCGCTGTCGCCTACGTTCGTCACGATCTGATTGACCACGCCGGATGGGAGTCGCTCGAGCAGTTCTTTGTTTGGTGGTTCATCCACACTCTTGGACTCGGTGTCTATTTCGCCGCCGTGGCCATCGCAATTTCGCTCTCGCACGAGTTTTTCCTTGGCTATAAGTTCGAGGAGAAGCACCGACACCTGTTCTTTTATGTCCTGATGGCAGTGATGGTCGCGAGCGTATGCGTCTGGCTGCTCGCACACCACGTTTTTGCGGGTGACGATTTCGATTGAAATCAACCCGGCGCACGTTCTCGCTACACGGCTTCGCTCCCGATTCGCCCGTTCATACCCCTACTGCCGGGGTGGCCTCTCCCCCGGCCCCTTCGGCTTCCGCCTGCGCGCTGGGGGCCGTCGGCTTCGGGGCTCTAGGGGGGCTCCAGGGGGGGTGGGCTCCCCTGGGGGCTGTTCTGGGTACCCCGGCCGCGCCAGCGTCCTGGGCGGGCTCCGGGGGCAGTCTGGCCGGCCCTGGCGGCCCGCCCAAGGCTCGGGGGGTAGGTTTGTAAAACTTACAAGTTTCGCCAAACGGCATTGGCCCTTGCAAATCAATGGCTTATAATTTGCAAAACTTATTTGCAAAATAGGAGTCGCAAATGGCCACGCTCGGGTATGCCCGCGTCTCGACCCTCGACCAGCATCTCACAGGCCAAATTGAAGGCCTGACCGCCGCCGGCGCCACAAAGGTCTACCAGGAGAAGATCAGCGGCGCCCGCGCGGACCGGCCGCAGCTGGCGAAGCTCATGGCTGCGCTCGAGCCGGGCGACGTCGTGCTGGTGTCGAAGCTGGATAGACTCGGCCGCTCGACTCGGGAGTTGCTCGACCTGATCGAGCGCATCGGCAAGACTGGCGCCACCTTCCGGTCGCTCGGCGACCCGTTGTGGGATACGTCATCATCGCAAGGTCGGCTCCTATCGACGCTCCTCGCCGCCATCGCCGAGTTCGAGCGCGACCTAATCCGCGAGCGCACCGGCGAAGGCCGGCGGCGGGCGCAGGCTAACGGCGTGAAGTTCGGCCGCAAGCGCAAGCTGAGCGACTACCAGCGGCAGGAGGCCTTGAAGCGCCGGGCGGCCGGCGAGACGCTGACCAAGATCGCCAAGTCCTATGGGGTCGACGTCTCCATGATCTCGCGCCTCCGCTGACTGATCACTGTTTTCGAGGAGAGCCGCTTACGGGGCGGCCGTGAGTCAATAGCCTAGCCGCGCGACGCCCAGTTTTTACCCACCAGCGGCTCCGCTGGAGGCTCGAAGAGCCTCGAGGAAAAAGGCTGCACCATCTCGGCACGATGCGGGATCGAACGACGGCGCATTGTGAGACACCAAAGGAATTGACTCTTTAAGCCACATGAAAAGTGGCCTATTATTGTTGAAGTTGCCAAGTACCGATTGCCTCGTCTGTAAGGTATTCCTGAACGAGCGCACTGTACGACTCGCCTATTGCTTTCCATGACTCTCGGCGGCCGGGTAGCCCGCGAAGCATTCTGAACGCGCTGGGCGCAATCTTAGCAGCATCTGAATCATGATCACTCGATCCTTCTTTGATCGCGGACCGCAACATTTCCTCGGAATCCACCCATCCAGCGTCGGTGAATCGCTTTGCAAAAAGAAAATCAAACACTGAACGGAAAATAACCGCCTTACCCACCACTCGGTAAGTGGGGGCATCAGCCTCAAGCGAATCAATGAGCGTGACCACTGTGTCAACATCATTAGTTGCCAAATCGATAAAATCATCTCTCATAACCATCAGCATCAGGTCCGCAATCTCGGCCTGAATCTCCGCATCTTGTCCTCTCAGCCACGCCACGATGGCGGCGGTGGGCGAGGCTGCATCATCTGTCATTTGCGTCCCTCCTTCTCCTTCATTTCTCGCATTGCGAGCTCCATCGGGGACAGCGTGACTCCTTCGGCATTGGATCCGGTCACGCGAAAATCGCCCGATCCAGCGGTAAGCCCCACGATACCGCCAGGTCCGGCAAGCGTGCCGAATCCGGTCCGAAGTTCAAACGGGGACACGACCGGCGGAATGCCGAGTGCGCGCTCGGCCTGAAAGCGCGCGGTGTTGGCAGAAATCTCCACGCTTTCCAATCGCGCCCGGAGCGTGGCGACTTCGTCCGCCAGCACCTTCATGGGGTCACTCGCACGGTCAGAGAACTCGGCGCGGCCCCGAGCGTGCGTTATCGGGTTGTCAGCTTCGAACCCATCCTTGATTGCCTCTGCCACGGCCGCGCGAAGCAGGTCGCGGGCTGTCAGGTGATCGTTGGGGTGGACGTGCGCGAACAGAATCGCGCGATGAGGGATGACGTCGAACGGGATTCGTTCGCCCTTGCGGATCATATGGATGATTGGTTTCGCCACTTTGTGACGGAGAGACATTTCGTAGAAGGCGTTGGCGTTGTGGAAGCTGAGGTCGGCGATGACAAGGTCCGCATCGTGCAGTCGATTGATGATTTGCGCGCTGACCATGCCGGGTGTCGCAATGGTGTCGGAGCGCTCAACGCGCCAGTCTGGGAAATGCGTTTGGAAAACGGGTTGGATGATGCCCTGCAAGAGCCAGTCAGCATGAATGCGCTCGGGGCTGCCTTCGTCGCCAATGGGACCAATTACAAAGCAGTTCTTTACGTCGGCCATGGCCGGCTCCGTGGCGAATGTCAGGATCGTGGGGTCGCTCGACATCGCGAGCGCAAGTTACTCATTGTAGCGGTGAACACAGATCGAACAAGGTCCACGGATTTTCCTGCCCGAGCGCGATCACTGGCTGCTCATGGCGCAGCCGATGGAAATAACTTGGGCGGTGTCACGTATGGTCGCTGTCCAGATCTCGACTGGTCGCGCACCGTTCGACGCCGGACCGTCGCGCAGGTCCCTGACGGCGATCTGGCGTTCGGGTCGTGCTCGGCAATGCGCCGGGCGTGCACTGAGGTTTCCGATACGGGAACTATCGACCACAAAAAAATAGGTCACCGCAAGGCTTGCATCGCAGCAGCGCAGCCCTAGATGACCGATTATGCGCTGTCGCGCCTAGGGTGCGGTTCTGACATAGCCAATCACCCCGGCTCGCGCGTCTTCCCCTGACTGCAACCGACGGCCCGGACTCTCTCCGGGCAAGGAAGGCGCTCGCCATGAACATCGCCGAATCCCGCCACGCCATAGTACGACTTCTCCGGCTACGAGAACGTCTCGAACTCGAAAGTCAGAACCTGGCGGCCGTGTCGCTCAACCGCACCATCCTCCAAGTGTGCGGCTTCATCGTGCGGCTGAGCCGATCAGCGAGCGCCTGACGTGTCGCGCGGCAAGCACCAGATCCGGCAATCGGATCTGACCAAGACCCTCAAGGCCATGGCGAAGGCCGGGGTCGCGGTGGCGCGCATCGAGATCACATCCGAGGGTATCGTGGTCGTTCCCGGGCAGCCGCCGCCACCACTAGAACCGGGGGTTGAATCGCTCGCTAAGGTGGTGCTCTAATATGGGCGCCATGCCCCGCCCTCGCCCGCTCTACCTGCACCGCGCGGTCACCCGTCACGGGAAGGTCGCGTGGTATGTGCGCCGGGGCGCACACGGCCGGAAGATCAGGATCAGAGCCGAGTACGGCACCCCGGAGTTCGAGGCCGCCTATCGCGAGGCCGTGTCGAGCGGTACACCCAGGCAAACCCCACATACGGCGGCTCGCGGTACGCTGGGTTGGCTATGGATGCTCTACAGGCAGAGCAACGCCTGGGCCGCACTAAAGGCACCGACGCGCAGGCAGCGCGAGAACATCATGGTGCATGTGCTTAAGCTAGCAGGTGACAAGCCGCTGTCCCGCATCACCAAGCCCGCCGTGATCGACGGCATCGACCGCCGAGCGGCGACGCCATTCGCGGCCAAGAATTTCCTCGCCACAATGCGCGGGCTGTTTGCGTGGGCACATAACAAGGATCTGGTGAGCACCGACCCCACCGCCGGCGTGAAGGTCGTCAAACCGAAGACGAGCGGCTTCCCGGTCTGGACCGAGCAGGATATCCAGAAGTTCGAGGAGCGTTGGCCGATCGGCACGCGCGAGCGTGTGATGCTCGATGTGTTCCTCTACACCGGCCTGCGCCGTGGCGACGCTGCCAGACTCGGCAAGCAGCACATCCGGAACGGCATCATCGAGATCGACACCGAGAAGACCGGGACGCGCGTCACGATCCCGGTGCTGCCGGTGCTTCAGGCTACACTCGATGCGGGCCCGGTCGGCGATCTCGCCTTGATCGCGACGCGCGACGGCAATCCAATGCGCAAAGAGTCGCTAGGAAACGCCTTCGCCGACGCCTGTCGTGCCGCTGGCATCAGGAAGTCCGCTCACGGCCTACGCAAGGCGGCGGCCACGCATGCGGCCAACAACGGCGCCACCGTCGCGCAACTTGAGGCGATCTTCGGGTGGTCCGGCGGCCGGATGGCGTCGCACTACACGAAGTCCGCGGACCGGCGGAAGTTGGCGGTGGATGCTGTTGGCAAACTGGCCAGAAAATGAACGTCTGTGGAACGTCTATGTGCCCACCTCAATGTCAGGTGGGCACGCCAGGGCAAAAGCGGCTGCAAAATCAAATGCGTTTTTTTTGCATGGTGGGCCCGGCAGGACTCGAACCTGCAACCAAGCGGTTATGAGCCGCTAGCTCTGACCATTGAGCTACGGGCCCGCCGGCGGTCGGGGAAGCTAGCAGGGGCGCTCGACGGGTACAACGCCGCACAACCAATAGCGCGCGCCACCCGCGTGTCACCGATTGGTTAGGCGGTGCGCGGCACCATCGAGCGTCTGTGCCCGCCTTGGAACTGCCCGCACGAACGTTTGTGTGAAACCCTTTTCACGAATTGACTCGGCAAGGCGATTCACCTTCGGGGGCGACTCTGTTATGGGTGATTCGCGGGGTGGAAGGGGGGCGACTTGGACGCGAACGCCCGATCCACGCGACAGATGCCATGCTGCCGACATTGAAAGTCATCCTCGCGACCGCGATCGCCGCCTGCGCGGTGGTGCTCGCGCTCAGCGCCGGCCTGATCGCGACGCGTGACCCCGCCGACCGCCTCTCCGGCGTTCCCAACATGAGCCGGCCGCTGGTGCGGCAGGCGATCGTCGACGACACCGAGCGGCAGAGCTCACAGGTGCTCGCGTATTCGCGGCGCGCCGACGAGCTCGCGCGCCTGCGCGACCTGCCGAGCGCCCCGGCGCGCGCCGTGGTCGAATATGCGGAGCGCGCGCAGAAGGCGGCCGAGCCGGCGCCGGCCGACACCGCGCAAATGCCGGCCGACACCGCGCAAGTGGTGCCGCCCGCACCCGCTCCGACGGTGGTGGCGACGGCTCCCACCGCACCGCCCATCCCGACCGCGACCGCGGCGGCGCAGCCCGCACCGCCGAGCGAACCCGTCGTCAGCGCGCCAGCCGCCCCGCCGCCGCCGCAACCGCCGCCCGCGGCGGCGAGCGCTCCGTCTGCGGTCCCGCCGCCGATCGAGGTCGCGAACGCACCGGCTGTCTCCGCGCCTCCCGCCGAGATCGCGAGCGTTCCAGCTCCCGCGGCGCCGCCCGCTCCCGTCGCAAGCGCTCCCGCCGCCGCGCTGACCGCAGAGCCTGTCGCGCCCGCCCCGGCGACGGCTCCCGTCGAGGCGCCGGCCGCGCCCGCCGCCACCGCCGCGATCACGCCGCCCGCGCCGACATCGTCGCCCGCGCCGGCGTCAGCCCCGGCCGCCGCCGAACCGGCCCCAGCCGTCGCGAGCGGGACGCAGGTCGCGGCCATCCAGTCCGGCAGCGGCGAAACGATCGCCGTCAAGGCGACCGAAAAAAAGGCTGACGCGAAGAAAGAGCATCATCCCAAGCGCCATGGGCGCCGGGAGACGCACAAGAAGCCGGCACGGACCGCACGCCCCAGCACCAACACCAGCACCACCGTGCCGCCCATCGCCAACACCGGATTTCCGGTCGAGGTGTCGCAATCGCAGGCGCCGAAGGCGAACCGCTCGGCCCCCGTGCCGGACACGCGCCAGGACTGGCGCAGCCACGACTAAGCCAGCCGGTCCGCTCACATGCGGAAAAGCCGCTTGGCGTTGCCGCTGAGGATCTTCGCCTTGTCCTCGTCGCACAGCGGCACGCTCTCCATCCAGCGCGTGCCCGGCGGGTTCGGCACGAACGGCCAGTCGATCGCGAACAGGATGCGGTCGACGCCCATCTCCATGGCGCAGCACAAGAGCGCCGGGTTGGAGAAGTTGCCCGAGGTGGTGATCCAGAAATTGTTGCAGAAGATGTCGCGGAAATGCATCGGCCTCGCGGTCCCCGGCCGCGACAGCGCCTGGTCGATGCGCCAGACCAGGAACGGCAGCGTCTCGCCGAGATGGCCGAGCACGATCTTGAGCCGAGGGTGCTTCTCGAACAGGCCGCTCAGCACCAGGCGGATCGCGATGGTCGCGGTCTCGACCGTGAAGCCCCAGGCGGCGCGGATCACCATGGGGAAATCCTTGGCGTATTCCTTGTAGTAGACTTCCATCACCTGCGGATGCGGCAGCGCCGGATGCAGGTAGATCGGGACGTCGAGCTTCTCGGCGCGGGCGAAGATCGGCCAGAAGCGCGCATCGTCGAGGAAGACGCCGTTGGCGAGGCCGTGGATCATCGCGCCCTTGAAGCCGTGCTCGGTCACCATGCGCTCGAGCTCGTCCGCGGCCGCCGCCGGATCGCTGGTCGGCAGCGTCGCAAAGCCGGCGAAACGGGTCGGATGCCGGGCGATCGCCGCGGCGAGACGGTCGTTGACGCGCCGCACCATGGCGACGGCATCGGGCGTGGTGAGCTTCTGCGCCGACGGCGCGCCGTGCGAGATGAGCTGAACGTCGACGCCCGCCTCGTCCATCTCCTTGATGCGCAGATCGCCGAGGTCGAACAGCCGGTTCATCATCTCGGGATTGCGCACGCCCTCGACCCCCGTATAGGTCGCCGACAACTCGCGGTCCCAATAGTGCTCCTCGATCGCGATGACCGGGCAGTTCGGCTTTTTCAGCATGGCGCGCTTCCATTCCCTCGCGTGGAGGCGCTGTCCTATCAAGCGTGGCCGCCGCTGTCACCGCATTCCAAGGCCAATGACTGCAAGGCCAATGACTCCAAAGCCAATGACTTGGCGGCCCGATCGGCTAACATAGCCGCGACCGTCGCAACCAAGCGCCCGGCACACGGCCCAAGGAGCATCGCATGCACGTCTTCGACTTGAAGCAGGAGCAGGAGTGGAATCCGCAGCACCACGTGGAGAAGATTCTCGGCAAGGTGGGCGAAGGCGACGTGACGGTGGCGTGCTGGGAGCCGGGCCAGATCAGCCCCTATCACTGCCACCCGCACGCGACCGAGATCTATTTCTGCTACCAGGGCGGCGGCAAGATGCGAACGCCGACCCGCACCATCGACGTGCTGCCGGGCTCGTTCGTGGTGCATCCGAAGGGCGAGCTGCACGAATACATCAACGGCCCGCAGCGCACGCTGCTGTTTCGCGTGCGCTACGGCGACGACATGTCGACCCGGCACATGGACAACCGCCACCACAAGGACTGGAAGCAGAAACCCGAGGATGCGGCGTTCTTCCAGGCAAACCCAAAGCTGGTGCAGTCGGAAGTCGCTTAGGACGTTTCCGCCAACGCTCAGGCCGCCGAGGCGCGCAGGGGCGCGCGCTGGTCGGTGAAGGTGGCTCCGATCTCGAAACCGATCCGCCACTTGACGCGGCACGATCGGCGCGGGCGCCCGTCGCTCAACATCAAGGTGAAGTCGCTGAGCGTCTCGGCGATGTCGGAATGCAGGCGGACGCTCTCTTCCGAGATGTTGACGACCAGGCAGTCGCGCGTGGGCCCGGATGCCTCGGCCTGGATACGGGCGTAGCGGTTGAAGCCGTTTCGTGGTCCGCTGCGTCGTTCGTTCAGCATGTCGTCCTCGCCATGTTCATCCCGACCCGTGTCGGCATGGCGCAAAGACTACGGGGCGAACCTTGCATTCGGTCAAACGAGCGGGCGAGGTTTTTCCACGCTTTTTGCGGAAAAGCGCGCGCCAAATTTTGTCGAAAAGCGCACGCCAAATTTCGCTACAAATTGAGCCTTCCTGGCACCTCGGCCTACCAACCTGGGCGTTTCTCATGATCTTCATCTACAAAATCTGCCCCCAGACGCTGTGGAAGGAGGCTGAACGCGATGGCGTCTTTCGCGGCGCTCCGGTCGACCACGCTGATGGCTTCATCCACTTCTCCACCGCCGAGCAAGTGCGCGAAACCGCCGCGCGGCATTTCGCCGGCGCCGCCGATCTGATCCTTCTCGCGGTCGAGGCCGGGCGCCTTGGATCGGCGCTCAAATGGGAGCCCTCGCGCGGCGGGGCGCTCTTTCCCCATCTCTATGCGGAGCTCCCGCTCGCGAACGTGCGATGGGTCAAGCCGCTGCCGCTCGGGCCGGACGGGCAGCACCAATTTCCACCCCTGTAAGCCCGCCTGCGCGCCCCTGTCCCCGCAAAAAACCCGGAGAGTGAGCGCAAGATCGCGGCTTATCAAACGGCGCCGCGTCTAGTAGAAAGTGAGGGGGTCCAGGTCGAGTGCGGGGAGGGTCAATGCCGACGCAGACGCCGACGACGAAGCGTCGCTTCCAAGTCGCCCTGATCAAGCCGTCGCATTACGACGACGACGGCTACGTCATCCAGTGGTGGCGCACGTTCATCCCGTCCAACTCGCTCGCCGCAGTGTACGGCCTGGTGGCGGACTCGCGCGATCGCCGGGCACTGGGCGACGACGTCGAGATCGACATCGACGCGATAGATGAGACCAACACCCGGATCCGCCCGGCGAAGATCATCGAGCGCTTCCGCCGCCACGAGAATTTCGGCGTCGTCTTCCTGGTCGGCGTGCAGAGCAACCAGTTCCCGCGCGCCCTCGACATCGCGCGCCCCCTGCGCGCCGCCGGCCTGGCCGTCGTGATGGGCGGCTTTCATGTCTCCGGCTGCCTCGCCATGCTCGACGAGCTGCAGGCGGATCTCAAGACCGCGCTCGATCTCGGCATCTCGCTCTATGCGGGCGAGATGGAAGAGCGGTGCGACGCGCTGCTGCACGACGTGGTCAACGGCACGCTCGAGCCGATTTACAACTACCTCGATGACCTGCCCGGCCTCGAGTCGATGCCGGCGCCTCTGCTGCCTAAGCAATATCTCGCGCGTACGTATAATTTCGTGACGAGCTTCGACGCCGGGCGCGGCTGCCCATTCGAATGCTCGTTCTGCACCATCATCAACGTGCAGGGCCGCAAGTCGCGCAAGCGCACGCCCGACGACATCGAGGCGTTGATCCGCGCGAATCTTGCGCAGGGCGTGACCTGGTTCCTCATCACCGACGACAACTTTGCCCGCAACAAGGATTGGGAGCCGATCTTCGACCGCATCATCGAGATGCGCGAGGAGGTGAAGGGCACGCCGCACGACCTCAAGATCATCATCCAGGTCGACGCGCTCTGCCACAAGAACCCGAATTTCATCACCAAGGCGAAGCTCGCCGGAGTGCGGCGCGTGTTCATCGGGCTCGAGACCATCAACCCCGGCAACCTAGCGGCGGCGAAGAAGCGGCAGAACAAGATCACCGAATACCGCCAGATGCTGCTCGCCTGGAAGGACGCCGGCGTCATCACGTATGCGGGGTATATCCTGGGTTTTCCGGACGACACGCCGCAGAGCATCGCCGAGGACATCGCCATCATCCAGCAGGAGCTGCCGCTCGATATTCTCGAGTTCTTCTGCCTCACGCCTACGCCCGGGTCCGAGGACCACCAGAAGCTCTGGCAGCGCGGCGTTGCGATGGACCCCGACATGAACCGCTACGATGCCGAGCACGTCGTCACCGCGCACCCGAAGATGACGCGCGAGGAATGGGAAGGCATCTATCGGCAGGCTTGGAAGAGCTATTACTCCCCCGAGCACATCGAGCGACTGCTGCGGCGCGCCGCCGCGACCGGGATGAGCGTCTCGCGCCTCGCCTCCATGATCGTCGGCTTCTCCTGCATCGTCGAGATCGAGGATGTTCATCCGTTGCAAGCGGGCCTGCTGCGCATGAAGTACCGCACCGACCGGCGGCCCGGCATGCCGATCGAGCCGATCTGGCGCTTCTATCCGCGCTTCGTCGCTGAGACTCTGCACAAACAGATCAGGTATTATCGCCAATGGCGGCTGGTCGACCGTCTGCGCCGCCGCATCCGCAAGGACCCGGCGCGCCTCGACTACCGCGACGCGGCGCTGGCGCCGGTAGCGGCGGGCGATACCGAGACGATGGCGCTGTTCACCCACAACGAGGGGGCGCGCTCCGCCGTGCAGCACGTGCGCAAGATCAAGGAGCTGACGAAGGCCGCCCACGTCTGAAAGGACGACGAGTTGCAGTGAGGGCATGCAAATGCAGACGCCGTCGACGACGCGCCGCTTCCAGGTCGCGTTGATCAAGCCATCGCACTACGACGATGACGGGTACGTCATCCAGTGGTGGCGCTCGTTCATTCCGTCGAACTCGCTCGCCGCCGTCTACGGCCTCGTCGCCGATGCGCGCGACCGTCGCGCGCTCGGCGACGACATCGAGATCGAGATCGACGCCGTCGACGAGATCAACACCCGCATCCGGCCGGCGAAGATCATCCAGCACTTCCGCCGCAACGGCAACTTCGGCGTCGTCTTCCTGGTCGGCGTGCAGAGCAACCAGTTCCCGCGCGCGCTCGACATCGCGCGCCCGTTGCGCGCCGCCGGCATTGCGGTGGTGATCGGCGGCTTTCACGTCTCCGGCTGCCTCGCCATGCTCCCCAAGCTGCAAGCGGACCTCGAGACCGCGCTCGACCTCGGCATCTCGCTCTACGCGGGCGAGCTCGAAGCGCGCTGCGACGCGTTGCTGCGCGATGTCGTCGACGGCAGCCTCGAGCCGATCTACAACTATCTCAACGACCTGCCGGGCCTCGAGGCGATGCCGCCGCCGGTGCTGCCGAAGCAGTTTCTCACCCGCACCATGAAGCTGATGACCAGCTTCGACGCCGGGCGAGGCTGCCCGTTCGAGTGCTCGTTCTGCACGATCATCAACGTGCAGGGCCGCAAGTCGCGCAAGCGGTCGCCCGAGGACGTCGCGCGGCTGATCCGCATGAACCTCGCACAGGGCGTGAACTGGTTCTTCATCACCGACGACAATTTCGCTCGCAATCGCGAATGGGAAGAGATTTTTGACGCCATCATCGCGGTGCGCGAGGAGGTGAAGGGCACGCCGCAAGACCTGCGGATCATCATCCAGGTCGACACGCTGTGTCATAAGAATCCGGATTTCATCGAGAAGGCGAAGCTCGCCGGCGTGCGGCGCGTGTTCATCGGACTCGAGACGATCAATCCCGGCAACCTCGCGGCGGCGAAGAAACGGCAGAACAAAATCACCGAATATCGGCAGATGCTGCTCGCCTGGAAGCAGGCCGGCGTCATCAGCTACGCCGGCTACATTCTCGGCTTTCCACACGACACGCCGGAGAGCATCGCCGAGGACATCGCGATCATCCAGAAGGAGCTGCCGCTCGATATTCTCGAGTTCTTCTGCCTCACCCCGCTGCCCGGCTCGGAGGATCACAAGAAGCTGTGGCAGCAGGGCGTCGCCATGGACCCCGACATGAATTTCTACGACGTCGAGCACGTCGTGACGGATCATCCGAGGATGACGCGCGCGCAATGGAAGCAGGTCTATCGCGACGCGTGGAGGCTCTATTATTCGCCCGAACATGTCGAGCGGCTGCTGCGGCGTGCCGCCGCGTGCGGCGTCGGCGTCTCGCGGCTGGCCATGATGCTGCTCGGCTTTTCCTGCGCGGTCGAGATCGAGAACGTCCATCCGCTGCAGGCCGGCGTCGTGCGGCGCAAATATCGCACCGATCGCCGCCCGGGATTGCCGATCGAGTCGGCTTGGCGTTTCTATCCGCGGATCGTCGCCGAGTTCGTGCGGAAGCACGTCAAATACTATCAAATCTGGCGCCGGATCGACCGGCTGCGCCGCAGCATCCGCAAGGATCCGGCACGCGGGGAGTACCGCGACGAGGCGCTGGCCCCGGTCGAGGCCGGCGACACCGAGACGCTCGCGCTGTTCACCCACAGCGAGGCAGCGCGCTCGGCCGTGCAGCACGTACGCAAGGTCAAGGAGCTGACGAAGGCCGCCGCCGGTTGAAGGGCGACGCTACGCCGGCGTTTCCGTCTCCGGGGCTGCTCATCCGATGTTCATGCGATCTGCCGATAGTCACGTTCGATTGGGTCTGCTCGCGGCCGCCGGAGTGTTGGCGGCCGCGCAGGCGTTCGCCCAGCCGCCGGCGGCGCCCGTGCCCCCTTCATCCGCCTGCCGCGAGCTCGCGCGTCGGTTCGATTTGATCGGGGCCGAGGCCGGCTCGCTCGAGCGCACGACGGCCCTGTTCTCCGCCGCCGACGCCGGCTGCGAGCCGCTGGCGCTCCGCCTGCTCGAGGCCGGCGCCACGCTCGACGCGCGCGACCGTTTCGGCGCCATGCCGCTCGCGCACGCGGCGCGCGCCGGCCATACGGCGCTGGTGGAGCTCTTTCTCGCACGCGGTGCTCCGATCGACGCGCGCAACGTCGCCGGCGCAACCGCCCTCTATGCGGCGGCCGAGAACGACCGTGCGCCGGCGGTCGCGCTCCTCCTCGCCAAGGGCGCCGACCCCAACCTGCCGGGCCGCTCCGGCCTGACGCCGCTTGCCGCAGCGGCCTACAACGGCAACGACCGCATCGCCGCCACCCTCCTCGCGCACGGCGCCAAGCCGGATGCCGCCGATGCGACCGGCAAGACGCCGATCATCTATGCGGCGGCGCGCGGTTTCACACCGGTGGTGCGCCGGCTGCTCGCCGCCGGCGTCGACCCGAAGCGGGCCTACGACAACGACCTGACCGCGTTGATGTGGGCGGCCGGCTACGAGGACGGCTTCGGCGAGAGCGATGCGCTCGACGTCGTCGCGCTGCTGCTCGACGCGGGCGCGCCGATCGACGCCGTCGACAACCGCGGCCGCAGCGCGCTGATGATCGCGGCCGAGCGCGGCCATACCGCGGTCGTCGCGGCGCTCCTCGCCCGCGGCGCCGATCGCACGATCAAGGACAAAGGCGGGATGCGCGCGCTCGACCTTGCGGCGAATGCCGACGTGCGCGCGGCGCTCGCAACGCGCTGATCAGAATCCCGCGAGATACGCCGCGCAGTCGGCGATGTCCTGCTCCGAGATCGCCCGCATGAGATCGGTCATGCCGGGATTGTTGCCGCGGGTCTTGTTGCGGAAGTCGAGCATCGACTGCTGCAGAACGTCCTGGCGCTGGCCGGCGAGGCGCGGCTGCGTGCTGTCGCCGCGGAAATTGTTCTGGTGACAGCTCGTGCAGACGATCGAGTCGATCGCCTTCTGGGCGCGCGCCGCGACGTCAGCGGGAGCGCGCGGCTGCTGCAGGTCGGGCCACGGCTTCTGTGAGAAATAGAGCGCCAGCGCCGCGATGTCGTCGGGCGCGAGCGACTGGGCGATCGGACCCATGATGTCGCTCTTGCGCGCCCCGCTCTTGAAGTCGCGCAGCTGCAGATAGAGATAGCCCTGCTGCTGGCCCGCGATCACCGGCGTCTTGGGCTGCGGGACGCCGTTCTCGCCATGGCAGGCGGCGCACACGCTCGCCTTCTCGTCGATCGACTGCGCCGATGCGGTGGCGGCCGGCAGCAGCGCGGCGAGGACGGATACCGCCGCGAGACGCGCTGGGCGGGAACGGGTCGACATTCGGTCTCTCCATCCAGAGACGGACATGGCCGGAGCAAACCCCGGCCATGTCCCTTGCTTTCTTGAATTCGCGGCAACGCCGCCGAGATCAATCCAACGTGAAGGCGATGATGGCGTTGCCCCGCTTGTAGTTGAGCTGCACGTTTCCGCCCGCGCCGACCACGATGTACTGCTTGCCGTCGACCATGTAGGACGACGGCGGCGCATTCACGCCGGCGCCGGCATTGAACGTCCACAGCACGTGGCCGTTGGTGGCATCATAGGCGCGGAAGCGGCCGTTGCCCTCGCCGGTGAAGACGAGCCCGCCGGCCGTGGCCAGGATGCCGCCGATCATCGGCTGCGGCGTCTTCACCTGCCAGCGAATCTTGCCGGTATTGTAATCGACCGCCGTGATGTTGCCGGCCTGCTCCTCGCCCGGGATCGTCTTGAAGGCGCCGCCGAGCCACAGCTTGCCGTTCGGATAGGCCGAGCTCTCAACCGTGTAGGTCATCGGCTGGTGCAGGTTGATCGCATAGGTGAGGCCGAGCTGCGGGTTGACCGTCATCGGCGACCATTCGACGCCGCCATTGGCGCCGGGCAGCATGCGGGCGCCCTGCGGCGTCGGCAGCGTCCACATGTTCTCCTGCGGCACCATCGGCTCGGAGAAGCGGATCAGGCTGCAGTCCTTGCGATCGTGCACGTAGACGTGCCCGGTCTTGCCGGCATGGATCACCGCCGGGATGACCTTGCCGTTCTTGTCCTTGGCGTCGACCAGGATCGTCGGGCTGACCGCATCCAGGTCCCACACGTCGTGCGCGATGTACTGGAAGTGGCAGATGTACTTGCCGGTGTCGAGATCGATCGACACGAGCGAGTCGGTATAGAGATTATCGCCGGGGCGCTGCGCGCCATCGAGATCGGGCGACGGATTGCCGACCACGAAATAGAGGCGGTTGGTGGCGAGATCGACCGACGGATTCTGCCATACGCCGCCGCCGAGCGTGCGGTACGGATCGCCGGTCTTGGCGAGCTGCGCCTTCTCGGCCGCGATGTCGCGATGCATGTCGCGACCGGTCGCGTCATTGGTCGCCCACACGCCGACGGAATTCTCCGGAATGGTGTTGAAGGTCCACAGCAGCTTGCCGTCCTTGGCGTCGAAGGCCTTGACGAAGCCGCGAATGCCGTACTCGCCGCCGTTGGTGCCGATGATCACCTTGCCCTTGACCACGGTCGGCGCCATCGTCTCGCTGTAGCCTTGCACCGGATCGGCGATGTCCGACTGCCAGATCTTGTTGCCGGTCTTGGCGTCGAGCGCGACCAGCTTCGAGTCGAGGGTGGCGAGATAGACCTTGTCCTCGTAGACCGCGACGCCGCGATTGTTCGGACCGCAGCAGTAGGTGGTGATCGGGCCGAGCGGATGCTTGTAGTGCCACAGCTGCTCGCCGGTCTTGGCGTTGAGCGCATAGACATGGCTGAACGACGTCGTGACGTACATGACGCCGTTGACGATGATCGGCGAGGTCTCCAGCGATTCCTGCACGTCGGTCTGGAAGATCCAGGCGGGGTGCAGGTGGCCCACGTTGCGGGTGGTGATCTGCCGGTCGGGCGAGAAGCGCTTCTGGGTGTAGTCGCCGTTGGTGTGCAGGAAATTGTTCTGATCGCTGGCGGCCTTTTCGAGCATCTCCTGGGTCACGTTGGTCGGCTTGACGCTGGCCGCGGCCGGGGCAGCGGGATTTTGCTTGACCTCCTGGGCCGACGCCGTGGCTGCGAGCGCAAGCGCAGCGGCGATCGCCAAGACCGTTCGGGTTGCGATCATTTGCTCCTCCCCCAGTTTATGAGTTGAGCACCTGATGCCGCTGGCGCGGGGTGCTCGTCGCCAGCGTGACTGCCGCCCTGACGGCTGTCAAGATTTCGCGGAAAACGAATGCGAGTGACGCGGCATGCCGTCCACGCCCGTCTCGCGAAGCAAGTCTTTGCTGCCGGCACGACGCTCAGAAACCGGATACGGCGCCCAAGTAATTGAAAACTCTCGCGCATACGTTCGCGCGACGGACCAGACGGCAGCTACAGATTTGATCGTCCGGCGCCAACTGGCCCGAAGGCCGCCGCCGGCTGAGGGATAGACGCTACGTCGGCGTTCCCGTTTCGGCGCCCGCCATCCGCAGCCGGATGGCTGTACGGAATCTCGAGCGGCGCAATGCGCACCCGCGTTGAATACTCGAACGGCGACAGATCGGGGCGCCGGCGCAGCCCGCTCGAAATTTCGCTCACCCGCTCGGCCGATCGCCCGACGGGCTCCAGGTCGACACTAATGTCGAAGTCGCCGAGGGTTGACATCTCGCCTCCACGCAATCAAATCCGCGGCCCGATCAATGCAGTGCGGCGGCGAACGAGCGACTATATTCGATTTGCCCGCGCGCAGGCGCGCCAGCGAGGCGTTCGTCGTCGGACGCAAAATCGGCTAACCTCGGCTTCAACGCTCTCGGACGTCGGATAGGCTGAAGCTTTTCGTCATGCCGATCTTCACCCCTCATCAGGACGACGCGCTCAAGGCCGTGGCAGCCTGGCTCAAGGACGGGCCGGGCAGCCGCGGCACGCCGCAGATTTTCCGCCTGTTCGGCTATGCCGGCACCGGCAAGACCACGCTCGCGCGCCATCTCGCCGAGGGCGTCGACGGGAAGGTCGTGTTCGGCGCCTTCACGGGCAAGGCCGCGCTGGTGATGCGGCGCAAGGGCTGCGCCGGCGCCGCGACCATCCACAGCCTGATCTACCGCGCGCGCGAGAGCGGTGAGGAGACGCCGAGCTTCGAACTGTGGAACGAGTCGCCCGCGTCCAAGGCGAGCCTGATCGTCATCGACGAGTGCTCGATGGTCGATGCCGAGCTCGGCCGCGATCTCCTCTCGTTCGGCACGCCCGTGCTGGTGCTCGGCGACCCGGCGCAGCTGCCGCCGGTCCAGGGCGGCGGCTTCTTCACCGACGCCGAGCCCGACGCCATGCTGACCGAGGTGCACCGCCAGGCGGCCGACGATCCGATCATCCACCTCTCGATGGCGGTGCGCGAGGGCGAGTGGATCGAGCCCGGCCGCTATGGCGACAGCGAGGTGGTGCGCAAGGATGCGCTCGACCCGGCGCGCGTGCTCGGCGCCGACCAGGTGCTGGTCGGCCGCAACGCGACGCGGCGCGCCTACAATGCGCGGCTGCGCGAGCGGCGCGGGTTCACGCAGCCGCTGCCGCAAGCGGACGACAAGCTCGTCTGCCTGCGCAACAACCGCCGCAAGGGCCTGTTCAACGGCGGCCTGTGGAAGGTCAAGGAACGCGCCGCGCCGAAGCCCAACGGCACGGTGGGCATGCGTCTCGTGCCCGACGAGGACTTCGGACGCACCGTCAAGGTCACGGTGCGGCGCGAATGCTTCACGGGCGGGCTCGAGGAGCTCGATTGGGTGATGCGCAAGCGCCACGACGAGTTCGACTACGGCTATGTGCTGACCGTGCACAAGGCGCAGGGCTCGCAGTGGGACGACGTGGTCCTGTTCGACGAGAGCTTCGCGTTCCAGGAGAGCCGCGCGCGCTGGCTCTACACCGGCATCACCCGCGCGGCGCGGCGGCTCACCGTGGTTATGTGAATCTCTCCGTCATGCGCGGGCTTGACCCGCGCATCCAAGTCTTGCTTCAACTCAAAAGGCGTGGATGGCCGGGACGAGCCCGGCCATGACGGGTTTCAAAATCACGCCACCTTCGCCGCTTTCCGCGGCGCCGCCCGCAGCGCATCCATCAGCTTGCGCACCGAGCCGAGATCCTCGACCCGCACGACCATGGTGACCACCTCGTCGACGAGCGCGGGCGCGAGCACGCCGTCCGCATAGGTGCGCAGCTTGCCTTCGATCTGCGCCCAGGTGAGCGGGTTCTCGGCGGAGCCGCGCGGGTGCTCGCAACGCGCCTCGAGCACCTTGCCGTCCATCATCGCGATCTCGACCACGGCCTGCACGCCGGTGAGCGAAGGATCGGGCTGCACGTCGACCTGCTCGGCGGCGGCGCGGCGCAGTCTCGGATCGTCGTAGCGCGCCGGCTCGAACTGGGCGAGCGTGAGCTTCTTGTCGTGCATGATCACGGCGGCGGTGTAGTGCGCCGAGATCAGCGCGTCGAACTTCGCCTTGTAGCGGGCGAGCTTGCCGTGCAGTTCGTACACGGTCGGGCTCAGCCGCACGCGCAGCTGCTTGACCTTCGCGGGGTCGACATCGTTCACTTCGATGAGATCGAACAGCGCCGTGTTCATGCCCTGAATCGAGGAGGCGGACGGCCACAGGCGCAGCGCGATCTGCTCGAGCTCCCAGCGCTTGCCGAGGTCGGCCGTGGCAAGCTCCGGCTTGCCGCCGTTGGAATAGCTGTTGTAGAGGCCGCCGTCCTTGGCGGTGAGGAACTCGCGCGTGGCGAGGAAATTCTGCTCGGCGAGCAACGCGCCCATGAGGCCCGACAGCGCGCCGCGGCACTGGTGGAATTTCACGGTCGGTGTGCCCCACGCCGCGAACGTGCCGGCCGACTGACTGCCGGCAAGGCCGAAGGCCTTCGCCATGGTGTCGGGATCGAAGCCGCGCAGACGGCCGACCGCGGCCGCCGCACCGAACGGCCCGAGCACGCCTGGCCCGTGCCAGCCGCGCGCGCGCATCGCCGGATAGTCGGCGCCGATGCCGACCCGCGTCGTCACCTCGAAGCCTGCGGCGAGCGCGACCAGGAGATCGCGGCCCGAGCGCGCGTCGCGCTCGGCGATCGCCAGCGACGCCGGCACGACCTCGGGCGTCACATGGGTGAGTGTGGAGCGATGAATGTCGCACATCGTGACGGCGGTCACGAGATAGCCGTTGAGGATGGTGGCGCCGGCGAGCGAGAGCCGGTCGCCGCCGATCACGCTGCTCTCGCTCGATTGCCCGAGCGCCCCGGCGAGCGCCGCGATCTGGCTGGTCTCCTCGCCCTGATGGCCCGCGACCGCGCACGCGATGGTGTCGAGCAATACGTTGCGGCAGTGCGTACGCACGCGCTCCGGGATCGCGTCATAGCTGAGCGTCGCGGCAAACTGCGCGAGGTCCTGGGTCGTCTCTCCCATCGTCGTTCTCCTGCTTGCGGCTGGCGGGCTTTAGCACCATCGTGGCGGGGTGGCCACCGCGAAGCCCCGCGTGTTTCGGAGATTTCATCATGCCGAAGAGCGACACCGCAACCGCGTCTCTCGAGGACCGCGTTCGCGCGATCGAGGACCGGCTTGAAATCTACAACCTGATCGCCAGCCATCCGCCCAGCGCCGACACCGGCGCCGACTACTACACGCGCACCGTCTATGCGGATGATGGCGTGTTCGACCGTGGCCCGCATGTCGGCGGCGCAGGGCGCGAGGCTGTCGCCGCGGTGGTGAAGACGCCGGAGCACCAGGCCGCGATCGCCGGCGGCCTCGCCCATTTCGCCGGCCTGCCCTACGTCGAGCTCGACGGCGATCGTGCCACCGTCACGTCCTACTTGCAGATTCTGATGCCCGACCCGAACGGCGCGCCGGTCGAGCTGTCGAACCACGGCACCTCGAAGGGTTTCCGCATCCACCGTGTCGCCGCCAACCGCTGGGAGCTCGTGCGCACCACCGCCGGCTGGAAGATCAAGCGCCGCACCCTGCGCCCCCTCGACGGCTCCGAGCCGGCGCGGCAGATTCTGCGCCAGGCGCTGCAAGCCTACGAGAACGCGTAACGAAGAGGACCCCATGCCCGAGATCAAATTCGAAAACCCGGACGCCCTGGGCAAGCCGCTCGGCCAGTATTCGCACATGACCCGTGTCAAGGCGTCGGAGTACCTGTTCATCGCCGGCCAGGTCGCGGTCGACAAGGCCGGCAACGTGATCGGGGCCGATGATTTCGATGCGCAATGCGTGCAGACCTTTGCCAACATCGAAGCGGCGCTCAAATCGCAGGGCGCGACGTGGGCGAACGTCATCGAGTTCACGACCTACTTGGTGCACTCGCAGGACATCCCCAAGTTCATGAAATTCCGCCTGCGCGCGTTTCCGAAGTTCTTCCCCAACGGCGCCTACCCGCCGAACACCTTGTTGATGATCGATCGCCTCGTCGGCGAGGCCTTCCTGATCGAGGTGAAGGTCGTCGCGGCGCTGTAAACCGTCTTCCCACTGAACCGACCGGCTCCCTCGCGCGACCCATCCATTATCGGGTGACGCGGATCGTCACGACCGGGGGTCCCGGCACGCCCGCTCGCGGGCGCGCCGGCGCGCGTCCGTTCGTGCGACGCGCCGTCCGCCAACCAGGAGCACATGATGAGCAAACTCTCTCGCCGCTACGCGCTCGCGGGCGGCGCCTTGGCAATGCTTCTTACCGCCGCACAACCGGCCTTCAGCGAGGAAAAAGGCATGACCAAGCTGTTCAAGATCATCACCATCAAAGACGAGATCGTGATCGGCCTCAACGAGGCGGAGCTAGGCCAGATCGGCGGCAACGACGCCGGCGCAATTGCCAAGGCGCTCGCCGCCAAGGGCCAGTTGACGGCGTGGCAATACGCCGTGAAGCACGGCGCCAATGGCGACCTGCAGCAGGCGCCGCTGCGCCAGGTCGGCCTGCTCGCCAACGCCTCGCTGCGGGTCGAGCCCTACACCACGCCCTACGCCATCGTGCCGCACGAGTAAGGGGCTGGACTCGATGCTGGCACTCCCCTCCCCCCGCGCGCCAAGCCCGTGGCGGGGAGGGGGGTGCGGCGCCACTTATCAGCGCTGGTAGGGTGGGCAAAATCGCAGGCGCAAGTCGTGACCCCGCGCACACGTGAAGGCGATTTTGCCCACGCGCCGCACGCAGAACATTGGCCACCTGGGCAACGGCGAAGACGCCGTTGCCCAGCTCGTCAATTCACCTTCAGCTTCGCCTGCGCCGCGAAATCCGCCCAGCCCTTCAAATCCACGCGGATGAAATCGCCGAAAGCCTTGGCGCGCAGCGGCGTCATCACGACGCCCATCTCGCTGAGGCGCTTGACCACGTCCGGATCCGCGATCACGTCGGCCAGCGCCGCCTCGAGCTTCGCCACCACCGCGGGCGGCGTCGCGGCGGGCGCCGCCATGCCGACCCAGTAGCCGACCTCCATCGGCACGCCGGCCTCCGCCATGGTCGGCACGTCGGGCATCAGCCGGAAGCGCTGCGGCGCCGCGATCGCGAGCGCCACGACGCGGCCAGCCTTGATCTGCGGCAGGCCAGAAACCGGCGAGAGGAACATCGTCTGCAGGTGCCCAGCGATGAGGTCGTTCACGGCCGGTGCGCCGCCGCGATAAGGCACGTGCACCAAGTCGACGCCGGCACGCACCTTGAACAGCTCGCCGGCGAGGTGACTCGCGCTGCCGACGCCGATCGAGCCATACGTGATCGTGCCCGGCTTGGCGCGTGCCAGCGCGATCAGCTCGGACACCGTCCGGGCCGGCACCGAGACGTGCACGGTGAGCGCGAGCGGCGATTTGCCGATCAGCCCGACCGGGGCGAAGTCCTTGACGCTGTCGTAGCCCAGATCCTTGTAGAACAGCGGATTGACGCCATGGCTGTCGGTGATCATCAGCAGCGTGTAGCCGTCGGGCTCGGCATGAGCGACGTAAGCCGTCGCAATCGTGCCGTTGGCGCCGGCGCGGCTCTCGACGAGCAACGGCTGGCCGAGCTTCTGCGCCATGCGCTCGGTGACGATGCGGGTGACCAGATCGACGAGGCCGCCGGCCGGATAGGGCACGACCACCCGGATCGGACGCGTCGGATAGGTATTTTCCTGGGCGTCGCCGCCGCTTGCGACGGCGCAGGCCAGCCCGGCGGCGCACAGCAGCGCCGCAACCCGCGATCTCACGGCCGATCCTCCCGACAATTTGCGCATATCCTTGTCGGCGAACCGGTTTCCACTTCGCCGGGAGATGCGCGAGCCCACCCTGCCGAGCGACCATGCCCGGCAGCGCGGCGCTTGTCGAGGATCGTTCAGCGTCCGCCGAGCTGGCGATCGAAGGCGCCCGCCGTCGCGATTTGCGCACGCGAAGACCGTGCGCCGTTGTACGCGACGCGCTCGCTCGGCCGCGCCCAGGCGTAGGTGCCTGCCCCGGCATCCGCCCGGTAGGGCGAGAAGCCCGCACGCTTCGCGCCGTCATAGTAGCCACGCGCATAATTCATCACGGCACGATCGTTACTGCCGTGCGCGACCCGATAGGCGCCGGCGAGATAGCGCACCGCATAAGTGAGGTTCGTGTCGGGATCGAGCAGGCCGGCGGGCGAGCCCGTATAGCCCATGGCACGCGCAGTCGAGTATTTGATCTGCATCAGCCCCATCGCGCCGCCGGCGCCGATCGCGCGCGGATTGTAGCGGCTTTCGCGGATGACGACGCGATGCACCAGCGCCTCCGGCACGCCTTCCATCTGCGCATGGCGCGCGATCATTTCGTCGAGATTGCCGTGGCCTTCGCGCGCCGCAGAGAAGGGCTGCGCATATTGGGCCCGCATGTGAGGACGTGCGTCATGGCGACCGTAAGCCTGATGGTACGAAACGTGCCGCCAACCGTGATGGCGGAAATGCTCGCGAGCCGAGGCGGGTTGCAGCAAAAATGGGATCGCAAGCGCGAGTAGAAGGAGACGCATGACGTAACTCCATGCTGACCTCCCTTCCGTGCGAGCGCGTATTGGCCGAGAAAATCTGGCCGTGGTCGGGCGAAAGCGTGCTGACGGCGTGACGATGTCGTGACGATCCGCCAACATCCGTAGACGAGTACCGATACGGGTCGTGTCTGCGACTCGCATCGTGCGGCATCCACTCCGATCAGGTCGGGGCAGCGTTCTCGGGACATCCTCTAGTTCATCTTGATGCCGAGCTGTTTCACCAGGCGACCGTACTTTTCGAAGTCCGCATGCAGCAGATGCGCCAGCTGATCGGCGCTGCCGCCGACCGGCTCCTGCGCGGCGTTGAGGTAGCTCGCGCGGATCGCCGGATCGGCGAGCGCCTTGTTGATCTCCGCGTTGAGCCGCGCGACGATCGACGCCGGCGTGCCGGCCGGCACGAACACGCCGAGCCATTGCTCGATCACCAGTCCCTCGATGCCGGCCTCCTGGTAGGTCGGCACGTCGGGAAGGCTCGGCGAGCGGGCGGTGGTCGATTGCGCCAGCAGCCGCACCGCGCCGGCGCGGTACTGCGGAATGAGCGGCGTCGAGCCGAGCGAAGCGATTTTCACGTGACCGGCGATCAGGTCGGTGATCGCCTGCCCGCCGCCGCGGTAGGGCACGTGCACGAGGTCGATGCCGGCGATCTGCGCGAACCACGCGGCGACGATGTGCTGCTGCGAGCCGACGCCCGAGGTCGCATAGCTCATGCCGGGCCGCTGCTTCGCCAGCGCGACCAGTCCCGCGACATCGTTGACGCCGAGCGAGGGATGCACGGCCAGCACCACCGGCTGGCGCGACAGCTGCACCACCGGCGCGAGCGACTTGAGCGGATCGAAGGTGAGCGGGAAGAGATAGGGGCCGGTCGCCACCTGATCGGAGGTGATCAGAATGGTGTAGCCGTCGGGCGCGGATTTCGCGCCGATCTCCATGCCGACGGTGCCCGACGCGCCCGACTTGTTCTCGACGAAGACCTGCTGGTTGAGCGCCCGCGACAGATAGGCGGCGATCGGACGCGCCGCCACGTCGGTCGAGCCCCCGGCCGGAAACGGCACGATCATGCGGATGGGGCGGCTCGGCCAGTCCTGCGCGCGCGCCATGATCGGCGCGGCGAGCAACAGCGCAAGCAGGGCGGCACCGATGCGCGGTGGGTTCATGGCGGTGCTTCTCCCCTTTGCTTGCGCCGGCATTTATCGTAACGCTCGCCTAGCGCATGTTCCGGCGAAGTGGACGCCGGTTCGCCGATAACAACATGCGCCAGACCAAGAAATCCAGAGCGCGTTCCGATTCCGTAGGAACGGAACGCGCTCCATGCATCCCGCCACCCGCGACGCCGCGACATCACCTCCAACAAGGTTCAGTAGTCGATGCCGTACTCGACCTATCTTCCCGAGCACATGGGTAGCGCGGTGCTCACGCCGCCCGGCCCCTTCGTCGCCGGCTCCTACCAGGAGCTCACCATCGTCTACACGGCCGGCACCTTCGGCATCGACGACACCGGCATGCTCAAGATCTCGTGGCGCACCACCTCGGACATGAGCAAGCCGCAGTTCGACCGCCCGTCCGAGGCGAACTACACCACGGTCGTCGCGAGCAACGGCGCCAAGCTCGACTACTGGTTCGACCGTCTCAACATCCGGCCATGGGCGAACACGATCCTGATCCGCGTCGGGCGCGGCTACCTGCGCGAGGGCGACACCATCACGGTGCGGCTCGGCGATCGCAGCCGGGGCTCGCCCGGCTACCGGCTGCAGACGAATTGCGAAACCCAGGTGCAATTGCGCACCTCGGTCGACGCGTTCGCGGCCTACGAGTTCTGCGAGCTGCAGCATCCTGCGTTCGACCTGATCGCGGGGCCGGCTGCGAGCTTCAAGGCGATCTGGCCCTCGCTCGCGGTCGCGGGCGAGCCGTTTCGCCTCGCGATCGTCGCCGAGGATATGTGGGGCAATCCGACCGACGAGGTCGAGCAGCGCATCCGGCTCGAGCCCTCGCGGCCGCTGCGCGGCCTGCCCGACTTCGTCGTCCTCAAGAGAGGCGCCAGTCCCTGCGTGATCGAGGGGCTGGCGGCGGACACAGCGGGCGATGTCGAGCTGCGGCTCATCGCCGACGGCAGCGAGATCGCGCGCGCCAACCCGATGCGCGTCGTCGCCTCGGCGCTGCTGCGCCGCTACTGGGGCGACCTGCATGGACAGAGCGGCGAAACCATCGGCATGGGCAGCGCCCAGGCCTATTTCGAGTACGCGCGCGACAAGGCCTTCATCGACATCGTCGGCCACCAGGGCAACGACTTCCAGATCACCGATGCGTTCTGGGCCGAGCTCAATCGCCTCACAGCGGCGTTCGACGCGCCCGGCCGCTTCGTCTGTCTGCCCGGCTACGAATGGTCCGGCAACACCGGTATGGGCGGCGACCGCAACATCTTCTTCCGCCGCGAGGACCGGCCGATCCGCCGCTCGTCCAACATCCTGGTGCAGGGCGAAAGCGCACCGGGCTCGGAATGCTACACGGCGCACGACATCTTCCGCGCGCTCGAGGGGGAGGACGCGGTCGTCATCGCCCATGTGGGCGGGCGCTACGCCGACGTCAAATACGCTCATGACGGGCGGCTCGAGCGCGCCGTCGAGGTGCATTCGAGCTGGGGCACGTTCGAGTGGCTGCTGCACGATGCGTTCGACATGGGCTATCGCGTCGGCGTGGTCTGCCATAGCGACGATCACAAGGGGCGGCAGGGCGCGACCCGCCCGGGCGCCTCGACCTTCGGCGCGATCGGCGGGATCACCTGCTACTTCATGCGCGAGCTCACCCGCGACGCGCTGTTCGAGGCGCTGCGGCGGCGCCGCCACTATGGCACGACCGGCACGCGCATCTTCATCTCGCTGCGCGCGACCTTCGCGTCGCCGGTCACCGGGTTCACCGAGGACCCGAAGGTCGCGGCCGGGCGCGAAACCTCGGTGTGCGAGGCCGCCATGGGCGACATCGTGCGGCCCGGCAGCGTGCCGATGCGGCTCACCGCCGAGGTGATCGGCACCGCGCCGATCGAGCGGGTCGACGTGCTGCACGGGCGCGCGGTGGTGCACACCGTGCGGCCGTTCGGACCGAACGATCTCGGCCGCCGCGTGCGCGTGCTGTGGCAGGGCGCCGAATATCGCGGTCGCGGCCGCGAGACGGTGTGGCAAGGCAAGCTTGCCATCGCCGACAATCGCATCGCGCGCTTCGCGCCGGTGAACTTCCTCAACCCCGAGCGCAAGGTGCGCCAGGCCGAGCAGGGCCTCGCCTGGACGTCGGTGACGACCGGCAATCTCGCCGGCATCGACCTGTGGCTCGACGACGGATCTCGCGGCAAGCTGCGGATCGACACCAACATCGTGTCAGGCGAGGTCGATCTCGCGACCTTGCGCGACGAGGTCGTTGCCTTCGACGGCGGCGGCCTCGGCCGGCGGCTGTCGATCTACCGCCTGCCCGACGACGACTGGTCGCGCCGCGTCACGCTCGAGCACACCGCCACATTCGCGGGCGGCGCCGACCTGCCGGTCTACCTGCGTGTGACGCAGTCGGACGGGCACCAAGCGTGGACCAGCCCGATTTATTTGATTGAGTAGGGGACGTCATTGCGAGGCGCGGCGCCGAAGCGATCTCGCGCGGCAGAATATGCGGATCCGAGATTGCGGCGGCGCGCTATCGCGCGCCTCGCCATGAGGGATGGAGACGGCTTACGGCGCCGCGGTCCACGCCTTGTAGTCTTCCGGCTTGATGCTGCCGATCTTCTTCACGAAAGCGACGATCGACCAAATGTCCTTGTCGCTGACGCCGGCCTTCTGGAAGCTCGGCATGCCGGTCATGTTGATGCCGTTCTTGATCACCCAGAAGATATGGCCCGGACGGTCATCGGCGACGTCCTTGAGATCGGGCGGATCGGGGTGCAGGCCTTCGGAGAATTTGGCCCAGTTGACCCCCGGCCCGCCGTGGCAATTGACGCAGCCCGCCTTGGCGAATGCCCGGGCGCCGTCCTGGATGACGGCCTGATCCTCGAGCGACATCGGCGGCGTCAGCCCAGCCGAGTAGTGATTGATCGAGGCGTCGCGCACCTTCGGCAGCGCCCAGCTCACGATCGCCGGATCGTCGATCGCGGCCGCGACATTGTAGAAGCCGAGGAAGAAAAAGCCGGCTGCCACGATCGCGACGATGATCGCCAGCGCGCCGATCAGAGCGAGCAACATTTTCATGAGTGATCTCCGGGTGACTGAACGATGAGGACCGCGGACGGGGCGGGATTATTCCCGCCATTCACGCAATCATGGCGCCAACGCGAGAACCCGCGACATCATAGCACGGTTTATTGCGGTAACAGGGGGAGCTCGCGCACGCGTTCTAGGAAGGTTCTCTGGTCCTATCGGAGGCGGTCATCAACCAAGCTGTTCATTGGCTGACGCAGCGTATGCTTTGGGCAAATCGTCGCCCAGCCCTGCGGGCGGCACGGCGCAGACAGTCGGAAACAAAGCAGAAGCCGAGGCGGTTGTTGAGAGCATCCGTAGAAGTCACCATTGCTCATGGGTCAGGAAGTTGGACCAGGAAGTTGGGCCAGGAAGTCGAACTCAAGCTCGAAGTCCCGCCGCGCGCAATCGCGCGCCTCAAGCGTCTGCGCACGCTCCATCGCCAGGGACGCCCGCAAGAAAAGGATCTGGTATCGGTCTATTTCGATACCGCCGAGCACACCCTGCGCCGGCACGGAATGTCGCTGCGCGTGCGGCACATCGGCGATAAGCGGGTGCAGACCGTCAAGGCGAACGGGCAAAACGCCGCCGGCCTGTACAGCCGCAACGAATGGGAGAAGCGGATCCACAGCGACACGCCGGACCTGCGCGCGGCGAGCCGCACCGCGCTCGCCGGACTCATGAGCCGCAAGCTTGCGCACGCGCTCAAGCCGGTGTTCGAGACCCAGGTCCATCGTACGGTGGTGCCGCTCAACGGCGGCGCGAGCCGCATCGAGCTCACCCTCGACCGCGGCGAGGTGCGGCTCGGCCGCAAATCGGCGCCGATCAGCGAGGTCGAGCTCGAGCTCAAGCGCGGCCGGCCGGCCGACCTCTTTGCGGTCGCGCGCAAGCTTGCCGCGGCGGTGCCGACGCGATTTGAGCTGCGCAGCAAGGCCGACCGCGGCTACGCGCTGGTCGGCGGCGAGTCGAGCCTAGCGGTGCGGGCGCAGACGATCACGCTCGATCGCGACATGTCGAGCGGCGCCGCGTTCCGTGCGATCGCGCTCGGGTGCCTGCACCATCTCGCCGCCAACGAGGCGGCAGTGCGCGGGCACGATTCCGAAGGCGTGCATCAGATGCGCGTCGGGCTGCGTCGTCTGCGCGCCGCGATCGCGGTGTTCTCCGACCTGCTCGACGACGACGAGACCGCGCGGATCAAGGCCGAGCTCAAATGGCTCACCGCCGAGCTCGGACCCGCGCGCGACCTCGACGTCTATGTCACCGGCAACATCAAGCCGCTGCGGCGCACGCTGCCGGGCAAGCGTCACATCGAAAGCCTGCAGGGCGATCTCGAGACGAGCCGGAAAGGCGCCTTCGCGCGGGCCGCCAAGGCGGTCGTGTCGGCGCGCTATCGCGCGCTGGTCCTCGACACGCTCGCCTGGATCGAGAGCGGCGAATGGACCACGAGCGACGATGAGCTGATCAAGGCGCAGCGCCGACGCAAGGCACTCGCCTTCGCGCGCGAGGAGCTGGCGCGGCGCTTGAAGAAAGTGAGCAAGCGGGCCAAGCGGCTCGCCGAGCTCGACGCACGGCAGCGCCACAAGCTGCGCATCGGCATCAAGAAGCTGCGTTATGCCGGCGATTTCTTCGCCGGCCTGTTTTCCGGCCGCAAGGCGCAAAAGCGACTGCGCCGCTTCTTGCGCGGACTCAAAGGGCTGCAGGATCGCCTCGGCGCGCTCAACGACATCGCGGTGCACGAGAGGTTGGCCGGCCGCTATGTCGGCACACGCCGCCGGCGCCAGCGCGCCTTCGCGATCGGTCTCGTCTCCGGGCGCGAGCAGACCCGGGTCGGGCCGCTGCGCGCGGCTGCCGCGAGCGCGGCCGAGCGCTTCGCGGACTTGCGCCCGTTCTGGGCGTGACCGGGCGTTCCGGCTTCCACGAAGCGAAACCCCGGCCTTGCGGCCGGGGTTTCGCCCAACGTGCCTGGATATTTTACAGGCTCAGTGCGCTGCGCCGATCACCGGCCGCCTTGCAGCTGGAAGTCCCGCGGATTGTCCTGGTCCCAGCCGTTCGGCGCGAGGCTCGGATTGGCACGGTTGGCGCCGTAGCTGTAAAAGCTGCCTGCGCGAGGACCGGCGTAATCGTAGGCTCCGTATGGAACCTGCGCGCTTGCTGCCGAGCCAATGAGCGCAGCGCCGCTGATCGCGACGAGCGCGATGGCGGTGTTGCGAAGATGGCGCATGAGTGCTCCTTTCGTGTTCCATTCAGTCACCGCCGGATTCGGCGGCGAGGACGGCAACGCGAGATCGCGTGCCGCGATGTAGGGTGAACGGACGAACGACGGATGGTTTCCGCGATTGTCTCGATGAAATTTGCGGAACTACGGGGCCCTTTACGCCATGTTTACGAGGCAACCTGCGTGCGATGAGACCGGCGCGGAACGCCTCAGGCCGTGTGCCCGGGGTCGAAGTCGTCGGGCGTCTTCTTCTCACGTTGCGGCGTCATCTTGGCCGGCGCGAGCTCGGGCGCGCCGCGTGGACCGCCGAGCCGGGCCTGCGCGATGTCGTCCTCGTTCGGCCGCCCATCATCCTGGCGTTCGCTCTTTGGCTTGCCCATCGCTCGCCTCGTCATGTCGATTGCACATCGAGAAAACGGCCCAGCACCTGTGCGGGTTCCGGCGGACGGCGAGCCGCTACCAATGCGCCTTGCGCCGGTTCCAGGCATAGAGCACGTCGGCAAACCGATCATAGACGAAGCGCGCGACCGGCCGAACCACGGCGTTGCCGGCGAGTGCGCCCAGCCATCCCTCGCCGGGCGTGAGCCGCCACACCGCGATCGCGACGTCGGCGCCGACCAAAAGCTTTCCGTCGGCGTCCGTCGCATGCAGACGCCGCCGCACGTCCTCGAGCGAGGCCCCGTACGCCGCGAGCGCATCGGGCTCGAGGTTGATGTCGCGAAACGTGATCGTGCCGGCCTGCACGGCGGCGAGCAGCTTGTTGCGCTGGCGGTCGATGCCGGCATCGCAGACGGGGCAGCGGGTGTTGTACCAGACGGTGAGCAGGGGGACGGGCATCCTCAGTCTCGCGTTTCGCGACCGTGGAATACGCGCAGCATGACCAAGCGCTCACGATCGGTGCGGTATTGAAAGATGTAGCGCGCGGTGGCGACTAGAAGAATAGCTGGCCTGAATTGAGCCGGGCGGTCCGATCGCACGTCCGAGATGCGCGCGCTCGGTGAGCATTTGCGCCTTCTGGATGATCTCGCGGGCAATTGTCTGCGCAAGCCGCGGATGGCCGCTCATGCAGGAATTCAGCGAAACGGTCGAGGTGGGCGAGCCGCGTCTTCCGACCATTCGATCCTCATCGATCACGCCACGGGCGGAACGACGGTGTTCCCCAAGTCTGTAGCCAGCGCACGACTTCGTCATGAGGGATAGTCTTGGCGCCGGCTTCAACAGACTTCCAGCGACGAGCAAGATCGGGCAACCTCGTCGTCATCCGCGACGGCGAAATGTCGACGCTGGACCAGCCCCTGCGCTCACGCCCGACATCTGATATGGTCCGCCGCCCTCAACGAAAAACCACCCCCACAACGGAGACCACCATGCCCAAGGCCTACTGGGTGTCATCCTATCGCTCGATCTCCAACCCGGACGCGCTCGCGGAATACGCCAAGCTCGCCGGTCCGGCGCTCGCCGCCGCCGGCGCGCGCTTTCTCGCGCGCGGCATGCCGGCACAGGTGTACGAAGCGGGCCTCAAGCAGCGCATAGTGATCGCCGAGTTTCCGAGCGTCGAGGCCGCCATCGCGTGCCACGACGGCCCCGCCTATCAGGCGGCGCTCAAGGTGTTCAACCACGCGGGCGAGCGCGACTTCCGCATCATCGAAGGGCTGGAGTGATCGGTCATCGGCGCCGGCCTGTTCCATTCAGGCCGGCGCGAAGGCTACGGGACGCTCTCCACTGAGACGTCGATGTTGCCAATTCGGTTTGCGCGCTCGCGTCACCTTCGGCCTGCCGGAACCGTGGCTGGTGGCACCGCCCGAGGCCCATTGAAATTGCTGCTGTTATCCCAGTTAGGTGACGTTGCCACGTTGCCAAAATTGGCCGCGCCAGCGCGCTCGCCCACCCTTCTACTGATATCATTGGGTTTTCTAGCCACGGGTTTGTTCTGCCGTTCTGCCGTTCTGCCGTTCTGCCGCCAGCCCCGGCGTCAATGCCACCTCGCGAATTCTCGATGAGGCTGGCGGGCCGGACCGATCGCCACAGGTCGATCCGCAACGGATCAGGCCGCGGGCATGCCTGAAACTTCCGTCCTCGTTGGCCTCGGCATCGCGTGCGCCGGCAGCGTGCGCAAGCAGAGTCTCATCTATCCCCGCAATCCCCGCCTTCGCGCTGCGTCAACACGACCGAACGGCGAGCATATGATGGGCGGCAGCGGGCGCCGCCTCGCCGCAAAGTCGCCCACTCGCGGATTTATCCGATCGGACCTATATACGGTGCACAATCGCGCCGACGGCACGCCCCGCCCATCGCGGGGATTTCATTTTCGAGGATGGCGGACATGGCGAAAAGACCAGGCAGCAATCCCAAGAACGAATGGGCCTTCTTCGACGTGGTCTACGAGGACGGCTCGCAGCGCTCGAACCGGCGCGTGCCGCTCGCGATCCTGGGCGGCCTCGAGAAGGACGCGCCCGCCCGCGACTACATCATCGAGCAGGACCGCGAGATCGCCGAGAAATCCGGCCAGCCGCCGCTGGAGATCACGAGCATCCGCCGGGTCGGCGCGAAGCCGGCGAAGTACGAGAAAGTGTAGGCCGCCGGCACGGGCCGCCCCGCGAAACAAAAACGGTCCGCAAAGTGCGGGCCGTTTTGATTCGATTCCTCCACGCCCCCGCTCAGTTATCCAGGAAGCTCCGCAGCTTCCGCGACCGGCTCGGATGCTTCAGCTTGCGCAGCGCCTTCGCCTCGATCTGGCGGATGCGCTCGCGCGTCACCGAGAACTGCTGGCCGACCTCCTCCAGCGTGTGGTCGGTGTTCATGCCGATGCCGAAGCGCATGCGCAGCACGCGCTCCTCGCGCGGGGTGAGCGAGGCGAGCACCCGCGTCGTGGTCTCGCGCAGGTTCGACTGGATCGCGGCGTCGATCGGCAGAATCGCGTTCTTGTCCTCGATGAAATCGCCGAGGTGCGAATCCTCCTCGTCGCCGATCGGGGTCTCGAGCGAGATCGGCTCCTTGGCGATCTTGAGGACCTTGCGCACCTTCTCGAGCGGCATGCCGAGCTTCTCGGCGAGCTCCTCCGGCGTCGGCTCGCGGCCGATCTCGTGCAGCATCTGGCGGGACGTGCGTACGATCTTGTTGATCGTCTCGATCATGTGCACCGGAATGCGGATGGTGCGCGCCTGGTCGGCGATCGAGCGGGTGATCGCCTGGCGGATCCACCACGTCGCATAGGTCGAGAACTTGTAGCCGCGCCGGTACTCGAACTTGTCGACCGCCTTCATCAGGCCGATGTTGCCTTCCTGGATCAAGTCGAGGAACTGCAGGCCGCGGTTGGTGTACTTCTTGGCGATCGAGATCACGAGACGCAGGTTGGCCTCGACCATCTCCTTCTTCGCCTGGCGCGCCTCGCGCTCGCCCTTCTGCACCATGTGCACGATCTTGCGGAACTCCTGGATCTCGAGTCCCGTCTCGCCCGCCAGCACGTGGATGTCGTGGCGCAAGTCCTTAATGCGGTCCTTGTCCTTGGCGACGAGATTCTTCCAGCCCTTGGAGGAGAGCTTCGACACGCGGTTGAGCCAGCGCGGGTCGAGCTCGGAGCCGAGATAGTTCTTGAGAAAATCCTCGCGGGTGACGCCGTGGCTCTCGGCGAGCCGCATCATGCGGCCCTCGTAGCCGACCAGGCGCTTGTTGATGTCGTAGAGCTGCTCGACGAGGCTATCGATGCGCGCCTGGTTGAGGCGCAGCGACTTCACCTCGGCGATGATCTCCTCTTTCAGCTTCTTGTACTTGCGCTCCTGCGCGGGCGAGAGCGAGGTGCTCTTGAGGCGGAACTGGATGTCCTGCTCCTGCAGCCGGCGCAGGCGCTTGTACTCGCTCGCCACCGTGTCGAAGGTCTCCAGCACCTTCGGCTTGAGCTCGGCCTCGATCGCGGCGAGCGAGAGCGAGTTCTCCATGTCGTCCTCGTCCATCTCGCCTTCGCCGGGGGGCGTTGCGCCGTCGCCCTCCTCCCCGCCGTTCATCTCGTACTTCGCCTTGAACGGGGTCGCGGCGGCCGGCGCCGTCGCGGGCGCCGCGACCGGCGGGATCGCCGCGGCGACGGGACCGCCCGGCGTGTGCATGCCGGCGCCGGCTTCGGCGCCCGCCTCGGCCGCCGCACCCGCCATCACGGGCGTGGCCGGCATCGCCTTGGCGTCGGGTCCCGCATAGGTCGCCTCGAGATCGATGATGTCGCGCAGGAAGACCTTTCCCTCGTTGAGCTCGTCGCGCCAGATGATGATCGCCTGGAAGGTGAGCGGGCTCTCGCACAGGCCGGCGATCATCGCCTCGCGGCCGGCCTCGATACGCTTGGCGATCGCGATCTCACCCTCGCGCGAAAGCAGCTCGACCGAGCCCATCTCGCGCAGATACATCCGCACTGGATCGTCGGTGCGCTCGCCGGGCTCGGATTTCTTGGTCTCGGCGACCGCCTTGGTTGGAGCCTCGACGAGCTCGCCGTCGCTCTCTTCCTCCTCGGCCTCCTCGGCGGGCTTCTCCTCCTCGTCGCTGTCCTGCTCTTCCTGCTCGACCGTGTTGATGCCCATCTCATTGAGCATCGCCAGGATGTCCTCGATCTGCTCGGAGGTCACTTCCTCGGATGGGAGCACCGCGTTGATCTGCTCATAGGTGACCCAGCCGCGCTTCTTGGCGAGCTTGATCATCTTCTTGACGGCGGCGTCCGAGAGGTCGAGCAGCGGCAGGGGCGCGTCGGTGGTGGCCTCCGGCGTCTCCTTCTCGGGCGCCTCGTCCTTCTTTTCTTTCTGGGCCGCTTTGGGCTTTGTTGCCATCGAGCGTCTCCTCACTCCCGCCAGTCACATCCGCCGAGGCGCGCACATAGCAATGCGCGCCACCTCGCGAAACCCGGACACCCGTGCCGTCGCCCGAATCAGCAGAAGATTCTCGGCGACGGCGCTGAAACGCGCGTTAACCCCGGTCATCCCGCCCTCGGGGGCCAACTACAGGACCAACTCCAGGACCAAATCCAGGACCTTGCCCCGCCCGCGTGGGCACGGCACGCCCCGCCAATCCGAGAACCGCAAAATTCCCAGGTTTTGCAAAATTCTCTTGCCGTTCCATATCGCTACGACCGCCTCTCAAAGGTTGCGGAGCGGCCGCCCGGACAGAACGCCAAACCCTTCGATCGAGGCCTCCGTTCCGTCGATTGCCGAAAGGCGGCCCTGCACGTCGCGCAGCCACGCGAAATTCTGCTCGCTCGGGTCATCGCCCAGCGCCCGCTCGGCGTCCTTGAGCTCCCTGTTTAGCGAGCGGGTCTTGCGATGCAAGGTGACGACATGGGTCCACCATTGGCGCACATCGTCGGGCGCAGCGCCGGCGCGCGCCGGCCAGTCGGCCTCATGGGTCAACGCCCGCTCGATACGCGCGAGAAGGGCCCCATGTTCGCCGGCGATCAAAGCGCGCATGTCCTCCGCCGGCGCGGCACCGGCCTGCACGGAGGCGGCATCGAGAATGGCGCGGCGCAGCAAACCGGCGTCGGGATTGTGGAACTCGAGTTCCGCAACCTCCTCGGCGTGGGTATCGAGCAGCCAGGGATGATTGACCAGCGCGAGCAGGATCAGCGCCTCGCGCGCCGGCAAGGCCGTGCGCGCGCCGCGCACGATCGAGGATGACGCCAGCCGCGGGCTCAGGGGCGCGACGTTCAGGACGTCATTTTCCGTCGGGCGCCCGCGCTTGCCGGCGAAGCGGTCGCGACCGACGAAACGATCGCGGCCCGTGAAGCGGCCGGCAGCACCCGGCTTGCCGGGGCGCGGCGGTGGCGCGAACAGGTTGCGCAGCCGCGTCTCCAGATCCTGGCGATAGTATTTGCGCACGGCCTCGTGGTCGATCGCGCCGGTCACGGCGTTGATGCGGGCTTCGAGGCCGGCGCGCCGCTCGGGCGTGTCGAAGCGGCCGGCTGCGGTCTCGCGCATCCACAGCATCTCGGCGAGCGGGCGCGCGCCGGCGAGCACGTCGGCGACTGCGCCTTTGCCGCCCGAGCGCACGAGATCATCCGGATCCTGGCCATCAGGCAGGCTCGCGAACAGCAGGCTCTTGCCCGGCTTGAGCCGCGGCAGCGCGAGATCGACCGCGCGGAAGGCCGCGCGCTGGCCCGCGCCGTCGCCGTCGAAACAGAGGATCGGCTCGTCGGCCATCTTCCACAGCAGGCCGAGCTGGTCCTCGGTGAGCGCGGTGCCGAGTGGGGCGACGGTTGCGGGAAAGCCAGCCGTCACCATGGCGATCACGTCGACGTAGCCTTCGACCGCGACCACCGGCGCGCCCTGATGGGCGGCGGCACGGGCGGCGGCGCCGTTGTAGAGCGTCGACCCCTTGTGGAAGAGCGGCGTCTCCGGCGAGTTGAGGTATTTGGCCGGCGCATCCTTGTCGAGCGCGCGGCCGCCGAATGCGATGATGCGACCCGAGAGGTCGCTGATCGGAAACATCACGCGGTCGCGAAAGCGGTCATAGGGCAGCGGTATGTCGTCGCCCGCGACCAAGAGCCCCGCCTCGATCATGTCCTCGGGCGAGACGTTGTGACTGCCGAGGTGCTCCTTGAGCGCGAAGCGCTCGGCCGGCGCGTAGCCGATGCGGAACTTGAGCTGGGTCGCGGGATCGAGGCCGCGATCCGCCAGATATCCGCGCGCCTTGGCGCCGGCGCGCGACGCGAGCGTCGCCTCGAAGAATTTCGCCGCGAGCTCGATGATGTCGTGCAGCGTGCGGCGGCGATGCTCCTGCGCCTCCGCCTCTTCGCTCATCTTCGGAACGCTCAAGCCCGCCATGGCGGCGAGCCGCTCGACCGCCTCCGGGAAGGTCACGCCTTCGGTGTCCATCACGAAGCCGAAGATGTCGCCGTGCTTGCCGGACGAGAAGTCGTGATAGAAGGCCTTCTGGTCGTTGACGTAGAAGGAAGGCGTGCGCTCCTTGTTGAAGGGCGAGAGCCCCTTCCACTCGCGACCCGACTTCTTGAGCTTCACCCGCCGGCCCACGACGTCCGAGACCGGAAGCCGGGCGCGCAGCTCATCGAGAAATTGCGGCGGAAAGCGCATGGACACCGACTTGCGTGATTCGCTGATCGTCTCAGGTTAGCGCGGTCGAGCCGTCAAGGGATAACGCCAAGAGAGCAGATTGAGTGAGCGCACCACGTGCCCTCACGCGGACCACCCAGGTTGTCCCGGTTATCCACAGGCGGTGCAGCGTCCTTCCTACCCTTATGGCAGGGCACTCGGTCGTGTTTCATTATTTACTTAATTAAGTGGCGGCTTTATGATCTCGCGGATGGACTCCCTCGCCGCGCTTGCCGATCCCACCCGTCGCCGCATCGTCGAGATGCTCGCCCAGCGCGAGCTTTCCGCCGGCGAGATCGCCGACCGCTTCGCGCTCACGGCGCCTGCCATCTCGCAACACCTCCGCGCGCTGCGCGAGGCCGGGCTCGTGCGCGTGCGCGCGGACGCGCAACGGCGCATCTACGAGCTCGATCCCGACGGCTTCGCCGAGCTCGACAAGTGGCTGAGCCACATCCGCCAGTCGTGGCGCGGACCCCTCAACGCGCAGGAGCGGCGGCTTATCAAGCGGGGCGAGGGCAAGACAAGTCCCGGCGACGGACGGGGATGAACGAATTGAACGCGACGGGGTGGGCGCAGGCTGTTCGGTACGCTACACCAGCCGTCCTTTCCATCCGCAGGGAGCATCCGAATGCGAATGTCTCGACGCGCCGCACTGCCGGCGCTCTGCGCCGCGTTCGCGGCCGGCCTTCTCACCACGAGCGCCACCCGCGCCAGCGCACAGAACCCCGGGAGAACCATGACCACCGCATCGGGCCTCAGGATCATCGACACCAAGATCGGCAACGGGGCGACGCCGCGAACCGGCCAGACCTGCGTGATGCACTACACCGGCTGGCTCTATGACGAGAGCGCGAAGGATCATAAGGGCAAGAAGTTCGACAGCTCGGTCGATCGCCAGGAGCCGTTCGAGTTCGCCATCGGGCAGGGCAACGTGATCGCCGGCTGGGACGAGGGCGTCGCCACCATGAAGGTGGGTGGCAAGCGCACCCTGATCATCCCCCCGCAGCTCGGCTACGGCGCGCGCGGCGCCGGCGGCGTCATCCCGCCGAACGCGACGCTGATCTTCGACGTCGAGCTGCTGGCGGTGAAGTAACCTGCCGTCTCCTCTTCGGGGAGAGGGATCGCAGCCCGGGAAATCTAATCTTCCGCCACGAACCCCGATGCTTTGACGACCGGTGCCCACCGCGCGTAATCCGCGCGCACCGTGGCGGCGAACGCATCGGGCGTCTCGACGTCGGGCTCGTTGCCGAATTTGGCGAGGCTCTTGGCGAATTCGGGCGACCGCGTCGCCGCATTGATCGCGGCACCGAGCATCCGCACGGTCTCGGGCGCCGTCTTCGCGGGCGCGAACGCGCCGAGCCAGGACTCGACCACCACGTCGAAGCCCTGCTCGCGCATGGTCGGAACGTCGGGCAGGAACGCGGAGCGGCGCGCGCCGGTCACCGCGAGGATGCGGATGTTGCCGGAGCTCGCCTGGGTCAGCGTCTCGCTGATCGGGTTGATGCTCGCCGGCACGTGGCCGCCGATCAGATCCTGTAGCGCCGGCGCCCCGCCGCGATAGTGCACCGGCGTCATTGCGATGCCGGCGGCGTTCGCCAGCATCACGCCGACGAAGTGCGGCGTGCCGCCCGCCGCGGTGGTGGCGTAATTGGCATTGGCCGGATTGGCCTTCGCCCAGGCGACGAAGTCCGCGAGCGACCTGACGCTCGCCGGGACCATCGGGCCCACATTATACGTGAGCATCGACTTCGCCGCCGGCGCGACCGGCACGAGATCGCGCAGCGGATCGTAGCTCAGCTTGCGGAAGCTGTGCGGATACAAGGTGATGGGAAAGTCCGGCGTGAACAGCAGCGTGCTGCCGTCGGGCTCGGCATTCTTGACGTAGTCGACCGAGGCGCGCGCTGCGGCGCCCGGCTTGTTCTCGACGATGATCGCGGAGGCGAACGGCACCTGCATGCGCTCGGCGAGGATGCGCGCAATGATGTCGGTGCCGCCGCCCGCCGGGAACCCGACGATGAGGCGCAGCGTGCGCTTGGACTGGGCGAAGACGCGCGTCGCAGCGATGGAGGCGGCTGCGGCGAGCAGTTCGGTGAGCAAGCGACGGCGAGGGAGCATGCGATCTCCGCGACACGACCACGGCGGTTGCGCCCCCTCTCCCCCTGAAGGGACGCCAAGGGGAAGGAGCGCCGGGACCGCGCTCACCTTACTGCGGCTCGAGCCCAGCGTCTTTCACCACCTGCTTCGCGACCACCCGCTCCTTGTCGATCTCGGCGGCGAATTCCGCCGGCGTGTTGATCGCCGGCACGAGGCCGCGGGCGAGCAGCGTCTTGTCGCGGAAGCCGGGTTCGTCGACGATCTTGGCGAACTCGGCGGCGAGCTTGTCGACGATCGGCTTCGGCGTGCCGGCGGGGACGAACAGGCCGTACCAGCTCTGCGAGGCAGGACCGTGATAGCCGGTCTCCTCGAGCGTTGGGATGTTCGGATATTGCGGGAAGTGGATGTTGTTGAGCATGACCAGCGCCGTCATGTCGCCGGCCGTCAGATGCCCGAGCACGTTGCCGATGCCGATGAGGCCGATCGGCGTCGAGCCGTTCATGATCGCGTTGACGGCATCGCCGCCGCCGCGGAACGGCACGCGGACCCAATCGGCGCCCTTGTCGGTCTTGAGCCGCTCCATATAGAGCGCGAGCGCGGGCGAAGCCGTCAGGTAGCTGAGCGTGCCGGGCTTGGCCTTCGAGGCGGCGATGAGCTCATCGACCGTCTTCGCCGCGAGCGATGAGTTGATCACCAGGGTCTGCAGCAGGTGAAACAGGTTGGTAACGGGAACGAAGTCCCGCTCCGGATTGAACGGCAGGTGCTTGAACAAGAACTCGTTGGAGATGGTCGCGTCGGCGTTGAGGATGCAGATGGTGTAGCCGTCGTTCGCGGCCTGCGCGCACGCATTGGCGCCGACGTTCTGCGAGCCGCCCGGCCGGTTGTCGACGATCAGCGGCTGGCCCCAGTCCTTCTGCAGCTGCTGCCCGGCCGCGCGGGCGAAGATGTCGCTCAATCCGCCGGCGCTGGTGTTGGTGATCACGCGGATCGGCCGCGTCGGATAATCGGCGGCGGCGGCCGTGAGTGTTCCGCAGCCGACGGCTACGCAGGCAGCCAGCAAGGATCGCTTGAGCACAGAACCCACGAGACGTCTCCCCCAAAGCTTGTTTCTTCGCGTCGAGCCGCATTGAACCGTCATACCCGGCCTCGTGCCGGCATCCACGTCTCCGCCCTATCGACAAAGACGTGGATGGCCGGGACAAGCCCGGCCATGACGGCTGAGAGGCAGCGGCTTCACGCGCCGAGCTGACTTTTTACCAGCCCGCCTGCCTTGGCGAAATCCATCTTGCCGGCGTAGCGCTCTTTTAGCGCAGCCATCACCCGGCCCATGTCCTTGATGCTGGAGGCGCCGGTGTCCTTCACGACGGCGGCGATCGCCGCCTTGAGCTCGTCGTCGGACATCTGCTTGGGCAGATAGCGGGAGATAATGTCGATCTCCTGCTGTTCCTGCTTCACCAGGTCGTCGCGGCCACCCTTCCGGTAGAGCTCGACGGATTCTTGTCGCTGCTTGATCATCTTCTGCAGGATCGACAGCACGTCGCCGTCGCCGAGCGCCGGCTTGCTCGCGCCGCGCGCCTCGATGTCCGCGTTCTTGAGCGTGGCATTGACCATGCGCAGAGTTGAGACGGCGCGCTCGTCCTTGGCCTTCATGGCCTCCTTCAAGGCGTTGTTGATCTCGTCCCGCAACATCGCTATGCCCTTCGCCAACCGTCGCCCTTGGCGCACCGTTGAGTCGCCCCATATGGAAGACGGCGGCAAACATGTAGGCCAGCGATGAACGACACACAAGCTGCCGTCCCGGCGGCGGAATCGGGCTGGAGTGAGCCCAAGCCGACCGCCCTCCTGGTTCTCGCCGACGGCACCGTGCTGGAGGGAACCGGGTTCGGCGCGATCGGCCATGCGGTCGGCGAGGTGTGCTTCAACACCGCGATGACGGGCTACGAGGAGATCCTCACCGATCCGTCCTATGCGGGACAGATCATCACCTTCACGTTCCCGCACATCGGCAATGTCGGCACCAACGAGGAAGACATCGAGACCGTCAACATGGCGGCGACGCCGGGCGCCCGCGGCGTGATCCTGCACTCGGCGATCACCAACCAATCGAACTATCGCGCGACGCGCCATCTCGACCAGTGGCTCAAGGCGCGCGGCGTCGTCGGCTTGAGCGGCATCGACACGCGCGCCCTGACGAGCCTGATCCGCACCAAGGGCATGCCCAACGCCGTGATCGCGCACGCGGCCGACGGCGTCTTCGATCTCGCGGCGCTGAGACAAGAGGCGCGCGAGTGGCCCGGCCTCGTCGGCATGGACCTCGTGCCGATGGTGACGAGCGGCCAGCGCTTCGACTGGGACGAGACGCCGTGGGAATGGGGCAAAGGCTACGGCCGCAACACGGCCCCGCAGTTCAACGTCGTCGCGATCGACTATGGCATCAAGCGCAACATCCTGCGCCAACTTTCGGCCGCCGGTGCCAAGGTGACGGTCGTGCCGGCGACCACGGCGGCCGAGGACATCCTGGCACTCAAGCCCGACGGGGTCTTCCTCTCCAACGGCCCGGGCGATCCGGCGGCGACCGGCGAATACGCGGTGCCGGTGATCCGCGAGCTGATCGCGCGCAACGTGCCGACCTTCGGCATCTGCCTTGGCCACCAGATGCTCGGCATCGCGCTCGGCGGCAAGACGATGAAGATGCATCAGGGCCATCACGGCGCCAACCATCCCGTGAAGGACCTCACCACCGGCAAGGTCGAGATCACGTCGATGAACCACGGCTTCGCGGTCGACCGCGCCTCGCTGCCCGGCAACGTCGAGGAGACGCACGTCTCGCTGTTCGACGGCTCGAACTGCGGCATCGCGCTCAAGGACAAGCCGGTGTTCTCGGTCCAGTATCACCCGGAAGCCTCGCCGGGGCCGCGCGACAGTCACTATCTGTTCACGCGGTTCGTCGAGCTGATGCGATCGCGCAAGGCGGCATGACGCGAGCCGTCTTAAGACCGCATTAAAAGTGCCCGAATAGAAGCGTAACCGTCACGTTTCGCCGCCGCTTGCGGCGGCCTGAGCGACGCAAGGCCCCGTCGATGTCACCCCCGCCCCCGACCGCGCCAGAGACCTTCTCGTTCGTCGACGACGGCTCGGTTCCCAACAATCCGAAGCTGCCGTTTCTGATCTATCGCGGCGCCATCGATCTCAAAGGCAGCCCCGATCCGGAGGAGCTGGTCGAGCGCACGTTCGCGGCCAACCGCTGGGGCGAGATGTGGCGTAACGGCGTCTATCCCTACGTGCACTACCACTCGATGATTCACGAGGCGATGGGCCTCGCCCGCGGTCGTGCCAGGGTGCGCTTCGGCGGCAATCACGGGCGCGAGATCGAGATCGCCGCAGGAGACGTCTGCGTGCTGCCGGCCGGCACCGGCCATCAGGGCCTGTGGTCGAGCCCGGATCTCGTCGTGATCGGCGCCTATCCGCCGAGCGGAAAATACGACCTCTGCCGCGGCAGCAAGGCCGATCATGCCCGCGCGATCGGGGCGATCGCCGAGGTGCCGCTGCCGCTCACCGATCCGGTCTTCGGCGCCGCCGGGCCGCTCACGAAGCTCTGGCGCGGCTAGCGCGACATCGCGAGTGGCGAATAGCGAATGGCGAGTTGCAGGAGACCTGTTCGCTACTCACTATTCGCCATTCGCCCGTATTCGCCTGTATGAACCTTCTCACCTGACGGGGACGTACTCAGTACCATCATGGACGGCTGGATCGACTTCTACGACTCGGCGCACTCGATCTATGTCAATGCGCACCACCGCGACGTGCACTTCCGTCGCCTCGCCGAGGACCTGAGCCGATATGTGCGCCCGGGCGCGGCCGTGCTCGATTACGGCTGCGGCGAGGCGCTGCATGCCGACATCGTCGCCGAGAAAGCCGGCCGGCTGATTCTGATCGAGCCCGCGCGCGGGGTGCGTGCACGGCTGTCGGCGCGCTTCGGCGAGAACGCGAAGATCGAGCCGAGCGGGCCCGAGCGACTCGCTTCCCTGCCCGACCACTCGATCGATCTCGTGATCATGCATTCGGTCGCGCAGTATCTGACCCCGAAGGAACTCGACGCGACGCTCGCGCGGCTGCGCCGGCTGTTGCGGCCGGACGGACTGTTCGTGCTCGGCGACGTGATCCCATCCCGGACGTCGGCGCTGCATGACGCAACGGCGCTGCTGCGCTTCGGCGCCCGCGAGGGCTTCTTTTTCGCCGCGATCGGCGGACTTGCCCGCACCACGCTGTCGTCTTACCGGCAACTGCGCTCGTCGCTCGGCCTCACTCGGTATGATGAGCCGGCACTGATCGAGAAACTCGCCGCCGCCGGCTTCACGGCCCGCCGGGCGGGGCAAAACATAGGCCATAACTCCTCGCGGATGACCTTCCTGGCATTGCCGGCGGGTTCCGCGGCCTGGAACTAGGAGTAGTATAAGATGTTGTTACCATTGATGGATTTTTACCAGCGCTGCTAAGCACCCGGCAATTGTGCGGGTGCTATGAACGCGTCGGCCCGGTGGCGGAGCGGCGACGCAGAGGCTGTGCAAGGCCTCAAAGCCTGGTTCGAATCCAGGTCGGGCCTCCAATTTTCGCGGACGTTCGTCGCGAAAATTGTCGCGCCGAAGCCCACGGGGCGAAGGCGGACGCTGCGAGCCTCCCTGTTCCATTTTCCCGCGCCGCCACCTATCTGTGGAACGACCGTCACCCAATCGTCGCGCCCTTCCATCCCCGCCGATTCTCGGCTAAGGGGACCCGGCCGCGCCCGAAGCCTCCCCGCGTGGCGACCAGGCGGCGCGTCCACGACGCCTTTTTTTATGCCCGCAATCAACGAGTTAGCGGTCACGGGATGCCGAAACGAACCGACATATCCTCGATCCTGATCATCGGCGCCGGCCCGATCGTCATCGGTCAGGCCTGCGAGTTCGACTATTCGGGTACCCAGGCCTGCAAGGCGCTGAAAGACGAGGGCTATCGCATCATCCTGGTCAATTCCAATCCGGCGACCATCATGACCGATCCCGACATGGCGGACGCGACCTATGTCGAGCCGATCACGCCGGAGATCGTGGCGAAGATCATCGAGCGGGAGCGGCCGGACGCGCTGTTGCCGACCATGGGCGGGCAGACGGCGCTCAACTGCGCGCTGTCGCTAAAAAGGATGGGTGTGCTCGACCGCTTCAATGTGAAGATGATCGGCGCGACCGCCGAGGCGATCGACAAGGCGGAGGACCGCGAGCTGTTTCGCGAGGCGATGCGCAAGATCGGGCTGGAGACGCCGCGCTCCTCGCTCGCCAACGCCTCCGACCTCAAGAAGGCCGATCGCGAGCATCACGCCGCCGAGATCCTGCGCATCAGGGCGCAGCAGCTCGCGCCCGACGCCGAGCGGCACGCGCTCGACGCGTTCGAGCGCAGCTGGGCGGCCGGCGAGGCCGACCGCAAGCGGCGCTATGTCGAGAAGGGGCTGATCGAGGCGCTGGAAGCGCTCGCCGAGATCGGCCTGCCGGCGATCATCCGCCCGTCCTTCACCCTCGCGGGCACCGGCGGCGGGGTTGCGTTCAACAAGGCGGAGTTTCTCGAGATCGTCGAGCGCGGGCTCGACGCCTCCCCCACCACCGAGGTGCTGATCGAAGAAAGCGTGCTCGGGTGGAAGGAATTCGAGATGGAGGTGGTGCGCGACAAACGCGACAACTGCATCATCATCTGCTCGATCGAGAACCTCGATCCGATGGGCGTGCACACCGGCGACTCGATCACGATCGCACCGGCGCTCACGCTCACCGACAAGGAATACCAGATCATGCGCGACGCTTCGATCGCGGTGCTGCGCGAGATCGGGGTGGAGACCGGCGGCTCGAACGTGCAGTTCGCGGTCAACCCGGAGGATGGGCGGCTCGTCATCATCGAGATGAATCCGCGCGTATCGCGCTCCTCCGCGCTCGCCTCGAAGGCGACCGGTTTTCCAATCGCCAAGGTCGCCGCGAAGCTCGCGGTCGGCTACACGCTGGACGAGATCGCGAACGACATCACCGGCGGCGCGACGCCCGCCTCGTTCGAGCCGACCATCGACTACGTGGTCACCAAGATCCCGCGCTTCGCGTTCGAGAAATTCCCCGGCGCCGAGCCGGTGCTCACAACCTCCATGAAGTCGGTCGGCGAGGTGATGGCGATCGGCCGCACGTTCCAGGAATCGCTGCAGAAGGCGTTACGCTCGCTCGAGACCGGCCTCACCGGCCTCGACGAGATCGCGATCGAAGGCGTCGGCATGGGCGACGACAAGAACGCGGTGCGCGCCGCGCTCGGCCGCTCGACGCCCGACGGGATCCTCAAGGTCGCGCAGGCGATGCGGCTCGGCATGAGCGACGAGCAGATCCACGCGAGCTGCCGGATCGATCCCTGGTTCCTGGCGCAGATCCGCGGCATCGTCGACACCGAGACTGAGATCCGAAAGAAGGGCTTGCCGACGACGCCGGGCGCGCTGCGCCGGCTCAAGGGCATGGGTTTCTCCGATGCTCGGCTCGCCAAGCTCACGAGCCTTACGGCCGACGAGGTGACGCGGCGGCGACACGCGCTCGGCGTGCGGCCGGTGTTCAAGCGCATCGACACCTGTGCGGCCGAGTTCGCCTCGCCCACCGCCTACATGTACTCCACCTACGAGCCGCCGTTCGCGGGGCCGCCGAGCGACGAGGCGGCACCGTCGGACGCCAAGAAGGTGATCATCCTCGGCGGCGGGCCGAACCGCATCGGCCAGGGCATCGAGTTCGACTACTGCTGCTGCCACGCCGCTTTCGCGCTCGACGAGGCGGGGTTCGAGACCATCATGGTCAACTGCAACCCGGAGACCGTGTCGACCGACTATGACACCTCGGACCGGCTCTATTTCGAGCCGCTCACCGCCGAGGACGTGCTGGAGATCGTCGACACCGAGCGCCGCAACGGCACGCTGCACGGCGTGATCGTGCAGTTCGGCGGGCAGACGCCGCTCAAGCTCGCGGGTCCGCTCGAGGCCGCCCAGGTGCCGATCCTCGGCACCTCGCCCGACGCGATCGACCTCGCCGAGGACCGCGACCGGTTCAAGGGATTGCTCGACAAGCTCGGCCTGCGCCAGCCGAAGAGCGGCATTGCGACGAGCCCCGAAAAGGCGCGCGCCATCGCGGAAGGGATCGGATACCCCATTGTGATCCGGCCGTCCTATGTGCTGGGCGGGCGCGCGATGGAGATCGTGCACGACTCGGCGCAGCTCGACCGCTACGTGGCGCGCCTCGCCGCCGACCTCGACCGGCCGTCCGAGCTCGCCGTCTCGGAGAGGCGGCCGCTGCTGATCGACCGCTATCTTTCGGACGCAACCGAGATCGACGTCGACTGCCTCGCCGACGGCAAGGATACTTTCGTCGCCGGCATCATGGAGCACATCGAGGAGGCCGGCATCCATTCGGGCGACTCGGCCTGCGCGCTGCCGCCGCATTCGCTCACCCCGCAGACCATCGCGGAGCTCGAGCGGCAGACCCGCGCGCTCGCGCTCGCGCTCAAGGTCGGCGGGCTGATGAACGTGCAATACGCCATCAAGGACGGCGACATCTACGTGCTTGAGGTGAACCCGCGCGCGTCGCGCACGGTGCCGTTCGTCGCCAAGGTGATCGGCATTCCGGTGGCGAAGATCGCGGCGCGGGTGATGGCCGGCGAGCCGCTCGCGAGCTTCGGCCTCAAGCCGCCGGCGCTGCGTCACGTGGGGGTCAAGGAGGCGGTTTTTCCATTCGCGCGCTTTCCCGGCGTCGACACGGTGCTCGGGCCGGAAATGCGCTCGACCGGCGAGGTCATCGGCCTCGACCGCTCCTTCGAGATCGCGTTCGCCAAGAGCCAGATCGGCGGCGGCTCGCGCCTGCCGCGCGCCGGCACGGTGTTCATCTCGGTCAAGGACGCCGACAAGGCCCGGATCGTACCCGCCGCCCGGCTGCTGACCGAGCTCGGGTTCAAAGTCGTCGCGACGTCCGGGACCCTGCGCTACCTCGCCGAGAATGGGGTCCCGGCCCACAAGATCAACAAGGTGGCGGAGGGCCGGCCGCACGTGGTCGACGCCATCAAGAACGGTGATATCCAGCTGGTCTTCAATACCACCGAGGGGGCCACCGCCCTGGCAGATAGTCGCTCCCTCCGCCGCGCCGCCCTCTTGCATAAAGTCCCCTACTACACCACACTTTCAGGGGCCGTAGCGGCCGCGCAGGGCATCAAAGCCTATCTCGGGGGGGATCTCGAGGTGCGTGCGCTGCAGAGCTATTTCGCGGGACGAGCCTGATCGCCGCCCGGCGCGAAGGTGACGGCAGGAGTTGGAGTGGCAGAGAGACGTGCGATCGCGAGTCGTGAAACCGATTCGCGATCGGAACTTTATTCTCTGCGGAGGATTTAGGAGCGATGGACAAGATACCAATGACAGCGGCGGGCTACGCCGTGCTCGAGCAGGAGCTGAAGCACTGCCAGGCGGTGGAACGGCCTCGCATCATCCAGCAGATCACCGACGCCCGGTCGCACGGCGACTTGTCGGAGAATGCCGAGTATCACGCCGCCAAGGAGCAGCAGTCGCTCAACGAGGGCCGCATCGCCGAGCTCGAGGACAAGCTCGCGCGCGCCGAGGTGATCGACGTTTCGAAGCTCTCCGGCGACACCGTCAAGTTCGGCGCCACCGTGACGCTGGTCGACGAGGACACCGAGAAGAAATCGGTCTGGCAGATCGTGGGCGAGCCCGAAGCCGACGCCAAGAAGGGCCGCATCTCGATCACCTCGCCGCTCGCCCGCGCGCTGCTCGGCAAGAAAAAAGGCGCCCAGGTCGAGGTGGTGACGCCGGGCGGCGCCAAGGCCTACGAGGTCATGAAGGTCGAGTGGCGGTAAGTTAAAAGTCCGACTCGCAGATCACCTCTTACGTCATGCCCGGGCTTGTCCTGGCTTGTCCCGGGCATGCACGTCTTCAGCCGCAAGCAAGAAGTGTTGGATGGCCCGGGACTACTCACTCCCCTCCATCGGCACAACCGCCGCGTCCTTCGAGTTGCGCAGCGTCAATGATGTCTTCACGTTGCGCACGTGCGGGGCCGCGGTGAGCTCGGTGACGAAGGTCTGGAAGGTCTTGAGGTCGGGCGCCACGCATTTGAGCATGAAGTCGATCTCGCCGGACAGCATCCAGCACTCGCGCACCAGGGGCTGCGACCGGACGAACTTCTCGAACTCGATGAGGTCCGCTTCCGCCTGGCTCGACAGGTGCACCATGGCAAACACCGTCACCTCGTAGCCGAGCAGCTTCTCGTCGAGCAGCGCGCGATAGCCCTTGATATAGCCGGCCTCCTCAAGCGCCCGCACCCTGCGCAGGCAGGGCGGCGCCGAGATGCCGACCCGCCGGGCGAGTTCCACATTGGTGATTCGGCCATTGTCCTGCAGCTCGCGCAGGATGTGGCGGTCGATATCGTCGAGGCGGGCGGACACGAAGGCTCTCCGCAGGTTGATCGGCGGGCCGCTATCTACCCCGAACGCTACCGCTGCGAAAGATTATTGCGCGTGCACGGGCGTGAAATTCGTCGAAATTGCCACTTCCCGGCGCAAACTGTGCACGCCCAGGGTTGCGTATCTTGCATAGCTTGGCGAAACGCTTACATTGCAGCCGCAAGCCCGCACCAGCCTGGTACCGGCGCTTTGTGGCCTCTTTCCCGCTCAGGACCCCGCAATGCCCAAGACTACCCACGCCAAGGTCGTCATCATCGGCTCGGGGCCGGCCGGATATACGGCCGCGATCTATGCGGCCCGCGCGATGCTCGAGCCGATCCTGATTCAGGGCGTCCAGCCGGGCGGGCAGCTCACCATCACGACCGACGTGGAGAACTACCCGGGCTTTGCCGACGTCATCCAGGGCCCCTGGCTCATGGAACAGATGCAGCGGCAGGCCGAGCATGTCGGCACCCGCATCGTCACCGACCACGTCAATGCGCTCGATCTGGACAACCGTCCGTTCCGCCTCACCTGCGACTCCGGCGAGGTCTACCTCGCCGATAGCCTGGTTCTGGCAACCGGCGCCCAGGCGCGCTGGCTCGACTTGCCGTCGGAGCAGAAGTTCAAGGGTTACGGGGTCTCCGCCTGCGCGACCTGCGACGGCTTCTTCTACCGCGGCAAGAACGTGTTCGTGATCGGCGGCGGCAATACGGCCGTCGAGGAGGCCCTGTTTCTCACCAATTTCGCCGCCCACGTGACGGTCGTGCACCGGCGCGACCACTTTCGCGCCGAGAAAATTCTCCAGGATCGCCTGTTCAAGAACCCGAAGATCGCGGTCGCCTGGAATTCGGTGCTGCACGACGTGCGCGGGGATGAGAATCCGCTCAAGGTGAAGAGCGTCGCGCTCCGCAACGTCGAGACCGGCGCCGTGACCGAGCATCAGGCCGACGGCGTGTTCATCGCCATCGGCCATTCGCCGGCGACCGAGCTGGTCGCCGACAAGCTCGAGCTCAAGCCCTCCGGCTACGTCAAGACCGCGCCGTTCTCCACCGCGACCTCGATCGCCGGCGTCTTTGCGGCGGGCGACGTGACCGACGACGTCTACCGGCAGGCCGTGACCGCGGCCGGCATGGGCTGCATGGCGGCGCTCGAGGCGGAACGATTCCTCGCCGCACATGGCGAGACCGAGCGGCGCGCGGCCGCGGAGTGAGCGGCATCTCAGCATGATCCCGAAAAGTCGCCGCCGGTTTTCGGAAGAGATCATGCTCAGACGGTCGGCTGGCGTGGGTGGGCTTTAAGGTTTCTGCATCATGGACTGGGACAAGCTGAAGGTCTTTCACGCCGCCGCCGAGGCGGGCAGTTTCACGCATGCGGGTGAGCAGCTCGGGCTGTCGCAATCGGCCGTGTCGCGCCAGGTGAGCGCGCTCGAGCAGGAGCTGTCGGTCGCGCTGTTTCACCGCCACGCGCGCGGGCTGATCCTCACCGAGCAGGGCGAGCTCCTCTATCGCACCGCCCATGAGGTGTTCATGAAGCTCGAGGCGGCGCGCGCCAAGCTCACCGACTCGCGCGAGCGCCCGCACGGCGACCTCAAGGTCACCACCACGGTCGGCATCGGCGTGCACTGGCTCACCCCGCGGCTCGGCGAGTTCGTCGATCTCTTTCCCGACATCCGCATCCAGCTCATCACCACCGACGAGGAGCTCGATCTCGCCATGCGCGAGGCGGACGTGGCGATCCGGCTGCGCCAGCCGACCCAGCCGGACCTGATCCAGCGCAAGCTCTTCTCGGTGCGCTTCCACGCCTACGCCTCGCCCGAGTACCTCAAGCGTTTCGGCACGCCGCGCACGATCGAGGATCTCGATTCGCACCGCGTGCTGCTCCTCGGTGGGCAGATTCCCGCCTACCTGCAGCCGACGCGTTGGCTGGTCGAGGTCGGGCGCGACGGCAAGGGTCCGCGCACGCCGCATCTCACCATCAACAACGTGCTCGGCATCCTGCGCGCGTCCCAGCGCGGGCTCGGTATCGCGATGTTGCCGGATTACCTCGTGGAGGAGAACGGCGGCCTCGTGCAGCTGTTCGCCGAGGCCGATCCGATCACGATCGACGCGTTCTTCGTCTATCCGGAGGAGCTCAAATCGGTCGCGCGCGTGCAGGCGTTTCGCGATTTTCTCGTCAGCAAGGCGCAGCGCTGGAATTACTGAGGGGGTGCGAATAGCGAGTGGCGAACAGCGAATCGAGCGCCCGAGTCCTTTTCGCTATTTCCTATTCGCCGTTCGGTGCGCGCAAGCTTCACGCCGCAAGACTTGTCGCCGTCACATGGCTGTCATGCGAGCCATTGCGTTGCGACTCAAATGGCAGCCCGACATATTCGATTCGTGCTGCGGATGATCTGATCGCTGCATCCTCCCAGGTCGCGATCGACCGCCGCAGTTGTTCCCCTCTGGAAGGTGACTGTCGGCTCTGCCGACAAAACTGACGCCGGGCCCCGCGCCCGGCGTATTTTTGCGTCGCCATCGTCATTGCCAGGCGCGCGCACGCACGCCTCGCAATGACGGTTTGGTCTAGGCGCTGGCGGCGCCGAACTGCCACCACGGGCGCGGCTGCTCGACGATCCGCTTGCCGGTGGTGGTGGAGATTTTTGCGAGCAGATCGGCCTTCGCCATCGGCTTGGCGAAGAGGAAGCCCTGCCCGACGGGGACACCGAGGCCCTGCAGCTTGTGGCTCTCGTGCGCCGTCTCGATGCCCTCGGCGACCGTCTTCAAGCCGAAGCGGCGCGCCACATCGATGATCGACTCGAGCATCCCGGCCTTGACCCTGTCGAGGTGGCAATCGGTGACGTATGCGCGGTCGATCTTGAGCTCGCTGAAGGGCAGCTGGCGCAGGCGCCCGAGCGACGAGTAGCCGGCGCCGAAGTCGTCGATCGCCAGGCTGCAGTTCATGGCGCGCAACTCGTTGGCGACCTCGTTCGCCATCTCGAGGTCGTTGACGATCTGGTCCTCGGTCACCTCGAGGATGAGGCCCGGCCACTGCTCCGATTTCGGCCGCTGCTCGCGGATCAACTGCGCGATCGGCAGCTTGACGAAGCCCGAGGCTGGCACGTTGACGGCGAGATTGAGCGCCGGCATGCCGAGGGCCGCGCAGTCGTTCCAGTCGCGCAGCGCGGTCGCGATCACCATCTCGGTCATTTCCAGCATGTCGTCATCGCTCGCGCCCGGCAGGAACGCGCCGGGGCCGAGCACGCCGACTTCCGGGTGGCGCGCGCGAATGAGCCCTTCGGCGCCGACCCAGTTGCCGGTCTGCAGGCTGACCTTGGGCTGATACCAGATTTCGAGCCAGCCGCGCTTGAGCGCCTTGGCCAGCGTCACCTTCGGCTTGCCGGACGCGTCGCGTTCATCGTCGTCGGCGGGTGGCCGGTCCCCACCGGCGAAGATCCCCTTCAACGCCTTCAACATGACGCCATCTCGTCCAATCGCCACCAGCGGGCGCTCCCTCCGGCCCGCAGCTTCCCTCTATCTATTTCAAAGTCGATGTATTTTCGGTTAGCGGGGCGCGGCAAAACCGGCCGAAATGACGCATAAGCGCGCAAAAACCCGGTTCCGCTTCCGCGCGGCTCTGGGCTGCGGAGCGCAGCGAGGGCGGCGCGCCCGACCTTAACGAAAGGTTGCGGCGGCGCGCCGCCTCACTCGGCCGCCGCGCGCCGCGCGGCGACGATCTGATCGGCCGGCTTGCCGGTCAATTCGGCCATGTGGTCGAACTTGAACGTGAAGCTGCCGACGCCCGCCGTCGCCGAGCGCACCTCGATGATGAGATCGCCGATCTCCGACTCCGGCATCATCGCGCGCACCACGTCCCAGCCGGACCAGCCTTCGCGCGTGTCGAAGCTCAGGATCTGGCCGCGCCGGCCGGACAGGATGGCATTGATCTTGGCGGTGGCATCGGTCGGGCAGACGATCTCCACCGTGTGGATCGGCTCGAGCAGCACCGGATTGCACTGCGGCAGCGCATCGTTGATGCCGATGCGGCCGGCGATGCGGAACGCCATGTCGGAGGAGTCGACCGCGTGATAGGAGCCGTCGACCAGCGACACCGCCAGATCCACCACCTGGAAGCCGAGGGGGCCGTGCTTGAGCGCATCAACCACGCCCTCCTCGACCGATGGGATGTAGTTGCGCGGCACCGCGCCGCCGACGATCTTCTCGTCGAACGTGAAGCCCGAGCCGCGCGGCAGCGGCTTGATGTCGAGCACCACGTCGCCGAACTGGCCGTGGCCGCCCGACTGCTTCTTGTGCCGGCCGCGCACCGCGGCGATCGGCTTGCGGATGGTCTCGCGATAACCGACGCTGGGCGTGCGCCGCTCGATGCTGACGCCGTAGCGGTCGGCGAGCCGCTCGGTTGCGACGCGCAGGTGCATCTCGCCCTGCCCCCACACGACGACCTCGTGCGTCTCGGGGTTGTGGTGGACGACGAGCGATGGATCCTCGTCGTGCAGCTTGTTGAAGGCCATGCCGAGCTTCACGTCGTCCTTGCGGTCCTTGGCCGAGACCGCAATGGCGAGCACCGGCGCGAACGGCTCGACCCGGGCAACCGCCTTGTGCACCTGCTTTCCGGCGGAGAGCGTGTCGCCGGTGCGGGCGTGATCGAGCTTGCCGAGCGCGACCGTCTCGCCGGCCGACGCCGCGCCGCGCTTCTCGGTCACCTGGCCGACCAGCTTGAGCACGCCGGACACGCGGCCGGCCTCCTCGGTCGGCGAGCTCAGCGTCGTGCCGTCGCCGATCTGGCCGGACAGCACGCGCGCGACCGACATCTTGCCGCCGTGCGCGGTGTGGAAGGTCTTGAGCACATAGGCGACCGGGTCGTTGCCGGTGATGCCGAGGCGCTTCGCCGTCGCGTCGATGCCGCGCGATTCGTGGCGCAGCGCCTTGAGCAGGCGCAGCACGCCGTTGGTGCGGGTGGCGACGCCGATCAGCACCGGGCAGATCAGCCCGTCGCGCTGCTCCTTGGCGAGGTCGTCGAACACCTTGTCGCGCGGCGGCGGGATGTCCTCGAGGAGCTGCTCCATCAGCTCGTCATCGTGGTCGGCGAGCGTCTCCAGCATGGAAAAGCGCGCATCCTTCCCGCGCGAGAGGTCATCGCCTTCGAGCGGGATCACCTCGGACGGGACGTGCTCCTTGTAGACGAAGGCGCGCTCGAGGGCCAAATCGACGAAGCCGGTGATGATGTCGTTCTTCCAAATGGGGATCTGGCGCAGCAGCAGCGGCACGCGCGAGGCCGGCTGCAGCAGCTTGAGCGTCTCGCGCACCCGCTGGTCGGCCTTGTCGATCTTGTTGAGGAAGAGAAAACGCGGGATCTTGAGCTCCTCGAGCTCGCGCAGGATGAGCTGCAGTTGCGACACCTTGCGCTCGTCGGCCTCGCACACGACGACGGCGGCGTCGATCGCGGGCAGCACCGCGCGCATCTCGTGCACGAACTCGACCGAGCCCGGGCAATCGATGAACGTGTAGTCGTCGCCCATGAAGCTCGCGGTCGCGACCGTCACCTCGACGCTCATCTTGTGATGGCGCGCCTCCTTGCTGGCGTCGCCGACCGTGGTGCCGGCCTCGACCGTGCCCTGGCGCTGGATGGTGTTGGTGCGGGCGAGGATCGCCTCGAGCAACGTGGTCTTGCCCGACTGGAACGGGCCGACCAGCGCAATGCACCGAGGCCCTCTGCCGTTGCCGCCGTTGTTTGCCATTGCGTTACCTCCCAAAAAAAGCGGGGGCGGACGCACATCGTTTCAAACAATCAGGGGTATTGGCAAGAGGCGGCATACGGCGGCGGTCGGCCGCGGTGCGGCCAAATTGCAATGTCGGAACCAAGTCTCTCGACATCGTGTTGTGAACGGATGCCGAGATGGCGCACCGACCTTCAAAGCGGAACGCACGAATTCCCGACCTTCGTGAATCCCGGCGGACACGTGGTCTGCTGTGTCGGCGCCGGCGGCACGCCCTGCTGGGCGCTCGCGCCGCCGAGCGTGAACAGATTGAGGTTCTGATCCGACGGCGGGTCGTCCTCGCGATTGCGGCGCATCAGCGACTTGTCGTGATTGCCGAAGTACAAGCGCAGCCCGCCATAGATCCCGTGGAAATCGCCCTCGCCAGCGCGCCCCTCGACGAACAGCGAACCCAGGGTCTGTGGATTCACCTGGAAACCCCACTCGCCGCCGAAGGTGAGCGCATTGAGGCCGGCCGTGTAGGCATGGCCGATCGAGACGCGCAGGTTGTCGGTGAGGTAGTAGTTGGCCGAGACCGCGTCGAAGAACCGCGTCCGCACGTCGACCGTGTCGATGAGGCTGCCGACGACCTGGCTCTTGTTGCTGCCGGCCTCGACGCCGACGATGCCCTCGAGCGTCCAGCGGCCCAGATAGAGCGCGCCTTCGCCCGCATAGCGGTCGACATGGACGCCGCCGAGCTGGTCCCAATAGGTGTGCGACGTGTAGAAGCCGGCGAGGCCGCGCGCGGGATCGCGCCAGAACGCGTGTGCTGCGCCGGAAGCGAAGAAGCGGTCGTCAAATCCACCGAGCGCACCATCGAGCTGCAGGCCGAACTGACCGCCCAAGGGAATCGAGACGGCGCCTTGCGAACCGTAGACCGAGCGGTTGGCGATCGTTCCGCCAAAGCCATCCGCCTTGAAGTTGAGGCCGTCCACGGCGGGCTGGTAGGCCGGCGCGGCCAGCGGGGGCGCCTTGGTGACAAACGGCAGATCGGCAGCCTGGGCGAGGCTGGCCGATAAAACACAGAACCCGCCGACGAGGCCCTGCAATGTCCTCGACCGCGGCACCCGCGCGCGCCGGTCCATCTTGTAAGCCCCCACCCAACTTTTCTGGCTCAGCATAGGGACATGAGCTCCGCACGGTCAAAGTGCGGGCATCATAGGGCCGGCAAGGGAGCCATAATCCGCCCGGAGTGTGGCCGAGCGGTAACACTTGGGTCGACCGCCCGTGTCAGCGCACGTAGCTGAGATCGAGCCCCGCGACACCGGCCGCGATGTTGAGCCCGACCTGCCCCTGGATCGAGAACGGCTGCAGCGCGATGGTGCGATTGTTGCCGCCGATCAGGGCATTGGCGCCCAGGCCCGCGATCACCGAGGCTTCCGCGGCGGCTCCCGCATAGCTTCCGGCAAGTGCGCCGGCCGGGCGATTGGTCGGCGCCCACACGGCCCACACCATCACGCCCCCGGTGGTGACGCCGACATCGATGCCGAGCTTGGAGATCGTGCCCGTGTAGTACTCGATCGGGCCGGGCGACGACGGGGTGAAAGTGCAGCTCACATTGCGCTGCGAGCCGATGATCAGGCCGATTCCAGCCGAGACGTCGCAAGTGAGCGATCCGGCCTGGACGCGCTCCTGCGCCTGCGCGGTGCCGGCCAGCGCGAGCGCCAGGGCACCGACCATGACGGCAGCCGTGATGACGGTACGAAACATAAGTCCCCCTGTCCGTTGGACGATTTTGCCCTCGGCGCCCGCCCCGGCGAAGTGGCCATGGTTCGCCGACGAGGACGCGCGCCAATATGCGGTGACCGTGGCCGGGTCACCTTTCCGATACTATTCCGCCGAGCCGGGGCCTGTCATCAAAGGATTGGATTTTCAGCAGGAAAACCGACGTGCCTCAGCCCGCGGCGGCGAGGAGGAAATCGGCCAGGATCCCGGCCTGTGCCTCGAACATGTCGACGCCGGTGATGATCGGCGCGCCGCGCCGGCGCGCCGCGTCGAGAAACGGCGTGACCGCCGGCTTGGTCACCAGATCCGCCGCGATGGCGCCGGCGCCTAGCCGGTCGACCGCGACGGGCAGCGGATCGCCTGCCGCCATGCCGAGCGGCGTCGCGTTGGCGACGAGGTCGAATCCGGCCGGGTCGGCCGAGCCGACCGCAATTGTCCGCGACGCGAGCCGCGCGCGCAGCGCCTCGCGTCGCGCCACGTCGATGTCGTGGACCGCAACCTCGGCGCCGGCGTCGGCAAGCGCCAATACCACGGCCGAGCCGGCGCCGCCCGCGCCGACGACCAACGCCCGCCGCGCCCTCGGCTCGAAGCCCGCGGCGTGCAGCGCCGCGACGAGCGCCACGCCGTCGGTCATGTCGCCCGACCAGCTGCCGTCCGGCTCGCGCCGCATCGCGTTGACGGCGCCGAGCATGCGGGCGCGCTCGCTCAGCGCGTCGCAATGGCGCAGTGCCGCGAACTTGTGCGGCACCGTCGCGACGATGCCGTCGACGTTGCGCGCCCGCTTCGCGACCATCATGAACGCATCGATATCGGCGACCGCGACCTGCATCGGCACGCATACCGCGTCGACGCCGCGCTCGGCAAAGACGCGCGTCAATCCTTCCGGCGACTTCGTCTGCGCGATCGGATCGCCGACGATCAGATGGATGCGCGTCGCGCCGGTGAGCTTGTGCGGCATGGTGCTTTCTGGTTTACGCCGCAGAATTCTTTGCGCATATCCTCGTCGGCGAACCGGCGTCCACTTCGCCGGGATATGCGCTATCGGAAGATGGCGGCGCTGACCAGCCTTGAGACAAAACGTTCAGAGAGGAAGACATGGGCGAGGAAGACATGGGGGAGGAAGACATGGGGAGGAAGACATGACCGGGTATCCGCTGATCGACATCTATTGTCATATTTTTCCCGAGCGCTTCCTCCAGGAGATGATTGCGGTCGCGCCCAACCTCACCAATATCGGCCAGCGGCTGCGCAACGTCAAAAAGCTGTTCGACCTCGACCTGCGTTTCCGCGAGATGGACGCGTTCGGCGACTATCGCCAAGTCATCTCGCTACCCAATCCGCCGATCGAGGATCTCGCCAAGGGCGCGCCCGGCCTGCAGCTTGCGCGCATCGGCAACGACGCCATGGCCGAGCTGTGCCGCAAGCACCCGGAACGTTTCGCCGGCTTCGTCGCCGCGGTCTCGCTCACCGACGTCGAGGGCTCGCTCGCGGAGACGCGCCGCGCCGTGCACGATCTCGGCGCAAGCGGCATCCAAATCTTCACCAGCATTGCGGGCCGTCCGCTCGACGATCCGGCGTTCGCGCCGATCTTCGCCGAGCTGGCCAGGCTCGACCTGCCGATCTGGCTGCATCCCGGCCGCACCGCCGCGATGACCGATTATCCGGGCGAGGCGAAGTCGCGTTACGAGATGTGGTGGTGCTTCGGCTGGCCCTACGATACCTCGGTGGCGATGAGCCGGCTCGTCTTCTCCGGCCTGTTCGATCGGCATCCGGACATCAAGATCGTCACCCATCACTGCGGCGGCATGATCCCGTTCTTCGACGGCCGCGTGGGCGCCGGGCTCGAGGTGCTCGGCAGCCGCACCTCGGACGAGGACTATTCGAAGGTGCTGAGCGGGCTCAAGCGGCCGCACCTCGACTATTTCCGCGAGTTCTACGCCGACACGGCCATGTTCGGCGGCCAGTACGGCATCGCCTGCGGCCTGCAATTCTTCGGCGCCGACAAGATCGTGTTCGCGACCGACACGCCGCTCGGCCCGATCAAGCCGACCATCGAGGTGATCGACCGGCTCGGCCTGAGCGAGGCCGATCGACGCAAGATCTATGTGGGCAATGCGGAGACGCTGTTGGGTCGGAAATTAAGCTGAGGCAGGTCACGAATGAGGCGCTTCGCGATGCGAACGCGCCAAATTGCTCGGCGATGCTATTGCCGCATGTAGCGCCGCATCAAGCCGCCGACGATCGCGGCGACGACGAGCAGGATCGCGACCGGGACCGCGACGACGAACGCGCCCACCAACATGACGAAGACGAGCGCCGCCAGGGTGCCGATGAGGGCCGCCAGCAGAAGGATACCGACCGGGCCGACCCGGCGCACGTAGATGCGGTGCGTGCCATGGACGCTGAAATGCGCCCACGGATCAGGGTGCCCTTGACGCCAGTCGGCAGGTTCCTGACCGGGCGGGATGATTTCCGGTTCCGTCGGCTGCCTGCGCGTTGACATCGATCCATGCTCCCGAAGGGGTCGCCCCAGTTGATGTGGGAGGCCGGCGCCGCGGCCGCAACCCGGGTTCCGGCCTGCGGCGTCAGGCCGCCTTCTCGATCAGCGACTCGCCCGGCCGTACGCGCGTGAAGGCGACCGGCGCGGTCTCGACAGTGGGCGCATCGCCTGCGAGCCGTGTCAATGTATATCGCGACGCCGCGAGGTCGGACGTTGTGGGAAAATCCTCGCGGAAATGCGCGCCGCGGCTGTCGGTGCGCGCCGTGGCGGCGGCGCAGATCGCGCGGCTCACCAGGATCAGGTTCTCGAGGTTGAGGCGATCCATCCAGGTGAGATTGTAGCGCCGGTCGGTATCGGCGACGCCGCTGGCGGCGAGGTCGCGCGCGAGCGCATCGAGCGCGGCCGCGCCGCGCGCGAGCGTCGCGGCGGTGCGCAGGATCCCGACATCATTCCACATGACGTCGTAGAGCTTCTCGCGGATCGCGCCGAGGTCGCCGCGCGAATTGCCGAGCGGCGCAAACGAACGCGCGCGCGCGCGTTCGAGGACGGCCGGGTCCGGATCGGGCAAGACAGCAGCGCGATTGGTCTTTGCCGCCATCGAGGCGCCGGCAACGCCGCCGAACACGGTCGAGTTGGCGACGCCGTTGCCGCCGAGGCGGTTCGCGCCGTGCACACCGCCGGTGTCCTCGCCGGCCGCGAACAGGCGCGGCATCGGCGTCGTGCAGTCGGGCGCGAACACGAGGCCGCCCATCATGTAGTGCGCGGTCGGGATCACCTCGACGCGGCCGCCGGCGAGATCGAAGCCGCAGTCGGCGCAGCGCTCGACCATGCCCTTGAAGTCGCGCCGCACCTTGGCGGGGCCGAGATGCCCCATCTCGATGTAGACGCCGCCATGCGGGCTCGCGAAGCCCGAGCGGATGCGGTCCTGGATGGCGCGGCTGACGATGTCGCGGGTCGCCCGCTCGCCGCGCGGGTCGTACTTGAACATGAAGCGCTCACCGGTGCGGTCGGTGAGATAGCCGCCGGCGCCGCGCAGACCCTCCTCCAGCACGGTGCCGGTCATGCGCGTGCCCTCGCCGGCAAGCAGGCCGGTGGGATGGAACTGGACCATCTCGATGTCGCGCAGCGGCAGGCTGGCGCGCAGCGCCATCGCCATGCCGTCGCACGACTTGTCCCCCGACGGCGTGTGATATTTGTACATGGTCGGACCGCCGCCGGTCGCGAGCAAGGTCGCGCGCGCTCGCACGAACAGCGGCTCGCCGGTGCGCATGTCGAGCATGTAGACGCCGGCAAGCCCGGAGCCGTCGGCGGCCGGGATGAGATCGATGGCGCGATGATCCTCGAGCCGGCGCACGTCGCGCCGCCACACCTGCTCGGCCAGCCGGTTGATGATCTCGATGCCGGTGAGGTCGCCTTTGTGCACCGTGCGGTCGAAGGTCTGGCCCGCGAAGGCCTTCTGGTGGACGGTGCCGTCGGGGTTGCGGTCGAAGAAGCAGCCGAGCTCGTTCTCGAGCTCGCGGATGCGGATCGGCGCGGTGGTCACCAGCAGCCAGGCGAGATCCTGGTCATTGAGCCAGGCGCCGCCCTCGATCGTGTCCATGAAATGGCGCTCGATCGAATCTTCCTTGGCAAGCGCGACGTTGTAGCCGCCCTGCACCATGCGGGTGCAGCCGCATTTTCCCAGCAGGCCCTTGACCGCGATGGTCACGTCGAGGGCCGGATCGGCCTTCTTGGCATGCAGCGCCGCGAACAGCCCGGCGCCGCCGGCGCCGAGGATGAGAATGTCGGTATCGAGCCGGTTCATGCGCGCGCCGGCCCCGACGCTCCGAGCTTCGCCAGCACGGCGTCGCGTCGCGACAGCGCCGCGGCGTTCACGTCCGCATGCAGCGAGCCGCCGTGCGCGTCCATGCTCACCAGCAGCGGACCGAAGCCCTTGATGCGGAACTTCCACAGGGACTCGGGATGCAGGTCGTCCATGTCGACGTCTTCGATCGCCTCGATCCACGTGGTCTCGAGGGCCGCGGCACCGCCGACCACCGCCAGATACACGCCGCCGAGGTCGCGCAGCGCGTCGAGCGTGCCCTGCCCCATGCCGCCCTTGCCGATGATGATGCGCACGCCGTCGCGCTGCATCAGAGGGCGGGTGAAGCGCTCCATGCGCATCGACGTGGTGGTGCCGATGCACACCGGCTCGTAGGGGCAGGCGTTGCTCGGCCGCGGATCGACCTTGCGCACGTTCGGCGCCGTGTGCACGACGGCGTGGCCGCGCAAATCGAAGCGCGTGGTGCGGCCGCGGTCGAACATCGCGATCAAGGTCGCATCGCGGATGCCGAACAGCGTCCTCTCCAGCGTGACGGTGTCGCCGACCTTGAGCGCGCGCACCTGCGCGTCGCTCACCGGCATATCGAGCGTGTAATGGGCCATGGCGGGCTCAGATGAAGGACACGCCGCCAGGCGTGATCAGCCCGACCGCCCGGCGCGCCGAGTGGCATTGGATGTTCACGGCGACCGGGTTCATGGTGATGTGGGTCGCGGCGACCTCCACATGCACGCGGAACGAGGTGCCGCGCCCGCCGAGCCCTTGCGGCCCGATGCCGAGCTCGTTAACGGCCTCGCTCAGCTCCGCCTCGATCTTCGCGCCTTCCGGATCGGCGCACGTGGTGCCGAGCGGACGCGTCGCCGCCACTTTCGCGAGATGCATGCATAGATCCGACGTGCCGCCCACGCCGACGCCGACGATGGTCGGCGGGCAGACGCGGCCACCGCATTCGATCACCCGGTCGATGACGAAGCGCTTGATCGCGCCCACACCGTCCGCCGGGATCAGCATCTGCAGGAACGAGCCGTTCTCCGAGCCCGAGCCCTTCGGGATCATCTCGATCGCCACCGTCTCGTCGCGCGCGTCGAAATCCACATTGATGATCGGGATACGCACGCCGCACGAGGTCTGCTCGTTCTTGCGGGTGATCGGGTGCACGACCGAGGAGCGCAAGGGGTGCTCGCGCGTCGCCCGCTCGCAGCCGAGACGGATGGCGGCGATGAGCGCGACGCCGTCGAAATCGACGTTGCGGCCGATCGTCACGTTGTAGATCGGAATGCCGGTGTCCTGGCAAAGGAGGTTGTTGGTGCGCTCGGCGACCGCGATGTTCTGCACCATGGTGCCGAGGATGGTGCGCGCGGTCGCATCGGTCTCGGCGGCGCTGAGGCGCTCGAAGCCGCGCTTGATGTCGGGCGGCAGCAGCTTGAGGGCGCGCACATAGAGCGCCTTGGCGAGCTCCTCGACTTCCTTGGGATCGAGCTGCATGCGTTGTTCTTTCCGTCGCGCTTCCTACAGCACCAGCATGGCGCCGGACACCGCGATCATCAAGGCCAGCACCTGGCGAAACCGGCGTTCGTCGAGGCGCCCGAAAACAAGCCACCCGAGCCAGGCGCCGGCGAGCAGCGCCGGCAGCGCCGCGGCGATCAGCACGAGCGACGTCGGATCGAACGTGACGAGGCCGGCCGCAATCAACGTAGCAACTTGCATGACCAGGATGAAGGGTTGGTAGACCCCACGCGCGGCCTCCTTCGGCCAGCCGCGCAGCTGAGTCCAGATGGTCGGCAGGACGCCCGAGTAGCCGCCGAGCCCACCCAGGATGCCGGAGAGAAACCCGACCGCGGCATCCGCGGCGCGGCCGCCATGGGCGATCTTCGGCAGCTGCGGCGTCAGCAGCGCGTAGAGGCCATAGGCGACGAGAAAGACGCCGAGCGCGACCTTGATCACGTGCTGATCGAGGCGGGTGAGCACATAAATGCCGATCGGCACGCCGGCGAGGCCGGCGATGATGAAGGGCGCGAGCCGGCGCGGATCGATATTCGCGCGAATGCGCCAGATGATGCCGATGTGCAGAATGGTGCCGCAGGCGGCGACGAGAAACGTCGCATGCAGCGGATCGAGCACGTGCAGCCACAGCGCGCTCGCGGCGAGCGCGAAGGCGAAGCCGGCAGCGCCGATCGCGAGCGCGCCGAGGAAGGCGCCGAGCCACACCAAGGCGAGAACCTCGATCGTGATGGCCGCCACGGCTGCTCACCCAGCCGCGGTGCAGCAAACCGCGCGTGAGGCGGTGCGGCATCGCGTTCCATGCCATGTATGGCAAGCGCCGAGCATGGCCGGTAGTATTGGCGGCGGGGATGCAAAACAACAAGCGCCGCCTCGATCGGCGCCGACGGGAGGAACAATGCGTTGCGCGAAACTCGCCGCCCTGCTGGCGGCCGCATTCCTCGCCGCCGCCGCGCCCGCCGCGGCGCAGCAATATCCGCAGCGCGCGATCACGATCGTGGTGCCGTTCGCGGCCGGCGGCCCGACCGACGTGCTCGCCCGCGTGCTCGGCGACCACATGAGCCGCACCCTGGGGCAGCCCGTGATCGTGGAGGACGTGACCGGCGCCGGCGGCACCATCGGCGCGACGCGCGTCGCCAAGGCGGCGCCCGACGGCTACACGCTGGTGCTGGGAAATATCGGCACGCATGCGGCGAGCGTCGGTCTCTACAAGAACCTCGTCTACGATCCGCGCACCAGCTTCGAGCCGATCATGGTGGTCGCCACCACGCCGATGGTGCTGACCGTCAAGAAGGACCTGGCGGTCAAAACGCTGCCGGACGTTGTCGCGCTGGCGAAGCAGCGCAGGATCACCATGGGCAGCGCCGGCACCGGCTCGAGCTCGCATTTGACCCTGCTCCTGTTCCAAAGCCTTGCCGGCGTGCAAGTTCAGCACGTGCCTTACCGCGGTCTCTCGCAAGCCGAGAACGATCTGCTGGCGGGACAGATCGAGACGCTATTCGACCAGGTGATCTCGGCGAGCCCGCAAATCCTCGCCGGTGGCGTGAAGCCGATCGTGGTCACGGCGCCCGAGCGCGCCAAGGCCATCCCGAATGTGCCGACCGCGGCCGAAGCCGGCATGCCCGACCTCATCACCATCACGTGGACGGCGATGTTCGCGCCCAAGGGCACGCCGCAGCCCATCATCGCCAAGCTCAATCACGCGCTCGACGCCGCGATGCGCGACCCCGCGCTCGCCAAGCGCCTGGACGAGCTCGGCGCCGACCTGCCGAAACCGGGCGACGAGCGCAGGCCCGAATACCTCGGCAAGCTCGTCGCCTCCGAGGTCGCCAAGTGGACGCCGTTGATCCGTGCGGCCGGCGTTGCGCAGTAGACCATGCGGCTCAGCGACGAAGAGGAGGCGATGCGCGCCGGGGCGTTCGGCCCGGCCGTGCAATGGGCGATCGATCACCAGATCCGCGTCGGCCGCTATCTCGGTGCGGAGGATTTCGTGGCGGTCACCCAGGCGCACATCATGGCGGATACCGAGTCGCTCGGCGTCGCCGGCGTCGACTGGCTCGAGGGGTGGGCCCGACTGCCGGAGAAGCAGCGGCGCGTGCGCGTGCCGACCATCACGGATCCGCGCGGCACCGATTTTGCGGCCGCGCGGCGGCTCAAGCATCAGCCGTGGATGCTCGCGCTCGAGCGACGCGCCATCGCGGCGTTCGAGGCGCTCGGCGTGCTGATGACCGACACCTGCATCAACTATCAGACCATCATGCCGCCGGTGCGCGGCGAGCATGTGGCCTATGGCGACACCGGCGTCGTGATCTATTCCAACAGCGTGTGTGGTGCCCGCTCGAACTTCGAGGGAGGACCGTCGGCGCTCAGCGCCGGCCTCACCGGCCGCACGCCGCGCTACGGCTATCATCTCGATGAGCGGCGGCGCGCGACGCTGCTGGTGCAGGTCGGCGCGACGCCGCGCGACCTCAACGACTGGGGCGCGCTCGGCGGCATCGTCGGCCGGCTCGCCGGCGATTACTGGCAGGTGCCCGCGGTGGTCGGGCTCGAGCGCGTGCCCGGCTCGGACGAGATGAAGCATTTCGGCGCCGCGGCCGCGAGCTACGGCTCGGTCGCGCTCTTTCACATGGTCGGCATCACGCCGGAGGCGCAGCGGCTCGAGGACGTGATCCCCGTGGGCGATATCCGCACCCACGACGTCGGCGAAGCCGACATCCGCGCATTCCAGACCGCCTACGCCAAGGAGATCGACACGGTCGACCTCGTGGTGTTCTCGGCGCCGCAGCTGAGCCTGGTCGAGATGCGGCAGGTGGCCGACCTGCTCGATGGACGCCGTGCGACCATTCCGCTGCTCGCGATCACCAGCCCGCAGGTGAAGCCCGACGCCGATCGCATGGGCCTGACCCGCCGCATCGAGGCGGCGGGCGGTACCGTCCTCGCCGGCATGTGCTTCTACCAGAGCTATGCGCGGGAGATGGCCGAGGCGAACGGGTGGAAGCGGCTCGCCACCAACTCGGCCAAGCTCACCAACATAATCGGCGGCTACGGCTACCGCCCGGCGCTGATGTCGATGGAAGCCTGCGTCGCGGCGGCCTGCGCGGGCGGGAGGATCGCGTGAGCGGGCCGGTGTTCTACGCGACGGCCGGGATGGGCGCCAAGGTGCGCGCACCGGCGCTCGTCGCCAAGGACGGCTTCTCGGCGCGCTACGACCTCGACCGCATCAAGGGGGTGTTCTCGCGCCCGCAGCACAGATTGGCCGGCGAGAGCTACGTCGGCCGCGTGCTGGTGCTCGATGCCGCGAAGGGCGGCGTCGCCACCGCCTGGATGCTCTACGAAATGAAATCGCGCGGCGTGATGCCGGCCGCCCTGGTGCTCAACGCGGTCAATCCGATCATGGCGCAGGGCGCCGCGCTCGCCGACTTCACGATGATCTCCGGGTTCGAGCAGGACATCACCCAGGCGATCGCGAACGGCGCGATGGTCGAGGTCGACCCGACCGGCGAGCGGCCGTGCATTCGGGTGCTGTGATCGGGCTCATCCCAGCGCGTACGGCGGAACCCGATGCGACGCGCGGTTGGGTCGCACAGAGATGCTCAAATTTGCAGCTATTCGCTCGTTCGCAAGGGCGGCCGAGATGATATGATGCCCGCACATCGACTGGACTACCTGTGCGAGTTTGGTCGTGTAGGGGCGTACTGATGATTGCTGCGAGCCGGGCGTCGCTGACGCTTGCCGATATCGCATCGCTGACCGGCGCCGTGCCGCGCGACGGCGTCGACTTGTCGTACGAGATCACCAACGTCGCGCCGATCGACCACGCCGGCCCCAGCGACCTCGCCTTTCTCGAGAGCAACAAGTTCGCCGACGCCCTGGCGACGACGGGCGCCGGCGCCGTGCTGACGGTCGAGCGGTTCGCACCGCGCGTTCCGGCCGGCATCAACCTGCTGCTCACCCGCAAGCCCTACCAGGCTTTCGTCAGGGTGGCGCGCGAATTCCATCGCGGACGGCTGCGGCCGGCCTCGCCGTTCGAGGCGGATGGCGTGATGCCCGGCGCGCATGTGCATCCGAGCGCGACGCTCGGGGCGGGCGTGACGGTCGATCCGGGCGCCGTGATCGGACCGCGCGTGACGATCGGCGCCGGCGGCATGATCGGGGCCAACGTGGTCATCGGCGCGGACGTGCAGATCGGGGCCGAGTGCTCGATCTGCTCCGGGAGCACCATCGTCGAATCGGTGCTCGGCGATCGCGTCATCATCCATGCCGGCTGCCGCATCGGGCAGGACGGCTTCGGTTACGTATCGGACCGCGCCGGCCACGTGAAGATCCCGCAGGTCGGCCGCGTCGTCATCGGCAACGATGTGGAGATCGGCGCCGGCACCACGATCGACCGCGGCGGGATGCGCGACACCATCATCGGCGACGGCACCAAGATCGACAACCTGGTGCAGATCGGACACAACTGCGTGATCGGTCGCGATTGCATCATCGTCGCACAATCCGGCTTGAGCGGCAGCGTGACGCTCGAGGATGGGGTCGTGCTGGCGGCGCGGGTCGGCATCTATCCGCACGTGAGGGTGCACAAGAACGCGCAGCTCCAGGCGCGCGCCACTGTGCGGCGCGACGTGCCTCCGGGCGTGACATACGGCGGCCTCCTCAACGCCAAGCCGATTCGCCAATCGACGCGCGAGATGATTGCGTTCGAGCGGCTGGCGCAGGGCGGCGGCTGCGGCGAGCCGTCGGACGCAAAGGACGAAACAGACTGACGGCGCGGCGCCCGGCGAGTTTCAATCATCCGACATTGAGCAGGAACGCGAGCCCGACGGCGAACACCGCTGCTGCGCACCCGGTCAGCACCGCGGCGGTACGCTCGCGAATGTCGAGGAACTCGATCGCGAGAATGCGCAGGCCGAGCGTCATGTGGGTCGCGAGCGCCGCGACCAGCAGGAACTCGGTTGCCTTGACGAGCGGCGCATGCGTGACGGCCAGAAAGCTGTCGAGCGCGCCGGCGCCCTTGAGCGCGGTACCAAGCGCGAGGAAGTGCAGCGGCAGGAAGATCGCGAGCGCGATGCCGGAGAGGCGGTGCAGCAGCGCCGCCACGAACCCGGGCTGCTTGTGCGAGGCGCGCATCATGCAATGTAGACCGCGATGACGGCGCGCATGCCGAGCGCCAGGAGCGCAACCGCGAAGACGGCAAGCGCGCCGTCGAGCGCCGGCCCGCGCCACGGCGTCCACTCGCGGATGACGTTGCGCAGCCCGATCGGCGCGTGGACCGCGACGCCGACGACGAACACGGAATAGAACAGGGCGAACCCCAGATTGCCGTGCGTACGCGCCAGGATGTCGCCGGCCGTGAGGCCGCCGCGAACGGCATAGAGGATCGTTCCGAGGTGCACCGCGACCGCGAGCGCCAGCACCATGGCGCTGATGCGCTGGGCAAGGAAGAGCGCCGCCGTCATCGCGTGCCGCCTTTCAGCGCCTGCCAAAAGAGCGTGCGCTTCAAGCCGGCGATCGAATAGGTGGGCGCGATCGCCTTGGGGCAGAACGAGGTGCAGCTCATGTGCGTGTGGCAGCACTGGCAGCCGTCGTCGCCGGCGACGGCACCGAGCCGCGCGGCCTGGCCGGCATCGCGCACGTCGTTGACCAGGGTCCAGGCGCGGTTGAGGGCCGCAGGCCCGAGATACTCCTTGTCCCACGCGACCACGTCGCAGGCCGAGTAGCAGACGCCGCAGCCGATGCATTCGATCCCGGCGTCGGCCGCCTGGCGCGCCGGGGTTGCCGGCGGCACGACGGCGAAATCGGCCGGCCGCTGCGCCGCCGGCTGGAAATAGCCGTGCGCATCGCGCCACTTGTCGAAGAACTGCGCCATGTCGACCGCGAGGTCCTTCACTACCGTGAAATTGCGCAGCGGCTCGAGCCGCAGCGCGCCCTCGGCGCTCGCGGCTTCCGACACGCGGGTGCGGCAGGTCCAACGCGGGCGGCCGTTCACCACCATGGCGCAGGAGCCGCACATGCCGACCCGGCAGGCGAAGCGATAGGAGAGGGTCGCATCCTGCTCGCGCTGGATCTCGGTGACGACGTCGAGCACCGTCTGGTTCTGCCGGCGCGGCAGGGTGAATGTCTGGAAGGTGCCGGTGGCGCCGCCACGCCAGACCTCGACGTTCAAACTTTCAGAAGTCATCACCAATCCACCCTCGTAGGGTGGACAAAGGCGCGCAGCGCCGTGCCCACGCGAACAGAACGGTGGGCACGCTCCGCTTTGCCCACCCTACCGCCCCTCGTTCCAAACATCTGCCCATCATCGCAAGTCTGAGAGGTAGTGCACCGTGTCGGTGCGGCACAGCGACACACGCCACTCGACCGGCACCCCGTCGATTGCGAGCGCGGTGCGGTCGATCGCGAGCAGCGGGGTGCCGACCGCGACGTCGAGATGCTTCGCCTCGCGGCGGGTGGCGGCCACCGCCTTGAGGTGTTCGGTCGCCCGCGCGATGGCGACGCCGAACTCGGCGCGATAGAGCTCGTAGAGATTGTTCGGCAGCTCGCGCTTCTCGATGCCCGGAAAGAGCGCCTTGGGCAGCACGATGCGCTCGGAGATGCAAATCTTGTCGGCGAGCAGACGGATACGCTCGATCGCGACGACGCGCGCACCTTTTCGCAAATTCAGAATGCGCGCCGCGTCCGCATCGGCCTCGCGCAGCTCGACGGCGAGGATCCGGCTGTCGGGAAAGCGCCGCTCGCCCGTATCCGGGATCAGCTTGAAGAACTGGAAGAGAATGCGCGCCTCGTCGTGGCGGGCGACGTAGGTGCCCTTGCCCTGGCGGCGCACCACGATGTTCTCGGCGGCGAGCTCGTCGAGCGCCTTGCGCACGGTGCCGTGCGAGACGCCGAGATCGGCCGCGAGATCGGGCTCGCTCGGCAGCGCGCCGCCCTCGGCCCATGCGCCCTCGGCGATGCGCTTGACCAGCACATCCTTGACCTGCCGGTAGAGCGGGCGGAAGCCGAGCGCCGCGCGCTCGTTCGCCACCGCCCGGGTGTCGTCGCTCAAGGCCGGATCCCCACGTTGACTCTCATGTCTTATGTCTTATACAAGACTTCGCACGTCAGGTCCATCGCTGCGGAGGAGTCATGAGCGCGCCACAGCTTCTGGTGCACGAGAAGAAGGATACGGTCGGGGTCGTCGTGGTCGAGGGCCTCAAGGCCGGCACCGACATGACCGCGGTCATCACGGCCGACAACTCCTCGTTCAAGATCCAGTCGAAGATGGACGTGCCGATCGGCCACAAGGTCGCGCTCGTCGACATCAAAAAAGGCGACACCGTGTGGAAATACGGCCAGGACATCGGCAAGGCCGTCGCCGACATCAAGAAGGGCGAGCACGTCCACACCCACAATCTCAAGACCAAGCGGTGGTGAGCCATGACTAAAGCTCCGAAACAGAACGGTCACGGCAAGTCGGACATCAAGTCGAACCTGCGCTTTTCCGGCTGGCGCCGCGAGAACGGCCGCGTCGGCGTGCGCAATCACGTGCTGATCCTGCCGCTCGACGATCTCTCCAACGCCGCCTGCGAGGCGGTCGCCAACAACATCAAGGGCACGCTGGCGGTCCCGCACGCCTACGGCCGCCTGCAGTTCGGCGAGGATCTCGAGACCTTCTTCCGCACCATCATCGGCACCGGCGCGAACCCGAACGTCGCGGCCTGCGTCGTCATCGGCATCGAGGAAGGCTGGACCAAGCGCGTCATCGACGGCATCGCCAAGACCGGCAAGCCGGTGACCGGCTTCGGCATCGAGCTCAACGGCGACATCGCGACCATCGCCAAGGCCTCGCGCGTCGCCAAGGACTACCTGCAGTGGGCCTCCGAGCTGAAGAAGGAGGAGTGCGACATCTCCGATCTGTGGGTCTCGACCAAGTGCGGCGAGAGCGACACCACGACCGGCCTCGCCTCGTGCCCGACCGTCGGCAACATGTACGACAAGCTGATTCCGCAGGGCATCTACGGCGTCTTCGGCGAGACTTCCGAGATCACCGGCGCCGAGCACCTCGCCAAGGAGCGCGCGGCGACCAAGGAGATCGGCGAGAAGTGGTACAAGGTGTGGAAGGCCTATCAGGACGACGTCATCGAGGCGCACAAGACCGATGACCTTTCGGACTCGCAGCCGACCAAAGGCAACATCGCGGGCGGTCTCACCACCATCGAGGAGAAGGCGCTCGGCAATCTCGAGAAGATCGGCCGCACCTGCCGTTACATCGACGTGCTGGAACCGGCCGAGGCGCCGACCAAGGGCGCGGGCCTCTACTACATGGACACGTCCTCGGCTGCGGCGGAGTGCGTGACGCTGATGGCGGCCGCCGGCTACGTGGTGCACACCTTCCCGACCGGCCAGGGCAACATCATCGGCAATCCGATCGTTCCGGTGATCAAGATCACCGGAAATCCGCGCACGGTGCGTACGATGTCGGAGCATGTCGATCTCGACGTCTCCGGCATCCTGCGCCGCGACATGACGATCCCCGAGGCGGGCGACGCGCTGATCGAGATGATCGTGCGCACCGCCAACGGCCGTCTGACGGCCGCGGAGGCGCTCGGTCACCGCGAATTCGTGCTAACCAAGCTTTATCGCAGCGCCTGAACGTCCCTGCCGGGTAGAAAGTGGAAATCCCATGGCGGAAGCCTCCGTCACCGCGACCCCCGCGTGGGCGGCCACCATCCGCCGCCTTGCACCGGGCTTTCTGTTCGCCTCGCTCGTCGCCGTGCTCGCTGTTTTCGGCGCGCCGTATGTGGCGCGGGTCATCACCATCCCCGCGATGGTGGTCGCGCTGCTGATCGGCATCGTGCTCAATCCGGTCGCCGCGCGGCCGGTTTTCCAGCCCGGCCTCATCTTCTGCGTGAAGCAGCTCCTGCGCTGGGCGGTCGCGCTGATGGGGCTGCGCATCGCGCTGAGCGACATCGCGGCGCTCGGCATCGGCAGCGGGGTCGTGGTGGTGGTCGCCATGGTGGCGACGATCCTGACCGGCTTCCTCACCGCCCGCGTGCTCGGCCTGCCGTCGCCGTTCGGCGCGCTGGCAGGCGTCGGCACGGCCGTCTGCGGCGCCTCGGCGACGCTCGCGACCTCGGCGGTGGTGCCCGAATATACCGGCAAGGACGCGGACGTGGTGTTCGTCGTGGTCGGCATCAATGCGCTGGCGACGCTCGCGATCGTGCTCTATCCGCCGATCTGCGTCGCCCTCGGCTTCAACCCGCAGATGACCGGCGTGATGCTCGGCGCCACCATCCATGACGTCGCCCAGGTGGCCGGCGCCGGCTACGCCGTCTCGGACACGGTCGGCAACGCCGCCGTGATCGTCAAGCTCTTCCGCGTCTTCCTGCTGCTGCCGGTCGTGCTGGCGATCGGCTGGTGGTTCATGCGCAAGGGCGCCGCCGCACGCGCCGCGACCGTACCGGTGCCGGTGTTCGCCTTCGTGTTTCTCGCCCTGTGCATCGTCAACAGCGTGCTGCCGCAGGTCGCGGCGCTCGCGCCGCTATACGGACACGTCAAGTCGGTCCTGGTCGAGGTCTCGACCGACGGGCTGCTGATCGCGATCGGCGCCCTCGGCCTCAATACATCGCTCACCGCGATTGGCGCGCTTGGCTGGCGTCACATCGTGACGGTCTGCACCACCACGGTGGTGATCCTGGTCGTGGCGACCGGCGGTCTCCTGCTCATCCATTGAAGAACATGGCGACGCTGACGCTCGGTGAAGCCGAAGGTCTCGTCGCCCGCGCGCTGATCCGCTGCCGCACCAGCGAGCCGAACGCCATCTGCGTCGCCCGCGCGCTCGTCGCCGCCGAGGCCGACGGTCTCAAGGGCCATGGTCTGTCGCGCACGCCGAGCTATGCGGCGCAGGCGAAAGCCGGCAAAGTCGACGGCTTCGCGGTGCCGAAGGTCGACCGTCCTCGGGCGGGAGCCGCCGCGATCGATGCGGCGCATGGCTTCGCCTATCCGGCGATCGATGCCGCCCTCGCCGCGCTGCCCGCCATGGCGCGCGAGACCGGCGTCGCCACCGCGGCGATCCGCCGCTCGCACCACTGCGGCGCCGCCGGCCACCCGGTCGAGCGCCTCGCGGCGCAGGGCCTGGTCGCACTGATGTTCGCCAATACGCCGGCCGCGATCGCGCCGTGGGGCGGCGCCAAGGCCGTGTTCGGCACCAATCCGATCGCCTTCGCGTGCCCCCTGCCCGGCCGCGCGCCGCTGGTGGTCGACCTCGCGCTCTCGAAGGTCGCGCGCGGCAACATCCTGGCCGCCAAGCAGAAGGCCGAGAAGATCCCGCGCGGCTGGGCGCTCGACACACGGGGCGAGCCCACCACCGATCCGGACGCCGCCCTCGCCGGCACCATGCTGCCGCTCGGCGACGCCAAGGGCACGCCGCTGCTCCTGATGGTGGAGCTGCTCGCCGCCGGGCTCACGGGCGCGAATTTCGCGGCTGACGCCTCCTCGTTTCTCGACGACAAAGGCGCGCCGCCCGGCACGGGTCAGCTCATGATCGCGTTCGACCCGGCGGCCTTTGGCGGCTCGGGCGAGCATGTCGCCAGGCTGATCGGCTCGATCGAGGCGCAGCCAGGCACGCGGCTGCCCGGCTCGCGCCGGCTCGCAGCCCGGCGCAAGGCGGCGAGCGATGGGCTATTATTGAACGATACACTGCTCAAGGAAATCGAGTCACTCTGACGATGCCTCCCCTCCCCAACCTCCGCATCGACGGCGCCCGCCTCTGGGGCGAGTTGATGGAAACCGCCGCCTTCGGTGCGACCGCCAAGGGCGGCATCAACCGCCTGACGCTGACCGACCTCGACCGTCAGGTGCGCGACTGGTTCAAGTCGCGCGCCGAGAAGCTCGGCTGCACCGTCACGGTCGACTCCATGGGCGCGATGTTCGCGCGCCGCGCCGGGCGCGCCGACGTGCCGCCGATCGCCATGGGCAGCCATCTCGACACGCAGCCGACTGGCGGCAAGTTCGACGGCGTGCTCGGCGTGCTGGGGGCACTCGAAGCGCTGCGCACGCTGGTCGAGGCCGGCTACGAGACCTTCGCGCCGATCGAGGTGATCAACTGGACCAACGAGGAAGGCGCACGCTTCCAGCCCTCGATGGTGGCGTCGGGCGTGTTCGCCGGCGCCTTCGAGCACGACTGGGCCGCGGGGCGGCGCGACGCGGCGGGCACGACCTTCGGCGAGGCGCTCGCGGCGATCGGCTATCGCGGACCGCAGCCCTGCGGAATGCATCCGCTCTCGGCCTTCTTCGAGCTGCACATCGAGCAAGGGCCGATCCTCGAGGCCGAGGACAAGGCAATCGGCATCGTCACCGGCATCCAGGGCATCCGCTGGTTCGAGGCGACCATCCGCGGCGAGGATCGCCACACCGGCACGACGCCGATGGGGTTGCGCAAGAATGCGCTGCTCGGCGCCGCGCGTCTGGTCGAGCGGGTCGATGCGATCGCGCGCGCGCATGCGCCGCAGGCGGTCGGCACCGTCGGGCGCCTGGAGGTGAAGCCGAACTCGCCCAATGTCGTGCCGGGCGAGGTGTTCTTCACGGTGGACCTGCGCCATCCCGAGGATGCGGTGCTCGACGAGATGCAGGCCGCCTGGACGGCGGCGGGCTACGCGCTCACCGAGGAGCTCGGCCTCGAGGTGGAGATCGCCAAGATACTCGACCAGCCGCCGGTGCGGTTCGACGCCGACTGCATCGCCTGCGTGCGCGAGAGCGCGCGCGCCGCCGGTCTGGCGGCGCGCGAGATGGTCTCGGGCGCCGGACATGACGCGGGTTACGTGTCGCGCGTCGCACCGGCCGCCATGGTGTTCGTGCCCTGTCGCGGCGGCATCAGCCACAACGAGGCGGAGTATTCCGCGCCCGAGCATTGCAGCGCCGGCGCGCAGGTCTTGCTGCAGGCCGTCCTGGGATACGACCGCCTGCTGGAGGAGCGGCTGCGCCCGAGCGCGCGGACCGCATGAGAATTCACTGCCATAAAAAAAACGGGGAGGACAAGATGAAAAAATGCCTGGCCACAGCCTGCACCCTTGCCGCGATCGCGACGATGTTTCCTGCGGCCGCATCGGCGCAGGTGCTCGACGTCAAGCACTTCAACTACAGCGAATGGACCAAGGGTCGCTTCTCCGAGGCGGTCACCGTGACCGGGCCGGGCAAATGGATCTTCCTCGCCGGCGTCGGCGCCGAGGACGAGAACGGCAGGGGCGGCGACATCCTCCATAAGGGCGACTTCATGGGCCAGTGCCACTATGCCTATGACAAGATCAAGCGCGTGCTGGCCAAGAACGGCGCGACGCTCGCCGACGCCGTCAAGATGGTCACCTACATGACCGACGTGCGCTACCAGCCGGACTACGGCAAATGCCGGCTCGAGGAGTTCGGCAACAACCCGCTTCCCGCCCACACGCTGTTGACCATCAGCCAGCTGGCCTGGCCCGGCATGCTGGTGGAGATCGACGTGACCGCCGTCGTGCCGATGAAGTGAGCGGACGCCCCCGAGCGCAGCCATAAACTCATCCTCATGGTGAGGAGCGTCGCGCAGCGACGCGTCTCGAACCATGGGCCGCACGCTCAGGCGCCGTCACACGCCGCTCTCCTTCGAGGTGCACGCGCTTCGCGCGTGCTCCTCAGATGAGGTCGGAGCAAGGCTCAATGACCCGAAGCCATTCGTGCAAGCTTCGCGGCGTCGTCGGGCGCGGCGTTGCCGCGCCAAGCAATATGCATATCGGGCCGCAAGAGCATCAGACCGCATCCATAGACCTCGCGCGCATGCGCATCGTCGAGCGCAAGCAGCTTGAACGGTGCACCGATTGCTGCAAATGCCTTGTCGAAGCCCGCCGCATCACTCCCGCCGTCGAGCCGCAGCAGTGTGTAGTGATCGCCATAGCCCACGCGGTCCTGCACGGCGGTACGATCCTTCAGCCAGACGTGCGGCAGCCGCACACCGGGCCAGCTCGACGGCACGTAGGTCATGAACTCGTGCGGCGGCCCCTCGCCCGGCTCGTCGGCGATCAGCGGCGAGCCGACGTAGCGGTAGCCGAGCTCGGCGCCGATCATCTCGTTGGACTTGCGCTGCTCGACCTCGGCGACCGCGATCAGATCGGCGCGCGTCTTCGCGCCCTCCGGCGTGTTGTCGCGGATGTTCGGGCGGTACATCGCGCGCCACTTGCGGCGCCCGGTCGCCGCGAAGCGCGAGGCCGCGACGTTACGCTCGCCCACTTGGCGGCGCTCGATCTCGTAGGACTTGAGCAGGTTCGGCCCGCCCCATCCCTTGAGCGTCGCCGACAGCTTCCAGCCGAGATCGACCGCGTCGCCGACGCCGGTGTTCATGCCGAGCCCGCCGGTCGGAATGACGAGGTGCACGGCATCGCCGGCGAGCAGGACGCGACCGCGCTGATACGAATCCGCGACCAGCAGGTTCTGCCGCCATGGCGCACAGGACAGCCGCTCGTATTCGATCGGCATGGCGACGACCTGCTCGAGCATCGCGTCCATCGCGGCATCGCTGTCGAGCATCGAGTGCAGGGTGAAGTGCCGCGTCGAATCCTGAGTGATCAGGAAGCTCGAATGGGCGTCGGCGACGTGATAGTGGCGGCCCTTGCCGATCGGGATGCGATCGTAGAGATCGTCGATGCGGTAGAGCGCCTGGCGGAACTGCTGCAGGTTGGCGTCGCCTTGCAGCTTGATCTCGAGCTGCTTGCGCACGCCGCTGCCGCCGCCGTCGCAGGCGACGAGGTAGTCGGCCGTGATGTCGAGCGTCGTCCCGTCCAGCCGCTTGATGTGGCCCGTGACCGCATAGCCTCGATCGGTGAACGATTCGAGGGCATGCCCGTAGCGAACCGCGACCGCGGGAAGCTCCTCGGCGATCGATTTTAGCAGCGGCTCGAGCGTGTATTGCGAGATGAGCTGGAAAGGCTCGAGCGGCAGCGAGGCATCGGGCGACGCCGCGATCTCCTTTTCGGCATCGGCGACAGACGCAAACGGCAGCCGCCACAGCGGCGGCTCGACCAGCGACAGCACGATGAACACGTCCATCGGGTTGTTGCGCGGCAGCCCAGCCGCGCGCACCCGCTCGGAGATGCCCATGCGGCGGTAGAGCTCCATGGTCCGGGCGTTGCACCGCTCCATCTTCGGCAGAAATGCCGGCGCCTGCTTCTGCTCGATGAGCGTGCAGCGGATGCCGCGTTTGCCGAGATCGACCGCCAGGGTGAGCCCCACCGGCCCCGCGCCGACGATCAGAACCTGCGTATCCGCCATTTCGCCCTCAGCTCGCGTTTCGCCGCTTCATAGCGGGTCGATAACGCGAGATGGAAGGGCGATTTATGCATGCTCGATAGGCGGCTGGCCCGCCATTTGAAGGGCCACGAGATCAAGACAGCTCGTCAGATGCGATGGGCAACGATCAAGAAGGGAACACTCCTGGCATTGGCGGCGGAGCAATTCGACGTATTCGTAACCGTGGATCGCAATCTCACAGTTCAGCAGAACATCGTGTCCTTTTCCATCGCAGTCATCGTTCTGCGCGCAAGGACCAACCGCCTCGCCGATCTTGCACCGCTCGTCCCGAGCCTACGCGCCGCCGCCTTGGATACAGCCGAGCAGGGAAAGCGCAGTTTGGCGGAACCACGTGATCACGAAGCAAGCGGTCGTGGTGAGCTCGGAAAACTCGGCATTCGAGTCTGCTACTCCGCCTCCACGCCCGATTCCGCGACCATCGTGCGCCATGTGTCGAGCTGCGCCTTGATGTAGGCCCCGAGCTCGTCCGGCGAGCTGGAGAAGCTCTCGAATCCGACGGTTCTGAGCTTCGCCTTGATGGCGGGGTCGTCGATGATCTTGCGCAGCGTCGCATTGAGCTTCGCCACCACCGCGGGCGACGTCCCCGCCGGCGCGACGAGCCCGGCCCAGGCGTCCATGTTGAAGCCCTTGATGCCTTCCTCGTCGAGCGTCGGCAGCTCGGGGTAGAGCGAGGAGCGCTTGATGCGCGTCTGCGCGAGCGCCCGCAGCGTGCCGGCGTTGACGTGCGGCATCGCGGTGGTGAAGTCGGCGAACATCATCGAGACGCGGCCCGCGATGATGTCGGCGAGCGCCGGCGGCGTGCTCTTGTAAGGCACGTGCAGCATCTCGAAATGGCCCCAATGCTTGAGCGTCTCGCCGGCGACGATGCCGGCGGTGTTGCCGCTCGCATAGGAGAGCTGACCGGGATGCGTCTTGCCGTAGGCGATCAGCTCGGTCAGCGTCTTCGCCGGAATGTCCTTGTTGATGACGAGCATCAGCGTGAAGCTGCCGACGCGAGTGATCGGCGTGAAATCCCTGACGGCGTCGTAGGTCAGGCCGCGGTGGAGGAAGGGATCGGCCGAGAGCGGCGAGTTGGTCGCCATCATCAGCGTGTAGCCGTCCGCCGGCTGGTGCGAGACGTAGGTCGCGGCGAGCGCGCCGTCGACGCCCGGCCGCGGCTCGACGATGACCGGCTGGTGGAGCGCGGCGCTGAGCGGCTCGGCGATGATGCGGCAGATGGTGTCGCTGGCGCTGCCCGGGCCGAATACTGCGACGATCGTGATCGGTCGACTGGGATAGGTATCGGCGCGCGCCGCCGGGCTCAGCAGCATGGCGGCGGCCGCAAGGGCGAGAAGCAGCTTCTTCATGCGCAGTTCCTCCCTGTCGATCGCACGTTTTGATTTGGCCGGCTGTGCGTCGCGTCTCGGCACGCCGCTCAGGTGATTTGATGGCCTAGATCGCCGCCTCCGAGGTCACATCGAAGAAATGCAGCCGCTCGGGTCGCATCGCAAATCGCAGTTTGTCGCCGCGCTTGGCGCTGATCGTCGGCTCGACCGCCGCCACCATGGTCTGCTCGCCGACCTGCAGGTCGAGCAGCGTCTCGGAGCCGAGACGCTCCACCACCTCGACCATGGCGTCGAAGCAGAGACCCGGCGGGTGGCTGCCGTTCGCCACCTGCATGTCCTCCGGCCGCACGCCGAGGATCACGTCGCGGCCCGCATAGGGCCGCAGCCGCGGCCCTATCTCGGCGGGCACGTCGATCGTGAACCCGCGATTGTCGGCGCGCAGCCCGCCGTTGCCGTCCTGCACGCTCACGGGCGCGAAATTCATCGCCGGTGAGCCGAGGAACCCGGCGACGAAGCGGTTGGCCGGCGTATTGTAAAGCTCGAGCGGCTCGCCCACCTGCTGCACCAGGCCGTTCCGCATCACCACGACGCGGTCGCCGAGCGTCATCGCCTCGACCTGATCGTGGGTGACGTAAACCGCCGTGGTGTTGAGCCGCGTATGCAGCTTCTTGAGTTCGACCCGCATCTGCACCCGCAGCTTGGCGTCGAGGTTGGAGAGCGGCTCATCGAATAGGAACACCTGAGGGTGGCGTACGATGGCGCGGCCGAGCGCGACGCGCTGGCGCTGCCCGCCGGAGAGCTGGCGCGGCTTGCGCCGCAGCAACTCGCCGATGCCGAGGATCTCGGCGGCATCCTGCACCCGCTTGGCGATCTCGCCGCGGTCGATGCCGCGCATTTTCAGCCCGAACGCCATGTTGTCGTAGACGCTCATGTGCGGGTAGAGCGCGTAGTTCTGGAAGACCATGGCGATGTCGCGGTCCATCGGCGGCAGCGCATTGACCACGGTGTCGCCGATCAGGACCTCGCCCGAGCTGATCGACTCGAGCCCCGCCACCATGCGCAGTGTCGTGGTCTTGCCGCAGCCCGACGGTCCGACCAGCACCACGAACTCCTTGTCGCGGATCTCGAGGTTCACGTCCTTCACGGCGTGAACGTCCTTGTCGTAGAACTTGTTCAAGTTGCGGATCAGCACGCGCGCCATGACACTATCCCTTCACCGAGCCCGTGAGGCCGGCCACGTAGTGCTCGACGAAGAACGAGTAGATGAACGCGACCGGGATCGAGCCGAGCAGCGCGCCCGCCATCAGCTGCCCCCAATAGAACACGTCGCCGCGCACCAGCTCCGAGGTGACGCCGACCGAGACGGTCTTCTGCTCGGCCGACGAGAGAAAAACCAGGGCGTAGATGAACTCGTTCCACGACAGCGTGAACGCGAAGATGCCGGCCGAGAGGATACCCGGCAGGGCGATCGGAAAGATGATGTAGAGCATCGCCTTCCAGCGCGTCGCGCCGTCGATGCGCGCGCATTCCTCGAGCTCGCGCGGGATCGCCTTGAAGTATCCCATCAGCAGCCAGGTGCAGAACGGAATGAGAAAGGTCGGATAGGTCAGGATCAGCGCCCACGGCGTGTCGCCGAGCTGGAAGCTGCGGATGATGTCGGCGAGGGGAATGAACAGGAGGGTCTGCGGCACCAGATAGGTGATGAAGATGCCGGTGCCGAGCGCGCCGGCGAAGCGGAACTTCAGGCGCGACAGCGCGTAGCCGGCGAGCAGGCCGCAGAACAGCGAGATCGCGGTCGATAGGAGCGCGATGAACAGGGTGTTCGCCATCCACCGGATGAACAGGGTCTGGGTCAGCAGGTCGGTGATGTGGACGAGCGTCGGATGGTTGGTCCAGAACGGCGCGTAGTTGGGCGCCATCCACGGCCGATAAAGCTCGCGATCCGGCCGCACCGAGGTGACCAGCATCCAATAGAACGGAAACAGCAGCCAAAGAATGAAAATGCCAAGTGGGATGTAGAAGAAGACCCAACGTCGCCACTTCGCGCCTTCGATCATGGCTCAATGCACCTCGACGCGCCGGATGTAGAGGAGCTGGATGACGACGATGATGAGCAGGAACGGGAACATGGCGAGCGAGATCGCGGCGCCCTCGCCGAGCAAGCCGGTGCCGATGCCCAGCTGGTAAGCATAGGTGGCGAACAGCTGGGTCGCGTTCGCGGGGCCGCCGCCGGTCAGCACATAGACCAGCTGGAAATCCGCGAATGTCTGGATCACCGAGAACAGCACCACGACCATGGTCACCGGCAGCAGCAGCGGCCAGGTCACGTGCCAGAAGCGCTGCCACGGCCGCGCGCCATCGATCGCGGCCGCTTCCTGCAGCTCGGGATTGATGGTCTGCAGGCCGGCGAGCAGGCTGATGGCGTAGAACGGAACGCCGCGCCACACGTTGACGATGATGACGGAAATCAGCGCCAGATTGGGGTCGCCGAGCCAGTTGACCCGGCTGTGAATGATGCCGAGCTGAAACAGCGTCCAATTGATCACGCTGAAGGTCGGGTCGAACATCCATTTCCACGCGAAGGTGGAGAGGACGGTCGGGATGATGAAGGGCAGAAGGATGAAGGCGCGGGTGAACGCCTTGCCCTTGAAATTCCGATTGAGCAGCAGCGCCAGCCACAGCCCGAGTGCAAGCTTGAAGATGGTCGCGACGATCGTGTAGACGAAGGTGTTCCACACCGCGATGCGGAAGATGCTGTCGTTGAACAGGGCGACGAAGTTCGCCAGGCCGACGAAGTGCCCGGGAACGCCGACACGGGCATCGGTGACCGACAGCAGGACGCCCTCGACGAACGGATAGGCGATGAAGACGCCGAGCAGGATGACGGTCGGCAGCAGCAGGACGGCCGCGAGCCACCGCTCGTCCTCGAGCAATCGCGTCGCCACGCTTCGGCGCGGTGCCGGCGCGTAGATACGCTGGACGACGAAGTCGCTTACCGCCATGGCCGTTTCCTCGTTGTGGAGGCGACCTGCCGCGCCATTTTTGTTCGGCGGGGCGGGCGGCGACAGCTACCGGGCTATTCGCCGCCGCAGATCATACACGCAGTTCAGGCCGAGTCAGCGTCAAAGTCAGGTGTGAATCTTCTTGACTTCGCTCGTGGCCCACTTGACCGCGTCCTCGGCCGGCATGCCCTGGACTGCCTTGGCGTACATGTCGATGATGATGTACTTGCTCAAGACCTCCGCGGCTTTCTGATCGGCCGGCCCGGCATAGCCCGGGAAGTGCCCGGCGCGGGCCGCCCGCTGGAACGGCAGCATCACCGGGTCCTTGTCCCAGATCGGATCTTTCTCCCAGATCGTCGTCGCGCCGACCGAATAGCCGGCCTGCGAGTCGAACCACTTCTGATACACCGGCTTCGACGTGATCCAGGCGAGGAACTTCTTCGCCGCGTCTTTCTGCTTGGAATAGCCCATCAGCATGTTGGTCATCGGCAGGTGGTAGGCGAACGCGCCGGCCGGGCCCTTGGGCAGCACGCCGTGCAGGATGTCCTTGTAGAGCGGCTCGCCTTTCTCGTCCTGGTATTTGTCCGGCTCGCGCTTGGAAAGGAGATAGATCGAGGCGCCATTGAGGGTCGCCGAGATCGTGCCCGAGAGGAACGCCCGGTTGTTGCTCGAGTCGTCCCAGGCAAGACCACCTTCGTCGAAGCAGTCCTTCCAAAAGCCGACCGCGTATTTGACCGACTCGAGCGTCCCCTTGCTGTCGAGCACGACGGTCTTGCCGTCCTTCTCGACCTCCATGCCGCCGAACGACCACAGGAACGGATACCAGAACGTCGGCGGATCGCCGAAGCTGTGGCTGAGCGCCTGGCCGAGCGGGCGGCCCTTGGCCTTCAGCTTCTTGCCGACCGTGCGATACTCGTCCCAGGTCTCGGGAAACTTGTTGAAGCCGGCCTCGGCGAACCACGACTTGCGGTAGGCGGTCTCGGCGCCCAGGACGCACCACGGCACGCCGAGCCATTTGCCGTTGTTCGCGACGACACGCGACTCGTTGTAGAAGCCGCCCTGGTCCTGGCCGATCTTCTCGGCGACATCGCTCACGTCGGCGACGCTGGCGGCATAGAGCTGCGGCCAGTTGTTGAGCGCGCAGATCACGTCCGGGCCGGTGCCCGACTGGATTGCCGCCGTGGTCCGCGCCTGGATGTCGTTGCCGTTGATCATCTCGATGTTGAGCGTGATGCCAAGGTCCTTCTGGCATTGCGGGATGATCTGCTCGCGCAGGACCTTGTCGGACGTGGGAACGAAATCGTTCCAGCGCAGCCAATGCACGGTCGCGCCCTGGGCGTAGGCGGGCGCACGCGAGGTCGCGAGGATCCCCGCCATGCCGCCCGTGGTCGCCGCAACCGCGCCGGCGCCCGACAGCTGAAGCAATTTTCGCCGATGAATCCGAGGCATTTCCACGTTCCTCCCTATCATCACAGATCTGGCGTGATCTCACAGCTCTGGGGTGTTTTTTGCTCCGTATTTTTTCTTATCGTAGCACACTATCTCCGTTTCGGCCGGACACAAAACGCCGCATTTCGCTCTGCTGCGCTGCCCACTTCCCGACCTGTCGCGTGGCCCGGCTGGAGCGCGAAATGCTACCCAATGCTTGCGATTGGCGCAGGCCTGTTCGGGCGCCGCCGCTGGTTGACCCCTGCATCCCCCGGGCGGTAGCGTTTCCTGCCGAAACCTAGTGTCCCGGTCCCGAACTTCGCAACGGCCTGCGGCGATCTATGTGCGAACTTCGGGATCGATCGGGACACTGGCAAGATCATGATGCCGGCGCCGCTTTTGAACCCGAAGCTCGCGATCGCATTCGCCGCCTGGTGTGTGCGAACTTCGGGTTCGCGGCACCAGTGAAAGAACAACTCGGAGGAAACGCTCCATGCCTTCTTTCGCCATCACGCCGCTCACCGACCATACCGGCGCCGAGGTCACCGGCCTCGATTTCACCCAGCCGATCGACGCTGACACCAAGGCGACGCTCAACCGCGCCTTCGCGGATCATCACGTGCTCGTCATGCGCGATCAGCATTTCGCGCCCGACCAGTTCAAGGCCGCGGCGCAGGTGTTCGGCGACCTGATGCCGCACGACAAGAAAGAGCACCACGTCCCGGGCCACCCGGACGTCTATTACATCTCCAACGACGAGATCGTGAACGGCCGCCGCATCATCCCGGGCGAAACCTTCCATACCGATCACTCCAACCATCCGCGCCCGCCCAAGGCGACGATGCTGTTCGCCATCGAGCTGCCGTCGAGCGGCGGCGACACTCAATATGTCAACATGCACGACGCCTACGACGACCTCCCGGCCGAGACGCGCAAGAAGATCGACGGGCTCAAGGCGGTGCACGCCTATCTCAGCAAGTACAGCCCGCGTCCGCTCGGCGCGATCAGCCAGGACAGCATGCGCGACGTGCCGGCGCCGGGCATTCATCCATTGGTGCGCACCCACCCCGACAACGGCCGCAAGGCGCTTTTCCTCAATCCGGTGCGCATGGAATCGATCATCGGCATGGAGGACAAGGATGCGCTCGCGCTGATCGAGCAGCTGATGCAGCATTCGACGCAAAAGAAATACGAATACCGTCACAAATGGCGGCACGGCGACTGGGTGATCTGGGACAACCGCAGCGTCATGCACCAGGCCAATCCCGACTACGATATGCGTGAGCGGCGCTATCTCTACCGGCTGATGCTGCAGGGCGAAGTGCCGGTGTAACGGTGCCGGCGGGCCGTACGAACCCCATCCCGGCGGGTCAGACCATAATTTTCCGCTATGTCGCCCAGCCACGAAACGTCTTGGCGGTCACCTCGTCGAGGGGAAAGAACGACTCGACGCGCAGCTCCTGCAGCGTCACGTCCTGCGGCGTGCCGAGCGTCGCAATGGCGGTGAACAGCTGCAGTGCGACGTCGCCTTTGCGGAAATGCATCGGCAACACAGGCCCGGCGGCGTCGCTGAGCGGGTCCTTGAGGATCGCGCGGACGTCACGGTAGCCCAGCAGCCGATCGAGCAGCGTCGCCGTCTCGGCCGTGCCGTCCATGGCGGCATCGGCCGCGACGGTGCGCACGAAATATCGCACCACGTCCTCCCAATTCGTGAGATACGGCCGCAGCACGTCCGGCGCGACGAGTGCGTCCGCGAGATTGACGGCGGCGCCGGGCGCGAGCGGCCCGACCAGGAATTCCACCAGGCGCACCGCCCCCTTGTTGGCCTGCAGCAGATTCCAGCGCCGGTCGACCGCAACCGCCGGAAACGGCTCCTGCTGGGCGAGCATGTAGTCGATCGCGCCACGCGCCTGCGCGAGCTCGGGCGCATCGAACCGGCTCTCGCGCCACACCGGCGCAAAGCCCGCCGCCAACAGCAGCGTGTTCTGCTGGCGCAGTGGAATGTCGAGCGCCGCCGCGAGCCGCACGACCATGTCGCGACTCGGCGCCGCACGGCCGACCTCGAGAAATCCGAGATGGCGCGACGAGATGCCGGCGCGCGCCGCGAGCGCCATCTGCGACAGGCCGCGGCGCCGGCGCCACGCCCGCAGCGTCGCCGTGAACCCGTTCGACATCCCTACCTGCCAGGTAGTTGCGGCAAATCGATCATGCGGGAAGATGGCACATCCGGTTTCGACCGCACAGGGCACGGGCCCAGGGGGATGGCTGTTGAGCGAATGGATCGGCGTGCTGATCGGCATCGTGTCGAGCGCGCTCGGCGGCACCGCGGCGGGCGTCACGCGCTATCTGGTCGGCGGCGCCGATGCGGTCACGCTGGCGATCCTGCGCTGGGGCATCGGCTTTGCGTGCCTGCTGCCGATCGCGCTTGTGTTGCGTGTGAAGTGGCCGCCGCGGCGCGATTGGCCGGCCGTCGCGGCGCTCGGCATCGGCTTCTTCGGCCTGTTCTTCATTCTCTACAACGTCGCCATCAGCTACACGACGGCGGCCCGCGCGAGCCTCGCGCTCGCGACGCTGCCGCTGCAGACCATTCTGGTCGGCGGCGTGCTCGGCCTCGAGCCGCTCGGCCGACGCAAGGCGATCGGCGTTGCGATCGCGGTGCTCGGCGTCTTTGCGGCCCTCGCCACCGGCCTCGCGGCGGCGCCGCCGGGCGCCTGGCGCGGCGAGCTGATCATGGCGGCGGCCGTGCTGTGCATGGCGTTTTATAACGTATGGTCGCGGCCATTCATGCAGAGGTCGAGCGCGCTCGGCTTTCTAACCTTCGGCATGGGATGCGGCGCCGCCGCGCTCGTCTCAGTCGGCGTCGGCACAGGACGCATTGCGATGCTCGCGACATTCGGCGCTGCGCAATGGATCGCCGGCGCCTGGCTCGGCGTCGGCGGCGGCGCGGCGGCTTTCGTGCTGTGGGTGCTGGCGCTGCAGCGCGCGACCCCGACGCGGGTCGCCAACACGATGACGGTCAATCCGATCGCCGCCGCGCTGCTTGCGGCTGCCCTCGTCGGCGAGCCGGTGACGCTCAACCTTGTCGCCGGCCTGGTCGCGGTCTTCGCCGGGATCTGGATCGCGACGTCGGGAAAGGATCAGGGCCCATAAGACACTCCCCTGTCCCTGCCGTCGGTCTTGCTCCGGCAAACCGCCTCGGCCCAGGCCCTCGCGCATATGGGCGAGGTGGGCGCCGGAGCGGCTGCCATTGCGCGGCCATGAACGTCCCGGAACGTCCATGTTCAACGCACCGGAGGCGGTCTACCCTACCGCCGAAGGAAGGGACATGAGCGCGCCCACATCGAAGCGCATCACCGGCAGGACTTTTGGAACGGTCAGCGCCGAACAGCAGTCGGCAATGACCGGCTTGGCATTCGTCGAAGGGCTTGCCGACGGGACGTTGCCGCTGAATACGATCGCCGAGACCCTGGGTTACGACATCGTCGAGGCGACGAGCGGGCGTGTCATCATTACGTGCGAGCCGAATGACACCCACCTCAATCCCGCTGGCACCGTTCATGGCGGTCTGTCGGCCACCTTGCTCGACAGCGCCATGGGTCTCGCCATTCGATCGACGCTCGACAAAGGCGCCGGTTCGACCACCCTCGAGTTCAAGATTTCGCTGATACGGCCGATCACGCCTGAAACCGGCCTGATCACGGCGGCAGGCGTCGTGCTCAACTGCGGTCGCCGCGTCGGGACGGCCGAAGGGCGGATCACGGATCGCGAGGGGCGACTGCTCGCCCATGGCACGACGACCTGTCTGATCTTCCAGAGTTGAGGCTGCCTCGACACGTCCGACCGCGACGCCGCGCTCACCCGGTACGAACGGCTTCCACCCGACACAGCAGCCCGCGTGCATCGGGCGAGCCCGAGGCCGGATCGAACGGGCCGTCGTACGCCATGGCGGCGTTGATGTTGACGTCGAGCGCGCCGTGCTGGGGCCCCGGCGCGTCGGGGCGCCACCAGCCCATACCGGTGCTGACGACGTCGGGCGCGGTGGCGTCGGAGAGCTTCGCGCGCAGCCGGCACGGCGGCAGCTGGGCCGGCGTCTCGACGGTGACCCAATCGCCGCCGTCGATACCGAGCGCCCGCGCCGTGTCGGGATGGATCAGCAGGATCGGATCGGGTGAGACCTTCTCGGCCCACGACTGCCCGCGGAAGCGCGAGTGGTGATAGGTCTTCTCGCGGTCGCCGGTGAGCAGGATAAGCGGGTAGCGCGCCCGCACGTCGTCCGCGGCGGCTTCGCGGGCGGGCGGCACGTAGTCGGGCAGCGGGTCGAGCCCGGCGGCGCGCAGGGTCTCGGAAAAAAGCTCGACCTTGCGGCTCGGGGTCGCGAACGGCTGCTCATCAAAATTGCCGAGCCGGTACGCCACCTCGGCAAACCCCTTGCGCTGCAGCTCGGCGAGCGAGATGCCGCTGTCGCCGAGGATGAACTCGTTGAATTCGCGCTGGTCGCGCCACGGGATGAAGCGCCGGGTCAGCGCGCCGCGCGCCTCCAGACGATCGAGCAGCCCGACCGCGATGTCGAGATCGCAACGCGCCTCGCCGTGGGGCGGCGCCGCGTTGCGCGTGTAGAGCACGATCGGCCCCGCCGGCGCGAACGAGACCTCCTCCTCCTCGAGCGCGGTGGTCTTCGGCAGCACGATATCGGCCATCTGCGCGGTCGGCGTCATCTCGTGCGCCGCGACCGCGAAGAAGTCGAGGCTGCGCAGCGCCTCGATGGTGCGCTGGGTGTTCGGATAGGTGACCAGGATGTTGACGCCGCTCGCGTAGAGCGCGCGCATCGGATAGGGCCGGCCGGTGAGGATGGCGTCGAGGACGGTCGGGTTGTGGCAGGCGGTCTGCCAGCCGCGCGGACCCGCCCACAGCGGGAAGCGGTCGGCGCCGAGCGTCTTCCGCTCGATCTCCTCGGGGAGGCGGAACTGCGGCATGTGCAGCAGGTCGAGATAGCTGCGAAAGCCGCGCGGCGTCTTCACGCGGCGATTGCCGCCGAGGCGGTCGACATTGCCGGCGATAGCGACCAGCGAATGAAAGGCGCGAAAGGTCTGCACACCGGCGCTGAACGCGTCGATGCCGTGGCCGCTGACGAAGCAAGAAGGCCCCTGCGCGTAGAGCCGCGCCGCCGCGACGATCTGCCCGGCCGGCATGCCGGTCAGCTCGGCGGCACGGCCGGGCGAGTACCGCGCCGCGCGTTCCTTCAGCGCCTCGAAACCATGGCACCAGCGCTCGACGAAATCGCGATCGTAGAGCCCCTCCTCTATCATCACGTCGATCATCGCCAGCGCCACCGCCGCGTCGGTGCCGGGGCGCGGCCGCAGCCAGATATCGGCGAGATCGCAGGCCGGGATGCGCTTGGGATCGATGACGATCAGCCGCGCGCCGCGCTTCTTCGCCGCTTTGATGGCGGCCCACTGCACCGGATCGGCGGCGCTCGGATTGCGCCCGACCAGCAGGATGCAATTCGTATGCGCGATGTCCTCGCCCGACGTGATGTTGAGCCCCATCGCCCGCGCACTCACGGCGCGGCAGCCGCCGCACAGATCCTGGTTGATCATCCAGTTGGGGCTGCCGAGCGAGCGCAGCAGCAGCGCGACGATCGCGCCGCGGCTGAAGAAGGCGCCGCTGACGGCGCCGGCGAGCGCGAGCGGCCCGTACTGCGTGCGCACCGCCGCGAGGCGGTCCGCCATCTCGTCGAGCGCCGCCTCCCAGGAAATGCGCGTCCAATTGCCGCTGCCGCGTGGCCCGGCCCGACGCATCGGATGAAGCAGACGGCCCGGCCCATAGGTCACGCCGAGCGCGCCGCGGATCCCCTTGATGCAGAACGCGCCCTTCGAGTGCGGCTGATCACGGTTCGGCACGATGTCGGTGACGCGGCCGTTCTCGACGGTGACGAGCGAGCCGCAGCACACCGAGCACTCCCAGCAGGTGCTGGGATGGACGGCGGCGCCGGAGGCCGCGCCCCGGTCGGGCGGCCGCGTTGCGGCGACAGTAACGTCGGTCATGGCAACCGCCATATTGCCACGGCGGCGCCACGTCGCAAGGGAAGCCCTCTCAATCGAGCGAGGTGCCGCTCGCCCTGATCGGTGGGCCCCATTTCTCGATCTCGCTGCGGATGAAGCGGTTGAGCCATTCGGGCGAGCGCTCGTCCTTGGGCACCACCGTGTTGCCGAGCTTCTGCAGGCTCTCACGCGCCTTCGCGTCGTCGAGCGCGGCGCCGAGCGCCTGGTTGAGCCGGGCGATCACGGCGGGCGGCGTCGCCGCCGGCGCGACCAGCGAATACCAGCCCGGTGTGTCGAAATCCTTCAGGCCCTGCTCGGCAGCACTGGCGAGATCGGGCAGCACCGGCGTGCGCTCGCGCGTGAGCGTCGCGATCGCCTTCACGGTGTCGCCGCGGATCTGCGGGAGCGCGGTGGCGATGAAATCGCACATGTAATCGAAGCGCCCGGCGACCAGGTCCTGTTCGGCCATGGCGGAGCCGCGGTACGGGATGTGGGTCACCGCCGTGATGCCGATCGCCGAGTTGAGCAGCAGGCAGGTCACGTGCGGACCGGAGCCGGCGCCGGCCGAGCCGAACTTGAGCAGGCCCTGGTGCGTCTTCGCGTAGGCGATGAAGTCCTGCAGGTTGTTCACCGGCAGATCCTTGCGCACGATGAGGATCGGCGGCGCGGTCGCGACCATGCCAATTCCCGTGAAGTCCTTCACGGCGTCGTAGGGCAGGTGCTTGTAGAGGGCCTCGTTCTGCGTCATCAGACCGGCGGGGCCCATCATGAACTGATAGCCGTCGGGCGTCGCGCGGGCGACGCGCGCCGCGCCGGTGATGCCGCCGGCGCCGCCGACGTTCTCGACCACGATCTGCTGGCCCAGCACCTCGCTCATGCGCGGCACCACCAGGCGCGAGACGATGTCGGCCGGGCCGCCCGCCGCGTACGGCACCACCATGGTGAGGGGCCGCGTCGGCCAGCTCTGCGCCAGTGCCTGCGTGGCGGCCGCGAGGGCGATGACCGTGATGGTCGTGAGCCTGCTGATCGGCATGCGAATTCCTCCCTCGCTCGTCGTTGTCGCAGACGATGCGATGCCGTGAACCATATTGACGACCGCAGGAGGCGATTTCAATCGCGCCGCGATGGCGCGCGTGAGGCTGCGCTGAAGCTTATTTCTCGCACTGCCGGCGCGCGCCGCCGCCGTAGGGCTGATAGGTGCAGTCGGCGGCGTCGAACGACGAGTAGGTGCGCTCGCAGGCATCGACATTGCACGATGCCGGTGGGGCGGCGCCGGTGGTGCTGCCCGTGGTTTGTCCGGGCTGCTGCGTCGTCGCGCGCGCCGACTGCGCGCCGAACGGGCACAGGCGCCGCGCGCCGCCCGAATAGGGCTGGTACGTGCAGTCGCTGGCGCGGAACGAGCGATAGGTGCCGGAGCAGGCCGCGATGTCGCACAGGTTCGAGGCCTGCGAGGTCGGATTGGTGCTCGCCCGATCGTCATCCCGCGGCATCTGCGCGCGGTCGCCCTGTCCGGTCGTCTCGGCCGGCGATGTCGCGGCGACCTGCGGCCCCTCGGACCCGATGAGCGGCGTCGCCTGCGTCACAAACTGCTTCCAGATCGCCGCCGGCACGCTGCCGCCGGTCACGTGCCGCATCGGCGAGTTGTCGTCGTTGCCGAGCCAGACGCCCACCACGAGGTTGTCGGTGAAGCCGATGAACCAGGCGTCGCGATAGTCCTGGCTGGTGCCGGTCTTGCCGGCCGCGAATTCGTCGAGCGCGGCGCCGCGGCCGGTGCCGTGCTCGACGACGCCGCGCAGCAGATCGATCATCGGGTCGCGGACCTGGCCAAGCGTTCGATCGGAGAGAACCGGCGCGGCCGAACGCATCGGGGCGTCCCTCTTCGCCTCGCCGAACCCGGCGATACCCCACGGTCGCAGCGGCATGCGATCGGCACGCACGGCGCCATAGGCGCTGGTCAGGTCGAGCAGGCTCACGCCATAGGCGCCGAGCGCGAGGCTGGGCGTCGGCGACAGCGGCGTCTCGATGCCGAGGTCGCGCGCGGTCGCAATCACCTTATTGAGCCCGACCCCCATCGCGAGCCGCACCGCGGCAGTGTTGATCGAATGCGCAAATGCGTCGGCGAGGGTCATGCGCCCGTAATGCGCGCCGCCATAGTTGTCCGGCTCCCAGCCTTTGATGTCGATCGCGCTCGCATCGATCGTGTCATTGGGCGTGTAGCCGGCGCGCAGCGCCGTCAGATAGACGAACAGCTTGAAGGCCGAGCCGGGCTGCCGGTTGGGTGCGATCGCGCGGTTGAACTGACTTGCCCCATAATCTCGCCCGCCGACCATGGCGACGACGGCGCCGTCCGGCCGCATCGCCACCAGCGCGCCCTGCGAGATGTGGAGCTGGCGCCCCTGCGTCGCCAGCGCCTTGTCGAGGATGTCCTGCGCCAGTTTCTGCACGTCGGGCACCAGCGTGGTGCGCAGGCGCAGGCTGCCTTTATGCGCGCCGACGACGGCGGGCGCCTGGGTGCGCACCCAGTCGGTGAACCAGGATCGGGCCGGCGTCAGCTGCGGCGTGAGCTTGGGCACCGCCGGCTGCGCCCTCGCGGCGTCGGCGGCCTTCGCTTCGACGTAGCCATACTCCACCATGGCGTCGAGCACGGCCGCGGCGCGCGCCTGTGCGGCATCGAGGTGGCTCAAAGGATTGTACTGCGACGGCGCCTGGATCAGACCGGCGAGCATGGCGGCCTGCGCGAGCGTGAGCTCGCGCGGGTCCTTGTCGAAATAGAGCCGGGCCGCCGCCGCCATCCCATACGCGCCGGCGCCGAGGTAGACGCTGTCCAAATAGCGGCGGAGGATTTCCTGCTTGCCGAGACGCGTCTCCAGCCACAGCGCGACGAACGCCTCGCGCAGCTTGCGCGCATAGGTGCGGTTGTCGCCGACGTAGCGCATCTTGACGAGTTGCTGCGTGATCGTGCTGCCGCCCTCGACGATGCCGCCCGCCTGCGCATTGCGATGGGCGGCGCGCAGGATCCCGACCGGGTCGACGCCGAAGTGATGGTAGAAGCGATGGTCCTCGATGCTCAGCACCGCGTTGATGAGGAACGGCGGGAAATCGGCGATCGGCGTGTCCGGGCTCTTGATCGGCCCGAGCCGGCCGAGGGGCGCGCCATTCGCGGCCTCGAGCAGCAGGCTCGGCTGCTCGGCCTGCTCGGGCGGCGGGTTGAGAGTGAGCCCATTGAGCGCCCACACCATGCCGAGCGCAAACGCGAGCGCGCCGACGATCGCGACGCCGAAGAGAGCGATCCCGAAGCGCAACGCGAAGCGGCGCAGCACCTTGCGGCTCGCCCGCCGCCACGCCGCACCATCCGGCCGCAGCGCCCGCAGCGACGCCCGCGCGACGCGCGGCATCGCGGCGCGCAACGAAGAGCGCAGCGCAATGGTCAGCGCCGCGAGATCGCTGCCGACCGCACGAAGGAATTCGCGAGCGGCCGCCCCGCTGCGGCTGGCATGCGCCGCCGACCCCGGCCCCTGCGACGCGTCGGCTGCGCGCTCCGTATCGGCCGAATTATTCTGCATCGCATGGAACCGGTGAGCGGATGTCCGGAACAGCAGGAACCCCTGTGCTCTTCAACGTGCTCGGGCCGATATGGTTGCGGCGCGCCGCAGCGCCTGCCGCAGCGCCGAAACGCGCTTCGTCCGCCGAATCGTTAAGGCATCAGCCGAAAACGGCCGCGCTCATTCGGCCTTGATGTCGGCCGCGCGAATGACCTTCCCCCACTTCTCGGTCTCGGCGGCGATGAGGTTGCGGTAATCCTCGGCCGAGCCGGTGAGCAGCATGCCGCCCATGTCGGCGAGCCGCGCCTTGATGGTGGCGTCGGCGAGGGCGGCGTTGATCTCGTGGTTGAGCTTTTCGACGATCTCGCCCGGCGTGGCCTTCGGCACCGCGACGCCGAACCAGGAGCTTGCCTCGTAGCCGGGCACGAAATCGCTGACGCAGGGAATGTCGGGCAAGGCGTCCGAGCGCTTGGTCGTGGTCACCGCGAGGGCGCGCAGCTTGCCGGCGCGGATATGGCCGAGCGACGCCGTCATGGTGGCGAAGCCGACCTGCACCTGACCGCCCATCAGGTCGATCATGGCGGGTCCGTCGCCATGGTATGGGACGTGCTGCAGCTTGACACCCGCCAAGCCATTGAACATCTCGCCCGCGAGATGGCTCGCGGTACCGACTCCGGCCGACTCGTAGCTCAGCTTGCCCGGATTGGCCTTGGCATAGGCGATCAGCTCCGGGACGCTCTTCACCGGCAATGCCGGATTGACCTCGAGCACGTTGGGGACGCGCACGACGCCGGCGACGGGCGCGAGATCGCGCAGGAAATTGTAGCTCAAGTGCGGATAGAGCCAGCCATTGGTCGCCGCGACCGGCGCCACCATCAGCAGCGTGTAGCCGTCGGCCGGCGACTTCACCACCGCCTCCGTCGCGATGTTGGCGCCGGCGCCCGGGCGGTTCTCGACGATGAAGGTCTGGCCCAGCCGGGCCGTGAGCGACGGCGCGAGCAGGCGCGCCAGGATGTCGGTGGTGCTGCCGGCTGCGAAGCCGACGATGATGCGCACCGCGTGCGACGGATAGGTGTCGGCGCGCGCCGTCGCGGCAAGCGTGGGCAGTGTGGCGGCACCGGCGGCGAAATTCAGGAATTGGCGGCGATCGAATTGCATGTCGGTGGCCCTCGAGGCTTCGTTTCCCTCGACGCGCCTGTCGCGCGTCGTCTTGGTCGCCGTCCTTTGTTCATGACTGAACGGGAGAAATCCCGCGGCGCATTGCGGCGACGCTACACGAACTCTCGACCTGGGTGTAGGGCGGCAGTGTCGCGGCCGGCATCGCCGCCGATTGCGGTTCGCGCCGCCGCGTGCGATGTCCCGGTCCGTCATTTTCATGCATCGGGAATTCACCTCATGAGCCTGCCGGAAGAACGTCGCCGCCGTATCGTCACCACCCATGTGGGCAGCCTCCCGCGTCCGCCTTCGCTGTCGGCCAAGCTGCTCGCCCGCTCGCAAGGGCAGCGCATCGACGCCGAGGCGTTCGGCGACGAGCTCGGCACCTCCGTACGGGCGATCGTCCGGCAGCAAAGCGAGCTCGACGTCGACGTCGTCAGCGACGGCGAATTCTCCAAGATCAGCTTCCAGTACTACGTCACCGATCGCCTCGGCGGCATCGAGCCGATCACGCCCGCGCCCGGTCGGCGCGTGACCCGCGAGAACAGCGCCTTTCCGACGTTCTATCGCGACGGCGCGCACTCCGGGACGCAGCCGACGCGCTTCGCTTGCACGGGCCCGATCCTCTACACCGGCCAGGCCCAGCTCGCCGCCGACATCGCCAACCTCAAGGGCGCGCTCGCCGGCAGCCGACGGGTCGATGCGTTCATGCCGTCGGTCTCGCCGTCGAGCTGCGTCGGCCTGATGGAGAACCGCTACTACAAGACTCCGGAGGAGCACCTTTATGCCGTGGCCGAGGCCTTGCGCGAGGAATACCAAGCGATCGTCGCGGCGGGCTTCATGCTGCAAATCGACGACCCCCGCCTTGCCATGCACTACATGCTCAACCCCGGCGAGAGCGTCGACGCGACGCGCGCCTGGGCGCGGCGACGCATCGAGGCGCTCAACCACGCCCTGCGCGACTTGCCGCCCGAGCGCGTGCGCCATCACACCTGCTATGGCATCAACATGGGGCCGCGCACGAGCGACATCGAGCTCAAGCACCTCGCCGACCTGATCGTGACAATCCGCGCCGGCTACTATTCGTTCGAGATGGCCAATCCGCGCCACGAGCACGAGTGGCGGGTGTGGGAGAGCGTGAAGCTGCCCGACGGCAAGGTGCTGATGCCGGGCTGCATCACCCATGCCTCCGTGATCGTCGAGCATCCCGAGCTGGTCGCCGAGCGCGTCGTGCGGCTGGCGAAGGTCGTCGGGCGCGAGCGCGTGATGGCGAGCTCCGACTGCGGTTTCGCGTCGACGCTCAATCCCAACGAGCGGCCCGAGATCGAGCCCGAGATCGTGTGGGCGAAATTCGCGAGCCTCGCCGAAGGCGCGCGCCTGGCAACGAAGATGCTGTGGGGTTAGCGTGGGAGGCGAGCGCGATGTCGGCGCTCCCTTTCGCCGCGCCTCGCCCGGGGAGAGGGAGCGCCGGCGCCGGTGCTAAACTCACGCGATGATCCTGCGACTCGATCGGGAGAGAAGGTTCGATGCCGCATGTCCAACTCCACATGATCCGCGCGGTCCTCCTCGTCGCATCCCTCGCGCCCGCCCTCGCAGCCGCGCAGGACTATCCCACCCGGCCGATCCGCCTCGTGGTCGGCTTCGCGGCGGGGGGGCCGACCGACATTCCGGCGCGCTACGTGGCGGACAAGCTGACCGACATGCTCGGCCAGCGCGTGGTGGTCGAGAACAAGCCGGCGGCGGCCGGCATGGTGGCGACGCGCGATGTGCTCGCCCAGCCGCGCGACGGCTACACGCTGCTCCTGTGCACTCATTTCGAGGCGATCAACACGGCGATCTATCGCCATCCTGGCTTTGCGCTCGCCGACCTCGCGCCGATCTCGCTGATCTCGAAATACTATTACGGCCTCGTGCTCGCCGATTCGATTCCGGCGACCGACGTCGCGTCGTTCGTTCGCTACGCCAAGGCGCATCCGGGCGACGTCCGCTACGCGACGATCGGCGCCGGCTCGGCGCAGGAGATTTTTGCCCATCAGCTCGAGCGCCTCGCCGGCATCAGCATGACCAAGGTGCCCTATCGTAGCGGGCCGATGGCGCTGCAGGACCTGATCCCGGGGCGCATCCAGTTCTACGTGTCACCGGTGATCGGCATCATTGCGCAGGCGCGCGCCAAGCAGCTCAAGCTGATCGGCGTCTCCAGTGCAGAGCGCCTCGCGGCCGTCCCCGAGACCCCGACCCTGCGCGAGCAGGGCATCGATTTCGTCCGCTTCGGATGGCTCGGCATCTGCGCCGGCACGGGCACGCCGCCTGCCGTGATAACCAAGCTCAATCACGCGATCTCGACGATCGTCGCGTCGCCCGACTATCAGCAGGTGACCGCGAAGGCGGGCTCGATTCCGCAATCCTCCTCGCCGGACGAGTTGCGCAAGACGATCGAGCAGACGCGCGCCGACGTCGAGGGCACGATCCGCGAGTTCGGCCTACAGCAGGACTAGCCGGCCGGGGCGTCATACGCGAGATCCCCCGCCGGCCGCGATTCATGCCATCATCGTCGACATGAAGCGCTCGACCGCCTGAACTGAGCGTAGTGAAGCCGAGGGGACGTCCATGAACGGCGCCGATGTCATTGCCGATATCCTCAAGCGCGAGGGGACGGAGTTTCTAGCCTGTTATCCGCGTAATCCGTTGATCGAGGCCTGCGCGGCGATCGACATCCGCCCGATCCTGTGCCGGCAGGAGCGTGTCGGCGTCGGCATGGCGGACGGTTTCTCGCGCATGCGCCGCGGCCGGCAGAACGGCGTGTTCGCCGCGCAGAACGGGCCGGGCATCGAGAACGCATTTGCCGGCGTCGCCCAGGCCTATTCGGAAAACGTGCCACTGCTCGTCATCCCGGCCGCCGCCGGACCGGAGCGGCAATATATCCGTCCGAACTTCCGCGCCGCCGAGGTGTTCGGGCCGGTGACCAAGTGGTCCGCCATGGCATCCTCGGTGCAGGAGCTGCCCGAGCTGATGCGCCGCGCGTTTCACGCCATGCGCAGCGGCAAGCCCGGGCCGGTGCTCGTCGAGGTGCCGAACCCGGTGTTCGAGGCCGAGTTCGCCGGCAAGATCGATTATGTGCCGGTCGCGATGGGGCGCATGGCGCCCGATCCGGAGGCGATCAAGCAGGCGGCGCGCATGCTGCTCGCGGCCAAGAACCCGGTGCTGTGGGCCGGCCAGGGCGTGCACTACGCCGATGCGAGCGATCGGCTCATCGCGCTCGCCGAGCTCCTGCCGGCGCCGGTCGTCGCCACCAATCCGGGCAAGAGCGCGATCCCGGAAAATCATCCGCTGGCACTCGGCGCCGCGACGCGGTCGAGCCCGAAGATGTACGCGCAATTCCTCAAGGGCGCCGACCTCGTGGTCGCGATCGGCTCGAGCGTCACCAAAACGAATTTCGGGCCGAGCGTGCCGCCGGGCAAGACGCTGATCCATTCGACCAACGATCCGGGCGACATCAACAAGGATTATCGCGCCGACCTCGGGTTGATCGGCGATGCCGCCCTCGTGCTCGATGCGCTGATCGCCGAGGTCGGCAAGACGCGAGGGCCCGATGTCCGCGCGCTGAGCGCGCTGAAGCAGCAGATCGCCGCCAGCAAGGACGAGTGGCTCGCCGAATGGGCGAAGCACCTCGATTCGGACGAGGTGCCGATCAACCAATACCGCGTGATCCGCGACCTGATGCGCACGGTGGATCGCGACAACACCATCGCGACGCATGACTCGGGCAGTCCACGCGAGCAGTTCCTGCCGTTCTGGGAGACGACGGCATCGCACTCCTACATGGGTTGGGGCAAGTCGACCCAGCTCGGCTATGGCCTCGGCCTGATCATGGGCGCGAAGCTCGCCTCCCCCGAGAAGCTCTGCATCAACATCATGGGCGACTCGTCGTTCGGCATGACGGGCCTCGACATCGAGACCGCGGCGCGCAATCGCATCCCGATCCTCACCATCGTGTTCAACAACGGCATCATGGCGGCCGAGCGCAGCGTGCTGAAGCTCTCGGACGCGAAGTACCGCACGATGGACGTGGGCGGCAACTACACCAAGGTCGCCGAGGGCCTCGGTGTCGCGTCGCGCCGCGTGGAGAAGCCCGCCGACATCGTACCGGCGATCAAAGGCGCGGTCGATGTGGTCAACGGCGGCGCGCCCTACCTGCTCGAGTTCGTCGTCAAGGAAGGCCAGGAGTTCTCGCGGTATTGACCGGAGGGAACGAGGTCCGCTCAGCGATGGACAGCGCAGCCGCATGATGGGGCGTGGTAGCGCCCATTGGGCTCGACCATGCCGCCCTTGCCGTACATGTTGCGCGGCTTCGCCCAGTCGCCGAGCGAGTGGTAGGGGCCGGTCTCGTTGCGCCCCTTCGGCATGACGTCGAGAATGCCGTAGATGCCGAGCGCCTCCTCGCCGCCACGGCCGTAGCCCGAATAGGTGTGGAATATCTCGCCGGCCTCGTTCTTGTAGAAGATGCTGCGGCCGGACAGGTCCTGCAGCTTGGCGGCCCACTCCTGGGCCACGCCATAATTGTATTGGGCGCGCCCGGCGGCGACATCGTCCGGCCGGAAGGAGACGTTGAAGTCGTAGTTGAAGTCGCTGTCGAACGACGAGACCCAGAGAAACCGCCAACCCATGCGCTTGCGCACCAGTTCGATCTCCTCGATCGGCGCGCGGGCGACGACAGCGTAGCTGACGTCGTGGTTCTCGAGGTGCGGCAGGAGGTCGGTCATGTGGTCGACCTCGAGCGAGCAGCCGACGCACTGGTGTTGTGCGCCGGGCGCCATCATGAAGTGCTTGATGTAGAGTTGGCTGCGCCCCTGAAAGAGGTCGGACAAGGTGAGCTTTCGCTCCGGCGCGCTGAAGACGTAGGGCTTCTCGATCCGAACCCACGGCAAGCGCAGCCGCTCGGCCGCGACCAGGTCGCGGTGGCGCGTCAGGGCCTTTTCCTGCTTCAGAAGGGCGCGGCGCGCCTCGGTCCATTCCTCACGCGATACGATCTGATGCTGCATCTCATTTTGCTCCCTGGCTTCACGCCCCCTCGGCTTCACGCGGCCGCGCGCTCGATACCGGCAGTCGCGACCAGCGCCGCGAGCCGCTTGCGCGCGTAGAACATGCGCGTCTTCACGGTGCTCTCCGGGATGCCGACGATCTCGGCGATCTCGCGGATGGATTTCTCCTGGTAGTAGACGAGATCGATGATCTCGGCGTGCTCGCGCGAGAGGGCGGAAAGCGCGTTGCGCACCACGGTGCGCGTATCCTTCTGACCGAGCTCCGCCTCGGGGTCGAGCGCCGGATCGACGGCATTCTGCGCGGCATCGCACTCGAGCGACTCGGTCGGCCGCCGGCGAGCGGCGTCGAGCGCCCGGTGGCGCGCGATCCCGATGAGCCAGCTCGACACCGAGGAGCGGCCCGCGTAGCGGCCCGCATGCTGCCAGGCGTCGATGAAGGTCTCGCTCACCGTGTCCTCGGCGAGGGCGGCATCGCGCACGATGCGCAAGATGAAGCGATAGACCTTGACTTGGTGGCGCTCGAACAGCGTGCGCATGGCGGATCTGTCGCCGTCCGCGATCTGCTTGATCAGAACCGCGTCGGACAGCGCCGTCATGCGCTCGCGAGACATCAAGAAGGCGAACTTGCTCATGGCTCCCCTCCCCCACTCCATATTTGCAGTTGGATGTTTCACCGGCCTCGTGGCGTCCGCACGCGAGGGCGGGCTCAATGCGGGTTCGAGGTCAGGCCTCGAACAGGACCTCGAAGCCGCCGTAGATCAGCCGCTTGCCGTCGAACGGCATCGGGTTGACCTCTGGCCTGATGCGCGGGTCGGCCATCACCTTTTTCGTGCCCTCGTCCCGGGCCTGCCGTGACGGCCAGACGATCCACGAGAAGACCACGGTCTCGTCGTCCTGCTTCTTCACCGCCATCGGAAACGACGTCAGCTTGCCGTCCGGAACGTCGTCGCCCCAGCATTCGACCATCTTCAGCGCACCGTGCTCCTTGAAGACGACCGCGGCCTCCTGCACGTGCCTTCTGTATTCCTCGCGCTTCGCGGTCGGCACGGCCGCTACGATGCCATCGACGTAAACCGGCATTGTCGTCACTCCTCGGTTGGACGGTTGAATAGTTGCAGGACATAGCGGCGCAGATGCGCGACGCAGTCGCGCGCGACCTCGGGGCCACCCTTGGCCTTGGCGAGAATGAACGATCCTTGCAGCACCGCCTGGGTGTAAAGTCCGAGGCTCTCGGCGCTCCATGTCGCGTCGGGCGCGTAAAGCGCCTTGGCGGCGGCGATGTCCTCGGCGACGCGGTCGGCATGCCGGACGATGTAGGTCTCGCACGCCTGCCGGATCGCCGGATGCGAATCGTAGGCCTCCTGCACCATGGTGCCGAGGAGGCAGGTGAACTCGGCAATCGGCCCCGTGAGGATCGCGGCGCGGAAGTCGATATACCCGAGCAGGCGATCGAGGGGATCGGCGTGCTGGTGATAGGGCGCACTGCCGAACAACTGCTCCGCCATTCGCGAGAAGTGCGCGGCTGCCTCGACGCCGAGCTCTTCCTTGCTCTTGAAGTGATGGAAGAAGGCTCCCTTGGTGACACCCGCGGCTCCGCAGATGTCGTCGACCGTGGTCGCCGAGTAGCCCTGCTCGCGGATGACCCGCATCGCGGCATCGAGAAGGCGGCTGCGCGCGTCGGGCTGGGCTGAGGAGCGGGTGGCTTTCGTGTTCATGACGTTTCCATACCAACTAGTCGGTATGTATGTCAACCAAAATTTTTCACTCATCATTTCAATTGCTTCCGAGGGGCAGCCGCAGAAGATGCGCGCTCCGTCCGGCGTCCGCACACGGTAGGCCCTCGAAATATCGGGCGCGAGGCGCTGGCGCGGGGGCGGCCTCGCTGCGGATCACCAGCTCATCCGGCGCGTCGGCGCGCGGCGCGATTGATCCGCGCCTGCCGCGACCCATATTGGCGTCACCTCTATTGACACCAAATTAAATTGGTGTCATCCTCGATGACATGAAAGATGACGTCCGTCCCTATGTCATGAAGGCGCGCGCCGAGTCGGTTGCGGCGAACCGACGGCGGATCATCGACTGTGCGCGGCGCCTGGTCATGGCGCGTTCGTTCGACGCCGTGACGATCGACATGGTCGCGGCAGATGCCGGGACGACGGCGCGTACCGTGCTGCGGCTGTTCGGCGGCAAGGACGAGCTGTTTGCCGCGGCCTTGGACTCGATCGGTCAGTTCCGCCCGGGGCCGATCGTGCCCGGCGACACGGTCGCGCTGGTGAGCGGGACCTATGACTTCTACGAGAAGATCGGCGACACGGTGATCCGCTGGCTCGCCGACGAGCCGCGGCTGCCGGCGATGCGCGCCCGCCTCAATATCGGGCGCAGGCATCTGCGCGCCTGGGTCGCGGAAGCCTTCGCGCCCGCGCTCGGCCGCCTGCAGGGCACTGCCCGCAAGGAGCTGCACGACGCGCTGATCGTCGCCTTCGACGTCTATGCCTGGAAGCTGCTGCGCCGTGACTTCGGTCTGTCGCGCCGCGCCGCCGAGGCGACCACGCTGCGTATGGTTCGTAGTCTCATCGAGGAGCGACAGGATGGCTAGGATGCTCTGGCTCAACTGGTCGGGCGGCGGCAACCTGCCGCCGAGTCTCGGCATCGCGCGCGTGCTCACCGAGCGCGGCCACGCGGTGGCCTTCGCGGGCCGGCCCGAGATGGTGCCGCGGGTCGAGCGCGCCGGCTTTCGCGCCATCGAGCTCACGCGCGCCTACGGGCAGGCCGACCGCTATCCGGCGAACAAATGGCTGCCCAAGGCTGCGAGCTTTCTCACCTCGCCGGCGGTCGCCGAGCAGATCCACGAGCTGCTTGCCGCCGAGGATCCCGACCTCGTCATCGTCGACCAGATGTTTCCGGTCGCGCTCGTCGAAGCCGCGCGCTTCGGCCGGCCCTCGGTCGCGGTTTGCCACACGACGGTGTGGCGTGCGCTGCCGATGTGGCGGAAGTTTTTCGCCATGCTGGTCGGCCTGCGCACGGAAGCCGGCTTCGCGCCGATGCCGTCCGATCTCGAGAGCCTATGGATGATCCAGGACAAGATGATCGCCACCACGCTCAAGTCGCTCGACGACGTGCCAGGCGATCTCGGCAGCGCGCACAAGCTCTGCCACGTCGGCCCCGTGCTGGAACGCGAGCGGCACGGCGTGCGTGTCGCGCTGCCGTGGGATGATCCCTCGGTGCCGCTCGTCCTCGTCAGCTTCAGCACCGCGCCCGAGCAGGGATCGGTGGCGAAATTCCAGAACGCGATCGCGGCGCTTTCGCGCCTGCCGGTGCGCGGCGTCGTCACCGTGGGCGACAGCGTCGATCCGGCCGCGCTCACGCCGAGCGACAATGTCGTCGTCGTCGCCACCGCCGACCACGACGATCTCATGCGCCGCGCGAGCCTCGTGCTCACCCATGGCGGTCACGGCACGTTGATGCGTGCGCTGACGCATGGCCTGCCGATGGTCGTCGTCCCGGGCCTCGGCGGCGACCAACCCATCAATGCCGCCGCCGTCGAGGACTGGAAGGTCGGGCGCGCGCTGCCGGCCGACGCCGGTGCGGACATGATGCGTGAGGCGGTCGGCGCGGTTCTGGGCGCGGGCTCCTATCGCGATCACGCCGCAGCGATCGCCGCCGAGCTCGCCGGCGCGGATGGCGCACGCACAGGCGCGGACGAGATCGAAGCGCTGCTGTCGAGCCGCCTGCGCAAGGCGTCGTAGCGCTCGGCGTGACGCCCGTCACAACTTGTCGCTTACCCGACGTGCTCCCCGAACCCTCCGTCGCCGCCGGCCGACGAACGGACGGGCAGATCGCCCGAACCCGACGGAGACCACCATGTCGATCCGCACATCCACGCTCGCCCTTGCCGCGATCGCCGCGCTCGCGATCTCAGCCGTCATGCCCCGCAGTGCTCTTGCGTTCGGTCACACGAATCGAGCGACCACGTCCGCGCATGTCGTCATCACGACAACCCGCGCGGCGTACGCCTACGGTCGGGGTTACGGACGCGGCTGGTGCTACTGGCACCCGTACGCCTGCTATCGTGCGCAATGAAATTGCAGCTGGGCGTGCGGTCGACCGTCTCGCGGGCGGTCCTCATCGAGTTGCGCCGGATCGGGCTCTCGCGCCAACGCCGTGGCCACAGGAGTTGCTCGCCCCGAGCGCGCGGATGGTGGCCGCGGCGTGCGCCGCGCCCGCGATCAGCAGCATCGCGGCCGCGAGGCAGCCGGGCCGGATGCGCCGCCAGCTCATTGCGCGACGGTGCTCGGGTTCTTCTGATCCGCCACCATGAACACCAAGATTTTGGTTCGCGTATCTCGGCTCGGATTGCGCGAGGTCGAATGCAGCGCGCCGGGCGGCTCGTAGAACACCTCGCCCGCCTTCAACGTGCGCGGCGCCTCGCCGTTGATCGCGAACTCATAGGTGCCCTCGAGTACGTAGCCGAACGTGTGGTGACCGGGATGCCGATGCGGCGGGCTGCTCGCAAGCGGCGGGCGGTCGAGCAACGAGATGCGCACCTCGCGCCCGGGCAGATCCGGCAGCGGCTGGGTGAGCAACTGGGCGGGCGGCGACGCCGCCGGCTGGGCGCCCGATGGGCGAATGCTTGCGGTGACGGTGATCGAGAGCAGCGAGGCGGCCGCTGCGATCACGACATAGGAGCTGGTCGATCCTCTGCGCATGTGCGTTCCCTCCGCGGTGAGGAAACAATAGAATAGGCCTCGAGGCCACGCGAAGCCATCACAAGAGGGCGTCCGCAAAATCGGGACGCACGCCAGGGAGCAAGTCATGACGCGACCGTTCGAAGGCATCCGGGTGATCGACGTGACGCATGTGCTCGCGGGGCCGTTCGCGGCCTATCAGCTCGCCGTGCTCGGCGCCGACGTCATCAAGGTCGAGCATCCCGACGATCCCGACCAGAGCCGCGGCAGCGGCACCGACAAGGCCCTCAGCCGCGCGCAGATGGGCACCGGCTTTCTCACCCAAGCGTCGAACAAGCGCTCGATCACGCTGGACCTCAAGACCGAGGCCGATCGCGCCAGGCTCAAGAAGCTCGTCGCCACCGCCGACGTGTTCGTCGAGAACTACCGGCCGGGCGCGCTCGAGGCGCTCGGCCTCGGCTACGATGCGCTCGCCGCGATCAATCCGCGGCTGATCTACGCCTCGTTCTCGGCGTTCGGCCAGACCGGTCCACGGCGTGAGCAGACCGCCTACGATCACGTCATCCAGGCGACATCCGGCATCATGGCGATGACCGGCACCAAGGACGTGTCGCCGATCATGTTCGGCTCGCCGGCGATCGACTACGCGACCGGCATGACCGGCGCCTTCGCGCTCGCCTCGGCCCTGTTTCAGCGCGAGAAGACCGGCCGGGGCCAGCGCATCGACATGGCGATGCTCGACGTCGCCATGATCCTGATGAGCTCGCATCTGACCGGCTACCTGCGCAACGGCACCCATCCGAAGCCGCACGGCAACCGGCACGCGCACGCGACCAACGGCGCCTACGCGACCAAGGACGGGCTGGTGATGCTCGGCGCGAGCAACTTGCGCCAGCAGCGCCGGCTTTGGACCGTGCTCGAGCGCCCCGACATGATCAAGCGCACCACCGACGAGCGCGAGGCGGATCACGCGCGCGAGACGGCGGTGCTCGCCGAGATCATGCTCACACGCACCGCCGACGAGTGGGAGCAGTTCCTCCAGGCGCGCCACGTCCCAGCGGCGCGCGTGCGCACCATGGGCGAGGCCCTCGCCGACCCGCAGGTCGCGAGCCGCGGCGTCGTGCACCGCCACGCCGGCGCGCCCGGTATCGACGGCGATTTCAGCGTGCCGGTCGCCGCCTTCATGTTCGCCCACGGCGGCCCGCGCATCGACACGCCGCCGCCGCGGCTCGGCGAGCACAACGAGGAGATCTTCGCCGAGCTGGATCGCCGCGACGCGGTGCGCAAGGTGGGGACGTGACCGGACGATACGTTCCGGAATATTGCTCCCGCGCTTCTTCTGGCGAAGCTCGCCGCTGCCGCGGGTCCCTCGGCTTGCATCGAGCCGTACCAACGAGTGCTGGCGTCTTCATCTGAGAGGTTCAATCCAGCGTCTCGCGATAGAACCACGCCGCGATGCCGATCACGACCAGGGTGAACAGCGCCATTGGCCAGAGCTGAGGCAGGATATCGGCGAACGTATTGCCCTTGAGCAGGACGCCGCGCACGATGCGGATCGCATGGGTGGTCGGAAACAGCTCCCCGATCAACTGCGCCCACCGTGGCATGCCGCTGAATGGGGTGAAGAAGCCGGACATCAGGAAGGACGGCAGCAGCGTGAACTGGGCAAGCTGCTGCGCCTGCATCTGGTTGCTCGCGATGGTCGACAAGGTGAGGCCGAGCGCGAGATTGCTGGCGATGAAGATGCCGAGCGCGACCAGCAGCAGCGCGAGCGAGCCGTGCATCGGCAGCTGGAACACGACCGCCGAGATGACGAGAATGACCGCGACCTGCAGATAACCGATCAGCACGTAGGGCGCGATCTTCGCCAGCATGACCTCGATCGGCCGCACCGGCATCGCCATCAGATTTTCCATCGTGCCGCGCTCCCGCTCACGGGTGATCGAGAGCGTGGTGATGAACAGCGTCGACATGATCAGCACCATGCAGATCAGGCCGGGGACGATGTTGAGCACCGTCAGCTGGTCGGGGTTGTAGCGGGCGTGCAGCACGAACTGGAACGGCGGCGATCCCGCCTGCGTCCGCCGGATCGGCGGCAGGTCGCGGTCGAGCGCCGCCATGATGCCGCCGAGCGCCCCGGTGGCGTAACCGATCGCGCTCGGATCGGTCGCGTCGGCATCGACGAGAACCGCGGGGGAGTCGCCGCGATCGACCGACCGGTCGAAGTTGGGAGGAAAGTTGATGACGAACAAGAGCTCGCCTTCGGCGATCCCGCGCTCGGCTGCCTGCTCGGAGGCCAGCGTGCGCACGTCGTAATATCCGGTGTTCTGCAAGGCGGCCACGATCGTGCGCTCGTATTTCGACGGTTCGGCGAACAGGAGGCCGGTCGGCAGGTGCTTCGGATTCGTGTTGATGGCGTAGCCGAACAGCAGGAGCTGCATGATCGGCAGCATGATGATCAGGCGCAACGTGAACGGATCGCGCCGCACCTGGATCCATTCCTTGCGCAGCAGCGACCACACGCGCTTGCCCGAGAGGCCGATCATGGCGCCTCCTGTTGCTCGCGCAGCTGGTGAATGAACACGTCCTCGAGGCGCGGCTCGACCTCGCGCCAGGTCAGCTCGGGGAAGGCCGCGATGCTGCGCTCGAGGGCGGCGCGGTCGGTGCCGCCGACATGCAGCGCACGGCCGAACACCGCCGCCGCCTCGACGCCCGGCATGGCGCGGATGCGGCGCGCCGCCTCGTCCACGCCCGCGCCCTCCGCATCGTAGGTCACGAGGCGCGAGTGCCGGGCGATCGTCAGCGCATCGCCTTCGACCACGATGCGGCCGCCGGCGAGATAGACGATGCGGTTGCAGCGCTCGGCCTCGTCCATGTAGTGGGTCGAGACCAGCACGGTCAGGCCCTCGCCGGCCATGTCGCGGATGAGGTCCCAGAACTCGCGCCGCGCCTTGACGTCGACGCCGGCGGTCGGCTCGTCGAGCAGCAGCAGCTTCGGCCGGTGCAGCACGCAGGCGGCGAGCGCGAGCCGCTGCTTCCATCCGCCCGAGAGGTAGCCGGCGAGCATGTCGGCGTAGCCGCCGAGCTCCATGCGCGCCATGATCTCGCGCACCGCCGCCTCGCCGTGCGGCATCTCGTAGACGCCGGCGACGAGCTCCAGGTTTTCGGAGACGGTGAGATCCTCATAATAGCTGAAGCGCTGCGTCATGTAGCCGATCTGGCGGCGGATCGCGGTCGCATCGCGCAGCAGGTCGAGGCCGAGGCAGGTGCCGCTGCCGCCGTCCGGCTTGAGCAGCCCGCACAGCATGCGAATGGTCGTGGTCTTGCCGCTGCCGTTGGCGCCGAGAAAGCCGCACACCTCGCCCTGGGCGACCTGGAGCGTCAGGCCGTCGACCACCGTGCGGGCGCCGAAGCGCTTGCGCAAGTCGCGCACGTCGATGACGTAGTCGGTCATTGCTGCCGCCATCATCACCGTCCCGGCGCTGCCGGCGGCGTGAGCGGGGCGACCATCACGGGCTGGCCGGGGTTGATCTGGCCCGCGCGCGCCGGCGGCGGGCGCGCCTCGATTTGATAGACGAGCTTTGCTCGGTTCTCGTCGCTGTAGATCACCGGCGGTGTGTACTCGGCTTGCGGCGCGATGAAAGAGACCGTGCCGACCAGATCCGCCGGGCAGTTGTCGCAGGCGATCGCGACCTGGTCACCGAGATGGATGCGGGCGAGATCCGGCTCGGGCACGAAGAAGCGCACGAAGATATTGCCCGGCGGCAGCAGCGAGACCACGGGGGCACCGGCCGCCATGGTCTCACCCGGCCGCGCCAGCACGTCGGCGACGCGGGCCGCGACCGGCGCCGTGACGGCGCGCTGTGCCAGCCGCCACTCGGCCATGTCGAGCGCCGCCTGCGCGGCAGCGATCGCGGCCCGTTGCGCGTCGATCTCGCCGGTGCGTCCCATCGGTGCGCGCGCCTGGGCGAGCGCGGCTTCGAGCGCGTTGACCTTCGCGGTCGCCGAGCGGAAGTCGGCGCGGCGCTGGTCGAGGGTTTCGCTCGAGATGCCGCCCACCTTGATGAGCTGCTCGCCGCGGTCGAGCGCGGCCTTGGTGCGCACGAGCGTCGCGCGCGCGTCGGCGAGGTTCGCCTCCGCCTGATCGATCTCGGTCGGCTTGGCGCCCGCTTGCAGGTTGGCGAGCTGCTCCTGCGCCTGGTGCACCTGGCGCGCCGCCTGATCGCGCGCCGCACGGTCGTTGGTCTCGTCCTGGCGAAACAGCAGCGCACCGGCCGCGACCTCGTCGCCGCGCGCAACCGCGACCGCGGTGAGCAGGCCCTGCTGGGTCGGCCCGACCTTGACGAAGTCCGCCTCCGCATAGCCCTGCCATCGGATCGGCGCCGGCAGCCGGTGCTGGTACCACCACAGGCCGGCGCCGAACGACAGGACGGCCGCGATCGCGATGCCGGAAATCGTCAATCGGCGCACGACATGCCTCTTTGCAACGCAACGGTTTCGTTGCATTATAGGGCAGCGATGCCCCGTCATCAACCCTTGCGTCGACCTATGCGCCAACCGGCCCGTTGCACCTGATGCCCGACCCTGCGCCAGAGGCGGCGGAGTTCAAGCGCGGTCGCGGCGGCCGGCCGACCCGCGCCGAGGCGGCGCGTCGCCATGCGGTGCTGCTCGCGACGGCCGCGCGGCTGTTCATCGCGGACGGGCTCGACGTCGTCTCGGTCGACGAGATCGCGCGGCAGGCGCGCGTCGCCAAGCGCTTCATCTACGGGCGCTATCGCGACAAATCGGAGCTGTTCGTCGCCGCGATCGAGCATTATTTCACCGGCCGGCTGGAGGCGCTGCACGAGTTCACGCCGCCGCGGCGCGACGTCGAGCAAGGTCTCATCGCATTCGGCCGCAGGCTGCTCGCGCTCGCGCTGCACCCCGACTCGCTCGCGCTGCAGCGCCTGTTCATCGCGGCGGCGCCGCGCTTCCCCGAGCTGGTTCAGCGCTTCATCGACCGCAATCGCCATCGCAGCATCGGCGAGATCGAGCGCGTGCTGCAGTTCTATGCGGAGCGCGGCGAGATCGAGCTTGCGCCCTCGCAGCTCACGGCCGAGCAGTTCTTCATCGCCATCGTCGGCATCCCGCAGCGGCTCGCGCTCGCCGGCCAGCGCGATCCCGCGCCGGCCGAGGCGCGGCGGCTGCGCGCGGCCGTGCGGCTGTTTCTCGACGGATGCCGGGCGCGACGCGGCAGGTAGAACAGTATGTTCCGACCTGCGCGTCAGTAGCCGACCGTGAAGCGCTGGCGTGAGTGCGCTCCGGTCTCGAGCTCGTCCGCCAGTGCGGCGGCGAAATCCTGGAACGAGATCGAGCTGCCCTGCGAGTTCGACAGGAGCTGGTCTGTGCCGATCCGGAATCGCCCGGTCCGATCCCCGGCGGCGAGGGCCGCCGACGGACAGATGAACACCCAGTTCAGATCGCGACGGATCGACCCGGGTCGCCTGGACTCTGCCCTATTCAAAGATCGTGGGTGTCGGAGGCGCGATCAACGCACCGCGAGGTACGTGAATGTCTTCTGACCGGATCCGTCCCCATGACAGCTCGGAAGGCCCCGGGACCGTCGTCTGCCCATTGGATCGTGCAATCCGCTGATCGGCGGCAAGTGGAAGATGCTCGTTATTCGTTCGCTGCAAGGCGAAAATTCCCGCGCCAAGGGAGCGCCGGCGCTGTGCCTCAGCGGCATCCGGCGCGGGTCGATGACTTGTTCTCGAGCTGGAACGGCCCGAGCTGTTTCACCGCCGCCTCGGCGTAGCTCATGTCCACCAGGCGCTCGGCCGGCAGGTCGGCGGTCGAGAACTTGTTCGCCACGTACCATTTCTGCATGTCGAGCATGCTGGCGATGTTGATGCGGCTGTCGGGGCTGCGCGACGGCCAGGGATAGTCGTTGAGGATCTTGGGATCGCGCTCGGAGCCGTGGCGCACGATGGCGTCGATCACCTCCTTGCGGATCGAACCGCCGTGATAGGCGTTGCAGTAGTCGCGCACGCCGCGCAGGTAGGCGGTGAAATACTTCTGCAGCGTGTCGTGGTTCTGCTTCGCCCAGTCGGTGTTGACGATGATCACCGCGATCGTCATCGGGCTCGGCTGCACCAGCTTGTCGGGCTGCGCGAACGGCACCGCGAGGTTCTGCTCGGCGTATTCGTAGACGAACGGCGGGATCAGCAGCGCGGCGTCGATCGCCTTGTTGGCGAGGGCGGCCGCCATCTGGTTGAAGCGCAGCACCTTGACGTCGACGTCGGAGATCTTGAGGCCAACGGTCTCCAGCATCTTGCCGGTCTCGTAGGTCGAGACCGAGCCGACGCCGTTGCTGGCGATGGTGCGCCCCTTCAGCTGGCGTAGATCGGTGACCTCGCCCTTGAGCTCCGGTCGCAGCATCAGGTCGTGCCCGATCGGCGTCGACACCCGGTCGCCGACGATGATGATCGGCAAGCCTTTCGCGACCGCGTTGAAATAGCCGGCCGAGACGCCACCGGCGATCACCTGCAGCTTGTTCTGCGCCAGCAGCACCATGGTGTTCGCCGAGGTGTCGATGTCGTCGATCACCACGTTGAGCCCGGCGTCCTTGAAGTAGCCGCGGTCGAGCGCGATCAGCTCGGCGCCGTTGGAGACCGAGCGCACCAGCGCGACGTGGATGGTGTTGTCGTCGGCGCGGGCCGGGGCGGCGGATGCGACGGCGAGGACGGCGAGCGCGGCAATGCGGCGCAGCTTCATGCGGTCTCCTCCTCTTCCCTCTCCCCCTTCGGGAGTCGGTAGGGTGGGCAACCGAATCTTCGCGGTTGCCCACGCGCACCGACTTCGCGCCGTCGTGAGATCGACGTCGGCAAAATCGCAAGTGCGATTTTGCCCATCCTACGCTCTAGGCCCTGGCGTACTTCCCGCGGTTGAAGAACCGGTCCTTGTCGTCGTCGGAGGCGGTCTCGCGGTTCGATTTGATCGCGCCGGTGATCTCGATCATCTTCTTCACCGCCGGTCGGGCCGCGATCGTCTCGAACCAGCGCTTGAGGTTGGGGTTGCTCTCCCACTTGACGCCCATGTTGTCGTGGTTGCGCGTCCACGGGAAGGTCGCGATGTCGGCGATCGTGTACTCGTCGCCGCCGAGGAACTTGGCTTCGCCGAGCCGTTTCTCCAGCACCTCATAGAGGCGCTTCACCTCGGTCTGGTAGCGCGTCATCGAGTACTCGTTGCCGGGCCCGGCGAACAGCTTGAAGTGCGTCCACTGGCCGAACATGGGGCCGACGCCGGTGAGCTGGACCATCAGCCACTGGATCACGTCGTAGCGCTTGGCCGTGTCCTTGGGCAGGAACTTGCCGGTCTTGTCGGCGAGATACATCAGGATCGCGCCCGACTCGATCACCGTGTAGGGCTTGCCGCCCGGGCCGTCGTGATCGACGATCACCGGGATCTTCGAGTTCGGGCTGATCTTGACGAACTCGGGCTTGTACTGCTCGCCCTTCCACACATCCACCGGGATCATCTTGTAGGGCAGTCCGACTTCCTCGAGCATGATGAAAATCTTCTGCACGTTCGGGCTGGTCAAAGCATAGAGATCGATCATGGCTGGTGTTTCCTCTGCGCGAAAAGCGGCGGACTTTAGCGCATGGGCCGCCGCAATGGCTACGCCCCTCCGCGCTTGCGGCGGGCGGGGCGCCCGCGCTTGCGGCGGGCCGGGCGCGCGGTAGAGTGGGCCGCAGGAAAAGGCCGTCGGACCGCACATGCCCAAGCACGTCGTCGCCACTGTCTCCGAGATTGCGCCCGGCGGTCGCAAGCGGGTCGAGGTGAAGGGGCGCGCCATCGTGCTGTTCAACCTCGGCGGCGAGTTCTTCGCGCTGGCGACGCGCTGCCCGCACCAGGGCGGCGACCTCAGCCAGGGCCACCTCACCTGCCTCGTGGAGTCTCCGGAGCCCGGCACGTACAAGACCTCGCGCCACGGCGAGATCCTGCGCTGCCCATGGCATCAGTGGGAGTACGACATCCGCACCGGCAAGTCGTGGGTCGACCCGCGCACCGTACGGGTGCGCAATTTCCCGGTGACGGTCGAGCCCGGCGCGACGCTGGTCGAGGGGCCTTACGTGGCGGAGACGTTCCCGGTGAGTGTGGAGGACCGATACGTCGTGGTGGAGATGTAGGGTGGGCAAAGGCGCGAAACGCGCCGTGCCGACGTGACGCCCGCGTGAGGCACGGCGGTGCCCGCCTTGTCCGCCCTACGCAAGCCGATAGGTCTTCCTTGGATTCTCCACCATCACCTTGCGGCGCAACTCCGGTGACAACCCCCGCGGCAGGATCGCATCGCCGTCGAACTGCCAGTGCGGATAGTCGCTCGCATAGAGCAGCATGTCGTCCGAGCCGAGATGCTCGATGGTGCGCGCAATCGTGGCCGTGTCGTCTGGCGCATCGAACGGTTGGATGGTCAGGCGGAAGTGCTCGCGAAAGATTTCCGACGGCGAGCGGTCGACCCAGGGAATTTCGCTGCGCAGCCCGCGCCAGAACTTGGAGAAACGCCACAGGAACGCCGGCACCCATGTCACGCCCGACTCGATCAGCACCACCTTGAGAGCCGGAAACTTGGCGAACACGCCCTCGCTGATCAGGCTTGCGGTCTGCGACTGGAAGCCCTGCGACTGGCTCGCATAGTCCTCCACGTAATATGTGGGCCAGCCGAGCGCCGTGACGGGGTGGCGATAGGCGCTGCCGGCATGGATGCCGATCGGCAGGCCGTGCCGCTCGGCAGCCGCGAAAATCGGCCAGAACTGCCGTCGGCCGAGCGGCGCCTCGCCCATCGCCAGCACCAGGATCTGCACGAAGCGCTTGTCGGCGGCGCGGCGCTCGATCTCGTCGACCGCGTGCTCGACGTTCTGCAGCGGCACCACGATGGAGGCGCGCAGGCGTGGATCGCGGTCGAGCCATTCGCGGGCGATCCATTCGTTGAGCGCGCCCGCGAACGCCGCCGCCATGTACTCGTCGAACACGAGCTGAACGCCCAGGAGTGAGTTGAGGATCGCGGTGCCGGCACCCCAGCGGTCGAACACCTGGGCGCCGACGCCTGTCGCATCCATGCCGGCGCGGCCGTTGGCGTCGCGCAGGTCGGGCCGGGCCGAGAGTGGAGCATTGGGCGGATAGCTGATGCTGTCGAGCGATTCGATGCCGCGCTCGACCACCGAGGTGCGCCAGTGGTCGTCGAGATAGGGCAGCAGCGCCCGCATGCCGGGTACGCCCGGATGGACGTCGCAGTCGATGGGCTTTTCATCCGGTGTGCTCGCCGCTGTGTTCGCCATGGCGTCCCTCAGGCCTCGACCGCGGCGGCGGGCGGCGCCGACCACGCGTCGTCGTAACCATAGAGCCAGTGCGGATCGGTCGCCTGCCGCACCCACGTATTGGCGCTCGAGGCCGCCTGCATGGCGAGCGCCCCATGCAGGTCGCCACGATGCAGCGTGAGATAAGGCACGCCGTAGCGCTTCTCGACCGCCTCCCCGAGCGGATGATCGTTGGTCACGGCGCCGCTGACCGCTTCGCGGTTGAGCGCGGTTGCGGGCGCAAACGCCACGCCGCGCAGCTCTGCCTCGGTGCCGAGGCCGCGATGGACCCGCATGGCATTCGGGCTCTGCTGGATGTCCGCGCGGACGCGAGCGAATTTTTCCGCCTGCTCGTAGATGGCGATCCTGATCCTGTGCAAACCTGCCATCGCTCGACCCTGGCTCGACTCGGCGAAACTCACTCCGGCCTGCGCTCGGACGGCCACCGCATCAAGGTGCCGCTCGAGGTCGCGGTGGTCAGCAGCTTACCATGGTCGTCGCGCAGGCGTCCCTCCATGAACGTGATGGTGCGCCCCTTCTTCACAACCGCGCCCTCGCCGATCACCGCGCCCGGCCGCGCCGGGGCGAGGAAATGTGTGGTCATATCGATGGTCGGGACCGCCCAGCCTGGACCCATGGTGGAAAGCGCCGCAAACGACATCACGAGGTCGAGCATGGCGGCGAGCATGCCGCCCTGCACGGTGCCGAGCAGGTTGCAGAACTCCGGCTGCGCCTGGAATGCGATCGTGATGCGGCCTGCCGCCGGATCGCAGGCGAGCGGCTTGGCGCTCAACAGGGTCGCGATCGGGTTGGTCGCATAGGTGCGCGAAATCCAGTCGAGCGCCTCGGCTTCCGCTGTCTGCATGAAATGCGCCCCCATTGCGCCCCTCGGCGGGGCGAGTGTGAGTAGCGAATAGCGAATAGCAACGGGAGGGTCCACCTCCCCTATCCGCTACTCGCTATTCCCTATTCGCATTGCCGGTCATGGCGCATGCACATATTTCTTGGCGATCGGCCCCCACTTCGCGACCTCGGCGCCGACGAAGGCCATCACTTGCGCCGGCGTCATCGGCTCGCGCTCGATCGCGTCCTGGTCGAGGCGCTGCTTCACATCAGGCATGTCGAGCACCGCGTCGACGGCATGATTGAGCTTCTGGACGATCCCATCCGGCAGGCCGGCAGGGCCGGACAGCGCGAACCAGGTGCGCACCGCGAGGTCGGGATAGCCGGATTCGGCGAGCGTCGGCACGTCGGGGAATTCCGGCACGCGCCGCCGCGACGACACCGCGATCGGGATCACCTTGCCGGCGCGGATCTGGCCGAGGGCCGAGCTCCACGTCATGGTGCCGACCATCACATTCCCGGCGAGCAGGTCAAGCATCGCCTGGGCCGAGCCCTTGTGCGGTACGTGCACCAGCTTGATGCCGGCCTCGTGCGCCATCTCCTCCATCAGCAGGTGGCCGACCGTGCCGACGCCGGGCGAGACGAAGTCGAGCGATGTCGTCTTCGCCAGCGCCACCAGCTCGGCGAGCGAATGGACGCCGAGCTTGGGATTGACGATGAACACATTGGGCGGGCCGCCGATATAGGCGATGTGGGTCGCGTCGCGCATCGGATCGAAGCCGGGGTTCTGGCTCGCCGCCGGCTCGATCGCATGATAGGCGATGCTCGAGATGACGAAGGTGTAGCCGTCCGGCGCCGCATGAGCCGTGAAGGCGGCGCCGATCAGCCCGCCGCCGCCCGGACGGTTGTCGACGTAGAAGCGCTCCTTGAGCACCACGGTCAGGTGGTCGGCGAGCAAGCGGGCGACGAGATCGGCGGCGCCGCCCGGCGTCGACGGCGCGACGATGCGCACCGGCCGCGTCGGCCAGTCGAGCGTCTGTGCGGGGGCTGCGAGCGCGAGCGCCGCCACGATCGCCATCCGCATCGCCATCCGGTACATCAATTCGATCCAACCACGGTCGCCACGACCTCCGCCCATCCTGAGGCGAACTCGCACGAAGTGCGAGTGCGTCTCGAAGGATGGGCCGCGAGCGCAAGCGGCACCACACGGGCCACCCCACCCTTCGAGACGCCGGTCGTCGCTCTCAGGATGAGGTCGGCCAGGTTCAAGCGAGCGAACCTACTTCAACCGCTTCGCGGCTTCCTCGACCAGGCTCAGATCCGCGTGCGCCTTGATGTCGACCCTCTGCTTGACGAAGCCCAGATCCTTCATCACGTCGGCGTTGCGCTGCAGTGCCTCGAGGTTCGGCACCATGTTCGGATCGCGATAATCGTCGTCCTTGGTGAAGATCCAGCCGAGCCGCTCGGGCGGCTGCTTGACGACCTTGGCGGCGATCTTGACCACCTCGTCGTGGTTCTTGGGATCGAGATACCAGTGCACGATGCGCAGCATGTCCTCCATGTAGTCGACCATGGCGGCGCGGTGCGTGTCGATGAAGGGTTTGCGCGACGCGAACACGATCATCTGGGTGATGCCGAGCGCGTCGCGCTGGTAGAACAGAATCTTGCCGTCGGCGCGCAGCTTGGGATTGAAGGCGAACGGCAGCACCGCCGGGATGAGGTCGACCTTCTTCTCCAGCAGCATCTGCGGCATCGCCGGCAGCGGGCCTTCCAGCATGGTGTAGTCGCGCTTGTCCTCGAGCCCGTGCTTCTTGAGCATGGCGCGCTCGGCCACGTCGATGGCGCTGCCGGCACCGTTGGTGCCGATCACCTTGCCCTTGAGATCCTCGACCTTGTTGATGCCGGAGTCCTTGCGAACGTAGAACTCCTGGCTGAACGTGTTGGGCTGGCCGTCCTGAAACTCGTCGGCGATCACCCGCAGGTCGTCGAGGCCGGCATTGTCGATCGCGATCGCCAGCGACGAATAGGCGATGCTCGCGACCTCGAGCTCGTTGTTGGCGATCGCCGCGATCATCTGCGGCGTGCCGGGATAGCGCACGGTCTCGAGCGTGTAGGACTGGCCCATGTGCTTCGCCAGGTCCTTCTTCTCCATGACCAGCGAGCCCCAGTTGGCGAGCGGCGCGACCCACGACATGCGGATCTTCACCGGCTCGGCGTTCGCGGCGCCGAGCAGGCCGAGCGCGCAGGCCGCGAGCGCGAGTTTGCGCAATTGCATCGTTTCCTCCGGGTTTTATCGGTTATCCGCGAGATTGTCGGTGCCCCAACCATTTTTCAAGCCTGCGGCTGTGACGCTTTGACCGCCCGCGGTCGTCACGTCCCGCTCGACTCGGCCGCCTCCTGGTGCCAGATCAGCAGCCGGCGCCGGATCAGCGCCATCGCCTTCACGAGCACGTAACCCACCACCGAGATCTCGACGATCCCGGCGAACACACCGACCGAGTTGGCGAAGCGCGCGGCCGTCTCCATGGCGGCGCCGAGGCCGTAGCCGCCCATCTTCATCTCGGTGAACACCGCGACGATGAGCGACAGCGGCAGCGCGACCTGCAGGCCGGTCATGATCTGCGGCAGCGCCGCCGGCAGCATCACCTGCCACAGCAGCTGGCGCTCGCTCGCCCCCATGTTGCGCGCCGACCAGATCAGCTCGCGCTCGACGCCCTGGAGCGCGATCACGGTCGCGGCGATCACCGGGAAGATCGCATCGAACACGATCATGGTGAGCTTGGCCGTATTGTAGACGCCGAGCCACAGGATGATCACCGGCAGGAACGCGATCTTCGGCATCGGAAAGCCGATCGAGACGATCGGATCGAAGAACCAGCGGGCGACCGCCAAGCGCGAGATGGCGAGGCCGAGCACGACGCCAGCGACGGCCGCGATGGCGAAGCCGAGCATCGCCCGGCCGATCGTGACCGCCGTATTGAGCGCGAGATCGCCGGCGAGCGCGTCGTGCCAGATGCGCGCCAGCACGTCGCTCAACCGCGGCAGCTGAAACGACGTGAACAGACCGCTGCGGGCGAGAAGCTCCCAAGCGACCAGCAGCACCACGATCGAGCCGACGCGCGCGCCGAGCCGCAGAGTGGTGTGCAACGCGCGCGCGGAGGGCAGCTCGGGCGATGGCGCGACGTCTACAGCCGCCATATCAGCATCCGTTGCATGAACATCTGATAGAGCCGATCGGCGGCGAATCCACACAGCGCGACGGTCAGCACCACCGCATACATCGAGGCGTAGTTGCCGTCGTCGCCGAGCGAGCTGATCAGGTAGCCGACCCCGTCCTGCGCGGCGATGAACTCCGACGACACGAGCAGGATGAAGGCGAGCGCCAGCGCGGTGCGGATGCCGTTGAGCAGTTCGGGCAGCGCGCTCGGCATCACCACATCCCACAGCGTGCGCAGGCGATCGGCGCCCATGCTGCGCGCCGACCAGATCAAGGTCTGCTCGGCGGCGCGGGCGCCATTGAACGCGCCGATCGTCACCGGGATCATGCAACCGAGCGCGATCAGCAGGATCTTCGAGCCGTTGCCCATGCCCAGCCAGATCACGGTGACGGGAATGAGCGCCGACTTCGGCACCGGATAGAACATCTCGACCAGCGGACCGAAGATGACGTTCACGGCCTTCCATCGCGCCATCAGGATGCCGAGCGCGCCGCCGATCGCGATCGCGAGGCCGAGGCCGGCGGCGCCACGCCAGAGCGACGCGAGGCCGTTGGGGACGAGATCGCCGTCGCGGATCAGGTCCAGCCACGCGGTCGCCACCTGGGTGAGCGGCGGCAGCGCGTCGTTCGACACGAGCTCGAGCCGCGCGACGAGCTCCCAGCCGATCGCCAGGATGAGTAGCGGCGCGTAGCGCAGCAGCGTCTTCATGAGGCCCGCCCCGTTGGCGCCCCATGCACCCCTTGCGCCTTGATCGCCTCCTCCTTCACCAGGCCCCAGATCGCGTCGACCTGGTCGACGAAAGCCTTGGCCTTGAAGACATTGGGATCGTCCTTGTCGAGCTTGATGTCGACGATGCTCTTGATGCGGCCCGGCCGCGCCGACATCACCGCGACGCGGTCGGCGAGATAGACTGCCTCCTGCACGTCATGGGTGACGAAGATCACGGTCTTCGGCGTGCGCCGCCAGATGCCGAGCAGCTCGGTCTGCATGAGATGGCGCGTTTGCGCGTCGAGCGCGCCGAACGGCTCGTCCATCAGCAGAATCTTCGGATCGAACGCGAGCGTGCGCGCGAGCGCGGCGCGCTGCTTCATGCCGCCGGAAAGGTGCGACGGAAAGCTGTCCTCGAAACCGCGCAGGCCGACCAGATCGATGAACTGCTGCGCCCGCCGCTGCCGCTCCGCCGGCGCCATGCCCTGCCGTTCGAGCCCGTAGAGAATATTGCCGCGCACCGTCTTCCACGGAAACAGCGCGAAGTGCTGAAACACGATGCCGCGGTCGGGCCCGGGCGCCGCGACCGGCTTGCCGTCGACCGCGATCCCGCCCCCCTCGACCGGGAGAAAGCCGCCGATCAGGTAGAGCAGGGTCGACTTGCCGCAGCCGGACGGGCCGAGCAGCGCCAGAAACTCGCGCTCGCGCACCTCGAGGGACACGTCCTCGAGCGCCGGCACCGGCTTGCCGCGCGGCGGGCGATAGATGTGGCGTACGCGGTCAACGACGATCTGCGCCATCTGTCGTGCGCCTTCCTCCCCTGCGGCCGTCCTTGTTGCGAGCGTCACATTGCGCCGGTGGGACATCCGGTGCAACTGTCCCGCATTGCGGGACCACGCCATTCGGCGCGATCGAGCGTCGCGCGAGCGCAGCGTGCGACCCTTTATCGCGGCACGCGCCGTCCTCTCTACTTCATATACTCGTTGACCAGCACCTCCGCGTCTTGCCGATCCTTCTTGAGGAAATCGACGAATTCCTCGCGCGAGCCGGCGACCACGTCGAGGAAGTTCTTCTCCGCGAATTGCTTGAACTTCTCTCCCAGCAGCACCGCGGCCAGCTCGTCGTGCAGGCGCTTGATGATCGCGGGGTCGGTGCCGGCCGGAACCACGACGCCCCAGTAGATCGGACCGCCCGGAAAGGCCGAGAAGCCCGCCTCGCGGAAGGTCGCCACGTCGGGAAAGCGCGGCGAGCGCTTGGCGGCGTTGAGCGCCAGGACCTTGATCTTGTGCTGCTCGATCTGACCGCTCATGTTGCCCATGCCGATCTTGGCGACCTCGATCGTGTCGGCGAGCGTGGCGTTGATGATCTCGCTGCCGCCTTTGTATGGCACCGGCACGAAGCTCGTGTGCCAGTACTCGCCTAGCCATTGGCGGAACGCATCCGTGGTGGTGCGGCCGCCCAGCGTGCCGAACGTCATCTTGCCGGCCTGCGCGACCGCGCGCGCTTGCAACTCCTCGAGAGAGTTCGCCGGCGACCCGCCCGGCACGATCAGCCCCTCGATCACGTGATACATGTCGATCACGGGGATGAAGTCCTTCTGCGGATCGTAGGGCAGGTTCGGCACCGTCAGCGGGTTGAACGACATGGTGTCGGGGCTGACCAGGCAGATGGTGTAGCCGTCGGGCGCCGACTTGGCGCATTCGCTGCCGCCGATCACCATGGCGCCGCCCGGCTTGTTGACGACGATGACGGTCTGGCCGAGGCGCGCCTGGAGCTCCTGCGCGGTGAGGCGCGCCGCCACATCGGTCACCGAGCCGACCGAGATCGGCACGATGATCCGGATCGCACGCGACGGGTAGTTCTCCGCCCGCACGTAGCCGGCGAGGAGCGCCGCGGCATACAAGGCGACGGAAATACGCAGTGACGCGCGCATGACGTTTCCTCGTTTTGGGAGGCTTTTTCAGATGCCCAACATTGCGCCGACAACCAATCCGGTGCAACTGTCTTGCATGGTGGTACAGCGAAAAAACCACGCTTTGGCGCGGGTCAACGCGCGCCGATCGCCATGAGGGCGGCGAGCGCGAGCACCAGCGCTGGCGGCGTGACGGCCAATCCGACCATGAGAAAGCGCAGAGCGCCGACCTCGACGCGTTCGCGCCGCAGCGACGCGAGCCACAGGATGGTGGCGAGCGAGCCGGTGACCGACAGATTGGGCCCGAGGTCGACGCCGATCAGCGCCGCGCCGGTCACCGTCGGCGGCACGTGCTCGGAGCCGACCACCGAACCGGCGATCAGGCCGACCGGCAGGTTGTTCATCAGGTTGCAGGCGACCGCGATGACGACGCCGCTCGTCCAGGCGGCGGCCGTGACCGATGCCGCGACGCCGCTTGCGAGCAGGCGGGCAAGCGCCGCGATCACGCCCGTCTGCGCCAGCGCCTCGACCAGCACGAAGAGCCCGGCGACCAGGGGCAGCACACCCCAGGCGATGTGGCGCAGCAGCGTCCACGCTCTTTGCAGAATTGGCGCCCCGCGGCTGACCGCAAGAATGATCGCCGCGGTGGCGCCGCCGCAGATGAAGGTCGGCAGCCCGAGCTGCAGGTCGAATGCGGAGCAGGCGGTGAGCGCAACGGCGGTGGCCGCGATGCCGTAGGCCGCATGCCGACCGCCGCGCATGAGCTTCGGCCGCGCGACTGCGCGCGCGATCACCTGGCCGCGCAGGGCGCGGTTCTGCGTCAGACGCAACATCAGGTAAGTCGCGACCACCGCCGCGACCGTCGGCAGGGCAAACTGCGCGAGCCATGCCCAGAGGTGCGGCATCCGGCCGGCGAAGACGACGAGGTTCGCCGGATTGGAGATCGGCAGCGCAAAGCTCGCCGCGTTGGCGATGAACGCGCAGGCGAACAGATAGGGCAGCGGCGTCGCCCCGGCGGCGCGGGTCGCCGCATAGACCGCGGGGGTGAGCACGACGGCAGTCGCGTCGTTGGAGAGAAAGACGGTGACGACCGTGCCGACCGCATAGACCAGCACGAACAGCCGCTGCGGCGAACCGCCTGCATGCTCGACCGCGAACGAGGCAAGCCAGTCGAACAGGCCCTCCTGCCGGGCGAGCTCGGCGAGCAGCATCATGCCGGCGAGGAAGAGATAGACATCGAGGCCCTTGCCGACGCCCGCGAGCGCGGCGCGCCACGGCAGCAGGCCGAAAGCGACAAGCGCCACGGCGCCGAGTACGGCCCAGATCGCCTCGGGCAGCCGCCACGGGCGGATGATCACGCCGGCGGTCGCCAGCACCGCGATCGCCCATGTCCCCAGCGCCGTCGCGGGCACGCCACCGATCACAGCATTCATCGCGCCGACACCAGCGCGTCGCCGCCAGGGTCGCCCTGCCGGTCACCGCGGCGCTCGGCGGATTCGAAGGCCTCGGGCGGCTTGCTTTCCGGCATGGCCAACCAGAACACCAACAGCCCGGCCGCCGCAACGGCCGCCAGCACCAGAAAGCCCGCGCTGTAGCCGGCGCGCACCACCACGAACCCCGCGACCGTGGTCGACAGCGCCGCGCCTATCCCTTGCGCGGTGAGGATTGCGCCCTGCGCGGCGTTGAAACGGCCGGTGCCGCGCATGAGATCGGCGGCGATGACGGGGAAGATCGCGCCGAAGATGCCGGCGCCGACGCCGTCGAGCAACTGCACGGCGACCAGCCAGACGCCATTGTCGCTCAACGTGTAGAGCACGCCGCGGATCGGCAGGATCGCCAAGCCGGCGAGAAACAGCGGCTTGCGTCCCCAGGCGTCGGCCTTGGCACCGACCAGCAGCGCCATCGGCACCATCACGACCTGCGCCGCGACGATGCAGGCGGACATCAGGCTGGTGCCGAGGTTCTTGTCGGCCAGGGCGAGCTTCTGGCCGACCAGCGGCAGCATCGCGGCGTTGGCGAGATGAAACAGCAGGACGCACATGGCGAAGATGAGCAGCGGCCGACAGGTGAGGAGCACGGCGAGGCCCGACGGCGCGTCGTCGTCTTCGTGCGGGCCGGCATCCGTCCGATCGTGCAGGCCACGCGCGAGATCATGATCGATCGCGCGCGGTGGAATCGCGAGCACGCTCGCCAACGTGAGCACCGCCATGGTGGCCAGCAGATAGAACACGACGGCGGGGCCCCAGCGCCAAGCCGCGATCCCGGCGGCCGCGGCCGTGACCGCATTGCCGATGTGATTGAACGACTGGTTGCGTCCGTTGCGGCGGGTGAAGAGAGCGTGGCCGAAGATGCCGAGCGTCACCGCGTTGATGGCAGGAGCGATCACCGCGGCGGCCGCAAGGGCGATGGCCTGCGAAAGGGCGACGAAGGTGAACCCCGGCAGCCACGGCAGCACAACCGAGGCAGCCGCCACCAACAGCGCCGCGGCGGCGATGAGCCCGCGCTTGGCGGGTGTCGCGTCGACCAGCATGCCGGCCGGCGTCTGCGCCAGCAGGCCCGCCGCGGCCGCGATCGACATCACGACGCCGATCGAGGCCTCGTCCCATCGCCGCTCGGTCAGCAGATAGATCGCGAGATAGGGACCGAGCCCGCCCTGCACATCGGCCAAAAAGAAATTCGCCGCATCGAGTGCCCAGTCGATGCGGCGGCTCTGCATGGAGGAAGGCATCCATGATTCCGCGTGGCGTCGTCCCGCAGCACAACGCCCCGGGCCGCAATGGGTTTCTCCTCCACGTTCGGCCCCCGCGAGCGATGCGGGAAGCGGCAGCGCACAAGCTTTAGGCGATCATTCGACGGCGTGACAATCTTACCACTCGCTTTACTACTCGGCCGCGACGAACGGGCCGGCAAGGCAAGTAACGTCGGGCATGACACACGTTAGCTTGAAATGATTTGAAATGTTTCGCGTCGGCCTATGACAACCAGAGGCAACTTGTATTGATTTTCGTGCTGATCTCAGGTCGCCACCCCGTCATTTTTGCGGGGCGAGAACTTGATGCGGATGCACTTCTGCCGAGGGGCGAACCTCCGGCTGCGTATCCCCGGAGTTATTAACCGTGAATTATTTAAGTAACTCTGACCCTTTTCACAGATAGTGATTCGAATATATAAAGACCCCTTCAACAACAGGGAGTCTTCCGACGTGGCAAAGAGAAGTCCACTACCGATTGATGTGCTGGTTGGTCAGAACATCCGCATCTGCCGGCTGCAGAAGGGCCTATCACAAGGCGAGCTCGGCCGGCGTATCGGCGTGACCTTCCAGCAGGTCCAAAAATACGAGAAGGGCGCGAACCGCGTCGGCGCCAGCCGCCTCACGCAGATCGCGGAGGTTCTCGGCGTGCCGATCCCGACGCTGTTCGACGGCGCTCCCGCGCCGAGCCATGCGCCGGCGCCGCCCGAGCAGTCGCCGCGCTATCTGCTGGCGAAGCCGCACTCGCTGCGGCTGCTGCAGGGCTTCGACCGCATCGACAACGACGCAACGCGGCTCGCCGTGCTGCATCTCGTCGAGAGCCTGGTCCCGGCGAAACGCGAAGGCGCCCGCCGACGCGTGTGATGGCGGCACGCACGTGCTCGCCCATCTGCTCTTGTAGTTTTGGCGTAATCGACGCTGCGCTCCGGTCGCTCCCGCCGGAGACGCCGTCGTCGCAATAACCATCGTTCTCGGGCGACAGCGCGCAGCCGATCACGACGTGATCGCCCTTTTCGACGCAGAGCCCCGCAGCACGACCTTCCGGCGCCGCAACGCCCGCGTCATCAGCCGTCCTCCGGCCGAATGTCGCATGGTCGCGCCTGTCATCCGACTGCCATACACTCATGCGTGATGTCCGCGCGTCGCGCGCACGCGCCTGGGGAGATGAGCCATGCGAAAGAGGCTGTCGGGTCTGGTATTTCTAGTCGCCGCCATCTGCGCGCTCCACGCGCCGGCGCGCGCCGCGGACGTGATCTGCTACAATTGCCCGCCGCAATGGGCCGACTTCGCCACCATGCTCAAGGCGATCAAGAGCGACCTCGGCTACGACATTCCGTTCGACAACAAGAACTCCGGCCAGGCGCTGTCGCAGCTCATCGCCGAGAAGGCCAACCCGGTCGCCGACATCGTCTACTACGGCGTCAACTTCGGCATGAAGGCGAAGACCCAGGGTGTGGTCGAGCCGTACAGGCCCGCCAAGTGGGACGAGGTGCCCGCCGGCCTGAAGGATCCCGATGGCGACTGGACCACCATCCACTCCGGCACGCTCGGCCTGTTCGTCAATGTCGATGCCCTCGGCAGCAAGCCGGTGCCGGCGTGCTGGAAGGATCTGCTCAAGCCCGACTACAAAGGCATGGTCGGCTATCTCGACCCATCCTCGGCCGCGGTCGGCTATGTCGGCGCGGTCGCCGTCAATATCGCGCTCGGCGGCAACGAGACGAATTTCGCGCCGGCCGTCGACTACTTCAAGGCGCTGCACAAGAACCAGCCGATCGTGCCGAAGCAGACGTCGTATGCGCGCGTCGTCTCCGGCGAGATCCCGATCCTGCTCGACTACGACTTCAATGCATATCGCGCCAAATACACCGAGAAGGGCAAGTTCGCTTTCGTCATTCCGTGCGAGGGGTCGGTGGTCTTCCCGTACGTGGTGAGCCTGGTCAAGAACGCGCCCGACAAGGACAAGGCGAAGAAGGTTCTCGACTATCTCCTGTCCGACAAGGGCCAGGCGATCTGGACCAATGCCTATCTGCGCCCCGCCCGACCAATCGAGCTGCCCGCCGCCGTCAAGGCCAAGTTCCTGCCCGACAGCGATTATGCGCGCGCCAAGAGCGTCGACTGGGGGAAGATGGAAGCCGCGCAAAAAGGCTTCACCGACCGCTACCTCGCCGAGGTGAAGTGAGGCGGCTTGCGCCGTGCCGAAGGGTGGGCACGGCGCTTGGCATGATCCATCCGCGTGAGCAAAGTCGCCGAAGCGCCGTGCCCACGCGGATCGTCAATGCAGCCGATTTGCCTACCCTACGGCGTGCTGAGCAAGTTGCTTTCAATCACGGCCGTGTGAGATCTTCGCGCATGCGGCTCAACACCTTCCTCACTCTCTGCCTCGTCCCACTCGTCGCGGTCGTCATCTCGTTCTTCGTCCTCCCCATGGCGCGTCTCGTCGCGGTCGGCACGACCGGACCCACTGGCGTCTCCGCCTACGCCGCGATCCTGCTCGAGCCACGGTATCGCGAGACCCTCATCAGCACGATCGTGCTCTCCGCCGTCACGACGGCGACGACGCTCGCGATCGCCACCATCGCGGGTCTCTTCCTGCAACGCCACCGTTTCCCGGGCCGCACCGTGCTGGTCGCGTTGCTTACCTTTCCGCTCGCCTTTCCGGGCGTCGTGGTCGGCTTCATGATCATCCTGCTGGCCGGCCGGCAAGGCCTGATCGGCGACATCACGCTCGCACTGTTCGGCGACAAGCAGGTGTGGGCCTATTCGATGCAAGGCCTGTTTCTCGGCTACCTCTACTTCTCCATCCCGCGCGTCATCCTCACCATCATGGCGGCGGTGGAGAAGCTCGATCCGAGCCTCGAAGAAGCCGCGCGCGCGCTCGGCGCTGGGCCGTGGGCGGTGATGCGCGACGTGGTGCTCCCGGCCCTGATCCCCGCCTTCGTCGCCTCCGGCGCGATCGCGTTCGCGACCGCCATGGGCGCGTTCGGCACCGCCTTCACGCTCGCAACCGACATCGACGTGCTGCCGATGCTGATCTACACCGAGTTCACGCTGTCGGCGAACGTGGCGATGGCGGCCGCGCTGTCCGTTGGCCTCGGCCTCGTCGCCTGGGCGATGCTGGCGCTCGCCCGCTCCCTCGCCGGCAACACCGTGGCGGCCGCCGGATGACCAAGCTCGCACTTTGGACCCGCTGGCGCGATCGCCTGATCTTCGCGGCGCAGCTCGCCTTCACGCTGCTGGTCGCCGCCTTCTTGATCGTGCCGGCCGCGCTGTCGATGATGGCGGGCGCGACCGTGAATTATTTCCGCGGCATCCGCTCCGGCGTCACGCTCGACTGGATCGTGCAAGTGTGGGGCCTCTACGCCGATACGATCGCGCGCTCGTTCCTGATCGCCTTCGCGGCCCTCGCCGTGACGCTCATCATCGGCGTCCCCGCCGCGTATGCGCTCTACGTGCGCGGCGGCCGGCTCGCCCGCGTGGTGGAAGAGATCATCACCCTGCCGCTGGCGATCCCCGGCCTGGCGATCGCGCTGGCGCTGCTGCTGAGCTACGGCGGCTTCTCCGACTTTCGCCGCTCGTGGCTCTTTATCCTGACCGGCCATGTCATCTTCACGCTGCCCTTCATGGTGCGCTCGGTGATCGCGATCTTCGCGGCGACCGACGTGAAGACGCTCGACGAGGGCGCCGCCTCGCTCGGCGCCTCGCCATGGCGGCGTTTCCGCGACGTGATCGTGCCCAATGCGCGGCCGGGCATCCTCGCCGGGTCGCTGATGGTGGTCACCCTCTCGCTCGGCGAGTTCAATCTCACCTGGATGCTGCACACGCCATTGACCAAGACGCTGCCGGTCGGGCTCGCCGACAGCTACGCATCGATGCGGCTCGAGGTCGCCTCCGCCTATACGCTGGTGTTCTTCGTCATGATCATTCCACTGCTGATCGCCATGCAGATGCTCGCCGGCTGGGGCGCCGTGCAGGGATCGCGGCGATGAGCCCGGGCGCGCCAGATCACGGCGTCAGCGTGCGGATCGATTCTTGCGCGAAAACCTTCGCCGATGGAACGCGCGCGCTCGATCCTCTCACCCTCGGCATCGCGCGCGGCGAGACGGTGGTCTTGCTCGGTCCCTCCGGCTGCGGCAAGACCACCATCCTGCGCATCATCGCCGGCCTGGAGCAGCCCGATCGCGGCGGCCGCGTGATGTTCAACGATGCGGACGTCACGCACCTGCCGATCGAGCGGCGCAATGTCGGCATGGTGTTTCAGTCCTACGCGCTGTTTCCCAACATGAACGTCGCCGACAATATCGGCTATGGCCTGAGAATCCGCGGCGTCGCCGCCGCCGAGCGCCGAGCGCGCGTCGCCGAGCTGGTGGCGCTCACGGGCATCGAGGGCCTGGAGCATCGCCGCATCGATCAGCTCTCGGGCGGGCAGCGCCAGCGCGTCGCGCTCGCCCGCGCCGTCGCGGTACGGCCGAGCGTGCTCTTGCTCGACGAGCCGCTGACCGCGCTCGACGCCGCTTTGCGCGAGCGCCTGCGCGGCGAGCTCGACCGCCTGCTGCGCATGCTCGGCATCACCACGATCTACGTCACCCACGACCAGGCCGAGGCGATGGCGCTGGGCGATCGCGTCGTCGTGATGCGCAAGGGCGCGATCGCCCAGATCGGCACGCCGCGCGAGGTCTATTTCGCGCCGGCGAGCCGCTTCGTCGCCGAGTTCATCGGCGCCGCCAATATCGTCGAAGCCGACTGCGTGGCGGGCGCGCTCGTGCTGCCCGGCGGCAAGCTGCCGCTGGCGAATGGCGCGGCGAACGGGCGCGCGGTCGCGATGATCCGCCCGGAGGCGATCGCGATCGCGCCGCGCGAAGGCGCAAGCCTTGCGGGGCAGGTCGACAGCGTGAGCTTCACGGGCGACCGCCAGCGGCTGAGCGTGAGCGGCGCCGCCAGCCGGCCGCTCATGGTCGACGTGCCGAACGCGATCGCGGTGAAGGCCGGCGACAGGGTCGGCCTCGCCATCGATCCTGCCGCGGTCCGCCTGCTGCCCGGAGAAGCCTCGTGAGCCCGCGCCCGATCCTGATCGCGCAGATCACCGACCTGCACATCAAGGCGCCCGGCGCCCTCGCCTACCGCAAGGTCGATACCGCCGCCGCGCTCATGCGCTGCATCGCCGAGCTCAACCGATTCGTGCCGCGCCCCGACTTCGTGGTCATTTCGGGCGACCTCGTCGACACGGCGCAGCCGGACGAATACGAGCACCTCGATACCCTGCTGGCGCCCCTGGCGATTCCATTTGCGGCGGTGCCGGGCAATCATGATGCCCGCGCGCCGTTGCGCGCCGCGTTTGCGCGCCAGGCCTATGCGTCGACCGCGGGCGCGCTCAACATCGCGCATCAGGTCGGCGAGCTCGACCTCGTGCTGCTCGATTCGAGCGTGCCGGGCGCGGCGGACGGAATGCTCGACGGCGAGACCCTGCGCTGGCTCGAGGCCACGCTCGCCGCCTCGACGACGCGGCCGGCCATGCTCTTTCTGCATCACCCGCCCTTCGTCACCGGCATCACCCACATGGACGTGCAGAACCTGCGCAATGCCGGCGACCTCGCCGCCATCGTGCAACGGCATCCGCGTGCCCGGCTCGTCGCCGCCGGCCATGTGCACCGCGCGACGCTGACGACCTTCGCGGGCGTCGCCGCCACCATCTGCCCGGCACCCAATCACGCGGTCGCGCTCGATCTCGACGCGCATCTCGCGCCGTCGTTCATGATCGAGCCGCCGGCGTTTCACCTGCACGCGTGGTTTCCCGACGATGGTTTCGGCCGCGTCGTGACGCACAATGTTCCGATCGGAGATTTCGATGGGCCGTATCCGTTCCGGGGCTCTGACGGGCGGCTGCTGTAAAGCGAATCCTCCGTCATTCCCGCGCTTGTCGCGGGCATCCACGTCTTCCTTGCGGCATCCCCCGAAGCAAGACGTGGATGGCCCGCACATAGGCGAGCGAGGCGACGCCGTTCTTCGAACGGCTATGCCCGGCCATGACGAGGTGACAACAACCCTGTCGCTCAGTAGTGCGCCTGGTTGCCGAACAGCGGATGCATCGGCGACGTCTTATTCTTGTTCACTTGGTTGCCGAACAAGGGTGGGTTGTTGGTGGTCATGCCACGATTGATCTGATTGCCGAACAGCGGCTGCGTGGGCGTCGTCATGCCCTTGTTGATCTGGTTGCCGAAGAGGGGCTGGGTGTTCGTGCGGCTGTTCATGCCCCGGTTGATCTGGTTGCCGAACAGCGGCTGGGTGCTGGTCGGCACGACGTTCGGCTGGTTGCCGAAGCGGGCTTGCGCCGAGGTGGCGAGCCCGAGGACGGTAACTGCCGCGATGGCGGCGGCGAGGAAAGTAATGCGCGACATGGTCGGCTCCTTGTGGTTGGTGTGATCCCGACCCGTTGTCGAGACGCCGCGCTTGTCACCGGTCCGCTGCCGCGCCGTTGTGCAAAATCGCACAAGCCTCTCAATGCTCCGACACCGCTCCCGCCAGCCGCTCCAGCACCAGCGCGCGGCGCGCGGTCTCCTGCAGGCGGCAATAATCGGCGCCGCCAAGCGAGGCGCCGGGATCGAGATTGTCGAACAGAGGACAGAGCTTCTCCTGCGACGCCGTCCACGCCTTCTGCGCGGCCGTGACCGAGGACGCCATGTCCTTGCCGCCGTTCTTGGCCGCCGCCGCGAGCGCGGTCTTCAGGCGCGCCGCCCAGACCGCGAGCTCGCGCCGGGCGCAGGCCTTGGCGTCCTCGGCCGCCGAGTCGCGCTCGCGCACAGCCTTGATGCACGGGTCGGCGACGACGCCGACGCAGTTGCCGGCAAAGCCATCGGCCTTTTGCGCCGCGTCGACGCAGCGGGCGACGGCCTTGCTGTCCTCCGCGGGCGACGGCGCCGCCGCGAAGCCGGCGCCGGCCGCGCCGAGGCAGAGCAGGACCGCGAGCATGCGTGCGGCGCTCATGCGGCCGGCTTCTCGACGATCAGGTTGCCGTCGTCGTCGACCGAAAGCCCGGTCGCGCGCGCTTCCGCGACCACCGACGGGTGCCAGTCGACCTTGCCGGCGTCGGGGCCGCCGATGATCGCCATCAGCAGCGCGTCGGGGCGATCGGACAGGTTGCGAAAGCCGCGATAGATGCCGATCGGCACGTTGCAGATGTCGCCCTCGGCGAGATCGATGGTGCGCTCCTCCTCGCCCTCGAGCCAGAAGACCTGCCAGGGTCCTTTCACGGGAATGAACACCTCTTCGGTCGCGTGGCGATGCAGCGCCGCGCCCTTGCCCTTGGGCGCGCGGATATAGGTGATCGAGAAGCCTGCCGCGCCCGCCTTGACGTGCGGCTTGAGCGTGGCGTTCTCGGTGACGCCCATGCCGACCATGTCGATGATCTCGCGCTCATAGGCCGGAATGCGCTGGTCGAGGAACGCGAGCCCCGAGCCGCGCGCGGTCGCCCGCGCGACGTAACCGCTTTCCATGGCGTCGCGCGAGACGCGCGGGATCGGCTTGCCGGCAAGCCGCGGATCGACGACGGGCATGGATGGTCCTCCCTCGTGATGTGTGCCGCCGCGCTCGGCGGCGGTTCCACAATATCACGTGTAAGAATTCGGCACGGTGCCTCTGCCTAAGAAGGGTCCCCAAGAAGGGGGAGAGGGAGCGCAGGAGACGGTGGTTGTTGCCCTACTGCACCTTGATGCCGGCGCGCTTGACCACGTCGGCCCATTTGACGATCTCGGATTGGACGAACGGCTCGATGTCTGCGAGCGGCATGGTGTCCGGCACGCCGGCGCCGTCGGCGATGGCCTTGCGCACGCCCGGATCGGCGAGCGCCGTGGCGACCTCGTTGTGCAGCTTGGCCACCACCGCCGCCGGCGTCTGCTTGGGCGCCCACAGCCCGAACCAGACATGATATTCGTAGCCCGGGACGCCGGCCTCGGCGACGGTCGGCACGTCGGGCAGGAGCGGCGAGCGCTCGCGGCTCGTCACCGCGAGCGCGCGCACGGTGCCGGCGTTGATCTGGCCGAGCGCGCTCGACAGGTTGTCGAAGAACAGCGGAACCTGGCCGGCGATGACGTCCGTGTAGGCGGGCGCGGCGCCGCGATAGGGCACATGGGTCAGCTTGATCCCGGCCATGAGCTCGAACAGCACCGTCGACAGATGCTGCCCGGTGCCGTTGCCGCCCGAGGCGAAATTGATCGCCCCCGGCTTCGCCTTGGCGAGCGCGACCAGCTCCGCGATCGACCGCGCCTGGAAATTCTTGGCGACCACCACGGCGAACGGATAGTCCGCCAGCATGCCGACCGGCGCGAAGTCGCGGATCGGGTCATAGGGCAGGTGGGCATAGAGGCTCGGATTGACGGCCATGTTGGCGATCAGGCCGGCGATCAGCGTGTAGCCGTCCGCCGCCGACTTGGCCGCCGCCGCCGTGCCGACCAGCGTGCCAGCGCCCGGCCGGTTGTCGATGATCACCCCCTGGTGCATCTGCTTGGACAGCTGGTTGGCGACGATGCGCGCGATGATGTCGGTGCCGCCACCCGGCGTCTGCGCCACGATGATGGTGATCGGACGCGTGGGAAAGTCCTGCGCCGCGGCGAAATGCGGGACGAGACCGACGATGGCGAGCGCGAACGCGCCGGCGGTCAACCGATGAAGCATGCGATTCCTCCGATCGGGTGGGTAAGATCGCTGGCACCGTCATCCGCGCGGGCGACCGCATCGATCTCGGGCCTGCCCGAGATCGACATCACGATACGCAAGTCGCGCAAGCCCGACTTGCGGCGCGATTTTGCCCACGCGGCGGCAGTATACCGGCGCGGTCGCCCCCTTACGCTTTGATATGTCGTGCGACGAATTGCACCATGCGCGCAAACATGTCGCCGGTCTGCGACAGGTCCGGCGAATGGCCGGCGTGGCGCTCCATCGCGATGTACTCGAGCGCGATCTCGCCGCCGGCACGGCGGTAGTTGGCGACGAAGCGCTGCGGCTCGTTCGCCGCGACGGGCGATTCCGGGTCGCGATAGTCGTGCAGCGCGTCGCCCTGGCCCTGAAACCAGATGGCGGGCGGGGTCGCGACCTTCTCGCCGCGCTCGAGCGCGAGCATCGGATTGCCTTCCGCCATGTTGGCCTCCGAGCGCCAGTAGGAATCCTGGCGCGCAATGATGCCCTTCGGCCAGTCCGGCGCGTTCGGCCCCGCCTGCACGCGCTTGGCATGGCGATAGCGGCCAAGCGGGTTGATCACCGGCCACGACATGACGACGCAGCGCACGCTGGCGTCGAGCGCCGGCGCGCCGGCCGGCAGCGGAATCGCGGCATAGCGCGGATCGTCGGGCCGCATCGCCACCAGCATGGCGAGATGACCGCCGCTCGACTGGCCCGAGAGGCCGACGAGGTGTGGCTCCGTCTTGAGGTCGCGGGCGTTGAGCTTCGCCCAGCGCACCGCGTAGTTGATGTCCTGCACCGAGGCCGGATAGGGATCGGTGTTGCCGGAGCGGAAATCGAGCGCGATCGAAACGATGCCGTGCGCGGCCATGTACTCGTGGCGCAGCTTTTCGGAAAAGCGGTCACTCATGCACCAAGCGCCGCCGTGGCATTCGACCAGCGCCGGAAACGGCCCCGCCCCGCGGGGGCGATAGACGCGCGCGAGCAGCGGCTTGTCGCCGTGACGCAGATATTCGATATCGTCGACCGTGAAGTCGGTGGTCTTCGCCTCGAGCGTTGCGGTGTTCATGAGCGCTCCCTTTCGTTCCGTCGACCGAGTCTAGCCCGGATCGCCTGCGCCCCTCAATGCGGGTCGGCCGGCGCGTGCGCCGTATAGACGTCGGCGCTCATCAGCTCGCGTACGCCGGCGGGTGATGTGCGAAAGACGCGGACGTGCCGCGCCGCGCCATCCTCGACCTTGTCGATCTCGAGCATCGCCGGAGCGAGCGCCGTGGCGGCGCGCACCGTACCGATCACGCGCTCGGTCTCGACCGCGAAATGGAATTCGATCGATGTGCCGCGATCGTTCTCGAGCCGCACGTCCTTGTGCCCGTAGACCACGGTCGCGTCGAGGCCGAGCGGTGTGAAGCGCGTCGCTTCGGTGTAGAGGTCCTGCGTATGCGGGTGGCGCTCGATGATCGCCAGGCCGGCGCGCAGGCCGAGCTCGTAGGCAAGGCCGCTGAGCTGGCAGAGCCCCCCGCCGATATCGGGCCCGAGCACGTCGGCGCGGATCGAGCGTCCGATCTGGAAGCCATGGGCGACGTCCGGCGGACCGATGAGGGCCCAGAAGGAGAAGATCCGGCCGGGCGCGATGATCGCACCGTTGAGCCGCGCGGCCGCGAGCCGCAGATTGGCGAGCTTGCCTTGCCAATGCTCGGACTGACGGACCGGTTGGATCACCGACAGGATCTCGGTCGCGCATGAGCCGTCGACACGCGCGTCGGATGGGCGCACCATGGCGCGCGACGTTCCCGATAGCGAGTCATGCAAGGCCCGGCGCGCCAGTGCGATCCGCAGGCGGATCGGCGCCGGCACACGGCGGCGCAAGGCGCGCCTGACGAGTGCAATCACGATGGCTCCTTCACGAACCGGCCGACCAGATAGGAGGCGCACGCCGGCGCAAGCGCCGCGAGCTGCCGGTCGAGCCGCGCGAGGCCGCCGCGCAGGCGACGCGGAATGCGGTGCACGGGCAGCAGCGCGACGCCGACGGTCTGTTGCAGCATGAGGCCGGCCGGGGCCGCGAGATTGCGGAATTGCGCGGTCGTGAGGCTCGTCGCGCCGTGCCAGCCGGCATCGCGGCGCGGATGCAGCCGCCGGCGCAACGCCGACGGAATATCGGCGATGAGGACGCCGCCGGGCCGGAGCACGCGGCCGGCCTCGCAAAAGAACCCCGCGATGACCGCGGGGGTCAGATGCATCAAGAGATGAAAGCTGAAGGCCGCATCGAACGAGGCGGCGTCGAACGGAAGCGAGGTCACGTCGGCGCCGACCAAAGTCCGGTCGGATCTTCCCCGCGCGATCTCGAGGCTCGCGACGCTGGCATCGCAGCCGTGGGTCGCGAACTCGCTCAGACGCCCGGTGCCGCAGCCGAGATCGAGGACCCGGGCCGCGCCCGGCGGCAGCAGGCGCGCCAGGATGGCGCGCTCTTGCGCGTCGATGAATTTGCCGTAGGAATGGCCGAACCGCTCCGCGTCGTAGGTCGGCGCGAGGCGGTCGTAATACTGGATGATGGTACGATCGGTCACGTGAGGCTCGTAAACCTACGGCGTTCGGACCCATCCACCCACGATTTCTCGATCAGTCCCCCACGTTCGTCATTCTGTCATGAGGCGCGATGTCCGCGCAATCGAATGTGAGGTGAGCACGGCGGTGCGCTCCTCCTCCGCCCTTAGGGACCCTTTAGGGGGAGAAGGTCGGGATCAGGGGGCGCCTTCGCAAACGCCGACGTCGCGACTCGTGGAGAGCCCCCCTCACCCCACCCTCTCCCGCTGAAGGGGCGCTGAAGGGGGAGAGGGGGCAGGCAGCGTGCGGTGGCGGTCACTTCGTCGCGTTGGCGTACGGATAGATCAAATCGCCCGACTTGTACTCCGGCGGGTCGATGATCACCTCGGTCTTGAAGTCGCGGAACTCGTCGATGCTGTTGCTCTTGATGCCCTGGAACTGCACCAGCAGCATGCGCTCGGACGCCCACTCGCCGCGGTCGCCGAACTTCACGTCGCCGACCACCGTGTGGAAGGTGGTCTTGCGGATGTAGTCGGCGAGCACGTCGTCCTTGAGGCTCTTGGTCGCCTCGATCGCCTGGCCGAGCACCTGCAGGTACGCATAGGCCCACACCGGCATGTAGTAGCCGAGCGGATCGACCCCGGCGTCCTTGGCCTTCGCCTGATACTTCTTCAAGAGGTCCATGGATCCCGGGAACTGGAGCTTGGGCGCCGGAATCCAGGTCTCGTAGTTGACGATGCCGTTGAGCAGGGGGCCGAGCTGGGTCTTGAACACCGTCGCCTGCAAACCCACCATGGCGCCGCCGATCATCTTCGGCTTGTAGCCGACCTCATGGATCGCCTTGACGAGGCCGACGGTGTCGAGCGGATAGGAGCAGATGACGACGACGTCCGGATTGGCCGCCTGCACCGCGCGCACGATCGGCGTGAAGTCGGTCGTGGTCGGGGGATAGCTGCGGTCGTAGACGATCTTGAGCTTGGCCTCCTTGGCGTTGTCGCGCGCGCCCTCGCAGGCGTTGCGCCCGAACTCGGCGTCGACCGAGACGATCGCCACCGTCTGCGGCTTCGGGTTCTGCGCCGTCGCGACCGTGAACATGTGCTTGGTGAAGGTCGGCCGCGGCGTCGGCCCGGTCGGCAGCATCGAGAAATACTTGTCGTACTTGAACTCGTCGTTGATGCCGGTGCCGAACAGGCTCAGAAACAGCTTCTTGCGCTGGATCATGATCGGCATCGCGGGCGCGATCTGGGTCGAGGCGTAGCCGCTCACCGCGAAATCGACTTTGTCGACGTCGAGCAGCTTGGTGTAGATGCCGGGCACCGCGGCCGGGCTGCTCTGGTCGTCGTAATAGACGAGCTCGACCTTGCGCCCGAGCAGGCCGCCCTTGGCGTTGACGTCGTCGCGCCAGATCTGCATCGCGAGCAGCGACATCTTGCCGTTGGCGGCGAGCGGGCCGGTGAGCGCCATGCCGAACCCGATCCGGATCGGCGGCTCGGCCGCGAGCGCCGATGCCCCGAGCGCGAGCGCGGCCAGCGCCGGCACGAGCATGCGGCGCGTGAGCCGGCCGAGCCATCGATGTGGGGCCGGATGTGGTGGAGTTACATTTCCAAAGACCATGGGCGTCTCCCAGGATTGCGCCGCGCCGAGATGACCACACGCGGCCTTCGTTATCGGGACAAGCATAACCCGGTTCGCGTCTCCCCGCGCAAGCCTCTCCGTCGCATAGGCCGCATCCCACCAGCGATGGGTGGGCAGCAACAAGGAACGGTGCCTGCGACCCTTCTCCCTTCAGGGGCCCCTTCAGCGGGAGAGGGAGCGTGCGGTACTCACCTCACATACATTCCCCCGCGCCGGTAGGCTGGGGCCGGAAAGTGCTATGTGGTTCAACTGAACCTCCGAGAGCCCCTCACCCGACGCGCTGCGCGCGGCGACCTCTCCGCTCGCGGGAGCGGTGGAAACGAACCCCATGGCTGCACCCACTCCCTCCACCGACTGCCAGGTTCTCATCGCGGGCGGCGGACCGATCGGGCTTGCGCTTGCGGCGGATCTCGGGCGGCGCGGCATCCTGACGCTGCTGGTCGAGCGGAACGAGAACAAGATCGGCGCGGCGAAGATGCTCGAGGTGGGCGTGCGCACCATGGAGTTCTGCCGCCAGCTCGGCATCGCCGAGCGGGTGCGCAACTGGGGCTTTCCGTTCGACTGGGCGCTCGATTCGGCCTTCGTCACATCGATGACCGGTTACGAGCTCGGCCGCGTGCGCACGCCGCCGCTCGGCGCCTATCGCGACACGCCGGCGAGCCCGGAACGCGGCCTGCCCTGCCCGCAGACCTGGTTCGACCCGATCCTGCAGGACTGCGCGCGCTCGTTCCCGAGCGTCGCGATCCGCCATCGCGTGCGGCTCGATAGTTTCGTGCAGGACGAGGCGGGTGTCACCGCGCAGCTCACCGACCTCGCGGCCGGCGGCCGCGAAAGCGTGCGGGCCCGCTATCTCGTCGGCTGCGACGGCTTTGCCAGCACGGTGCGCGAGCTGCTCGGCATTCACGTGCGCGGCGATCCGCACATCGACTGGTCGATGACCATCTACCTGCGCATCCCGGATTTCTTCATGCATCACGACAAGGCGAAGGCGTTTCGTTACGTTTATGTCGGGCCGGAGGGGACGTGGTCCTTTCTCTCCATCGTCGACGGGCGCGACCTGTGGCGGCTGCAGCTCGTCGACGTCGATGCCGGGCGGCTGGAGAGCGCCGATATTCCGGCGCTGATGCGGCGCTGCATGGGCTGCGACGTGCCCTACGAGATCGAGGATAAAAATCTTTGGGTGCGCAAGCGCACCGTCGCGGACCGTTTCATGGACGGCCGCGTCTTTCTCGCCGGCGACAGCGCGCACGCCCACCCGCCGAACGGCGGCCTCGGCATGAACACCGGCATCGGCGATGCGTTCGATCTCGGCTGGAAGCTCGCCGCCACCCTCGACGGCTGGGGCGGCCCGGCGCTGCTCGAGAGCTACGATTACGAGCGCCGCCCGGCGTCGGCGCGCGCCGCCGAGGTCTCGCTGCAGAACTATCGGCGGCTCACCAGCGCGGCGCCGCGCACCGAGATCTATGACGCGACGCCGGCCGGCGAGGCGGTGCGCCGCACGATCGGCGCGCGCCTCGTCGCCGAGAACGAGAAGTCGTGGCATCCGGTCGGCGTCCACCTCGGCTACATCTATCACCCTTCGCCGATCGTGGTGCCGGACGGAACGCCGGCGCCCGCCGACGACACGATCGGCTATGTGCCGACGAGCTTTCCGGGCGCCCGCGCGCCGCACGCCTGGATCGCGCCGGAGCGCTCGATCCTCGACCTGTTCGGCGCCGGCTTCGTGCTGCTGAAGTTCGCCGACGTGGCGAGCGATGCGATGGAGCGCGCCGCGGCGGCGCGCCGCGTGCCGCTCGCGGTGCATCGCATCGACGATGCGGCGATCGCCGCGCTCTATGCGCGCAAGCTGGTGCTGGTGCGGCCGGACGGCCACGTCGCCTGGCGCGGCGACGCGCTGCCCCCCTCGGCGGAAGCGCTGATCGACACGGTGCGCGGCGCCGGCGCGCGCGTTGCGGCGAGGCGCGCGGCGGATGTGGCGCGCATATGAGGCGGGGCACGCTGCCCGCGCTCACCTCACATGCGGCTCGCCCTTGCTGAGGCTTTGCTCAAGGGCCGGCCGGCGAAGTCGCCGTAGCAAAGGTGGACCCCGAGCTGGACAGTCATCGACTGCTCGCGGGCGACGGCGCGCACGCCGGCGCGGCCGAAGGGATGATGTCGCGGCCCGCGTCGCGCTACGGGTCCGCGATCTCGTCATAGCCGCGGCCGAGAAATTCGATGAAGCAGAAGCCGCCGCCCGGAGGATTGGTGACCGCTGCAACTGGAACCAAGCTGTTTCCGATCGTTCCAGGCAAGGGCGTGGTCGTCTTATTGTTGTTCGCCCACCCGATGTCGCCCTCGACGCCGACGATCCACGCTGGCGCGAACTGCCAATTATAGCCCGCAAAGGTGCTGATACGCGCCGCGACGCTGTCCATTGCGCCGTGGTCGCCCGCGGTTTGGGTGAATCCAAACGGCGCAAGGACGTCGCTCGTGCGCCAGTCGTTCTCGGCCCAGCGTCCACCGAGCCCCAGCCCGCCGTAGAAGCCGGTCCATGAGGACGCAATTGTCGCCGGCGCCTTGAGTGGCATGTCGGCGGCGCGGCCATCGCTCATCAGACCGAGCACGACAAGCAACGCAGCCGATGCTGACGCGAAATCCAGCCTTCTCATGGGCATCTCCCAGCATCGATAATAGCCGGTCTGTCCGGCAAGAGTCTGTGGTTCCGGAGCCACATTTCCCGGGAATTTTCAGCGTATTGCGAACGTGTGCGACCTCTGCGTTTGACTGGCCCCAGGTCGGGAAGCTCATGCGCGGGCCGAGGTACGGGTCATCAGGCGACATTCGGCTGGCAGTCGCGATGTCCGCTTTACCCCAAAGCGAACATCGGCTCACCTGTTTATGAGTACACGCCCCGGCGCAGCCGCACTGCGCTTCACCTCGCCGCCATCCTCGGCGGGGCTTTCATGCTTGCCCTGCTCGCGAACGCGACGTTCTCCGGCTCGCCTCCGACCTTATCGACCCGGCGGACGTAGATGGTGTGAGCGACGTCGCGCGTGTCGACGTCCAGCAGGAACGCGGCCGCGCACGCCGCGCCTCGCGCATCGCGTCTCAGCCCTGCTCAATCCTGCTCATACCCGTAGACCTCCGGCAGGACGAAGACCGCCGCCAGCAGCCCCACCAGCGGGAAGAACGCGACGAGCAGCGTCGCATTGGCCTGGCCGATGGCCGCGAACAGCGAGGGGAAGAGGAAGATCGCGAGAAAGGACGGCAGCTTGACGAAGACGTAGGCGAAGCCGCTCGCCGTTCCGCGGTATTGCGGTTTGGCCACCATGGTCGGGATGGTCATGCAGTTCGACGCGTCCCAGTAATGGCCCCACAGCATGCCGGCGGCGGCGAAGGGCAGGATGTATTTGTGGTCGGTGTAGAGCGCGGCGGCCGCGACCAGGAGGGAGACCAGAACGATGGCAAATCCGGCGATGCCGATGCCGCGATGGCCGATCCGCGGCGTCAGCAGCGGCGCGATCCAGCCCGAGAGCGCCGCGAACGAGAACAGCGCCATGGTGACGAGATCGTTGCCGAGCACGCTCGACACGCCGACCATGGCGAACAGCACCGGCAGATAGAACGCGAAGGTCGAGAACTCGCTGCCCTGGGCAAAGCAGGCGATCCAGCCATAGAGGGTGGCGCGCCAGCGGATCGGGTCCCGGCGCAGGTCGGCGAGGAACGCGGTGGTCCTCGGCTTCGGCAGCACGACGTCGTGGTCGGGCAGCATGTCGAGGCGATCATCATACATCCGCTGCGCGACGTCCTTGGCCTCGCGGAAGCGACCCTGCTGCACCAGCCACACCGCCGTCTCCGGCACATCGTGACGCAAGATGAGAATGATCAGCGCCGGCAGCGCGCCGAGACCGAGCGTGACGCGCCAGACGATCTCATGGCCGAGATCGGCGACCAGGAAAATCGCGATGACCGCGAGCGTGAGCACCTCGCCGACCGCGAACATGAACTGCCAGCGATTGCCCATCACCTCGCGATCGCCCTTGGCCATCGACTCCATGATGTAGGTGTAGCCGGTCGAGATATCGCTGCCGAGCGGAACGCCGAGAAGGAAGCGGATGACGATGAGCCACACCATGCCCGACACGAAGGCCTGCGCCACCGCGAGCACGATGAACATGATCATCGTCGCCAGGAACATCACGCGGCGACCGATCTTGTCGGAGAGCCAGCCGCCGATGAGCGCCCCGATCAGCGCACCGCCTTGCGTTCCTGCCGCCGCGAGACCGAGCATGACCGGATCGGGGTGGTATTGGTCGCGGATGAAGATCAGGACGAATGCGATGGAGTAGAGGTCCCAGGCCTCGACCAGGATCGAGGCCATCATCAGCCAGCCGACCTTGTTGCCCTTCGGGCTGTAGTTGCGGATCAGATGGCGGACGGCGGCCTGCACCATCGCCTGCTGCTGCGGCAGGGCTGCGGTTGTCGACATGTTTTCCTCACCCGTCGTATCGGACGACGCCTCGCTCACGCCGGCGGCGTCGCCTTGGCGAGATCGTGGATGCCGAGCGCCGCTTCGATATCGCCCACGCGCGCGACCATCACGGGAAACCGTCGTCGCCGAGCTTGCGGCGCTCGCTGCACTCGAAGTCCTCGGCCATGGCGTCGAGCTCGTGCGGCGACACGATGGCGCGGAGCGCGGGAAAAAGCTCGGTGTCCTCGCGCGCCTCGTGCGGCCGATACATCGCGACGAACGCCTGCAACGCGCCGGTCGTCGCCGGCGGCGGCGCTCGCGGGCACCAGCGCCAGAATGCTGTCGGTGAGACGGCGCCCGGCCCGGTGCTGCTGGTAGAGCACGTCGACCGGGCGGGTCATCCGGCCGGCCTTGCGGAAGCGCGGAAACAGGGCCTGCTCCTCGTTGCGCTCGTGGTACCCCTCGATGAAATCGCGCACGATGCCGGCGGCTTGCGCCAGCACGGCGAGGTCGAACCGCACTGCGGCCGCGAACCTTGCGAGCGCCGCCTCGTACACCAGCAGGACGCGATCGAGCACGCCGTGCTCGCGCATCAGGTCTTCGGTCGGGCTGATGACATTTCGCAGCGGCGCCTCGGCGCGCAGCCGGGACGCGAGGGCGCCGGCGGCGACCAGCCCCGGCGTGCCGCCGATCAGCGCGCGGCGTGTGAAAGACCTCGTCATGCTCGTGCTCGTCGCACTGCGCCTCGCCCGCGCCGCAACCGCGGGCACAACGGCGCGCGCGGCGGAATAGTTCCGGGGGCAGCGGGCGCATCCGCCGCCCCCGGAACCCAATCACCGCAGCGTGCGTTCGCCGCAGTGGTGGCGAAACGCGAACCCGGCGGCGCAACACCGTGGCAAGCGCAGCAAGATCGAATTCCGGCCCACTGCGCCGTGCGCGCCCGGCGGTTTGCCGTCGCCGCAAGCGCGGCGGGTTGCGCGCTTCTCATCGCCGTCAGCGGCGCACATGCGGCCGGCAGCCCGGACAAGGGGGCGGTGGTGTTCGTGCGCCAGTGCGCCTCTGCCACACCATCGCCAAAGGGGCGCCGAACCGGTTCGGCCCCAACCTGTTCGGCATCACCGAACGCAAGGCCGGCACGGCGCCCGGCTACGCCTACTCGCCGCAATTCCTCAGGATGGCCAACTGGACCTGCAGTCCCGACGGCGTCGCGTCGTTCGTGGTCGCGCCGGGACTGACGATCCCGGGCAACAAGATGAGCGTATTTCCGGGCGTCGCCGACGCGACGTCGACGATCTCACCGCCTATCTGGCGACGCAGAAGTGAGAGGCGTCGAGACATTCAACGACGCGTTCGCTCATCCTCCGACCGCCTCATCCCCCGCCGACCTCGCGGAACACCCCCGCCGCGCTGGCATTACCCAACCATGGCTCCGCGCAGCGTTCCGCATTCCCGCCGGCAGTATGTGCATCATCTGAACACGCCGGCCCTCGCGGCCGCGCGCGAGCTGCCGGAGGCCGAGGAATCCCGCTTCCCGAAGTTCATCCCGCCGGCGCTGGCGACGCTCGTGCCGCGCCCTCCCCGCGGCGCGCAATGGGTGCACGAGATCAAGTACGACGGCTACCGCTTCCAATGTCACATCCATCGCGACGTGCGCTTCCTCACGCGCCGCGGATACGACTGGAGCGACCGTCTCGGCCATCTCGTGACGGCCCTCGCGCCCCTCACCAGCCATGCCGTCGTGCTCGACGGCGAGGTGATCGTCGAGACGCCGGAGGGCCGCTCCGACTTCCATGCGCTCGAGAAGGAGCTGAAGGCGAAGCGGCCATCGCGCCGGCTCGTCTACTACGTGTTCGACCTGCTTTATCTCGACGCCTTCGACCTGCGCCGCGTGCCGCTGATCGATCGCAAGCGCGTGCTGGAGCTGGTCCTCGCCGATGTCGCCGGCCCGGTGCGGCTCAGCGAGCACCTCACGGGCGACGGGGCGGACGTCTTTCGCCGCGCCTGCGATCTCGAGCTCGAAGGCATCGTCTCGAAGCGCATGGATGCCGCGTATGCGTCCGGCCGGACCGACGCGTGGACCAAGGTGACGTGCCGCCACCGGGAAACCCTGGCGGTGGTCGGGTGGGCCGAGAAAGACAGAAAATTCGACGGCATCTACCTGGCGCGCCCGCGCGACCACGGCCTCATCTATGCCGGCAAGCTGGAGCGCGGCTTCAGCGACGACGACAAGGCCGCGATGCTCAAACGGCTTGCTCCGCTGCGCGCCCGCACGCAGCCGATGAAGGCGGCGCGGAAGAACTTTCCCAAGGCCCATTGGGTCAGGCCGCAGGTCCTGGTCGATGCGGAGTTTCGCGGGCTGACCGGCGACGGATTGCTGCGGCATCCGTCCTTCAAGGGCGTGCGGGAGGATCTGAGCTAGGGGCGGGAGCGACCGCTCCCGCCTCGGCTACTTGCCGTTGATCGCGATGCGCTTCACCTTGGCTTGCGCCTGCTGGGACTTGGGCATCGTCACGGTGAGGACGCCGTTCTTGAACGCGGCCGAGATCTTGTCCTCGCTGACGTCCTCGACCGGAATCCGCCGTTCGAAGCGACCATAGGTGCGCTCGCTGAACAGCCGCTCCTCGTCTTCCGTCTCGGTCTTCTTCTCCCCCTTGATCACGAGCGTGCCGTTGACGAGCTCGACTTGCACGTCCTTCTCGTCGAGGCCGGGGAGCTCGGCCGTGACCTTCACTTCTTTTTCCGTCTCGCTGGCCTCGATATGCGGCCATCCCATCGCCGCGTCCGGGAACCGTTCCCCGAACGGCACCATGTCGAAGCCGCGGAAGACGTCGTCGAACAGCCGGTTCATCTCGCGATGAAGCGTGAGGAACGGGTTGAGCTCCTCGCCGCGACGGGCCGCGACCTCCCGCCCACGGCCAAACGGAATCAGATCTCGCATAGCCATTTTCGCCTCCTGTGATCTTTGCGAACGAGGCCGGCGGCGCGGCGCTTCCGCGCCGCCGCCCGACGGAAAGCCGTCAGTGACGACGGCTCACGCCGCCTTCTTGTGCTCGATGATCTTGTTTTCGTCGGCGCCGCGGATGGGGATCCGGCGCGGCTTCATCGCTTCCGGAACATCGCGCACCAGATCGATCTTCAGCAGCCCGTCCACGAAGGACGCACCCTTCACCTGCACGTAATCGGCGAGGTTGAAGGTGCGCCGGAACGGGCGCGCCGAGATCCCGTGATAAAGGTAGTCGTGCTCGCCCTTGGCGGCCTTGCGACCTTCGACGGTCAGCACGTTCTGCTCGGCCGTGATGGTGACGTCCTCGGCGCCGAAGCCCGCGAGCGCCAGCGCGATCTGGTACTCGTTCTCTCCCAGCCGCTCGATGTTGTAGGGCGGATAGGAATCCTCGGGCGACAGACGCATCGACTGGTCGAGCAGGTCGAACAGGTGGTCAAAGCCGATGGTCGACCGCCACAGCGGAGCGAGATCATAGGTTCTCATAGCCACATCCTCCTTCTGAGCAACATGGATACGAAAAGCGCCGGACACCCGCCGGCGCCCGTACATCGGAGCCCCCGGGAAACGGGCGGCTCGCATGCATGAGCTAGAAAAGACCCGCCCGATTTCAAGAGCCTGCGTGGTCTTGCGCCGCTCTCCATGCATTCCAAATTATTCCCTGCAGCACGATCGAATGGCTCCGATCCGCGCGAGGCATTGCGATCCACCATGAGGGCACATGAGCCAGGCGATCGACGAGGCGAGGTTGGAGCTGGAGGCAGCCCAGTCGGCCGTCGATGCGGCCCTCCAGGCCTGGGACGAAAGCGTCGGCGAGCTGTGGCGGACATCCCTTGCGTTGACGCAAGCGCAGAAACGGCTGACACGGGCACACGAGCTGCTGCGAAGCGCCCTGGATGCCGCACGCGATTGATGCTCGATGCGCCGTCGTGTTCGCCGTGCCGAATGTCGACGCGCGGGGCTTCCGCGCCGGGACTTGAGCGCTATCGTCGCGCCTCCACTTTGGCCAGGCGCGACTTGAGCTCATCGATGCGACGCGATGCTTCCGCTTTCGTCAGATCCGCCGCGAATGCCCCCGGATCCTTCGCCTCTTCCGAAAGGGTTTTGAGATACGAGGTTTGCGCGCCCGTCATCGGCTCATCGCCGGAGACCCAATCTTCCGGCGGCTTTTCCAAGTTCGATCCTGGCTGGCTTTCCTTCTTGGGATTGCTCGTCATTGTGACTCTCAGACCTGCTTCGGTATCGAGCTAACGCAGCACATCGGTCCGCGTTCCCGGTTTGTGCTCGAAGGCTTATTACGATCCTCTCTTGAAAAAAACGAAGCCCAACCCAAATCGATTCGCCGCCAGGCGCTTCGCGGGCCTGGCGGCGATCTCCGGCCGGTCATCGCTGCGCCGGTTTTATATCCATGTTGCTCAGATCGAGGATGTGGCTATGAAAACCTACCTCCCTCGCGGCCCACGGGCGAGCTTGCTTGCTCCCGAGCTCGACACCCTTCTTCATCCGGCACGCGCATTCTCCTCTCCCCAAGACGTCGTTGCCGACCCGGATCTCACGTTGAACGAAAAGAGGGCCATGCTCGCATCGTGGGCGTCCGATGCCTGTGCGGTGGAAGCAGCTCCCGCGCTGCGCCGTCCCCCCGGCAGTGACCGGCCGGTGTCGGTCGATGCCATCCTCGAGGCCTTGCGCGATCTCGACAAGGCGGCCACCGGCGCTACCGGCAAAGCACATGCCGGACGGCGGACGCGAGGCCGGCCGATCGAGACCTGGCGGGAACGCCGGCACCGGGCCGGCGGCAATTCCGGCAATAGCGCCTCGCACTGATCGCACTGATCCCCGTGGGCAAGGAGGATTCCATGGTTTCCAGCTTCGGCAGCCCGTTCGATGCTCTGTTCGCGCTGCAGCGCGCGCTCGAGGCAAACCTCACGAGCGACTGGCTGGGGGCCGGCACCGCCGGTCCCGGCGCCTTCCCGCCGATCAACGTCTTCCAGAAAGGCGACGACTTCGTCGCCGTCGTCGAATTGCCGGGCGTCGACAAGGAGAGTGTCGAGATCGAGGCGAAGGAGAACACGATCCGCATCGCCGGACGCAAGACCATCAAATACGACGAGAGCGCAAGCGTGCATCGGCGCGAGCGGGTGACGGGCTCGTTCGACCGGACGATCGCGGTGCCGATCCAGATCGATCCGGACGCCATTCGCGCCGAGATGCGCGACGGCGTGCTCGCGCTGTTCATTGCGCGCGCGCAACGCGACAAGCCGCGCAAGATCGCGATCGGATGAGAGCCGTCAGCAGGAGAGGTCATCATGGCAAGCGAGCAAGAGCTGCCGGTCCAGCAAAAGCGCGAAGTCGAAAAGAAACAGGAGAGCACCATACCGGCACGCGTCTACGTGCCCGTCACGGACATCTTCGAGACGCAGTCCGCGCTGATGCTTGCAATGGAGATGCCGGGCGTCGATCGCGAGAACGTCGACATCAAGCTCGAGGGCGGCATTCTCACCGTCGAGGGCGAGATCAACTTCGCCAAATACGAGGATCTGTACCCCGTCTATACGGAGTACAACATCGGCAACTACGCCCGCAGCTTCGAGCTTTCGAGCGACATCGATCAGGATCGCATCAGCGCCGAGCTCAAAGACGGCGTCGTCATGCTGACCTTGCCGAAGGCCGCGAAGGCGACGCCGCGCAAGATCAAGGTGAACTGATCAGGCGAGCGCTCCCGGGCCGCGGCGCGCCCGAATGCGGCCAAGGGCCGCGCACCGGACTAGGCACCCTCCGTCGTTGGCGGCTACTATTCGGTTCCGCCGGCGGCGCGCCGAAGCACGGCCCACCTGCCGCCAGCGGGGAGGAGCCGCCATGTCCCGCGCTTGCGTTCTCGCCGTTTGCCTTTCCCTTCTGACCGTTATGGGCCTGGTCGGGGCGCCCCCGTCGGCGAGCGCCCAACAGCGCGACGCAACGCGCGAGCGCCTGCGCGCCGCGCTGGCCGTCTCGGGGCCGAAGATCGGCGTGCACTTCAAGCAGAGCACCAAGAATGCCTACAACTTCATCGGCACCGCGACGACGAACCTGAAGAACGCAGAGTCCTTCGAGATCGTCGTTTCCGCCACCGAGAGCGACACCATCGGATTCCGCATCTACCCGCACTACAAGGGCGGCTACATCAATCTCGACCGGGTGCAGGACCGAGCGAAGTTCGCTCGCCATCTGCTTTATCTGTCGGATCAGAACTTCCTGTTCTGGGGCGTGGACGACAGCAACGACGCCTTCTGCGGCTTCACCTTCACGCTTGAATCGGGCTTTCCCACCGCGGCGATCGACGTCGTGGTCAGGAGCATTCCGAACCAGGACAAGTACGTCGGCCAGCTTCGCCCCTTCATCGATGGATCATCGGGGCTCTGACGCGGCCCATCCGGCTGGTCCGCAATTTCACGGAGTTTGTCGCCGGTTCAGCGCGGGTTGCCGTGCGCGATCGAATGGAGTTGCAGGTCGTCCCGCTTGGCCGAGAGGTCGTTTTCCGAGCTCGAAGCGGTGCGTCCCCTGCTGGTGGGCCGCGCGGATCGACCACCGCACTGCCCAGCCTCCGTGCGTAAATCCGCTCGATCAGTCGAGGCATGGCGACGATCTCGTTCCGGGTGCTACATGAACGTGCGCGCAATGGAGAAGCGAAGGCACGTTCCGAGGGGGAATGGGGAGCGCAATGGATAGCCAATCCCGGGCAGCCGACGAGCTGCCATACCTGTCATCGGCCTTCCTCGATGCGTTGACGATCTCGACCTCCGAGATCGTCGGCGAAATCGAGCGCCAGATCGTCGCTCAGCGGCACGGCCAGGTATGGTGTGCGCCGAAGGCGGTCGTCCTGCCGGGCGACGACCGCTACATCATGGCGACGCTCGGCGTCGCATCCGAGCCGCGCGTGCTGGCGACGAAATCGCTCGTGGTCAATCCGCGCAATGCCGAGCGTGGCCTTGCGACCCTCAATTCGCTCATCAGCCTGCTCGACGCCGAGACCGGACTGCCGCTCGCCCTGGTCGACGGCAACTGGGTGACGACCAAGCGCACGGCCGGCCTGAGCGCGGTCGCCGCCAAGCGGCTGGCGCGGAGCGATTCCTCATCCGTCGCCTTCATCGGATGCGGCGTGCAGGCGCGCGGTCACCTCGAGGGCTTGGGCGACCTTTATCCATTGCGGGAGATCCGCGCGTTCGGCCGGGGCACGCACAATCGCGATGCGCTGTGCCGGCTGGCGGAGTCGCGCGGCCTGAAGGGGGTGCCGTGCGACACCGCCAAGGCGGCGATCGATGGCGCCGACATCGTGGTGACGACCGTCACCCTGATCCCGGAGCCCGCTCCGTTTCTCGATGCGGGCTGGATGAAGGCCGGAAGCTTTGCCGTCATCGCCGACGTCGCCCTGCCCTGGTTGCCGCAGACGATGGCCAGCTTCGACCGCATCGTGATCGATGACCTCGAGCAGGAAGCGACGATGAGCAAGCCGATGATCAAGTCCGGGCACGTTGCCGGCGACCTGATGGGTCTCGTCTGCGGCGATGTCCCGGCGCGGCAGAGCGCCGATGAACGAACGGCGTTCGCGTTTCGCGGCATGGCGGTCGGCGATCTCGCCATCGCGGGGCTCGCATATCGGCGGGCGAAGCAGATCGGCGCCCTCGACGTCCGGTGATCGCGCCGATTCTGCGTCAGCCCCGCGGGAACCCGAGCGCAAGCGGCACGACGACCAGGGAAGCTCCCGAACGCGCGGCTGGAAGGTCCGTGATGCATTCGCGCGCTCGCGATGCTCGTCACCCAACGGTGCGGCCTGCTTGCCATCGCGGGCGGCGGCGACTGCGCAACGCAATGGCAGGTCGCGGGCTGCGACGAGCTCTGTCGAAGCTCGTCATCGGCACGCAGCCGAGCGCTTGCCGACCTTACGTCTTGTACGATGGATCGCGCCGATCGAGCATGCGCTTGAGCGCCGGCCACTCGATCGTGCCCTGCGGCAGCGTGCGGCCCTTCGCGTCCGGCGTCGGCGACGACGCGAGCTGGGCGTTGGTGCGCGCGACCACGTCCGGCGGCAGATGCACGAGCTTGGCGTTGCCGGCCGAGGCGCACGCCATGGCGCGCAGCTGCGTCTCGCAGGCGCGCTCGAGGCGGAAGATGTTGCTGAAGGCCTGCGCGATGGTGCGCCCGCACGCCAGCAGGCCGTGATTGCGCATGATCATCACCTCGCAGTCGCCGAGGTTTTCGACCAGCCGCTTCTGCTCGTCCCGCTCGACCACCACGCCCTCGTAGTCGTGGTAGGCGACGCGCGCCCAGCGCATCGCGGTCTGGGTCAGCGGCAAGAGCCCGCAATCGAGCACCGACACCGCCATGCCGGCCGGCGTGTGGGTGTGGAGCACGCATCCGACGTCCGGCCGCGCCGCGTGGATCGCGCTGTGGATCACGTAACCGGGCAGGTTGATGCCGTAGTCGGGATTGGGATTGGCGATGATGTTGCCGGCGAGATCGATCTTGATGAGCGATGATGCGGTGATCTCCTCGTACATCATGCCGAACGGGTTGATGAGGAAATGCTCGTGGCTGCCCGGCACCCGCGCCGAGATGTGGTTGAGATGCAGGTCGCACATGCCGTAGTGCGCGACCAGCCGATAGGCGGCGGCGAGATCGACGCGCGTCTCCCATTCGCGCGGATCGATTCCGTTCGCGGGCTGGGCATTGGCAAGGTCGATTTTCGGCACGGTGTTCATGGGGCATCCTCCGACAGGCCGCCATGATAGCAAATCGTGCGCAAAAAGGGTCGTGCGGACCGCCGACGCGCTTCCGCCCGCGAACGACGATGCGATGACGGCCGGCAACGGCCAGTTCGGCAACCGCCGGCCGGCCGCCACGGTCGACAGCGCCGCCTTCGGTTTACGCCGGTCGCAACAACAGCCGAGCGCAGGACCGCACCGCGCAAGACGGGTGATCGCCAGGCTCGCCCGGATCATTTTTTCCAGGTCGGCCAATCGACCGGCAGACGTTAGATGAAGACGATCGAGATCATGACGACGCTGACGGTCGTCGGAATCGAACCCGCGGACCTCGCCGGCCGGCGGCGTTTGCACACGATGCGCCGGTGCTGCAGAGCCGGCGCTGATTCATCGGCACGCGCATGACCGTTCCATTCGCGAGACACATTACAAAAAGATCACATGTCACGACTAGGCTCGTTCGACGGTTCGCGCGTTATGCGAGCATCAGCACCGAAATCTCGACGTCCATCTGTCCCGCGAACCCCATACGAGCGAAACATGGAAAGTCACGGCCACATTCTCAGCAAAGTCCCCGCGGTGACGCTCGGGTTCTGGGCAATCAAGATTCTCGCCACGACCCTCGGCGAGACCGGTGGCGATGCGGTCACGATGAGCTGGCTGCACGCGGACGTCCATCCGCACAATGGCGGATATTTGATCGGCACCGGGATATTTCTCGTCGTGTTCGTCGTGGCCGTCCTCGGTCAAATCATGGCGCGCGAATTCAACCGGTGGATCTACTGGCTGGCCATCGTCGCCTCGACGACCGTCGGAACCGCGATGGCGGATCTCCTCGATCGCTCCCTCGGCATCGGCTACGCAGGCGGCGCGTCGATCCTGCTCGCCTGCGTCTTGGGCTCGCTCGCGGTGTGGTACGTGACCCTCGGCTCGATCAACGTGCAAACGGTCACGACGCCGAAAGTGGAGTTGTTCTACTGGATCACGATCACGTTTTCGCAGACGCTCGGGACCGCTCTCGGCGACTGGACGGCAGACAGCACCGGTCTCGGCTATGACGGCGGCGCCGTCGTCTTTGCCGCAGGGCTGGCGCTGCTCGCAGGCCTGTATTACTGGACGAGCACCTCGCGCGTGTTCCTCTTCTGGGCGGCCTTCATTCTGACACGACCACTCGGCGCGACGGTCGGGGATTTTCTCGACAAGCCGACCAGCCACGGCGGCCTCGCTCTGAGCCGCCCCTTGGCCTCCGCGGTCATCCTCGGCGTGATCATCGTGCTCGTTCTCGTGCTCCCGCAACGGGCGGGGCAACATCCCGAAGCCGGTGGCGCGGTGAAGTCCCGCGCTTGAGGGATCATACGCGCGGAATCTCGCAGGCCCGACCTCACCCCGCCGGCGGCAGCAGCGCCTTGATGTTCTCCAGGAGCCGCGGCAGCTCGACCGGCTTGGTGTCGAACTCGTCGCAGCCGGCGGCGAGGGCCTTCTCCTTGTCCCGCACCATGGCGTGCGCCGTGAGTGCGATCACCGGGATGGCCTTGGTCGCGGGATTTGCCTTGACCTGGCGCGTCGCCTCCCAGCCGTCGAGGATGGGCAGGCTCATGTCCATCAAGATGAGGTCGGGCTTGGAGGAGCCCGCGAGGTCGACGCCCTCCTGCCCGTTCACGGCGAGCACGACCTCGAAGCCGTTGCGGGTGAGCCGCCGCGAGAGCATGTCGCGGTTCATCTCGTTGTCTTCGACCAGCAGTATTTTCGGCATGGTAGATTCCCGTGAGGAGTAGGATGGGTTGAGCGCGAGCGAAACCCCTCATCCTTGTGCTGAGTCGCAGCGATGGGTTCCCCGCCTTCGCGGTGCTCGACCCTTCCTACGCGTTTTCGGCGGTTTTCTTGGCGCGGCGGCCCGCGATCGCGACGAGCGCCGAGCCGAGCGTGCCGATCGGCTGCGCGCTCTTGCTCAGGATCAGCAGGGTGTTCTCGGCGCAAGGGACGCCCCCCAGACCCATGGTCACAGACGACGCGCGAGCGGGATCACGAGATAGATCATGGCGAGCACCATCGGCGGGATGGTGAGCGCGGTCACGCCGTAGACCGGCCAATGGACCGTGATGGGCGTGACCGCCGCCAGCAGCGCATTGAGCACCACATAGGCGCCGAGCATCGCGGCGGCGAGGAAGCGGCAGCGGGCGATCAGCGGGGATTGATCATCGAGGTGGGGCATGGTCTACTCTCCTTTGAAACGATACGGTGCGTTTCGATCCGAATCTAAACGGACCGTTTCGTTCTGTCAAGCGCAAGGGATGGCAAAGATGGGCAAGCGCGCAGCCGCGCCGGAACGGCGGGCGTCGATCGGGGCGCGGCGCAACCCCGAGGCGGAGGCGGCGATTCTCGCGGCGGCGCGGGCGCTGCTGGCGGATCGCGGCTATTCGGGATTTTCCATCGACGAGGTGGCGCGGCGGGCGGGCGCCGGCAAGCCGACCATCTATCGCTGGTGGCCGACCAAGGCCGATCTCTTCGTCGACGTCTTCGCGGCCGAGAAGGCGGCCGCCATCACGGTTCCCGACACGGGCGACCTCGTGCGCGATCTCGTGCGCTACACGAGCGACCTGTGGCGCTTCTGGCGCTCAGATCCGGCCGGCGGCGCGCTGCGCGGCCTGATTGCCGAGGCGCAGGCGAGCGCGGCCGCGCTCACGACGCTGCGCGAGCGCTTCCTCCCCGAACGGCTCGAGCCGGTGCGCACGATCTTCGCCCGGGGGGCCGCGCGCGGCGACCTGCCGGCACGCGACGTCGAGGAGCGGGTCGAGCTGTGGGTCGCCTTCAACTGGTTTCGTCTGCTCACCGACCGCATCGACGACAACGGTCCCTACATCCGCCGCATGATGGCGATGATCGCCGCATGAGGAGGGGCGTCGCCGAACAGATTCCGTCATGCCCGGCGAACGCCGGGCATCCACGTTTTTCTTCCTGGGCGCGGAGACGTGGATGGCCGGGACAGGCCCGGCCATGAAGGAACACCTAGGAGCGCACGACGAAGAACGTCATGTGGTTCTCGTCGCCCTGCCGCGAATACTCGAGCGTGCTCAATTGGCGCACCAAGTGCAGGCCGAGGCCGCCCACCTTGCGCTCGTCCGGCAGCGCCGCGAGATCGGGCGGCGGCGCGATGCGCGGATCGAAGGCCGGACCGCGATCGACGATCTCGCCCGTGATGCGGGCCGGCTCGACGCGCAGCGTGATGCGCGCCGGAGTATCGCGGCAATCGCCGTGGGTGCCGAGATTGGCCAGCATCTCCTCGATGACCAGCGCGACGTGATGGGTCGCGCGCGGGTCCACGTGCTCGCGTTGCAGGAAGGCCATCACGTCGGTGACCGTCTCGCTGATCGCCTCCGGCGTCGCGAGCGCGCACGTCTCGAACCTGCTTGTCTCGAAGGCGCTGGTCTCAAACTCGCTCATCGCTCTCCATAGGTCACGAGCAGCGCCGCCATGTCGTCGAAGGCCGGCTGGCCGGCCGCGAAGGCGCGTACATCCGCAGCAACGCGGTCGAGCGCTTGCGTGTCGCCCGGCGCCACCGCGGCCATGAACTCACCGACGCGGCCGTCGCCATAGAGCGCACCGTGCGGATCATGCGCTTCGGTGAAGCCGTCGGTGACGATCAGCAGGCGGTCGCCGGGCGCGAGCCTCGCCTCCCCGGCCCGGTAATTCAAGGTCTCGTCGAGCCCGAGCGGGGGGCCGCCGAGCACCTCCAGCCGGCCCACCGTGCCGATGCCGTTGCGATGATAGGCGGCGCCGGCGCCCTTGTCGGAGACGTCGCCGAGCGACAGCACCACGGTGTCGTCGGCGAGCGCGAAATGGTCGACGAGGTCGCCGCCCACCTCCTTGGCGGGCTCGAGCAGCACGTCGATGCGCAGCGCACGCCCGCCGCGCTCGCCGGCAAAGGGCGGCGGCGCCAGAGCGAGCTGAAGCGTGCGCGCCTCTTCGAGCTCGCGCTGCTTGCGCGCGAGCTCGTCGCGGGTCGCGTCGCGCAACGCCTTCTTCTCCAGCGTCGCCAGCACGCGCGCGCGCAGCAGCGTCGGGTTGAACGGCTCGAACAGGTAATCTTCGGCGCCCATCTCGATGCAGCGCACCACCGGCTCGATCTCGCTCAGCGCCGAGATGACGATCACCGGCAGCTCGTTGATGCGGCCGTCGCGCTTCAAGACCTCGAGCACGCCGAAGCCGTCGAGCTCGGGCATCATGATGTCGAGCAGCACCATGCCGTAGGCCTTGGCGGCGATGGCGGCGAGCGCCTCGTGGCCGTTCTGCCCCTGGTCGATCGCCGTGAAGCCGAGGCGCCCCAATCGGCGCAGCAGCAGGTCGCGGTTCTCGGCGACGTCGTCGACGACCAGGATTTTTGCGGTTCTGGCGCTTCGATCGCTCATGCGGCGCGCTCCGTCGACGCCATGGCGGGCACGAGCCGCGGCGTCTGCGGCGGCGCGATCATCTCGAACGGCATCCGCTCACGCGCGCGGCTCCATCGGCAGCATCTGCGCGAGACCGGCCGAGGTGATCACCTCGACGACAGCCGGATTGGCGCTGACCAGCTTGATGCTGCCGCCGCGCCGCGCCAGCGCCTTGGCGGCCGAGACGAGATGGCGCAGGCCGATGGAGGCGACGAAGGTCACGCCCGCCATGTCGATCACGACCGATTGCTTGGCGCCCGACAGCGTCGCGAGCGGCAGCGCAATCGCGTCCGCGCCCGCAATGTCGAGGCGGCCGGTCAGCACGACGCGGGCGGCCGCGCCTTGGTCGTCGATCGTGACTTGCATGAGATTCCCGCGGGTTAGCGTGGCTTTATCGCATATAGAGGGTGATATATGACAGTTCGGTGAAAGTGCCCTGGAGCAGGACCTTGATCTTTGCCGGCGCCCTGGCGTTGATTCCAGCGGCAGCCTAACAGCCACGCCGATCCGGGAAAACCAACTCTCATGAGCCCCGACATCGATCCCCCCTTGGACGACGGCCACAGGTATTGGTTTCGGGCAAAACGCTACGGATGGGGATGGGGCCTGCCGGTCGCCTGGCAGGGCTGGCTCGTCTTTGCGATCTTCCTCGCGCTGGTCGTGGTGGACCCCTTCGTGTTTCCGCCGCGCACCCACACGGCGGGCTACATTATCTATCTGGTCATCCTGTCCGCCGCGCTCTTCGGCGTATGCTGGCTCAAGGGCGAGCCGACGCGCTGGCGCTGGGGCGGCGACTGATTGGCGTATACCGACGTGCGCATAGCGACACACCTCGACGCAAACCCGGCAGAGCACAAAGGGGCCCACGATGGCTGAGCAGGCGTTTTCCACCGTCATCCGCGGCGGGACCGCGGTCCTGCCCGACGGCCTCGCGCGCGTCGACATCGGCATCCGCGGCGAGACCATCGCGGCGATCGGCGAGCATCTCGGCCAGGGCGCGACCGAGATCGACGCGACCGGCCGGTTCGTCGCGCCCGGCGGCATCGATCCGCACGCGCATATCGAGCAGGTGTCGGGCTCGGGCCTCCTCAACGCCGACAGCTTCGAGAGCGCGACCGTCTCGGCCGTCTTCGGCGGCACCACGACCGTGATCCCGTTCGCGGCGCAGCACAAAGGTCACGCGCTCGACCGCGTGCTCGCCGACTATCACGCGCTCGCCGACCGCGGCGCCGTGATCGACTACGCGTTCCACATGATCCTGGCCGATCCCAACGAGGCGACACTCAAGACCCATCTGCCCAGGCTCGTGCGCGACGGGCACGCCTCGATCAAGGTGTTCATGACCTACGACATCCGGCTCGACGACGAGCAGATGCTCGATGTGCTGGCGGCAGCGCGCGACAACGGCGCGTTCGTGTGCGTGCATGCGGAAAACCACGGCATGATCTCCTTCATGTCGAAGCGGCTGCTCGCCAATGGGCACACGGCGCCGCCGGCGCATGCGCTGAGCCATCCGCGGCTCGCCGAGGTCGACGCGATCCAGCGCGTCGCCGCGATGTCACGGCTCGTCGATCAGCCCGTCATGGTGTTTCACGTGTCGACCGCCGAAGGGGCCGAGGCGGTGCGCCGGGCGCGCCAGGATGGCGTCAAGCTCTTCGCCGAGACCTGCCCGCACTACCTGCTGCTCACCGCCGAGGACATGGACAAGCCCGGCCTCGAAGGCGCGAAATGGATGTGCAGCCCGCCGCTGCGCCACGCCGCCGACCGCGACGCCGAGGCCCTGTGGGACGCGTTGAAGCGCGGCGACCTGCAGGTCGTCTCGTCCGATCATGCGCCCTATCGGTTCGACGCCAGCGGCAAGCTTTCGGCCGGCCCCAATCCGACCTTCAAGCAGATCGCCAATGGCCTGCCCGGCCTCGAGGTGCGCCTGCCGCTGATGTTCGACGCCGCCGTGATCCAAGGACGGCTCGGGCTCGAGCGCTTCGTCGAGCTCACCAGCACGGCACCGGCCAAGCTTTATGGCCTCTATCCGAAGAAAGGCGCGCTTGGCGTCGGCGCCGATGCCGACGTCGCGATCTGGGATCCGAAGAAAAGCGTGCGGTTGTCGGCCGCGATGCTGCACGACAACACCGGCTACACGCCCTACGAGGGCCGCACGGTGACGGGCTGGCCCGAGACCGTGCTCAGCCGCGGGCGCGTCGCGGTGCGCGACGGCAAGCTGCATGTCGCGCCCGGTTCGGGCCGCTTCCTCCCGCGCGCCGGCGGCGAGGCCGCTCAGCCGCTGGGGAAGCCGTCGGCGGAATTCGCCAACTCCGGGCCAACGTCACGTGCTTCGGCAGCGTGACGGGCGAAACGGCGAATAGGGAATGGCGAATGGCGAATGGCGAGTAGCGAGTAGACACTGCACTACCCTATTCGCTATTCGCTATTCGCTATTCCCTATTCGCCATTCGCTACTCACTATCCGCTCACAGAAGACCATCCCATGACTGACATCGGCCCCACCACAAGCGGCGTCTACATCATCTCGGTGACCCCGTTCACCGACACGGGCGAGATCGACTGGGCGAGCGTCGACACGCTGGTCGAGTTCTATCTCGGCAAGGGCGTGAGCGGCGTCACCATCCTGGGCATGATGGGCGAGGCGCAGAAGCTCGCCGAGGCGGAGTCCGCGGCCTTCGCCAAGTATTTCATCGAGCGCGTGGCGGGGCGCGTGCCGGTCGTGGTCGGCGTGAGCAGCCCCGGGGTCGACAACCTCGTCCACCTCGCCAAGACGGTGATGGACTACGGCGCCGGCGGCGTGATGATCGCGCCTGCGGCCGGGCTCAAGACGGGCGTCGCGATCCGCGATTATTTTGCGACGGTGTTCGCACGGCTCGGGCCGGCGATCCCGGTCTGCTTCCAGGACTACCCGCTCGGCACCGGCGTCGACATCGCCGTGCCGACTTTCCTCGAGCTCGTCGATGCGCATCCGAACCTCGTGATGTTCAAGCACGAGGACTGGCCCGGCCTGCGCAAGCTCAGCCACGTGCGGCGCGCCTGCGACGGCGGCGCGCGGCGGCGCATCAGCATCCTCACGGGCAACGGCGGACTTTATCTGCCGCAGGAGCTCTATCGCGGCGCCGACGGCGCCATGACGGGCTTCGCCTATCCGGAGCTGCTGGTCGACGTCTGCCGTCTGTTCGCCGACGGACGCGCCGACGAAGGCGAAGATCTGTTCGACGCTTATCTGCCGCTGGTGCGCCACGAGCAGCAGATCGGCATCGGCCTCGCCATTCGCAAGGAGGTGCTGCGCCGGCGCGGCGCCATCAGGAATGCCGCCGTGCGCGCGCCGGGCCCGCGCCTCGACCGCGACGATTTCGCCGAGCTCGATCGGATGATGGCGCGCCTGTCGCGGCGGGTCGCCAAGCTGCAGGGACGATCGTTCGCGGCGTGAGACCGGCCGCCTCCACGGTGTTTGCGCTCCGTCTCCCCTGAAGGGGGAGAGGGGGCGCGGGCAGCGTGCCCACCTCACTTACCAAACCGTTTCGCCGTCCCGCCCAAGCGCACGCGGCCGATCGCCATCGTCACCGCGGCCTGGGTCGGCTCGACCACCGGGATCGTCAGGTCGTCCTCCAGCGCGGCGCGATACCTGGCCATGCCGGCGCAGCCCATGACGACGACATCGGCGCGGTGCTGGTCGCGCAGCGTGCGGCCGCACTCGGTGAGGCGCGCGAAGGTGCGCTGCTCGTCGGCGAGCTCGACCACGCCGACGTCGACCGCGACTTCTCCGGCGAGCCGGTCGGTGACGCCCATGGCGGCGAAATAGCGCTGGTGGCGCGGGATCGATCCGGGCAGGATCGCCAGCACGCCGAAGCGCGGCGCGATCGAGAGCGCGGTGAGCACGCCGCATTCGGCGATGCCGAGCACCGGCCGCGCGCTCTGCTCGCGCAAGGAATGCAGCCCGGGGTCCGAGAAGCAGGCGATCACGAAGGCGCCGGCGGAATTCTCCAGCGCGGCGGCGCGCTTGAGCAGCGGCATGACCACGCCGTCGACGTCGCGCTGCGTCTCGATGCCGGGCGGGCCCTCGGCGAGGGTGACGCACTCGATCGCGGGGGCGTCGCCTGAACGCAGCGGCTCGAGCGCCACGTCGATCGCGTCGGTCACGGCCTGCGTCGAGTTCGGGTTGATCACGTAGAGCGTCGACATTGTGCTTACACCAACGCGTGCGGCCGCTTGATCTCGATCTCGACGAACGCCAACGGGGCGTCCGCGGCGTTCATCACGTCATGCTCGATGCCGGCCGGACGCCGATAGGACTCGCCGGCCCGGAACCTCGCCTCCGACACCTCCCCGTTGCGCTCGATCCGCATCACCGCGTCGGTGAGCAGCACGACGAAGTACGGCCATCCGTGCGTGTGCCATCCGGTCGCCGCGCCCGGCGCGAAATCCCAGCGCGTGATCCGCACCGTATCGTCGTCCTGCTGGACCGTCGGAACGGCGGGCTCGTTGCACTTGAACGGCATGGCTCACCTCTGGATCGCCTCACTCCGGCGGCCGGATCACGCCGACCTGGCTGGCGATGCGGCCGTAGTGCTCGATGCGGCGGTGGCGGGCGAAATCGAAGATCGTCTCCTTGCCGAATCTGGTCGCGTCGAGATCGCAGTCGGCGACGATCAGCTCGTCGTCCTCGGTCTTCGCCTCGGCGACGATCTCGCCCTGCGGATTGACGATGATGCTGCCGGCGATCATGTGGTGGCCGTCCTCGGCGCCGCCCTTGGCGATCGCCACCACCCAGGTCGAGTTCTGGTAGGCGCCCGCCTGCACCGAGAGGCGGTTGTGGAAATGGCGCAGGTGCATCCCCTCCTCGTTCTTCTGCGAATTCGTCGACGGCGTGTTGTAGCCGAGCACGACCAGCTCGACGCCCTGCAGGCCCATCACCCGGTAGGTCTCGGGCCAGCGGCGATCGTTGCAGATGCACATGCCGACGATGCCGCCGAGCGTGCGCCAGACCGGAAAGCCGAGGTCGCCGGGCTCGAAGTATCGCTTCTCCAGGTGCTGGAAGGAGCGTTCGGCGTCGAACTCGGCATGGCCGGGCAGATGCACCTTGCGGTACTTGGCGATGATCCGCCCGTCGCGATCGGTGAGGATCGACGTGTTGAAGTGATGGCCGTCAGGGGTGAGCTCCGCATAGCCGAACGAGATCGCGATGCGGCTCTTCGCGGCCGCCTCGAACAGCGGGCGGGTCGCGGCGTTCGGCATCTCGCGCTCGAACCAGGCGTCGACCTCGGCCGCATCGGTCATGTACCAGCGCGGGAAGAACGTGGTGAGCGCAAGCTCCGGATAGACGACGAGGTCGCATTTCTCGGCCTTCGCCCGCTCGAGCAGGTCGAGCATGCGCCGCACCACCGCCTGCCGGCTGTCGGCCTTGTGGATCGGCCCCATCTGGGCGCCGCCAATGCGCAGCATGCGAGTCACGGAATCTCCTGTCGGTCGAAATCGAGTGCGCGAGCCTAACGCGCCGGCCCGCAAAATACGACTCCCTCATGGTGAGGAGCGCGGCCGCCCTTGCGGCCGCGCGTCTCGAACCATGGGCGCGGGTGTCAGCCGCGCGACTGCGTGCTCGGCCCCTCCTTCGAGACGCATTTCTTCGCTGCGCGAAGAAATGCTCCTCAGGAGGAGGAGTCGGTTGTCGTGAGCACGCCAGACATGGCTGCCTCAGGGATGCGGCCCCCACGGCGCGGCGGTCAGCAGCTTGACCTCCTGCGTCATCGCGAGCGGCCTGAATTTGGCCGCGAAGCCTTCCACGAAATCCTTGCTCGCGAACACCGCGGCCCAGTGCTTGCGCCGATCGGCGTCATCGTCGAATTTCCACAGGTGCACGAGCTGGTTGATCGTGCCGGTATCGGCCTGGAAATAGCCGATCAGCTTCTTGTCGTGGCCGCCCTTCTGCAGTGCCGGGAATCCGAGCTCCTGATAGAGCTTCACCGCCTCCGCCATCTTGCCGACGTAAAGCGTGTAGGTTCGCATCTCGTAAAGGGCCATCGTCGCATCCTCCCGCCGCCAGCTTCTGTGCCCTGGCGGCAGGCAGTCTCGACGCTGCGGCGCGATCGCGCAAGCGGGTTCAGGCGCGGCTCGTCATATGCAGCAGGTACATGCCGAGCGGAACGATATCCATCAGCATCGCGGCGACGAGCAGCGCGCGCACGATGCGTCCGCCGATGAGAAGCAATGTCGCGGCCTCGATCACCACCAGGACCGGGCCGGCGACGATGCGCGGGATGGCGGCGAAGGCGACGAGCAGGCCGAGCAGCGGTCCGAAGCTCATCGTGTGGTCCGCCGCGCCGGTGCGGGCCGCCAGCCACCCCATGATCAGCCAGCTCACCGGCCCGAGCACGGCCAGCAGCAGCACGGTGAGCAGCAGGGCGCGCGGCGCCTTCTCGGCCCACAGCTTGAGCAGGAACCAGGTCGGGACGAGGCCGAAAAAGCCAGTGGCCAGCACGAACAGGATCATGTCGCCGAAGGCGACCATGCCGGGCGAGCCCTGCGTGGTCTCGAGCGACATGCGCAGCTCGTTGAGGGCGACGGCGGCGAATCCGCCGACGGCCGCGAGTGCGTAGCCGGCGGCGATCCATGCCAGCTTCTTCGCCGTGCTCATGCTTCCGCCCCGTCGCGAAATTGGCCGAGTATGCTCAGTTGTTGGTCAGCACAGCCGAACAAAGGTTCAAAACAAGACTCCCTCATGGTGAGGAGCGGGGCCGCCTCGCGGCCGCGCGTCTCGAACCGCGGGCAGCCGGCGCAAGTGGCGCTCCACATGCGTGCTCGGCCCATCCTTCGAGACGCATTTCTTCGCAACGCGAAGAAATGCTCCTCAGGATGATGAGTCGTCCGTTGAAAGTCAGCTTCAGCCCACCGCCGCCGCGACCCGTTCCGTGCGCGCGCCGATCGCCGGGCCGTCGCCCGCGACGGTGGTGCGCCGCATGTCGCGCGGCTGCGTGTCGTCGTAGCGGCGCACGCGATGCATGGTCTGGCGGTTGTCCCACATCACGAGGTCGTGCAGCCGCCATTTGTGGACATAGACGAAGGCCGGCTGGGTCGCGTGCTCGTTGAGGTCGCGCAGCAGCACGCGCGCTTCCGGCATCGGCATGCCGATGATGGCGCCGGCATGCGAGGACAGATAGAGCGACTTGCGCCCGGTCTGCGAATGGCGGCGCACCAGCGGCTGCAGCACCGGCTTGAACATCGCCTTCTCCTCGTCGGTGAAGTCGAGGAAGCCGAGCGAGCCGCGCGAATACATCTGCGTGTGCTCGCACACGAGCTCGTCGATCTCCCGTTTCGTCCCCTCGTCGAGCGCGTCGTAGGCGGCGCGCATGTCGGCGAACTCGGTGTTGCCGCCGACCGGGTTCACGACCCGGGCGGAGAGCAGCGAATACTTCGCCGGGATCGGCCGGAACGAGGAGTCCGAATGCCACAGGCAGTTGCCGAGGTTGAACAGCCGCTGGCGGCTGTCGCGCGCGAGCGGCTTGCCGTCCTTGCCGAGGTTGGAAACGTCGTTCATGCCGACCGCGAGCCGCTTGTCCTGCGGCTTGGTGATGTTTCCGCCGCGCGCGTCCTCGATCGGCCCGAAGTTGCGCGTGAAGGCCATCTGCTGCTCGTCGGTCAGAGCCTGGTCGCGGAAGACCAGCACGGCGTATTTGTTGATTCCTGCATCGAGGGTCGCGGCCTCATCCGGCGTGAGCGGCTTCGTCAGGTCGACGCCCGACACCTCGGCGACGAAGACGGGATGAATCTGGCGGAACGTGATCGGCATGTATTCCTCCGCGCTTGGCTGCCCTTTGGTTGCGGCGCGCCTTGCGCTCAGCCTATACCGGTCACCAACAAAAAACGACTCCCTCGTCGTCCAGCAAAACACGACGCCCTGATGGTGAGGAGTCGATCGTGGTGAGGGGTCTCGTCTCGTCCTGTCTTGCGAGTCAGCCTGCCAGCGACCTCGCGATCGCGTCCGAGCCCTTCTCGGCGACCATGATCGTTGCGGGATGGATATTCGGCGTCGGAATCACCGGCATCACCGAGGCGTCGACCACGCGCAGGCCGTCGAGGCCGCGCACGCGCAACTCGGAATCGACCACGGCCTTGTCGTCCTCTCCCATCCGGCAGGTGCCGCAGGGATGATAGACCGTGCCGGCGACCTGACGGATGAAAGCCTTGATGTCGTCATCGGCGACGACGTGCGTGCCCGGCCGCACCTCGGCGAAGATCATCGACTTGTACGGCTCGGTGGCGATGATCTGGCGGCCGATGTGGAACGCCTTGACGGAGCGGCGCATGTCGTCGTCCTCGGGATCGCTGAAATAGTTGGCGAAGATGCGCGGCTTCGTGCGCCCGGTGTCGTCGGCGAGCTTGATCTCGCCGCGGCTCTTCGGCCGGCAGACGCAAAAGTTGAAGCCGAAGCCCGGCCAGCGATCCAGCCCGAGCGTCATGTGCTCGGTGGAAAAGTTGACGGCCTGGAACTGCAGGTCGGGCACCGGCAAGGCCGGATCGGATTTGGCGAACAGGCATCCTTCGGTCGCACCCACGGCGAGCTGGCCGGACCGGGAGGTGAGCCACTGGAGCGCCATGCGCACCTGCTGTCGCGGCGACGTCAGAATCTCGTTGAGCGTGCCCGGCTGCCGCGTCAGGAACGTGAACCGCCCTTGCACGTGGTCCTGCAGGTTCTTGCCCACGCCCGCGAGGTCGTGGAGGACATCAATCCCGATCTGCTTGAGCTCGGCCGCGGGGCCGATGCCCGAGTTCATCAGCAGCGCCGGCGAGTTGATCGCGCCGGCAGAGACGATCACCTCGCGCCGCGCCCGGATGCGCCTGACGGCGCCGCCCTGCTCGATCTCGACGCCGACGGCGCGCTTGCCCTCGAACAGAATTCGCCGCACCTGCGCGCGCGTGATCAGCTCGAGGTTCTTGCGCCGCAGGTTGGGCCGCAGATAGCCGACCGCCGTCGAGCAGCGCCAGCCGTTGCGCACGTTGAGCTGCACGGTGCCGACGCCCTCGATGCGCTCGCCGTTGAAATCGGGATTGAACGGAAACTGCAGCCGCTTGCAGGCCTCGACGAACGCCTGCGACGTCGCCGACGGCTTCTTCACGTCGGAGATGGTCATCGGCCCGCCTTGGCCGCGCCAGGTATCGGCGCCGCGCACATTGTGCTCCATGCGCTTGAAGTAGGGCAGCACGTCCTTGTAGCTCCAGCCCTTGGCGCCCGCCGCCTCCCAGCCGTCATAGTCGCTCGGATCGCCGCGCAGGAACACGAGGCCGTTGATCGAGCCGGATCCGCCGAGCACTTTTCCGCGCGGCCAGCTCAGCCGGCGATTGTTGAGATGCGGCTCGGGCTCGGTCTCGTAGCCCCAGTTGACCTTCGGGTTGGGCACCAGCTTGCCGAAGCCGAGCGGAATGTGGATCCAGGGATTGCGGTCGCGCCCGCCCGCCTCGATCAGGCACAGCCTGATCGCCGGGTTCTCCGTGAGCCGCGTCGCCAGCACGCATCCGGCCGAGCCCGCGCCGGCGACCACCACATCGAACTCGGAATCGAACGTATCGACCACGGAACCGCCCTCGCGAAAGCCATCGCGCGACGTTACCCGGATATGCGCGTCGCACGCAACGCGGCGAAAAGTTGCCGGCAAATGCCCGCCACACCCGACACCCTCATGGTTGAGCGCGGCTGCCGTTGCGGCCGCGCGTCTCGATCATGGGCAGCGCTATAAATGGCACCGCTTGGCCCCCCCGCCCGTCCTTCGAGCCGCCTGGCGCGAAGACGCGCGAGGCTCCTCTCAGGATGAGGAGTCACTTGGGCGTTACGCCGCGATCCGCCGTTCCAATCGGCTGATCAGGCGCACGATGGGCCACAGCGCCGCGAGGTAGATCGCGGCGGCGAGCACGATCGGCGAGGAGTTGAAGGTGACCGAGCGCGCCATGTCCGCGGAGTAGAGCAGCTCCGGCAGCGCCACCACGCTCGCGATCGAGGTGAGCTTCACGACCTCGACGGTGTTCGACACGAGATCGGGCAGCACGTTCCGCACCGCTTGCGGCAGCACGACATATAAGAGTGCCTGCCAGGCGCGCAGCCCGGTCGAGCGCGCCGCGTCCCACTGCCCGGCGCCGACGCTCTCGATGCCGGCACGATAGATCTCGCCGTAGTAGCTCGACGTGTTGAGCAGGAAGGCGATCGCGACCGCGGTGAGCGGCGAGGTGCGGATGCCCGCGAACGGCAGGCCGGAATAGACGAAGATCAGCAACACCAGCGGCGGGATCGCGCGGAAGAAGTCGATCGCCGCAATCGCGGCCCAGCGCACGACGCGTCGGGGCGAGAGCGAGAGCAGCGCCACGGCGAGGCCGCCGACGAGCCCGAGCGGCACGACGATGAGGCAGATCAGGATAGTCTGGCGCAGGCCGGCGAGGATCAGCGGCAGCGCCTGAGCCATGATGGCGAAATTGAAGAACTGGTCGACGAGGGCCTGCATCAGGCCCTCCGCCAGGCGAAGCGCGTCTCGAGGAAGCGGCCGAGCGCGACCACCGGCACGAACAGGATTAGGTAGGCGATCGCCCCCATCATCAGCGGCGTCGCGTTGCCTGAGAACGACTGCGCGGCGGTCGCCTGGTTGAGGATCTCGCCGACCCCGATCACGGTGCCGAGCGCGGTGTTCTTGGTGATCGCGATGGTGCGGTTGGTGAGCGGCGGCACCGTGAGGCGGATCGCCTGCGGCAGCACCACATGGACGAGCGTGGCGAGAAAGCTCAGGCCGGTGGAGCGCGCCGCCTCCCACTGGCCCTTGGGGATCGACAGGATGCCGGCCCAGAAGATCTCCTCCGCGAAGGCGGCGAGCACCAGCGCCAGCACCAGCCACAGCACCGCGAACGAGGGCACGTTGATGCCGACATTGGGCAGGCCGAAATAGACCAGCAACAGCAGCACCATCGGCGGCAGCGCCCGGAACATGTCGACGAGAACGACGATCAACCCGTTGATGATGCGCACGCGAAAGGACCGCACGATCGCGAGCGCGAGCCCGAGCAGGATGCCGGTGATCACCACCACCACCGCGACCTCGACCGTCACCGCCATGCCGCGCAGGATGGCGGGCAGATAGCGTTCGAACACCGTCGCATTGAAGAATGTGTCGAGGAAGCGCGACACGGCATCTCACCTGGTCAGCTCGGCGATGAAGGCCACCGTGCGCGCCTGCTTCGGCGCGGAGAAAATCTGTTGCGCCGGCCCTTCCTCGACGATCTGCCCATGATCCATGAAGATCACGCGGTCGGCGGCGTCGCGGGCGAAGCGCATCTCGTGGCTCACCACCAGCATGGTCATGCCGCCGCGCTTGAGGTCGCGCATGACGCTGAGCACGCTGCCGACGAGCTCGGGATCGAGCGCCGAGGTCGGCTCGTCGAACAGCATGATCTTCGGCTCGAGCGCGAGCGCGCGGGCGATGGCCACGCGCTGCTGCTGGCCGCCGGAAAGCTCGCCCGGATAGGCCTCGGCCTTGTCGGCGAGGCCGACGCGGTCGAGCGCCGCAAGGCCGATGCGCTCGGCCTCGGCGCGCGGCTTGCCCAGCACTTTGGCGAGCGCCAGCGTGACGTTCCGCAGCGCGGTCAAGTGGGGATAGAGATTGAACGACTGGAACACCATGCCGATGCGGCGGCGCATCGCGTTGATGTCGGTCGAGCGCGCCATGATGTCGGCACCGTCGATCCTGATCGCGCCGGCCGACGGCTCCTCCAGCCGGTTGCAGCAGCGCAGCAGCGTGCTCTTGCCCGAGCCGGACGGACCGATCACGAACACCAGCTCCTGCGCCTGCACGCTGAGATCGATTCCACGCAGCACCTCGGTCTCGCCGAACCTCTTGCGCAAGCCGCGAATGTCGAGGATGGGGGGATTATCGGAAGGCATCAGCAATTTTCCTCGTCATGCCGGGGCTCGTCCCGGGCATCCACGTCTTTGCGACAGAAACAAAAACGTGGATGGCCGGGACAAGCCCGGCCATGACGGAGTCCTAGCCGCACGACGGCGTGTGCGGGGTCGGATCGTAGCCCGGCATGCCGGGCACGCCGTAGCCGGGAAACACGGTGATCGCGGCCGAGCCGGGCGCCGGCGGAATGCCGAACCACTTCTGATGCATCTTCGCCATGGTGCCGTCGAGCTTCATGCACTCGATGGCGACGTCGAGAGTATTGCGCAGCGCCGCCGAGTCCTTGCGCGTCGGCGCCGCCCATACGAGGCCGGTGGAATAGAGATAGGACAATTCGAGCTGCGGGCTGCTCTTCACCGCCCAGGCAATCGCGGTGTTGCCGGCGACGTTCGTGTCGGCGCGCCCGGCGAGCACCGCCTGCACGGCATCGGTCTGCGTGCCGTAGGTCTCGATCTTCCAGCCGATCTTGGGCTCGAGGTCGCGCGCCCACGCCTCGTAGGCCGACCCCTTGTTGATGGCCACGACCTTGCCCTTGAGGTCCTCGAGCCTGGTGATCTTGAGGCCGCCCTTCTTGATCAGGAACTGGAAATCGGTGTTGAGATAGCCTTCGGTGAACAGCATGCTTTCGGCGCGCTCCTTGGTCACCGTGGTCGGCGCTGCGACGAAATCATAGGTCCCGGCCTGCATGGCGGGCAGCAATCCGGAATACTGCCCGTAGTCGATGACGATCTTGCGCTTGAGGCGCCGAGCGATTTCGTTGGCGAGATCGATGTTGAAGCCCTGGTAGCCGCCGGCCAGGTTGGGAAACGCGTGCGGCGCGAAGGTCGCGTCGACGCCCGTGTGCAGCGGCGGCAGATCCTCGGCACGCACGCCAGCGACGACAAGCAGCGCCGCCGCGGCGGCGGCCGAAAGCAGATATCGGGTCATGCGCTTCCCCTCGGTGTCCCGGCAGCCGTGCGACTATATCAACCGGGCAAGGACCGACAAGGCGCCGAAAACGCGTTGAGAAAGATCACGCGCGGCTTGCTGTCCCGGCCTTGCGCAACCCGATGCGCCGAGATTTGCGCGACGCGGCAAATCTCCTGTTAACCAGAAAAGGCTCATTGGGGACAATTTGCCTCGATTCCTCCGCGCCATTAACGCTGGGTTCGCCGCCACCCGCTAGCGTGCCCCGCGATTTCCGGAGGACCCGATGCTTAGAGTGTACGACTGCATTGCCCACGCGCACGATCTTCGCCTGGTCGTGCTCGCCGCGCTCGTCTGCCTGCTGGCAACCTTCGCGGCGGTCACGCTTCTGCACCACGTGCGCAAGTCGTCCGGCGGCATCCGCCACATGTGGCTCGTGGTCTCGGCGGTCGCGACCGGCTTCGGCATCTGGGCGACGCATTTCATCGCCATGCTGGCGTTCTCGCCCGGCATCCCCAGCGGCTACAACATCGCGCTGACCGCGCTCTCTCTCGTTGCCGCCATCCTGCTCACCGGAATCGGGCTCCTGGTCGCGCTGACCGAGCTGCCGTTCGCCGCGGCGCTCGGCGGCTTGATCGTCGGCGGCGGCATCGCGGTGCTGCACTACACCGGCATGGCCGCGTTCGAGATCGCCGGCCGGCTCGTGTGGGACCCGGTGCTGGTGGGCGTCTCGATCGCGCTCGGTGGCATCCTTGGCGCCGTCGCGCTGTGGGTGGCGCTCGCAGCGCAGACGATGAAGTCGCGCATCTACGGGGCGCTGCTGCTGACGGTCGCGATCTGCAGTCACCACTTCACCGCCATGGCCGCGGTCGGCATCATTCCCGATCCGACCATCGAGGTCTCCAAATCGGCCCTGCCCACGAGCTGGCTCGCAGTCGCGGTCGCGCTGGCGAGCTTCGCGATCCTGGTGCTGGCGTTCGCCGGCCTCGCGCTCGACATCCGCGACCGGCGCCGCACCGAGCTCGAGGGCGAGCGCATGCGCGGCCTCGCCAACGCGGCGGTCGAGGGATTGATCGTGTGCGAGGGCGACAAGGTCGCGACCATCAACGAAAGCTTCGCCGCGCTCGCCGGCGTGCGCGACACCGACGCGGCCGGAAAGACGCTCGCGACGTATTTCCCCGACGACGCCCAGCGCGACAAGCTGCTGGCGCATCCCAATCATCCGGTCGAGGTGGGCCTGCGCGGCGCCGCCGGCGCCGTCATCCCGGTCGAGGCCATCCTGCGGCCGATCGATTTCGGCGGAAAGCCGCACCTCGCGGTCGCGGTCCGCGACCTGCGCGCCCGCAAGCGCGCGGAGGCGCACATCCAGTTCCTCGCCCACCACGACCCGCTCACCGGGATTCCCAATCGCAGCAGCTTCAACAAGCGGCTCGACCAGGAAATCGAGCGCAGCCTCGCCGACCGCAAAAAACTCGCGGTGCTCTGCCTCGATCTCGACGGGTTCAAGGAAGTGAACGACCTGTTCGGCCATTCCACCGGCGACGTGCTCCTCCAGAGCGTCGCCAAGACCTTGGCCGGGCTGCTCGACGAGGACCAGATGGTCGCGCGGTTGGGCGGCGACGAGTTCGCGATCATCCTGCCCGATGTCGCCGGCCCGAGCGCGGCCGGGCGCATCGCCGAGGATATCCTCGAGGCGCTGCGGTCCGACAGTGACGATTCGCCCGCCGCGGTGCTGGTCTCGACCAGTATCGGCATCGCGATCTGTCCGGACGATGCGACCGACCGGCAGGGCCTGCTCAGCCATGGCGATACGGCGCTCTACCGCGCCAAAGCCGAAGGTCGCGGCACCTATCGGTTCTTCGAGGCCAAGATGGGCGAGGAGGTGCGCGATCGCCGCATGCTCGAGCACGATCTGCGCCACGCGATCTCGCGCCGCGAGCTGCGTCTCGTCTATCAGCCGCAACAGAACATCACCACCGGCGAGGTCACCGGCCTCGAGGCGCTGCTGCGCTGGACGCATGCGGCGCGCGGGGAAATTCCGCCGTCGACCTTCATCCCGATCGCCGAGGACAGCGGCTCGATCCTGCAGATCGGCGAATGGGTGCTGCGCACCGCCTGCACCGAGGCGGCGGCGTGGCCGCGGCCACTGACGCTCGCCGTCAACGTGTCGCCGGTCCAGCTGCACAATGCGGGGTTCGCCGCGGCCGTGCATCAGATCCTGGTGGAGACCGGAATGCCGGCGCAGCGGCTCGAGCTGGAGATCACCGAAACCGCCCTGATCCGCGACCTCAATCGCGCGCTCGCGACGTTGCGCCAGCTCAAGGCGCTGGGCATTCGCATCGCCATGGACGACTTCGGCACCGGCTATTCGTCGCTCTCCAATCTGCGCGCCTTCCCGTTCGACAAGATCAAGATCGATCGCTCGTTCGTCTCCTCGGTGGACGCGAACGGACAGGCCAAGGCGATCGTCAAGGCGGTGCTCGGTCTCGGCGAGGGCCTCGGCCTGCCGGTCCTGGCGGAAGGCGTCGAGACCGCGCGCGAGCTCGAGTTCCTCGCCGGCGCCGCCTGCGACGAGGTGCAGGGCTATCTGGTCGGCCGGCCGGCCGACGTCGATACGCTGCGCCACCTCACGCACGGCACGCCGCGGAGCGCGGAGCCCGACGTCCCCAATCGCGTCATCATGATCGGATCGCGCCGCTGAAATCCGGCGCGATCGACCGCCAGGATCGCCGCGCGGGTGAAGGACCTCGCCTGCGCTCGACGCATGCGCCCGCGCGCGGCGCGCACCGGATTGCCAACTCATTTGCCCGCAAACCTTGACCCTGGCGGCGACGGGACGGTACCCTTTGCGGGTCGATTTCCGACCGTGAGCTGACGACGGTTGCGGCGAGTTTCGTGCGTGCGTGGGGGCACGTTTGTATGGGTCATTCTCTGCGGCAATTGCGGCGCGGCGCGACCCAATTCGCCGTTCGAGAGGTGATCAGGGCGACGGCGCCGCTCCCCCTCGACATGCAGCGCGCCGCGATGCGCTCGTTCGTGGCGCTCGGCAGCCATGTCCCGACGTTGCGGCACAAGGTCCGCGACAACATGCGCTTGGCGCTGGGTGCGGATGTCCCCGCGCAGGCAACGCGCCTCTATTTTCGTCATGTGGGCTGGTTCTGGTCGAATGCGCTCGCGACGTTCAATCGCGGCTTCGCGATGACGCCCATCCCCGCCGAGGTGCGGTTCGACGCCTCGATCAGCGTCCTTGATGAAGCCGTCGCCGAACGGCGGGGCGTGGTCCTCACCTCGGCGCACTGGTCCGGGCACGAGCTCGCGGGCGCGGCCATCAACGCGCGGCATCCGATGGCGATGGTGGTACGGCAGGCGCCGACGTCGGAGCGGGAAGCGCGCAAGCTGAAATGGTATCGCGCGCTCGGCGTCGACATCGTGCTGCGCCCCAAGGGCGCCTCGTCGATCAAGGACGCGGTGGCGTATCTCAACGTCCTCAAACGCAAACAGACGATCGCCATCACGCCCGACCTCCTCGCCGATCCCGGGCAGGGCGTCGAGACGCGCATCTTCGGGCGCGAGGCGCGACTCCACGCCGGCGCATTTGCGCTGTCGATCATGGCGGGCGCACCGCAGGTCAGGCTTTCGTTCCGCTGGCAACCCGATTCGACCCTGGTGCTGATGTTCGATCGCGCCCCGGCGCCGAACGTCAACGACCGCGCAGCGGCGATCCGCATGTGCGTCCAGGACTGGTGCCGCTGGTTCGAGGAGCGGCTGCGCGCCAATCCGGAAAACTGGCTGTTCTGGCTCGATCGGCGCTGGTCGCATTTCCTGCGCACGGTCCCGCAAACGGCTCCGCAGTCATTTCCCCCGTCGTTTCCGCAGACATTTCCGCAGACTCGGGGCACGGCATGAACATCCTGATCGTCCTCGCCGTCGCGGCGGGCGGGGTCGTCGTGCTGTGGGCCGTTCAGAGCATCGTACTCCTGGCCATCGGCGAGCCCCTCGCCTGGCCGCTGCGATTTGCCAAGAACCGCCCGCTGCTGAAGTGGACCGGCCGGGTGATCGTCCACACCGAATGGCTCATCATTCTGATCGGGACGCCGTTTGCGCTCGGCATGACGCCGCTCGCGGCATTGCATCAGGCCTTTCCGACGCCCGTTCCGTGGAAGAACATCGCGATCGCGGGCGGGCTCATGCTTTTCGCCACCTACGCGACATATGCGTTCTATTGGCTGGTGGGCTGGATACGCTACGAGCCGCAGGGCGAGCAGGCGATCCGCCGCGCCAAGCTTTTCCGACGGTTCTTGCCCGGGCCCTTGCCGCTGGTCGTCTTCGAGGAAGGCGTGTTTCGCGGTATCCTGCTCGAGCAGCTGCTGCGCTCGTTGCCCGCGTCCGACGCAAGCACGATCCTGGCGATCGTGCTGAGCTCTGCCGTGTTTGCATCGGTGCACTTCGTCAAGCCCGCCAAGGGCAAGCCGGTCTTTCAAGCAGCCTACGGTTATTTCCTGGTCGGCTGTCTGTTCGGGCTCGCGTATGTGATCGGCGGACGCAGCCTGTGGCTTCCGGTCGCGGTGCACACGGCGGCCGTGTTCGGCATCGAGGTGCTGCGACTTTACGTCAAGTTCGAGGCGCCGCGCTGGCTGATAGGCTTTTCCGAGTCGCCGCAGAGCGGATTGGTGGGGAGCGCGGTGGTCGGCGGCGTGGCGCTTGCCCTCCCGGTGCTGATCTGATCGGTCACGCCGACGACTTGTTTTGGCGACGCGCAGAGGTCTCCGCGCCGCCGCGACTGCGTTGCCGTAAGCACGGCAAGGTCGGGGGATATCGGCGATGAAACCGTCCCGTCGCGGACTTCTGCAGGTGGCGGCAGCCGCCGCCGCGATGCCGGCGCTGGCGCGCCGGGCCAAGGCGCTGGATTCGGCGCTGGGTTCGGCGCTGGATTATCCGACACGACCGGTCCATCTGATCGTCGGCTTCCCGGCGGGTGGCGTGACCGACATCCTGGCGCGCCTGCTCGGCCCATGGCTGTCGCGGCGGCTGGGACAGCAATTCCTGGTCGAGGACCGGCCCGGCGCCGGCACCAACATCGCCACCGAGGCGGTCGTGCGGTCGCAGCCCGACGGCTACACGCTGCTGATGGCGACGTCGACCAACGTGATCAACGCGACGCTCTACGACAATCTGCGGTTCGATTTCCTGCGCGACACCACGCCCGTCGCCAGCATCGCGCGCACGCCGCTGGTCCTGGTGACCACCCTGTCATTTCCGGCCAAGACGGTCCCCGAGCTCATCGCCTACGCCAAGGCCAATCCCGGCAAGATCAACATGGCGACGGCCGGCATCGGCAGCTCGCTTCATCTCGCCGGCGAGCTGTTCATGCGCATGACCGGCGTGCAGCTCGTCCCGGTGCATTACCGCGCCATGTACCTGCCGGATTTGCTCGCCGGGCAGGTGCAAATCGGATTTACCCCGATGCCGACGACGATCGCGCAGGTGAGGGCCGGAAAGCTGCGCGCCATCGCGGTGACCACGGCGGCGCGCTCGCCGGCGTTGCCGGATATTCCGACCATCGGCGAGCTCGTGGCCGGCTACGAGGCGAGCGTATGGAACGGGATGGTGGCGCCGAGGGGCACGCCTGCCGCCATCGTCGACAAGCTCTATCGGGAGATCGACGCGGCGCTCGCCGATCCGGCCATCACGGCGCGGTTTGCCGACGTCGGCAGCGTCCCGGTGTCGATGCCGCCCGCCGAGTTCGGCAAGTTCATTGCCGCGGACAAGGAGAAGTGGGGCAAGGTCATCCGCGAGGACAACATCAAGGCGGAGTGACCTCGGCCGCCGACACGCTTTCCACCTCGGCGCCGATCGCGTCGAGCAGCAGCTCGACGAAGCGCCGCGGGATGCGCCGGGTGATGAACACCATGCGGCTGGTGCGGTCGGCGGACGGCCAGCGCTCGAGCCAGGCGGGCGCGTGAAAGACGTGCTGCACGCCATGGATGACGGCGGGGCGCTGCGGGCTTTCGGCGATGTTGACGATGCCCTTGAGGCGCAGGAGATCGGCGCCGCAATGCTCGGCCAATGCCTCGAGAAGGAGGGTGAGCGCCACGGCGCGGATCGGCGCCGCGCGCACGATCGTGTAGGAGATGATCTCGGCGTCGTGATGCTCGTGGTGGTGGGCATGTGCAGTGCCCAGCCACGCATCCACGTCCGCTCGCGCGTCGCGCTGCGGCCCGTTCGCGAAGAGATCGGCAGCATCGATCCGGCCAAGCAGCGCGCACAGCGTCGGCGCGCCCGGGTTGAGCGCCGCGATGCGTTCGCGCAGCGCACGCGCATCGCCTTGCGACAGGTCGAGCTTGGTCAGCAGGATGCGGTCGGCGACCGCGACCTGCTTGCGCGAGACGGCCTCGCGCGCGAGCGTCGCTTCGCCCGCGACGGCGTCGACCGTCGTCACCACGCTGCCGAGCGTCACCCGCTCGACGAGGCTCGCGTCGGTCATCAGGGCGTGCAGGATCGGCGCCGGGTCGGCGAGCCCGCTCGTCTCGATGACGATGTGATCGAACTTCTGCGGCAGCGATCCCTGCTCGCGCCGGCGCAGCAGGTCGTGCAGCGTTTCGGTGAGATCGCTGCGCACCTTGCAGCACAGGCAGCCGGTGGTCAGCGCGACGACATTGTCCTCGCTCGTTTCGACCAGCTCGTGATCGATCCCGATCTCGCCGAACTCGTTGATGATGACGGCCGCGCGCGCGAGCTCGGGCTGGCGCAGCAGATGCGACAGCAGCGTGGTCTTGCCGCTGCCGAGAAATCCGGTGAGCACCGATACGGGGATCAGGTGATCTGAGTCCGTCATGCCCGCGCCACCAAACCCCGACCATCCCCGTCACCCCGAGGCGCCCGGCGAAGCCGGGCCTCGAAGGGCGACGGCGCGGATGGTGCGGCTTGCGCGCTTGCGGCGCCGCCTCGGCCGATCCTTCGAGGCTCGCTTCGCTCGCGCCTCAGCATGACGGGTCTGGCTGAAGCGATGCTCGGAGACATCATCACGACACCAGCAGCGGCGCGATGCCGACGCGCACGCGCGTCGCGGCGAAATCGGGATCGAGCGCGGCGCGCACCTGGCGCAGCACGGCGACGAGCGAGATCGCGGGCCGCGTGCGTCCATCGATCGTCACCATCCAGCGGAACATCATATCGTCCGGCTTCGGCGCGATGCGCACCGTCTTGTTGCTGCTCGTCCGCTCGATCGCGATCGCGCCATCATCAGTGCACGTGACAACGCCGGCGAGGCGCCAGGCCGCAAGGCTCGCGGCCACGAGCTCACGGACCAGCGCGCTTGACACGCCGCTCATGCGAGATTCCCGGCGAGCGTCGTCGCCGCGATCTTGCGCTTGAGATAGCGCCCGTCGGCCGGGCTGCCGAAATACTGACCGTCCCGCACCATGACCTTGCCGCGCAAGATCGTCGTCACCGGCCAGGCGAAGATGTCGTGGCCCTCCCACGGGGTGTAGTCGGTCTCGTGCAGGTCGGCGGCGCGCACCTTGCCGCGCCGGGTGGGGTCGAGGATGGTGATATCGGCATCGCTGCCGGGCGCGAGCGCGCCCTTCTTCGGGTAGAGCCCCATGATGCGGGCGGCGTTGCTCGACACGAGGTCGGCGTACTGCGGCAGCGAGTAGCCGCGCCGCGTCACCATCTCGGTGTACATGACCGCGAGCCGCGGCTCGACGCCGGAGTTGCCGCCGGTCGTGTCGTCGATGCGGTTGCCCGCCGTCTTGTCCTTCAGCGTGCAGCACAGCTCGTCGGTGGCGACGCAATGGATGGTGCCGTCGGCTGTGCCGTCCCACAGTGCCTTTCGGTCGGCATCCGACTTCAGCGACGGATAGGTGTGATAGATCTGGCCGTTGGGGCGCTTGTAGTCCTCCGCCGACCAATTGAGATACTGGTGCAGCGTCTCGCCGAAGATCGGCAGGCCCTTGCGCCGCGCCTCGGCGATCGCCGCGACGCCGGTGCCGGCGGAGACATGCATCATATAAAGTGTCGTCCCGGGCACGTTCTCCGCGAGCCGCAGGATGCGGCGGAAGCTCAAATCCTCCGAGAGCTGGTTATGGGCTTCCGCGAGGTGCTCGAAGCCGACCCGGCCCTCGCGGATGAGCTTGGCGTACATGTGCATGACGATGTCGTTGTCCTCGGCGTGGATGACGCCGAGGCCGCCCTCCTTCGCCAGCACCTGGAACGCCTCCCAGATGTCGCCGAAGTCGATCATGCGGCCGCTGCGCTTGGGCAGGATGTTGGTGGTGAAGATCTTGAGCGTCGGGTAACCGGCCTGGATCGCCTCGGCAAGCTGAGCGGAGAACTCCGGCGGCGGCTCGGAATGCAGCATGAGGTGGTAGGCCCAGTCACACGGGCTTTTGCCGACGAAGTCGCGGTCGCGCGTCTCGATCGCCTGGCGGGCCGACATCCCGTCGCGCCAGTAGGCGAAGTCGATGAACGTGGTGGTGCCGCCGTGCAGCGCGGCGCGCCCGACCTGCTCGGGCCCGGCGGTGACGAGCTGCGTGCCGTCGGGCTGGATCCACACGTGATGCAGGTGCACATGCGGATCGATGCCGCCCGGCATCACGATCTGCCTGTCGGCATCGATGGTGGTTTTGGCCTCTCCCGACAGAGACCCGGCGACCGCAACCGCCGCGATCGTCTCGCCCGCGACCGCAAGATCGCCGCGCACGACGCCTTGCGGGGTCACGATGTCGCCACCGCGAATGATGAGATCGAACATGGCTGCTCCCCGGGTCGCGCGGCCGCGCTGTCAGGCGCGAATTATCACACGGCGAGAGCCATGGTTCTACCTCGGCTCGCGCCTCACGTGATGGCGCGGATAAGCTCGGTCAGGCTCGCGACGGTGAGATCCGGCTTGGCTTCGCCGGCCCCCTCGCCCGACAGGCCGAGCGCGCGTCCAGGCCGATTGATCCAGGCACATTTGAGACCAAGTCGGTTGGCCGGCGTGATGTCGGCGCGCAGGCTTTGCCCCACATGGAGAATGCGGTCACGTCGGATGCCGAGCGCGCCGAGCGCCTCGATGGCGCTGTGAAAGTGCGGCCAGTCGGGCTTGTAGGCGCCGACGCGCTCGGCCGTGACGATCAGATCGAAGCGGAAGTCGAGCTTGCGGCAGGAGCTTGCGAGCGAGGCATCGTCGATGTTGCTGAGCGCGCCGACCTTGGCGTGCCGCTGCAGCGCGACGAGGCCGGCATGCGCGTCGGGATAGGCCGGCCATTCATGCGGCGAGCGCGCGAAAGTCTCGCGCGCCGAGGGCTCGATCGCGACGCGGAATTCGGCGGACAGGCGGTCGAAGCACCGCCGCAGGACATCGGGATAGGCATGCGCGGGCCGCTCCTTCTGGATGTCCGCGCGGGCGCGGTCGAACGCCATCAGGAGGTCCTGATCGGCCGCGGCGACGCCATGGCGTCGCCCCCATTCGTGCAGGAAGCCGATGATGGACGGCTCCCAGTCGATCAACGTGCCGTAGACGTCGAGCGTCACGGCATCGAAATCGGACAGGCGGATGGCCATAAGCACCAACCAACACGCTTCTGAGCTCAAAGAGCTTGATCGAATATCGATAATCGATTATCGATAATTCGTCAATGACCGAAGGCCGCAGTGACAGGTGAGCCGTGCCACGAGGGGCAGCCGAGATCGGCAGCAATCTCACCGAGCTGGTGGAAGGCCGCTCCGCGTCGGCCATCGTGGCCGATGCCCTGCGCGAGAACGTTCTGCGCGGCGCCTTTCCGGAGGGCGAGCGATTGCGGCAGGACGCCATCGCGGAACGCTTCGGCGTCAGCCAGACGATCGTGCGCGAGGCCTTCCAGCAGCTGACGCACGAGGGGTTTCTGACGGCGGAGCCGCGCCGCGGCGTCAGCGTTGCGCCGATGAGCGCGGACGAGGCCGATGAGATGACCGAGTTGCGCAGCGCGATCGAGGCGCGCGCCCTCGCGTGGGCCATCCCGAACATGCGTGAGGGCGACATCGATGGCGCGGAACGCATCCTCGCGGAGCTCGACAAGGCGAGGTCCACCGACCGGATCATCGCGCTGAACGCGCGATTTCACGCAGCGCTGTACGCTCCGGCGCGCCGCGAGCGCACCGCCCGCATGATCGCCACGCTTCGCCTGAACTTCGAGCGCTACCTGCGCTTTGCCTGGGAGGCGACGCGCCATCTCGAGCAATCCCAGCGCGAGCACCGGCAGCTTCTCGAGCGCTGCCGGCAGCGCGACGTCGACGGCGCGTGTGCGCTGCTGCGGCGGCACATTGCTGCGACCGGCATGTTGCTGGTGCAGCGACTGAAGGCACGCGCATCAGCGCGAGGGAGCTGACACCGTGCCCGGCAGCGACGCGCTCAGTTCCGCGAGGGGCTCCTGCCCGCGGCTCACCAATGGAATTCGCGGATGAGCGGCCCGCGGTCGAAATCCGAATAGCGCGCCCACGCCGGCGCAATGCACCAGTAGGCGAGGTTCGGCCATTCGAGGCGATCGCGTCCGTCCGGCCATGTCGCGTGGTAGAGCGAGCGCAGCGCGGCGTCGGCGCTGCCATCGACCGCGACCGCTCGCGCCGTCCCCTCGAGCTGCAGCGTCTGCTCGCCGGGCCCGATGAGGACGATCGATGCACGCGGATCGCGTTCGAGGTTGCCGTGCTTGCGGGTGTCGGTCGTGGTGTCGAAGATCACCTCGTGGCGCGCGGACACGGCGATGCCCACCAGCGCGGATTGCGGCTCGCCGCGCCGACCGAGCGACGACACCACCGCGAGGCGATGGCCACGCATGTAGTCGAGCAGCTCGTTCTTGCCGAAATCCATCGCGCCCGCCTCGGCGATCATGGCACCGTCGTGTCCGCCATGATCAACATGAGATACCTGCTCACGGAAAGTCGCCAGCACATTTGTCGAGCTTTCTCCGACGCCGCATCGTCAGCCGCCGGCGTGGGGCATCCGAATAATAGCCTCGAGCCTCAACGAGACCGGTGCGTTCCATGCGCAACCAATCACGTCCCTTCTGTGCGAACCGCAGCGTCATGACCTTGCTCTTGGCCTTGATGTCACTCACCGGCAACCAGACGCAGCCGATCCACTGCCCGGTGATGCGTTGCGAGCCGACGTCTTCGACGGCGTCATCGATGACCATCGCGACTGCGACCTTGTCCGGTATCCAGCGGCCTTGCGCGCCCCGGTGGACGATGAACCACCAGCCGCGCCACCAACGACGCCGGTTTCCGTTACCGGACAAGGGCACCGGCATTGGTTCCGCCATACCCGAGTTTCACCACGTTGCCGGGATTGCCCCAACGAGTCCCTGCTCTCGCCTTCCTTTGGTCAAGCCCGAATGACCTGTTTCCGCCGCCACGGCAGCCGTGGCCGGATATCAGCTCACATTGGAGTTGAGTCAGGGGGAGCGAATGGCCTCGACATCGAGCTCGGCGCGAGCCGAGCCGCGCTTCGATGACGGTCCCGCCATGACGGCGTCGACCGACTCGTTCAACGGCGTGGAAGAAACGCTGGCAAAGCTCGCGCACCAAGCGGCGATCCATACGCCGGACCCGCGGCTCTGCGGGCCGCAGGCCGATATGCGCGTCGACGCGCGTATCTCGCCTTCATCCGCGGCGGCGATGCTCGATCCGCCGACGGTTGCTCCCGCAATGCCTGATCCGGCAATGCTTGGCCCTGCCGACCTCGGTGCACAGATCGCGCGTGAGCCGCAGCAGCGCCGCAACCGAAGCACCCTCGTACGTGTCGCGATCGCGATTTGCGTCGGTGCCGCCGCGGTCTGGGCCTTGCGCTCGTATGGTGGGCCGGCGAGAGAGATGGTCGCAACCTTGGCTCCGGCGTCCAGCCTGACCTCGGCCCGTCCCACGGCGAACCAGCCGCCCGTCCCCACGCCCGCCCCCACGCCCGATCCCGCGCCCACACAGGCGGCCGCGCCGCCTGCGGCCGCGCCAGTTGCGGCCGAAGCGCCCCCGCCGCCGGTGCCGACCACGGCAGTCGCGCCGCCCGCACCGCCGGCCGCGAACGAGCCGGCCGCAGCCTCAGCCGACCACCAGCAGATCGACGCGATGGCGCGCGACGTCGCCGCCTTGCGCCAGACCGTCGAGCAACTCGCCGCCGGCCAGGAGCAATTGAAGGGCGAGATCGCCAAGCTCGAGGCGGAGAAGGCCGCGGCCGAGAAGCCGCCGATCGAGAAGCCGAAGAAGCGCGCGGTTCATCACGTGTCAGATCACCTGCCAGATCATGCGCCGGGTGCGATCCGCTATTCGGACGCGTTCGACCCCGCGCAGAACCCCAACGCGCCGGGCGCACCGCGCACCATCGGCTCGGTCGTCGTGCACCGTGCGACGCCGCCGACATCCGGCGTCACGACGTTGGGTCCGCTTCCACCGCCGCAAGCACCGGGGGTGCCAAGGCCGCCGATGCCGGTGCAGCAGCCCTGAGCGGGCACGCTTCTGCTTGTTGATATCCTAAGTATCGGCGCTGCGCCCGGACGACGCGCCAGACGACCGTGCTCGGCGCAGAAATCCTTCTACCGCTTGCCCGAAGCGGCGTCCGTTGGCGTCCCAGTCGAACATTCCCTCGGCCAAGGCGAATGCGCCGTTCTGCAACGCGTTCAATCGCCCGACGTCATCGATGACCTGGACGATACGGCTTACGAGCGTCGCAAGGTCGTTCGCGAGCACGAATTGCGCCTGCAGCCGACCGGGGATGCCATTGAGAGCCGACGCGATGGCGGCTACGGGGACGCGCCCAAAGATGTAGTCCAACGTCTTGAGCTTGAACCCGCCGCCGGTCTCCTCCGGCACGAGAGCGAGACGCGCCGCTTGGAATTCCCGATTCAAGTCGTCGACGAAGCCGCGAAAGGTCACCCAGGGAAACCTCGCCCGCAGGCGCTGCTCGAGCGGTTCCGGCACGCAGCCCACCACGTGCATTTCGATGCGATGCCGCAGAAATGCACTTGCCGCGGTTTCCAGAAAGCGCTCGAGGTTCATCTGCTTGGCGATCCAGGTGAACGATCCGACGATGATCACGCGCCTGGGCACGTTCGCGGTCAGCTCTCGCGCCCGTTGCCGCCGGCCCGAGTATCCCGGCGGCAGGACGATCGTCTGCAAGTCAGGATTGAGCCTGGAGAAAGCGGCGCTGTCATGCTCGGTCAGCGTGACGAGCAGCTTGCAGCTCTGCGCGAACATCTGTTCGGCGCGACGCGTCTTGGCAGCATTGCGGGCGAGCAGAAGCTTGCGGATCGGATCGCCGGAAAAATTCCTGGCGATCTCGTGGGTGACCTCGGTTTCACTGTTGTGCGCGACGTGGATGCACAACGGCGTGTTGCGGGCGAAGCGCTGCACCATCGGCAGCGCCCAGCGCATGCTGTAGTGGTCGAACACGATGCCGTCATACGCATGGTGGGCGAGCTTGCGCGCCAGCGTCGCGCGGTACGGCCGCGTCGCGAAACGTGCGCTCACCATCGGCAGTCCGCTCCACAGCGACAGCAGCCGCGATCGCGGGGCTCCGGGCACGAGCTGCCAGTCGACCGCCTGCTCCAGAACATCCAGGCTTCCGGCCGGCTCGTCCGGATTATCCAAGCCGAGGCAGCTCACGCGCGCGCCGGCGCGCGCAACGGCGCCGATCAGCTGCGCCGAGTAGACGCGATCTCCGGAATCCAACGGCAGCGGCAGCGTCCGGCCGAGCCAGAGCAAAGTTGGATCCATGACTCGTCCTCGAGACCGATGCAGTCGCGATCACCCGGAATCGAGTCGACTGCCCTGACATCGCGCGGGAAGCCGCGCCGTCCGGTGGAACGTTCGGCGCTACGCGATGTTCCAGGACTCGTGAACGTCCGCCGCGAGGATCCAGCGAATGTCATGCGTCACTTCGGTCACGATCGTCGTACCGGCGCTCAACGAAGAGGCATACATCCGTCGCGCGATCGAGTCCTTGGTTCCGCAGGACGAGCGCCTCGACTACGAGATGCTCGTTCTCGACGGCGGCAGCACCGATCGCACACGGCAGATCGTGGCCGAGCTCGCCTCGGCAAACGCGCGCATCCGTCTCGTTCCCAATGAGGCCAAACTGCAATCGGCCGCCGTCAACAAGGCCGCACGCATGGCCAAGGCGAGCTCCGAGGTCATCGTTCGCGCCGACTGTCATTCGATCTATCCGCCGGGATTCGTCAGCCGCGCGATCGTGGAGCTGCGGAAACGACAGGCGGCCTCGCTCGTCGTGCCCCTTCATACGGCCGGACGCTCGCCGTTCCAGCGCGCGGTGGCGGCGGCGCAGAACAGCCGTCTCGGCAACGGCGGCTCGCCGCACCGTTCGAAAGTCGAATCGCGCTATGTCGATCACGGGCATCACGCGATGTTCGATCGCGCGGTATTCCTGTCCATGGGCGGCTACGACGAGACATTCTCCCACAACGAGGACGCCGAGCTCGACGTACGGCTGATCAGGTCCGGGGCGAAAATCTGGCTGTGCTCCGAGCTTGCCGTCACGTATTTCCCACGCAGCTCGCTCGGCGCTCTGGCGTCGCAGTATTTCAAGTACGGGTCCGGGCGAGCGCGGACGATGTTCAAGCATCGCTGCCCGCCCAAGCTGCGACAGGCTCTCCCGCTCGCCGTGCTCGGGACGAATGTCGCCAGTGCCATCCTCGGCGTGGGCGCGGGATGGATCTTTCTCTCGCCACTTCTGGCCTATGCGACCCTGTGCCTCGCGTGGAGCGTGATGCTCGCCGGATCCCGAAGGGATGCCGCCTGCCTTGCGAGCGGTCTCGCCGCCGCGGTCATGCATCACGGCTGGGCCACCGGCTTTGTCTATCGATCCGCGCAGCTGCTCGCGGCGCCGCGGTCGTCCCTGCGGGCGCCACGACCGGCGTAATGGCACTAGATCCCGGGCCGAACGACCTTGGATCAACGGCAATGCCTTGGCGAGCGCGGGCTCGCGGTCGCGGCCCCGAACGCCGCGATATAGGCGGCGCCGGCGTTGGGATACTGACCATCGCTCAGCTTGCCGGGAAACCCGTCATTGGAATCCCATACACGCTCGTAGACGACCCGGTGGCTGGCGAACCACTCGGCTGCCTTCTTGATGTAGGGTCCGGCAGCATCGGAGTTGACGCCCCATTCCGGATAAGCGGTCGGCTTCTTGTGCTCGGCGGCGAATTGCTCGAGCCATTTCAGGCCATACGGACGCTCGACCATCTTGTTCCAGGCGAGGATGGGATCGGCCGGATCCCAGGCGCGGTTGTAGTAGAAGTCCATCCCGATGACGTCGACATCATCGTCGCCCGGATAACCATCAGCCGCATTCATTCGCGTCTCGCCGACGTTCACATTCCATTCGAAACGGAAACGAGGCGACTGCGAACGGAACGCCGCGACGAAGCGCCGATAGGCGGCGATGAAATCACGCTCATGGCCTTGCGCCGCCCAGGGCATCCAGTCGCCGTTGAACTCCTCGCCGGTGCGAATGTAAATCCGGTCCTCCTTCGGGCACGACGCCGCAAGCAGACGCGCACCTTGGCGATAAAAATCGTCGTATTTTCCGGCCGCCGCGTCCGCGAGGCTGCCCCCCTTCACCATCAGCGGAATCGTCCAGGCGATGGGCTTGTCCACCGGTGCCCACAAACCGATCGACCACTTGATGCTGCCGACCCAATCCTTCCAATTCTCTCGCCCGGTGTGAGCCGCGATGTGGTCGACCGGTCGTCCCACCCACCGTTCGAATCGCGACAGTTCAGCCGGACTGTTTCCGACATACGCGCCGAAGCCGAGCGGCTCGGCGCGCGCATGCGATGTGACACACACCGACAGAGACGCGGCGAGAATTGCCCCCCGTCGCAACATCGAGAGCGCCATCATCAGCATCGTCCTCCTGCGGTGGACAACTCGCTTGCCTGATCGATCCACCGATTGGGTCCGTAAAGTATTCAGCGGCAGCCGGAACGCACGCGAGCGAACCGCGTATTTGAACTACGGGCTTTCTTTCCCACAGTGCGGGATATCGGAATGTCGCTGGCTACGCTTCGCGAGATCATCAGGGCGCGCAGACTGACCTTCCTCTCCGTCACGCTGCTCGTCTTCGGCGGCACCGTAGCATTCTGCCTTCTCGCCACCCCGATCTATCGATCCGAGGCGCTGGTGATGATTTCCCAGGGTCGGACGCACACCGACCGTACCGAGTTCCCGGACACGATCCGCTTCGAGATCAATTCGCAGATCTACGTCATCCAGAGCGACGACGTGCTGCGGGAGGCAATCGCCACCATCGGTCCGCAAACGCTGTTTCCCGGCCGTTCGGACACGATCGTGGATGATTTGCGGGATCGACTGGGCCAATCGGGCTGGGCCGCCTGGCTCGGCCTCGACCTGAAGCAGGATACCCGCACCGACGTCGATCGTGCCTTGCTGAAGGTGCGAAAACGATTGTCGGTGAGCGCCGAAAAGGACTCGCAGGTCCTCTGGCTCGGATTCAGGCACGAGGACCCGAAGGTAGCGGAGCGGTTCTTGAATCTGGTGCTCGATGGCTTCGTGCGACGGCAGGTCGCCCTTTCGGGCAATACCGCGGCTCCGGAGTTCTTTCGCGACCAGGCCGCGCGGTACCGCGCCGACTACACCACCGCGTCGGCGCGGCTGAACGACTTCGCCAAGAAGCACTCGACCTATTCGGTGCGCCAGGAGATCGAGCTCGCGCTCAAGCGGCGCGACGGCGAGAAGGCCGCGCTCGCCGCGACCCAGGGGGCGATCGCGGACAATACCGCGCAGATCGCGACGCTGCAGAACACGCTCGCGCAGCTGCGCCGCCGCATCTCGCTCCCCGCGGAGATCACTGGCCCGAAGGTCGCTGCCCCTGCCACCGGGACGACCGGCGATGCGTTCAAGGACAACAAGGTGCCTGCCAACGAGTCCCCTTTGCTTCTCGTGAAGGTGTTTCAGGAGTCGGCGCAATCGCTGGTGAATTTGAACTCGCGCACGGTCGGGCTGCGCGCGCTCGAGCAGGCCCAGACGAAAGATGTGGCGGAGCTCGAGGACAGATTGGCCCGGCTGTCCACGCAAGAGGCCGAGTTCCTCACGCTCAAGAGCGAGGTCGATCAGGCGCAGAAAATTCTCGAGGCACACATTGGACGGGCCGCGGACGCCCAGACCAATGCCGACCTCGAGACGAGCGACAAGCTCGCACGCGTGAAGGTCGTCCAGTCGGCGACCTCTCCGCTCGAGCCGGTGTTTCCGCAGGTGCCGCTGTTCCTGACATTGGGCGCCGCCATCGCGCTCCTGGCCGGGGCGGCGGCGAGCGTCGCACGCGACGGCCGCGTGCGCAGCAAGCTCGCCGCCCCCAACCCCGCGCCCGCGTCGGACATCGAATCCCCCGTCACGCTTCCCCTCAGGTGGCGGGCCGCCGCCGGCCGTATCGTGGAGGACCACTCGATGGCCCAGACTTGATGGTGACGCCGGCGCGCACGCCTCCAGCCGGATAACGGATCGCACCATGTCGACGTTCGCACCTGATCTTCGACTGGCGGCCGTCCCGCGGATCGATTCGCAGGTCGGCTTCCGCCTGTGCGCGATGACCTGTCTGGCCGCAGTATTTCTGCAGAAACTCGCGCTTCCGGGCACCGCAGGCCTGCTGGCGCTGAACCTGTTCGTCTTCCTCGCCGCCGCCCTGGCTGCCTTCCTTCTCGCAGCGGTCGAGATCAATCGGCCCGCCTTCCTCTGGTACGCGGCCTTCGCCACGGCCGGCGCCCTCAGTCTGGCAATGTCACGAAGCCCCCGTGTTTCGGCCTTGTCGCTCGGGCTTCTGCTGCTGGTTCAGCTGCCCCTCGTGTTCAGGGTCACCTCGTCCTTGCGGCCGGAGCGGCTCTGGCGCCTGGTCTCCACGCTCGGATGCGTGTTTGCCGCCGTCGGCGTCATCCAGTTCGCGGCGCAGTTCGTGGTCGGCCCCCGGCTCGCCTTTCCGCTCGACACCGCGCTTCCGGACTGGCTCGCCCTCAAAGGGTTCAACTCGATGATCCCTTTGTACTGGTCGTCCGCCATCTTCAAGAGCAACGGCGTCTTCTTTCTCGAGCCCTCCTTCTTTTGCCAGTTCCTCGCCGTGGCCGTCGTTGCCGAGCTTCTTCTCGCCGGGCGGCTGCTCCGCCTCTTGTTGCTCATGGCCGGGCTGATCAGCAGCTATTCGGGCACGGGGCTGACGATGCTTGCGCTCTTCCTGCCGATCTATGCGGTGCGGCACGGACGCATCCAGCTCGCGATCGCGGCCGCGCTGGCCTGCCTGTTCCTCGTGTTTTTCGGTGACGCGCTCTCGATCGATGCTTTCGTCAGCCGGCTCGGCGAGTTCACCGACAATCAGTCGAGCGGCTGGGCGCGTTTCTTCTCGATGTTCGACGTGCTCCAGGACGTCCTGTTCGCGAAGGACCTCACCCTTTTCACGGGACAAGGACCCGGCACGGTGCAGCAGTCGTTCGAACGGGTGTCGTACCTCGCATTCGACCCCACGTGGGGAAAGCTGCTGTACGAATACGGCCTGGTCGGCACCTTTGCCTACCTTGCGTTCTTCTACACCGCCTTTTGCAACGGCGCGCGCGGCCTGCGGTTCGCGGTGGGCTACACGTATTTTCTCCTCGGCGGATATCTCATCAACGCAAGCATCCTCATGCTGGCCGCGAGCCTCGTCGTATGGCTCGGGCAACCGATCTCGGCCGATCATCCCAATGCCGGCACGGTGCGGACAAACCCGTGAGCTTTCCATGCGCTTCATGAGCCTTGCCAGCAATTTCATCGAAATCAATCGAATTCTTTGCCGCCGTCTCACACCCGCCCACGTGCATGAGGCCAATGTGTTCGGCGTGTACCGCAAGCTCGGCACGATGCTGCTGTCGCATCCGCAGATTCACCGCGTTCTGGATTGTGGCGCGGGGAAGCGCTGGCATTTCCCGAGCTACTACAAGCGATGGTACGATATCCATCTGATCGGTATCGACATCGACGCGCACGAGATGGAGACCAATCGAGACCTGGACGAGAAGCTCGTGTGTGACGTGACCGATCAGATTCCAGTCACTCCCGAATGCATCGATCTCGTCCTGGCGTCATCGGGCGTCGAGCATTTCAGCGACAACGAGGCCTTTCTGCGCAATGCCTACGGATGTCTGCGACCGGGCGGCTTCCTGCTTGCCCAATTTCCGGGACGATACGCGCCATTTGCCATCGTCAATCGACTGGTGCCGACCCGGCTCGCGCGCTTCTTGATAAATCTCAGCATGAAGAATGACGCGATCGACCTCGGATTCCCGGCGCATTACGATCGCACCCACTACTCCGCGTTTTCCGCCCTGGCCGAGAAGGCCGGCTTCGAGTGTCTCTATTACTCGCCAGGCTTTTACAGCAGCTCATACGCCGAATTTCTTCTTCCACTATGGCTCCTGTCCTATACCTATGATGCCTTGCGCTTCTTCATCGGCTCGAAGAACCTCGCGTCATATAACCTTTTTCTTCTGCAAAAGCCGCCGCGCGCCGTGGACCCCGAGCCGCTGCGCTTCCATGCCTGGCCATAGCGTGCTGCAATCCGTCTTCACTCGCGATCAGTGCCGCGCCAGGGCGACTCTCGCCATGCCGAGGATCGGGATCAGGTAGCGTCGCCCGAATGCCAGCATGAATGACCCATAGGTCCCCACGGCGACAAGGCCGAGGACCAGGAGACGCGAGAGGGCGCTCATTCCGCCGGGTAGCGCGCTGCGCGCGACGTGGACTGACAACATCATCAGGGTCGGCGCGGCCAACGGGCCGAGGATCACCGCGATCTGCTCGCGCAGCCGGATCCCGAGCCGCTGGCGCAGCACGATCGCGACACAAAGCGACGTCAGCATCTCGCCGCCGCTCCAAACCGCGAGCGCCACGTAGGCGCTGGGAAGCCGGGTGACGCCGATGGCGGCCGCCATGTAGGCGAGCGCCAGGACATTGATCCACGAAACCTCCTTGAGGTGCCTTGTCGCGCTGAGCAGGAGCGTCCCGGGCAGCCGCGGGACTTGAACGAACGTCAACACGCTCAGAACGACCATGTAGGGGGCCGCCGGGACCCATTTGCTGCCGAACAGCCAGCCGACGAGCTCGGGTGCGAGCACGCCCAAGGCGGCAAACGCGGGAACGAGGACGGTCAACGCCATTCTCAGCGACATCCGATAGGCGTTCAGAAGCCGTGTCCTGTCCTGCTGCAGGCGGCACAAGGTCGGCAGCAGCACCTGCGACACCGCCGTTGCCGAAACGGCCCAGACGGTATCGATCAGGCGGAACGCGAGGCTGAGCAGCCCTGCCTTTTCGGTGCCGAGAAAGACGCCGGCACTGAACACGAAAAGCCGTTTGGCGACGACGACGGTGCTCAAGGACGTCATCGAGGCGAGGCTATAACCGAGCAGATCCCGAATTGGCGCGACATCCACTCTGAAGCGGACATCCGCCGCTCCGTAAACCAGGAGGGCCGCGGAGCCCAGCACCATCACGGCGAGCTGCTGCACCACGAGTGCCCAGAGTCCGAATCCCAGAAACAGGCTGATGAGCCCAAGCGCGAAGCCACACAGGCGGCCGGCGAGCGTGCGGATCGCGAGGACGCGGAATCCGAAGTTGCGCCCCTGGCGTGCGGCCAGGATGCCGGCAGGACCGGTGACCAGTAATCCCAGCCCCAGCACCCGCCCGACGTCGGCTGCCCGGCCATCTTTCACGAGCTCCGCCACGCCCGGGAACACCAGCCACAGCAAGGCATAGACGATCGCCGCAAGCGCGAGGGACGCGGTGAAAGCCGCGTGAAAATGCGCATCGGTGACCTCATGACGCTGGATGAGGGCATCGTGGAAGAACATGTTGGTGAAGATCGCGGCGAGCTCGACGACCGCGAGGCAGACCGAAAACACGCCGAAATCGGATGGGCTGAGCAGCTTGGCGAAGACCACGAGGCCGAGGAACGCGATCAGCGCGCCGCTCCCGTTTTCGAAAGCGCTCCAGAGCACCGAGCGCGCGGCCGTACGTCGAAGCTCCGACACTAGCGATCCCTGCTGCAAGCACGCGCCGCAGATCCTCGTCTCCAGCGGCGCGCAAGTACCGTCGCGATCCGGTTCAAAACCGCCCGACGCAATTCGACGTCGCGCACGCTCAGTAGCTTCCCCGTGCGGTCAGGACGACCGGGATGGTCTTGAGGATGATCATGACGTCCCGGCGGATCGACCAGTTCTCCACATAGGCGCGGTCGAGCGCCACCCGGCCGTCGTAAGCCGCGTCGTTGCGGCCGCTGACCTGCCAGGGACCGGTCAGCCCGGGGCGGACCTGAAAGTAGAAATGGGCGTCCGCGCCGTACATCGTGATCTCGTCGACGACGATCGGTCGCGGGCCGACGATGCTCATGTCGCCGCGCAGCACGTTGACCAGTTGGGGAAGCTCGTCCAGGCTGAGCTTGCGCAACACCGCCCCGACGACCGTGATGCGCGGATCGTCCTTGAGCTTGCGCGTCGCGATCCATTCGCGTTGCGCATCGGGGCAAGCCTCCAGGTGGCGACGAAGCACCTCGTCGCCATTGGCAACCATGGTGCGGAACTTCAGGCAATGGAACGGCTGCCGTCGGTGTCCGACCCGCGAGTGGCGATAGAAAACGGGGCGCCCATCGCAGACCGCGATCGTGATTGCCACCAGAAGGAAGAGCGGCGAGAACATGATCAGCGCCGACAGAGCTATGAGTATGTCGATGCCGCGTTTGGCTGCGCCGCCCAGCGGGCGCGTCTGCCCTCGGTCCCTTCGAAGCGACCATCGCCGCGTGACCGGCAATATCAGCTGGCCCGCCTCGTGGGAGCGAAGTCGTAGACGCATCCGAACGCTTCCTTTGGAATGGAGCAGCGACAACGTAGCTACAAAAAACTTGAAAGGCCGACGTTCCGCATCGCGGGATATGATTTTGCGTACCCAATGTGCGGGCATCAAGCGATCGCAATTTTCTGGGTCGACGTATAGATGTTCTCGCGCAGCATGTGCGCGGGATGTCGATGCGACATAGTCATCGTTCAAAGATACCTACGACGCTTCGGCGAAGCTGAAGGAAGTGCCTGCGCTGGACGGCCTGGAGGGGACACGCGATGAAGGGATTGGCACTTGCCTCTTTGCTCGTCGGCCTGGCGCTCGGGACGAGCGTTCACTTTGCGACGTTCGCCGGCTTCACGGTCGTCGCGCTCGCCTTGATTACGGCGTTCAGCTGGACAACGGCATCGATTTCCGAGCTGTCGTACCGCGTCGTGCTTGCGGCGATCGCCCTGCAGGTCGGCTATTTCGCCACGGTCGCCGCCCGGATCGTGCTCGAGCAGCGCAGGAGAAAACTCGACGACCGTCGCCGCAAGGACTGAGGTCAGAGGTTTGCTTGTCGGCATGCTGCAATCGACATTTGAGCGCGAAGGCGCAGACGTGTCGTCATCCCGACTCGCATGTGTATTTTCCGAATTTCCGATGCATTTATGTCAAACCTTTTCTTCAATTCGTTGGCTTTAATCGGGCGACGACGGCACCATGCGGGAGCGCGTCATGCACGCCGATGCATCGATCTTTCATGACGAGCTGGAAGCCTACAGATTCGTCGAGCAGTTTGTTTGGCCAGCCGGACCCGAATGCCCGCGCTGCAAAAGCTCGCATCGGATCGGCAGAATGATGGGAGCGAGCACGCGAGTAGGAACTTACAAGTGCTACGCCTGTCGCAAACCGTTCACGGTGAAGGTTGGGACCGTGCTCGAGCGCACCCATCTACCGCTGCACGTATGGCTGAAGGCGATCTTCCTGGTCAGCACCAGCGGACGGGAAATCGGACCCCGCGAGTTTCAGGAGTTGTTCGAGATCGCGCCGAGATCGGCGAGCGCAATGCTCGAGCGGCTTGCCGGGCTCCAAACGCCGGCCTGAGCGACCGCAACGTGCGGTAATCGGCTCAAGTAGATTGGTGAGGAGTTGCGTTGCGTAAGAGCGATTCGACGCGTACCCCGGAGTCCCCGCCGGCGCCGGCGCGGGCGGGAACTGCCAGCGAGCGACGGCGCGAAAATTTCGTGCGCGGGAGCGCGTTGCTGGGCTGCGATGACACCGGCGACCAGTTCGCGAAGACACTCACGCAGATCATCACCAAACGCCGGCGTCCGTCGGCGCAATCCAAGTCCTAGGTTGACGGGCTTCGACCTGCGACGAGGCGAGATCTCCGACGATCCCTCATTTCGTCAGGCGCAGGAGGCTATACCATGCAAGGTCCTTCGCGCCCGGGACGAGAAACAAGGTTTGATCGAGCCAACTGAGCGCCGCCCGTATGGGCACGCCGACGCTCGACTTTCGCAGGAGCACCGCGGCGAGCGAGGTCAATCCGTGGTGACTGACCTCGACGGTGCGAAAGTATTCCCGCATGATGGTGAAATCTTTCGTCAGCAGCGGGTGCTCGTCTTCCGTTCGGGCATCCGGCGTAAAACGGCGATAAAGGTTGATCAAAGGGTTTGCGCCCAAAGGTTCCCAGAAGACGGCGCTGCCCGAAGGCCGAAGTACCCGGGAGATCTCCTGCATCGATCGCCTGGTGTCCAGGTGGTGAATGATTCCGCTCCCGAACACGAGATCGAAGCTGCCGTCGGCGAAACTCATGTTCGCGGCATCCATGACCTGGAACTTGGCGACGCTCGAGCCGAACTGGTCGGTTGCGCGCGCGATCGCTACATCGGAGATGTCGATCCCGTGGACCGAGCGGGCCAGCATCGACAGCTCGTTCGTCCTTTCGCCCGTCGAGCAGCCATATTCGAGGACGTCCGCGTTCGCCGACAGTCGCCGGACGGTCGACCAATACCGATCCGCTCCGGATTGGATGGCCCAATAATACTTCAGCTGCGCCTCACGCGAATCGCCTTCGGCAAATCGGCGATTGTGAAACTCTCGTTCGGCGTCGATGTCGATGTTCATCGTCGTCCCGCGCGCCAGCGTGTTGAGTCCTCTCGCCCAACGTGGGTGGAGGCATCTTGTTCTGTGGGTCGCGAAAGTTATGGGAGCGGCGTTCGGCGATGAGAGCATCGTTCTCCCGTTTTGTCGGCGCGTCGTCCGCCTCCTGCCAGCGAGCGCTGGCGCGTCGGCTTGCGGCATCGTAGTCCCTGGGTCGGGCAAGCTGATGGTTTGCCCGAGCTCATTGAGCGCGGCCGACCTAGAATGCTCGTCACGCGGCGCAGCGGTGCACCGATGCGCAGCCCGCCGCCAGTTACTCGACCACCGCAATCATCTCGGTCTCGACCATCGCGTCTGGCTGAGCAAGGCCGCTGATCCTGATCGTCGTGCTGGTCGGCGTCGCCATCCCGAAGTAGCGCATGCGTACGTCGGAGCAGTGCGAGAACGCCTGGTAGTCCGTGACGAAAGTATTGGTCTTGACGACATCGGCCCAAGTCGAGCCGGCGGCCTCGAGGCAGGCGTCGAGGTTCTTGAAGGTCTGCTCGACCTGGGCCCCCATGTCGCCCGGGCCGACGATGTCGCCTTCGGGGTCGCGTGCCAATTGGCCGGCGATGTAGATCGTCTTGCCGGGGCCCACGACCGTGACGACGTGCGAATAGGCGGGCTTGCCCTGCTGCATGCGGACGTTCATGCCCGCTGGTTGAATCCGATCGATCTTGATGGCGTTACTTTTTCTCCCATCGAACATGTTCATCGGCCCGAGGGGGCCGATACGATCACGGTTGTTGCAATCGGGAAAAGCCGGTCACGCCGGCATCGACCGAGTCTCGAGGTCCGGCCACGCGACCAACGCCCCGTCGCTCGAGCATGGTTGCGTGTTTATTGCACGCGTAGCCGCGACAGCCACGCGGCAACAGAATCGCCACTGCTCATGTCGGTCTGAACGAGCCCGTCGATCATGAAAGTCGGCGAGACATGGATGCCGTTCTGACGGGCATACTTGCAGTGCCACTTCACCTCGCGGTCGAGGTCGGGGATGGCGAAGGCCTCGGCAAGTTTCACGCCACTGTAGCGCTCGATCCGATTGATGATGTCATTGGGCGTAGCGTCGAGATTCGGCCCGCCGCAATGGCGATCGAATTCGAACTCTTCGCGATGCGCGGCGACGGCCGCCATGACGGTTTTCGCCGCTGCCTTCCCGCCTGCGAGGGTCGAGGCGGCAAGGATGCAGCGCACGATCACGCCCGAGTACATGTGCCAAGGCTGCGAGTGAAGGCGTAGCTTGACGATGATGCGGTCCTCGCCCGCCTGCTCGAGCAGGTCGTCGAGCTTGCCGAACGCCTTGATGGAAAATGGGCAGGTCGGTTCCAGGAACATCTCGAGGACGCGAGGGCCATGGCCCCAGACAAGCGGATCGGCACGCCATTCATTCTTCATGCGGGTGTCCCATTCCTCGGATCGCGATGGTCATGACTCGCATTCACCCATCTTGAGCTTTTGCAGCCACCATTGTGCGTCGATGTGCTCTCAGGGCTCGAATCGCAGCCTCGTTCCTGCTCACGAAGCGGCGCGCTGGCGCTGCCACCAGCGGGCAGAGCGGCTCGAAGCCCGACCAGGTTGAAGCAAAGGTGCCCAGGGGCGGAATCGAATTTGCTGATATCATTTTCGCTTTCAGAACGACAATTTCCAGTATACCCAGCAGTTTACCCGGCGTTTAGCGCCATCCGACCCACGCTGGTGAGGTTGATCGAGTCGCAAATCTCCGGTCCGCCTGTGCGCTCTGCTTGATGGTGGCGTCGTGCGATACGCTGGCTTCGGCCGCCTCGCTGATTCGCCGACACGTGATTGTCCATATTCAACGCCTCCTTCTGGATTGCTGGCTGTCGCGATCTCACGCGCAGCCTTTGCCGCGGCCCGCTGGATCGCCGCCACAATCGTAACCGACGTCTCGCGCGAGCGTACGGACATAGGCAATGGCCCGCTCCGCGACGGCAGGATCCATCTTCGTCGAGCGGATGCGCGCCTCGATGAGACCCGCATCAAGCGGCCGCGCCGAATGAAATGCTTGCACAAACGATCGGTCTTTCTCCTCAAGGCGCGCAAGCTTCGCGACGATGACGTCTTCGGGGCTCGGCGCTATGGCGGTCACCATCCGCTTCACGACCTTGCCTGTCTCGAGCTTGTCCACCTCGATCCTGCGGACGATGGCGCGAGTACGCCAATCTTTGGGCAGCACCGCCGTGTTCTTATCGACACCGTCAATGTAGAAACCGTGCGTCTCGTGGAATTGCGAGCCGTCACCGAAGAGCGCGTTGATATGCTCGGACGCATCCGGAGTCTCATCCGGAAATCTGGCCTTCTCGCGCGCCTCCCAAATCGTGGTGCAGCCCGGAAAAGCGTCGATCTCTGGCGAGTGCCTCAGCACCGGAGGCGGGTCAGGCCACCCGAGCAGGATGGCCTGACTGCCGATGATGACGACCGTGTCCGTATCAAATTCGGTCGCGATGGCACGGACGGTCCGTTCGACGTCCTCGATCGTCCGCCGCAGAGACCCAGCAGTCATCAGGCGACCGCCGCCGTCCGCAACCGCTTCACCCCCGTGGCCGCCGCGCCGCGAATCGCCACACGCCGCGCGGCGCGCCAAATCCGGCGCCGCGTCGCCTCGTCCTTGAAGTCGATCGGCCCGCCAAGCGTGAATGGAGATGAAAGCCGCAGCCGCACCGCCCGCTCGTCCCGCGAGATCAGGAAGGCGGCTATCTGGGCAATGGGCCTGCGCAGGATCTCGGCCCACTCGCCGACCCACGGCTGCTCCGGGTAGCGCTCGGCCATCCTCGTGAGCTGGACATGGGCTCGGTCGAGGACCGACGGGTCGCGGGCGAGCTCGCGCGCCACGAGCCGATGCATGATCAGTTTCGCGGTGTCGTTCACGATTTCCTGGTTGAGAGGCGCGTTCATCAGCAAATCCTCAGTTGGGAAATATACCCCTCCCGGCCGCAATTCTCAATTTGGAAGGATACGCTTCTCGGAAGCGATACTCTTCGCCTGCTGAGGAGAGCCAATGCTCGATGTGCTGCGGCCCACGCCCCCGGCGGAGGCTCCACTCGCCTGACGAACACGATCGTCGCGGATCCCGAGATATTCGAGGGCGTTGAGCCCCCATTCCTGATCAGCGCCGGGCGCTTCCAGGCTGAGTTGCTTCGGCGTCATAATGATCTCAACTCGCCTTCTCTGCTCTCGAGGACTCGATGTCTGTCGGCATCGGCGTATGATGCAAGGATGCAAGCGGAGTGCGACATGAGATCCGAAACCGCAATTGTCGCGACGCATGGCCGAGCGGGGACGGGAGATAATTGCCGGTTGGGGAGTGTGGTAACTTGGTGCCCAGGGGCGGAATCGAACCACCGACACCGTGATTTTCAGTCACGTGCTCTACCAACTGAGCTACCTGGGCGCCGACCCCGCGGAGAGCCCGGGGGCAAGGAGAGCGCGGGCGTTATAGAGACAAGACCCGGGCCTGTCCAGGAAGACGTAACTGCCCGCCGGGCTTGCGGATTTGGCCCGCGGCGACGCCGCGAACGACCCGTTGGCCCGAACGTTCCGGCCCGCCCGACGTTATCGCTGCGGACAAGAGCGGACGCCGCGCATGCGCCTTGCACCCTTCCCTGCTGCCGCACTCCTCGTCGCCGCGCTCGGCGCGCCGGCGGCGGCACAGCCGCAGGCGACGCCCGTCAACGGCCTGCGCCCGCCCGCGGCCTTCGCCGACATCGCCGATCGCGCGGCGCGATCGCGCGCGCTGTTCACCGAGGCCGCCAAGGTGCTCACCTCGCCGCGCTGCATGAACTGCCATCCGGCCGGCGATCATCCGACCCAGGGCAACGACAACCATGCGCACGAGCCGGCGGTTGCGCGCGGGCCGAGCGACGACGGGCTTCCCGGCGCGCCCTGCCAGGCCTGTCACATGGACCGCACGGTCGACCTCTTTCCCGGCGCGGTCGCGCGCTACGCCAGCATCCCGGGCGCGCCGGGCTGGCGCCTCGCGCCGATCGCAATGGCGTGGCAGGGCAAATCGATCGGAGAGATCTGCCGCCAGCTCAAGGACAAGAGCCGCAACGGCGGGCGCGACCTCGCGATGCTGCAGGAGCACGTCGCCAAGGACCAGGATCTCGTCGCCTACGCCTGGAACCCGGGCAAGGGCCGCACACCCGCGCCCGGCACGCAGGCGCTCGCCGGGACCCTCATCCAGGCGTGGATCGAGACGGGCGCGGAATGCCCATAGCGCTCGATCCAAGGGTGCACGGCATAGTCCGCCGGGCGCGACGCGCTGATCGGCCATGATCGGCAAACGCTGAATAGCGGGGATAGATTGAATCCCGCTTGTGTTCCCGCCGCGAGTGGCGCATGGCAACAAGTGCAGAGTGACATTCGCGCGTCCGAAGCCCTACCGCTTCGGACACACTTTGCTTTCATCGGCGCGCAGCCGGCGCATTGCCTTCACGGCCATTCGGGATTGTTTCCGTAGTTTCTTCGCATTGTTTTTCATTGATATCCATTGTTCTTGCGCTGGCGCTTTTCCTTTGTCTACGCAAGGCGTTACATTGAAATTGACTCGCATCTTTCATTGTAGATTGCCTGTATTTTTCTGCAGAAATTTCTGCGCCTGGAACGGTCTTGGCCGTTTGATCGGCGTGCGCTGCCACGACGCGCGGCAGCTCGCCCGTGACGAGCGCCGCCCGCTCTTGTGCGCGATCGCGCGGTTCGAAGCGTTCGACTGCGCCGCATGGGACCACCCGATGGGCGAAAACACAGCGCTGACAAGAATATCCGATCGATTGGCTTTGTTCTGCGCGCGAAGCCCAATTGGTTGTGTCGAGACACCGCGCACCCGCGTTCGTTGAGGGGGCAGGAATTCAACGCTCATCGTGCTCGCCGGCGCCCTCGTCGAGATCCTGATCCGCCTCGACGGCCGGCACCGCATAGGCGCCGCTGAGCCAGCGGTGCAGGTCGACGTCGGCACAGCGGCGCGAGCAGAACGGACGCACGCGTGGATCGGCCGGCTTGCCGCAGATTGGACAGGGTTTGGCGGTCGAGATTTGCTCTGCCATGGGCATTATCTAGGCGCGGACGCGCGACCGCGCGAGGGCACCTCCTTCACCCTCCCCTGCAGGGCCCTGCAGGGGAGGGTCGACCGTCTGAGCGAAGCGAAGACGGTCGGGGTGGGGTGGCGGTGATGCGGTCACCCCACCCCGCTCGCATCGGTCGCGTCCCTCCCCCCTCAGGCGAGGGTGAAGCGTCCCTACTCGTTCGCCTTGATCTGCGCGTCCACGATGACCGGGCCCCACTTGTCCATCTCGGCCTTGAGATGGTGGGCGAGCGCCTCGGGCGTCGACCCGACGCGCGAGATCGTCGCGCCCGCCGCCGTGACGGCGATCTTGTCGAGCCGTTCGACGAACTGCGGCTCACGCACCGCCCGCGCGGCGTCGGCGCTGATCTTGTCGGCGATCTCCGGCGGCGTGCGCGCCGGCGCGAACAGCGCGTACCACGACGAGACGTCGAACCCGGGCAGGCCCGACTCGGCGACGGTCGGCAGGTCCGGCGCCCACGGCTCGCGCGCGCGCGACGTGACCGCGAGCGCGCGCAGCCTGCCGCTGCGCACCAGCGGCAGCGCGGTGCTGGCGGAGGGAAACATCACGTCGACGCGTCCGGCGATCAGGTCGTTGAAGGCGGTGCCGGGCCGGTTGTAGGGCACGTGCGTCATGTCGATGTGCGCGGCGCGCTTCATGAGCTCGCCCGCGAGGTGTGACGGGCTGCCGAGCGAGGCCGACGCAAAGGTGATGCGCCCTGGGTTGGCCCGCGCGTGGTCGATGAACTCCTGCACGTTGCGTGCCGGCGACGACGGCGGCACGGTCATGAGATGCGAATAGCTGCACAACAGCGACACCGGCGCGAAATCGGCGACCGGATCGTAGTCGACCTTGCGAAACATGAACCGGTTGATGGCAAAGCCGATCGTGGCGAGCAGCAGCGTGTAGCCGTCCGGCGCCGCGTGCGCGACGAGCCCGGCGGCGAGCTCGCCGTTCGCGCCCTTGTGGTTCTCGATCAGCACCCGTTCGCCCCACATGTCGGCGAGGCGCGCCGCCAGCACGCGGCCGATCTCGTCGACCAGGGTCGACGACGCCACCGGCACGATGAGATAGACCGGATGAGCCGGATAGATGATCGGCTGCGCGCGCGCCGCGACGCCGCACGCCGGGGCCAGCGCGGCGGCGCCGGCAAGCCGAAGACAGCGGCGGCGATCGATCACGGAACGAGGTCCTGCAGCACGTGCTCGGCGAATGATCGCGTGGAGAAAGCGCATTGGATTTGGCGCATATCCTCATCGGCGAACCGGTGCCCACCTCCCCGGAATATGCGCACGTCGCCCGAGGCCACCTTATCGCTTCGCGTCCAGGCGGCGCAATTCGGTCTTGAGAATCTTGCCGTAATTGTTCTTCGGCAGCGCGTCGACGAAGACATAATCCTTCGGCCGCTTGAAGCGGGCGATATTGTCCAGGCAGAGCGCATCAAGCGCGGCACGCGGGACGTCGCCCACCACGTAGGCGACCACCACCTCGCCCCACTCGCGGTCGGGCCGGCCGATCACCGAAGCCTCGCGCACCCCGGCGTGGCGCAGCAGCACCTCCTCGACCTCGCGCGGATAGATGTTGGAGCCGCCCGAGATGATCATGTCGTTGGCGCGGTCCTTGAGCGTAAGGTAGCCGTCAGCATCGAAGGCGCCGATGTCGCCGGTGTGCAGCCAGCCACCGCGCAGGGCCGCGGCGCTCGCGGCCTCGTTGCGCCAATAGCCCGCCATGACGAGGTCACTGCGGGTGAGCACCTGCCCGGTCGAGCCGTCCGGCAGCGGGTTGTCGTCCGCGTCGGCGATCATCACGTCGACCGCCGCATAGGGCCGCCCGGCCGAACCGATCCGCGCGAGCCAGCGCGGATGATCGCGATCGGCGATGTCCTCGCGCGCGAGCGTCGTGATCGTCATCGGCGCCTCGCCGAGGCCGTAGATCTGCGCGAGCCGCGGCCCGAAGCGGTCGAGCGCCGCGCGCACGTCCTCGACATACATCGGCGCGCCGCCCCACACGATGGTACGGATGTTCTCCGTGTGAGGCTCGTTGGCGCAACCGACGAGGCGCTTGACCATGGTGGGCGCCGCGAACATCGACGCGCGCCGCCAGGCGCTGAACAAGCAGAAGATCTCGTCGGGCTCGAACGCGCCCGACTCGGGGACCACGTTGATCCCGAGTCGCATCACGTGCGGCATGATGTATAGGCCGGAGCCGTGGCTCATCGGAGCGCCGTGCAGGATCGCGTCGCCCGGCGCGACCGGATCGACCTCGGCCGCATAGGCCTGGCTCGCGCGCACGAGGTTGCGATGCGTGAGCATCGCGCCCTTCGGTCGGCCGGTGGTGCCCGACGTGTAGAAGAGCCAGGCGAGGTCATCGTCGGACCGCGGCACGACCGCGATCGCATCGGCGGCGAACAGCGACGCATAGTCCGTGCCGCCAATCTCGATCAGCCGCGCCAGGCTCGCCGGTGCATGTGGCGCGATCGCGCCGGCAATGTCCGCCGACGCGAAGCAGATCCGCGCGCCGGACTGCTCGATGATGTAGCCGAGCTCGGCACCATGCAGCTTGGCATTCGCCGGCACTGCGACGAGACCCGCGTGCCAGATGCCGAAGAGGAGCTCGAGATAGTCGGGCGAGTTTTTTGCGGCGATCACGACGCGATCGCCGACCCGAAGCGCGCAGCGCTCGCGCAGCGCGCCGGCAAGGCGCGCCGCACGCCCGGCGAAGTCGCCGTAGGTGCGCAGAATGCGCGTGCCGTACCCGACCGCCGGCCGATCCGGCTGCGCGCGTCCGGCGCGATGGAGCCACAGCGCGATGTTCATGAGGTGCAGCGAATGGCGAGCGGCGAACAGCGGATAGAGGGCATCGATCTACTCGCTATTCGCCTTCGCGACTCGCTCCTAGACGGCATTGATCCAGCCGTAGTGGATCGGATAGCCCTCGCCGGCGAGCAGCGCGATCGTCTCGTAGAGCGGCAGGCCCACCACGTTCGAGTACGAGCCCACCAGCTTGACGATGAAGCTGCCGGCGAGGCCTTGCGCCGCGTAGCCGCCGGCCTTGCCGCGCCATTCGCCCGACGCCAGATACGCATCGATGTCCTGCGGCGATAGCCGCTTGAAGCGAACGCGCGTCTCGACCAGGCGCTGCCGGAATGCTTCCTTCGGCGTCACCAGGCAGACCGCCGTGTAGACGCGATGATTGCGGCCCGACAGGTAGCGCAGGCACTGCCCGGCCTCGTCGAGCAGCTCGGCCTTGGGCAGGATGCGGCGGCCGACCGCGACCACCGTGTCGGCCGCGAGGATGAAGGAGCCCTTGAGCTCGTCATCCATCCGCACGGCCGCGAACGCGGCCTCGGCCTTGGCGCGCGCGAGCCGGTTGGCGCAGGCGCGCGGCAGCTCGCCCTTGATCGGGGTCTCGTCGATGTTCGCCGGGCGCAGCTCGTCGGGCTCGATGCCCGCCTGATTGATCAGGGCGAGGCGGCGCGGCGAGCCGGAGGCGAGCACGATCTTGGGACGGCCGATCATCGCGGGGGATTGGTCTCAGAGGGTGGGATCGCGCGGAACGTAGCGGATGGTTTGCGGGTCTACAACCGCGGAGGCGTAGTCCGCATGGAGCGTAGCGGAATGCAGGGATCGCGGCCCCGGATTAAGGCGCCGACGCGGCTCTATCCGGGCTACTCGTTCGCCACCGGCGGGGCGCCGAAGCGCTCCTTGATGCGCGCGAGCAGCATGTCGCGCACCTGTCGGTAAGCATCGAGCCGCTGCTCGCGGCTGCCATCCGCGTCGCTCGGGTCGGGCGTCGGCCAGTATTCGACATCGGCCGCGATCGTGCGGGTGAGATCGAGCGCCTTGTGGTGCGCCTCCGGTGAGAGCGTGACGATCAGGTCGAAGTTGAGCCCCTCCCAGTCGTCCAGCTCCTCGAAGGTCATCGGCCGGTGCGCGGAGATGTCGAGCCCGACCTCGTCCATGGCGGCGACCGCGAACGGATCGAGCTCGCCGGTGCGCACGCCGGCGGAGGCGACGTAGGACCTGTGGCCGAACAGGTGCTTGAACAGCGCCGCCGCCATGGGCGAGCGCAAAGCGTTGAGCCCGCAGGCGAAGAGCACGGCATGCGGCCGGGGACTGATCGGAGCCGCCGCCATCATCCCCGGCCTCAGCTCTTCCCTTTCCAGTGCAGCACGGTGATCAGCGTGAACAGGTGGCGCGCGGTGTCGTGATCGAGGTGCACCTTGTTCTTGAGGCGCTCCATCAGCAGCTCGGAGCCCTCGTTGTGCAGCGCGCGGCGGCCCATGTCGATCGCCTCGATCTGGCTCGGCGTCGAGGTGCGGATCGCCTGGTAGTAGCTGTCGCAGATCATGAAGTAGTCCTTCACGAGGCGCTTGAGCGGCGTCAGGGACAGATGATGGGTGACGACCGCGTTGTCTTCGGCGGTGCGCACGTCGAACACCAGCCGGTTGCCGACGACCGCGAGATGGAGCGCGTAAGGACCGCCCTCGTGCCCGACCGGCGCGAAGGAATTGTCCTGGAGCAGATCGTAGATCGCGACCGCGCGCTCGTGCTCGACGTCGGCGCTGGAGCGGCCGATCGAGTTTTCGTCGAGCGTGAGCTTGACGAGCCGCTTGTTGCCTGCGGGTGGCGCCGCGCTCATCGCCTATTGAGCCGGATCGCGACCGAGCGCGCGTGGGCGGCGAGGCCCTCCGCCTCGCCGAGCGCGATCGCGGCCGGGCCGAGCTTTGCGAGCTGGGCCGGCCCGCATTTGAGCATCGAGGTGCGCTTCATGAAGTCGAGCACGCCGAGGCCGGAGGAGAAGCGCGCCGAGCGCGCGGTCGGCAGCACGTGGTTGGAGCCGGCGACGTAATCGCCGATCGCCTCCGGCGTATGGGCGCCGAGGAAGATCGCGCCGGTGTTGCGCACGCGCGCGGCGAGGCGCTCGGCGTCGCGGGCGACGATCTCGAGATGCTCGGGCGCGACCGCATCGACCAGGACGACGGCGTCATCGATGCTTTCCACCAGGATGGTGGCGCCGAAGTCGCGCCACGAGGCGCTGGCGACCTCGGCACGGGGCAGCGTCGCGAGCTGCGCCGCCACCGCGATCTCGACCTCGCCGGCGAGCATGGCGTCGTCGGTGATCAGGATCGACTGCGCCGCGGTGTCGTGCTCGGCCTGCGCCAGGAGATCCGCCGCGATCCAGTCGGCGTTGGCGTCGCGGTCGGCGACGATCAGCACCTCGCTCGGCCCGGCGATCATGTCGATGCCGACCTTGCCGAACACGAGGCGCTTCGCCGCCGCCACATAGGCGTTGCCGGGGCCGACGATCTTGTCGACCGGGGCGATCGTCCTGGTGCCGTAGGCGAGGGCTGCGACCGCCTGGGCGCCGCCGATGCGATAGATCTCGTCGACGCCGGCGAGCGAGGCGGCCGCGAGCACCAGCGGATTGAGCTTGCCGTCCGGCGTCGGCACCACCATGACGAGGCGCTCGACGCCGGCGACCTTGGCGGGCACCGCGTTCATCAGAACGGAGGACGGATAGGCGGCGGTGCCGCCCGGGACATAGAGGCCGGCGGCCGCGATCGCGGTCCAGCGGTAGCCGAGCTCGACGCCGAGCGCGTCGGTGAAACGCTCGTCGCGCGGCAGCTGGCGGCGGTGATAGGCCTCGATGCGCTCGCACGCGAGCTCGAGCGCCGCGAATGCTCGGGGATCGCAGGCGTCGGCCGCCGCCTCGATCTCGGCGCGCGCGACGCGCAGCCCGCCGGCGGAAAGATCGACCCGATCGAACCGGCGGGTCAGCTCGATCAGCGCCTCGTCGCCGCGCGCGACCACGTCGGCGATGATCGCCCGCACCGCCTGCTCGACGTCCTGCGCGGCCTCGCGCTTGGTGGCGAGAAACGCGGCAAATCGCTTGGCAAAATCGGCGTCGCGCGTATCGAGGCGGAGCGGCATGGCGGAGCCTTTCTCACGGCTCAATGGCGTGCCGCCGATGGCGCGTCAACCCTCGCCATCGGCAAAGAACAAACGATGACCCGTCATCCTGCGGTGCCCGAGCGAAGCGCGGGCCTCGAAGAATGATCGGCCGAGGCGGCGACACAAGCACGCAAGCGGCACCACACGAGCGGTGCCCTTCGAGGGCCGCGTTGCGCGCGGCCGCCTCAGGGTGACGGCGGGAGATTGATGATCGTGTTGATCGACCTAGACCGTCTTCACGGCATCCGCCGCGTCGATGTGCGCCGGACAGGCAGCGGTCGCCCAGACGGGGCCGAGGTCGGCGAGCTCCGCCTCCAGGCATTCGACCTCGAGCCGCAGCGCAGCGCCGCCCGAGAAGATCAGCGTGACGAAGCCGGCCGGCGCATCGGTGGGCGTGAACTCGATCGCGAGCAGGTTGAGGACCGTGTCCTTTTCCGAGCAGGGGATATTGCGATGCTTGAAGCCGTTGACGCGCTCGAAGCGCAAGGCCGCGCGGCGGCGCCGATAGGGAGGCTCGAGGCTCTGGGCACTCTCCCAGTCGAAGCGATTGATGATGACGATCAGCCGCTTTTCCGCCGGCCGCCACATGATGTCACCGACCTTGACGACTGAGTCTTGCGCATGCGCCGACACGACCTCGATGTCGTCGCCGTCGAGCGCCACGAGCTTCAGCAAGTCCATGAACGCGCCTCGGTTTTTCCCTTGGTTCCGCGTATCTGGGGAGGCCCCTTCCCGGCCGCAATGCTCGCCCGGGAATTTTTTGCTGTGGCAAGAGGGCTACGCAGTAGCCCGGCCCCGGATTACGGCGCTGCGCGCCTTCTTCCGGGCTACGACTTGCTGCGCCGCTGCGCGAACTTGGCGCCGACGAACGACATCACCAGCTCGCCATGCTGGTTGACGGCGGTGTTGCGCGCGACCGTCAGCCCCCAGCCGGGCCGCATGGTCATCTCTCGCAGCTCGATGACCTCGCGCGCGAAGGTGATCGTGTCGCCGGCATAGACCGGCTTCGCCCAGCGCAGCTCGCGGATGCCGGGCGAAGGTCCATCGTTCGCCGGCGTCTCGCCGCGCGCACGCATGGCCTCGGCCTCGCGCAGCTCGGAATCGACGAAGTGGCGCATATAGACGGCCGTCGTATGCCAGCCCGAGGCGCACAGCCTGCCGAAATGCGAATGCGCCGCCGCGTCTTCATCGAGGTGGAAAAGCTGCGGGTCGTAGCGGCGTGCGAAGGCCTTGATCTCGTCGGCCGTGAAGGTGTGGCTGCCGAGCTCGGTGCGCTCGCCGACGTGCATGTCCTCGAAGTATCTCATGGGCGCGCCTCCGCCCCGCCGCTCGACGCCGGCCGGCATTCGATCATGAAGTGCGGCGTGACCGTCATCACCCGCGCGTCGGCGGCGTTGAGCATGTCGAGCCGCACATTGACGAAACCCATCTCGGGCCGGCTCTTCGAGCGCCGCCTGTCGAGCACGTGCATGCGCACGCGCAGGCGATCGCCCGGCCGCACCGGGGCGAGCCACTTCACCTCCCCGCAGCCGGTCGCGCCCATCGAGGCGGTGTCGAGCACGAAGCCGTCCGCGATGATGCGCATCATGATGGCGCAGCTGTGCCAGCCCGACGCGCACAAGCCGCCGATCATGCTGGCGCGGGCCGCCTCCTCGTCGAGATGCATCGGCTGCGGGTCGAACTCGGCCGCGAACGCCTTGATCTCGTCGGCGGTCACCTCGTAGGCCCCGTATTCGCAGACCTGACCCGGGGTGAAGTCTTCCCAATAGAGCTTTGGCACGGCGGCCCCAATTCCCTGCCCGATGCGATGCGTTTCCTGGGGCATCCGTAGCGAGCGTGGACCGGCCGCGTCAATCGACGGCGGTATTGGGCGCTGGCCGCGGCCATCATTTCGCCGCGGGACTGCGGCCTGTCGTAAACGTTTTAGTTACCGAGATTTACGTACGAGTCGACCGGCACGGGGTCGAGAGGAGGGCGGCATGTTCCAGTTCGGCGACCTTTTTCAGTGGGAACGGTTCATCACGCCGTCGATCATCAAGATTTTCTACTGGCTCGTGCTCGCCGTCGTGGCGCTGGGCGGCCTGCGCGGCCTGGTCGAAGGCCTGTTCTTGATGCGAGTCAATCTGGTCGGCGGCGTCCTCGCGATCCTTGCCGCCCTGCTGATGACTCTGGCGGGTGTCATCGTGGCGCGCATCGCGGCGGAATTCGTGCTCATCACCTTCCGCATCAACGAGCACCTCGGCGCCATCCGCAATCAGGGCGACCCGCAGTAGCCGTCATTGCCAGTCCTCGGGTCTCGCCTTGGGCGATCCCAAGGGTAAACTCCGCGAAGCAATCTCGCGCTGCGGAAGCATGCGCGAGTGGGTCGAGATTGGTTCGACGTGCTTCGCACGTCTCGCAATGACGTGCTTGAATCCTACGTCGCGAACCTGAAATGCATCACGTCGCCGTCGGCGACGACATAGTCCTTGCCTTCGAGCCGCAGCTTGCCGGCATCGCGCGCGCCCGCCTCGCCGCCGCACGCCACGTAGTCGCCGTAGCCGATGGTCTCGGCGCGGATGAAGCCGCGTTCGAAATCGGTGTGGATCACGCCGGCCGCCTGGGGGGCGCGCGCCCCCGCCGTCACGGTCCAGGCGCGCGACTCCTTGGGGCCGGCGGTGAAGAAGGTGACGAGATGCAGGAGCGCGTAGCCGGCGCGGATCAGGCGGTCGAGGCCCGCCTCGCTCAGTCCCACCGCGGCGAGATAGTCGGCGCGCTCGTCCGCCGGCAGCACCGCGATCTCCGACTCGATCTTGGCCGAGATCACGACCGAGGCAGCGCCTTCCTCCTTGGCTCGCGCCTCGACCCGCCGCGATTGCGCATTGCCGGTCGCCGCCGAGCCCTCCTCGACGTTGCACACATAGAGCACCGGCTTCGACGTGAGCAGCCCGAGCATCGCGAAAGCGCGCGCCTCCTCGGGCCGGCGCTCGACCAGCCGGGCCGGCTTGCCGTCGCGCAGCAGGGCGAGGCAGCGGTTGAGGAGATCGAGGGCCTCCTTCGATTCCTTGTCGCCGCCCTTCGCCTTCTTCTCCAGCGCGTCGACGCGCTTCTCCAGGCTGTCGAGGTCGGCGAGCATCAGCTCGGTCTCGACCGTCTCGATGTCGGCGATCGGGTCGATCTTGCCCTCGACATGGGTGACGTCGTCGTCCTCGAAGCAGCGCACCACATGCGCGATGGCATCGACCTCGCGGATGTTGGCGAGGAACTGGTTGCCGAGCCCTTCGCCTTTCGAGGCGCCGCGCACCAGGCCGGCGATGTCGACGAAGGTGAGGCGGGTCGGCACGATCTGCGCCGATTTCGCCAGCGCCGCGAGCTTGTCGAGCCGCGGGTCCGGCACAGCCACCTCGCCGACATTCGGCTCGATGGTGCAGAACGGATAGTTCGCCGCCTGCGCGGCCGCGGTCGCGGTCAGCGCATTGAAGAGCGTCGACTTGCCTACATTCGGCAGGCCGACGATGCCGCATTTGAAGCCCATGGTGTGTCTCTGATTTCCAATGAATGGCGAACAGCGAAGAGCGAATAGCAACTAGCGAAGAGGGAATTGAGCTCCGAGACTACCTTTCCATTCGCTATTCGCTATCTTCCTTCGCCCCGCCCTTCGGCTCGAATCCCTTTGCCTGCATGGCGAGATGCACCTTGTTCTGGAAGGTGCTGTCCTCGCCGCGCGCCAGCAGCCCGGCATTGTCGGCGATCACATCGATGAGCGTCTCGACCCAGGGGCGCTCGTCCTTGGCGAAATCGCTGAGCACATAGCGATAGACGAGGTTCTTGTCGCCCGGGTGTCCGATGCCGATGCGCACGCGGCGATAGTCGTTGCCGACATGCGCCGTGATCGAGCGCAGCCCGTTGTGCCCGGCGATGCCGCCGCCCGCCTTCACCCGCACCTTGCCGGGCAGCAGGTCGAGCTCGTCGTGCACCACCACGATGTCGCCGAGCGCGAGCTTGTAGAAATGCGCCGCCTCGCCGACCGCGCGGCCCGACTCGTTCATGTAGGTGCCCGGCAGCAGCAGCAGCACGCGCTCGGGCCCGAGCGCGCCCTCGGTGGCGACGCCCTGGAAGCGCCGCCGCCACGGCGGGAAGCCGTGGCGGCGGGCGATCTCCTGCAGCACCATGAAGCCGACATTGTGCCGGTTGCCGACGTGCTCGGGGCCCGGGTTGCCGAGCCCGACGAGGAGGCGCATCGCGGTCGCCTCCGTGCCGGCTTACTTCTTCTCCGCCGCGCCTCCAGCGGCCGGCGCAGCGCCAGCCGCGGGGGCCGCGCCCGGCGCCGCTCCAGGCGCACCTGGCGCCGCACCCGGTGCCGGCGTGCCGGCTTCCGCCGCCGCTGCCGCGGCTGCTGCCGCTGCCGCCGCCGCTTCCGCCGCCGCCTTCATTTCTTCGGCGTAGCCGGACGGCGGCACGATGGTGACGAGGGTTGCATCGCCGTGCACGATGGGGCGCACGTTGGCGGGCAGGTTCACGTCGCTCAAGTGGCGCGAATGGCTGATCTCGAGGCCGGTGATGTCGACGTCGATCGATTCCGGGATCGAGTCCGCCGGGCACACCACCTCGACATGATGGGTGACGATGTTGACGGCACCGCCGCGCTTCACGCCGGGCGACTGGTCGACGTTCATCACGTGCACCGGGATGCGCACCCGGATGGTCGCGCCTTCGCCGAGACGGAGGAAGTCGACATGGATCGGGTTGTCGCGCACCGGGTCGAGCTGGAAGTCGCGCGGGATCGTGCGGTGCTTCTTGCCGTCGACCTCGATGTTGCAGATGCTGGTGAGGAAGCGGCCCGCGAAGATGCGGCGGCGGAGCTCCTCGAAGTCGAGCGAGATCGCGATCGGGGGCTGGTTGTCGCCGTAGATCACGCCCGGCACGCGGCCTTCGCGACGCACGGCCCGGGCGGCCCCCTTGCCGGCCCGCGGACGCGCCGTCGCCTTCAATTCATTGACGGTCGCCATTGTTGCAATCCTTCAGGTTCTGCTTTTTGGAGTGCCCGCGGCGTGCCTCCAGGGGTGTCGGGGCCGCGGACGCGCGGCTTATAGCCGCCCGGCCGCCGCCTGACAAGCAATCGGGCACAATCGGGCGCAATCGGGAATGCTTGCGCGCGGCCGTCGCAAACAGGGTTGAGTGCCCGAAAGGCACTACATCGTGGGCGGCGGCACCGGCCCGGGCGACTGCGGCGGCGGGCTCCCGGGCTGGGTCACGGGCGGCCACGCCGACGACCCGAGCCTCGCCTCGAGGGCGGCGATGCGCGTCTGCAGTGCCTCGTTCTCCTCGCGCGCGAGGCGGGCCATCTCCTTGACGGCCTCGAACTCCTCGCGCCGCACCAGGTCGAGGTCGCGCAGGACGCGGTCGGCCTGGGTGCGAAACAGCGTGTCGAGCTCACGCCGCGCGCCGGAGGCGACGCCGGCGGCATCATTCATCAGCCGCGCGATCTCGTCGAAGAAGCGGTTCGAGGTCTGGGTCATCGGGTTTCTCCGGAGCAACGTCAGGTCAAAATGGCGTTGCGGCTCGCCGGCCGCAAGACGTGTCGCCCTTGTCGTGCCGCCCTTGACGCCACCCCGCCCTTACCGCATCACCGCTTCGATCCGCCTCCAACGGACTGATTCGATGCCGCTTTCGGTCCCGCTCTCGATCTTGCCCTATCCGAAGTTCGATCCCGTCCTGGTCAAGCTCGGGCCGTTCGCGATCCGCTGGTACGCGCTCGCCTATATCTGCGGCATCCTGCTCGGCTGGCTCTATGCCCGCCGCATCATCGCCAATGAAAGCCGCTGGGGCGGTCCGCCGCCGTTCACGATCACCGACTACGACGACTTCGTGCTCTGGGTCACGCTCGGCATCATCCTGGGCGGCCGCATCGGCTATGTGCTGTTCTACAATTTCGATTTCTATCTCCAGCACCCGCTCGACATGCTCAAGGTGTGGAACGGCGGCATGTCGTTCCATGGCGGATTTCTCGGCTGCGTCATCGCGGTGACGGCGTTCGCGTGGGCCCGCGGCATCTCGTTGCTGTCGCTCGGCGACATCACCTGCGCGGTCGGGCCGATCGGCCTCTTTCTCGGACGCCTCGCCAACTTCGTGAACGGCGAATTGTGGGGCCGCCCGACCGACGTGCCGTGGGCGATGATTTTTCCCGCCGACCACGACCAGCTGCCGCGCCATCCGAGCCAGCTCTACGAGGCGGCGCTGGAAGGCATCGTGCTGCTGCTGATCCTCAATTTCATGATCCGGCGCGGCGCGTTGAAGCGACCCGGCCTGATCATCGGCGCCTTCGCGATCTCTTACGCACTGATGCGTTCTTTCTGCGAGCTCTTTCGGGAGCCCGACATCCAGCTCGGTTTCCTGTGGCACGGCACCACCATGGGCATGCTGCTGTCGATCCCGTTGTTTCTCGCCGGTGTCTGTTTCGTCGTGTATGCTTTGCGCCATCCCGCGCGGAGCCCGACATGACCGATGCCCCGCTCGACGCTGAAATCCGCCGGCTGATCAAGCTCGCCGGCCCGATGCCGGTGGCGGAATTCATGGGGCTTTGTCTCGGCCATCCCAAGCACGGCTACTACATCACGCACGACCCGATCGGCGCCGCGGGCGACTTCACCACCTCGCCGGAAATCAGCCAGATGTTCGGCGAGCTCGTCGGTCTGTGGGCGGCCGCGGTGTGGCGCAACATGGGGGCGCCGGGCAACATACGGCTGATCGAGCTCGGCCCCGGCCGCGGCACCATGATGCTCGACATGCTGCGCGCCGCCAACGTGATGCGCGAGTTTCGCCGGCTGGTCACGGTCGATCTGGTCGAGACCAGCCCGACGTTGACGGCGCGCCAGAAGCAGACGCTCGCAATTCCGGACCTGTCGGCCAACTGGCACGAGTCCCTCGCCGACGTTCCGGACGGCCCGGCGATCATCGTCGCCAACGAGTTCTTCGACGCGCTGCCGATCAACCAAGCGGTCAAGCTGGCGGACGGCTGGCACGAGCGCGTCGTCGGCGTCGACGACAAGGGCAGCCTGTCGTTCGGGCTCGCGCCGGATCCGTTGAAATTCTTCGAGCAGACCCTGCCGCCGCAGGTGCGCATGGCGGAGATCGGCTCGATCTACGAATGGCGCTCCGACAGCCAGGTGCTCGAGATCGGGCGCCGGGTCGTGCGCGGCGGCGGCGCGGCCCTGATCATCGATTACGGCCATCTCGACAGCATGGTGGGCGACACCTTCCAGGCGCTGCGTGGGCAACGCAAGGCCGATCCGCTGGTCGCGCCCGGCCTCGCCGACGTCACCGCGCATGTCGATTTCCAGGCGCTCGCCATGGCGGCCGAGACCATCGGCGCGCGCGTGCACGGCCCGATCGATCAGGCGACGTTCCTGCGCCGGCTCGGCATCGAGCAGCGCGCCACCAACCTCAAGGCGGTGGCGCCGCCGGACAAGGCGAAATCGGTCGACGTGGCGCTCGCCCGGCTCACCGCCGGCGGGCCGACCGGCATGGGCACGATGTTCAAGGTCATGGCCCTGTCGCCGCCCGGGATCAAAGCACTGCCGGGATTCGAGGCGTGAAGCGCGAGGCGACATCGCTGGCGGCGCTCGCCGGCATCCGCCATGCCTTCTTCACCCGCGAAGGCGGCGTGTCGGGCGGCATCTATGCGACCCTCAACGCCGGCGTCGGGTCGAAGGACAACCAGGAGCACGTGGCGGAAAACCGCGCCCGCATGGCGACCGCGCTCGGCGTCACGCCGGACGCGCTGCTCACCCCATATCAGATCCACTCCGCGGGCGTCGTCGTCGCCGAGACACCATGGACACCCGCGACGCGCCCGCGCGCCGATGCGGTGGTGACGCGCACGCCGGGGCTCGCCATCGGCGTCTCGACTGCCGATTGCGGCCCGGTGCTGCTCGCCGACCCCGACGCGCGGGTGATCGGCGCGGCGCATGCGGGCTGGCGCGGCGCGTTCGCGGGCGTGACCGACGCCGCCATCGCCATCATGGAGACGCTCGGGGCGCGGCGCGAGCGTATCGTCGCCGCCGTCGGGCCGCTGATCCGCCAGGCGAACTACGAGGTCGGCGCCGAGCTGCTCGAGAATTTCCGCATGGCCGACGCCGACAACATGCGCTTCTTCCAGCCGTCGGCGCAGCCTGGTCACTTCATGTTCGACCTGCCCGGCTACGTCGCGGCGCGGCTCGCGCGCGCCGGCATCGGTGCGATCGAGGATCTCGGCGCCTGCACCTACGCGGATCCGCAGCACTTCTTCAGCTATCGCCGCGCGACCCACCGCGGCGAGCCGGATTATGGCCGCCACGTCAACGCCATCGTGCTGGCCTGACATATCGTCATCGTTAAAAATTCGTTTACGCGCTGGACCGGACCGCCGGGACGGGTTACGCAAATCCACAATCAAGTATCGCCCGGGGAGCCGGATACCGTTCGTCGAAGTAGATGGGCGAATCCGCGGGCCGAAGGGAAGTGGATGGGGATGGTGGTCGGGAGCACGCGAAGCGTCGGCGCGCGTTCCGGGGCGCAAAGCTTGCTGCGCATCGGCATGCTGGTCCTGCTCGGCGCCTGCGCGGCGGGCTGCTCGAGCGCACCGCAAGGGCCGATGGCTGGCGCGAGCGGGCCGATGGCGAGCGCCACGGCGCACGGACCAACAGTCGCATTCGACTCGATCGACGGCCCGCCTGAGAGCATTTTCAACAGGCTGGTGCAGGATCTCGGCGACGAGGCGGCGGCGCGCCAGGTGGCCGTCGTCTCGCGCCGGGGACCCGCCCAGTATCGGGTGCGCGGCTATCTGGCGGCCCTGGTGGAAGGGAAGCGCCGGGCCACGGTGATCTCCTGGGTCTGGGACGTCTACGACGCCAACCAACAACGTATCGTTCGCATCAGCGGCGAGGAGCCGGGCGGCGGCTCCGGCCGCGGCACCTGGGCGGCAGCCGACGACGGGGTGCTGCATCGGATCGCGACCACCAGCATGGATCGCCTTGCCGGCTTCCTGGCGGCGCCCGACGTCGCACCACCGGGCGGGCCAGCCGCACCCGCGACGCCGGGACCGAATGTTGCGGCGAACGATGCCCCTGCGTCAGCGGCCTTCGCTTACGCGGGTGAGCATCGCTAGACCCCGCGCGCCTGGGGAAAAGTTCCGGGACAACAAAAACCCTCGTATTGCCACGGGCATAGCCTCCTTGTTATCACGGCGCCGCCCAGCGGCCGCGTATCGCGCCGCGCGGATGGAGGCGGGAAAATGGCGGCCAACAACGGAGCGATCAAGCTCGTCGCCGGTAATTCCAATCCCCGCCTCGCCGCAGCGATCGCCAAGCACCTCGATCAACCCGTGGCCAAGGCGGTGGTGCGGCGTTTCGCCGACATGGAGGTCTTCGTCGAGATCCTCGAGAACGTGCGCGGCAGCGACGTGTTCGTCCTGCAGTCGACGTCGTACCCGGCGAACGACCACATGATGGAGTTGCTGATCATCATCGACGCGCTGCGCCGCTCCTCGGCCCGGCGCATCACCGCGGTGGTGCCCTATTTCGGCTATGCGCGGCAGGACCGGCGAACCGGGTCGCGCACGCCGATCTCGGCCAAGCTCGTCGCCAACCTGATCACGCATGCGGGGGCCGACCGCGTGCTCACCGTCGACCTGCACGCCGGACAGATCCAGGGCTTCTTCGACATCCCGACCGACAATCTCTACGCCTCTCCCGAGATGACGCGCGACATCCGCGAGCGGTTCGATCTGTCGAAGGTGATGGTGGTGTCGCCGGACGTCGGCGGGGTGCTGCGCGCGCGCGGTCTCGCCAAACGGATCAATGCGCCACTCGCCATCATCGACAAGCGGCGCGAGCGCCCGGGCGAATCCGAGGTGATGCACGTGATCGGCGACGTCGAGGGCCGCACCTGCATCCTGATCGACGACATAATCGATTCCGGCGGCACCGTGGTGAATGCCGCCGACGCGCTGTTGGAAAAGGGCGCGACCCAGGTCACGGCCTACATCACGCACGGCGTGCTGTCGGGCGGCGCGGTCGCGCGCATCGCCGGCTCGCGGTTGAAGGAACTGGTCATCACCGACTCGATCCAGCCGACCGAGGCGGTGAAATCCGCGCCCAACATCCGCGTGCTGTCGATTGCGACCTTGATTGGCGAGGCGATCGCGCGCACCGCGGCCGAGGAGTCGGTTTCCAGCCTGTTCGATTGAGGCGAAGGCGAGTGGCGAGTAGTCGCGCCCGGACGGCCTGTTCGCTATTCCCTACTCGCCATTCGCTGCCCCGCGGCCACCCCGAGTCACCGTGTCGCATGAGGGCTGTGGATTCCACAGAATCTTGAATCACCCGCGCATCAAGCCGTTTTGGCGACTGGACTCAGTGCGGTTATAGTCGATTCGCAAGTGATTCGGCCCTTGCGGGTCAAGTCCACCGAAACGCGCGAGACATGCGTCACGGTTGTCTATCGGAACCGTCGTCCGCGCGGCCGTACCGTTGCGGCGCGTGAGCGTGGGATGCGTCCGCATCCACTATCAAGCGGCAGCAGGGTGAAACGGCATGTCTCTGAGCGACTACGCGGACAATCCGCAGGACAATCCCGTTGACGTGGTCGAGCACATGGCGACCACGCACGACTGGTCGTTCGCGCGCGCGAGCGAGGACGAGGTCACGCTCGTCGTCGCCGGGAAGTGGGCGGACTATCAGGTCTCGTTCACCTGGATGAGCGACATCGAGGCGCTCCACCTCGCGTGCGCGTTCGAGCTCAAGGTGCCGCAGGCGCGGCGCAACGAGGTGGTCGAGCTCGTCGCCCGGATCAACGAGCGGCTCTGGGTCGGCCATTTCGATCTGTGGTCCAACGACGGGCTGGTGATGTTCCGCCACGCGCTGCTGCTCACCGGCGGCATCGCAGCTTCGGGCCCGCAATGCGAGTCGGCGCTCGGAACCGCGCTCGAGGCCTGCGAGCGCTATTACCAGGCGTTCCAGTTCGTGATCTGGGCCGGCAAGAGCGCGACCGAGGCGCTCGACGCGACCATGTTCGAGACCTCGGGGCGAGCCTGACGCGCCCACGATCTTACCTGCCCGCCGCGAATGGCGAGTAGCGAATAGCGAATAGGCCGGACTACTATCCCTATTCGCTACTCCCTATTCGCCATTCGCTCATGCTCGCAGGTCCCGATGGAACAAGCATCTCTCAGCAACTTCGACGGCACCGTCGTCCTGGTCGGCGCCGGCAAGATGGGCGGCGCCCTGCTCGAGGGCTGGCACCGGCTCGGCCTGAAGTTCGACAACGTCGTCGCGATCGAGCCGCAGCCGAGCGCGGAGATCATCACGCTCGGCGAGCGTGGACTGCGCATCAATCCGGCGCTCGACACGATCGCGGCGCGCGCGATCGTGATCGCGGTCAAGCCGCAGGTCGCCGCCGAGGTCGTGCCGACGCTCGGCCGCCTGGTGCGCGACGACACGGTCGCCATATCGATCATGGCCGGCCGCACGCTGGCCTTGCTCGAGAAGGCGCTGCCGGCGCATACCGCCGTCGTGCGCGCCATGCCGAACACACCGGCCGCGATCGGCCGCGGCATCACGGTCGCGGTCCCGAACGCGCGGGTCAACACGGCGCAACGCGAGCTCACCGACAAGCTGCTACGCGCCGCGGGCGCGGTCGAGTGGATCGATGACGAGACGCTGATGGATGCCGTCACCGCCGTGTCGGGCTCGGGGCCGGCCTATGTCTTTCTGCTGGCCGAGAGTCTTGCCCGCGCCGGCGCCGCAGCCGGCCTGCCGGCGGAGCTCGCGGCGCGGCTCGCGCGCGCGACCGTCGCGGGCGCCGGCGAGCTCATGCATCGCTCCAATCTCGACGCCGCGACCTTGCGCCAGAACGTCACCTCGCCGGGCGGCACCACGGCGGCCGCCCTCGCGGTGCTGATGGCGAAGGACGGCATCGACCCGATCATGCGCCATGCCGTCGCCGCCGCCACCCGCCGCGGGCGCGAGCTCGCGGGCTGAGCCCCACCCTGGAACGTCGGCGGGCGGCCGACTACATTCGGGTGGAACCAGCCGCAGAGGAGCTAGCCAATGGCCCGCAAGCCTGCCCGCGCGAAAGCCGACCCGCCCGCAACCCCGGCCGGCACCGATCGCGAACGCATCATCGCCGCTTTCATGGCCCTGCTCGCCGAGAAATCGTTCGAGCGGATCGACCTCGCGGAGATCGCCGCGCGCGCCGACGTCAAGCTCGGCACGCTGCGCGGCGAGTTCCCCTCGACACTGGCTATCCTCGCGGCGCACATGAAAGCGATGGACCGCGCAGTGCTCGACGGCGGCGACGGCGACATGAGCGAGGAGCCGCCGCGCGAGCGGCTGTTCGACGTGCTGATGCGACGGATCGAAGCGATGACGCCGTACAAGGAGGCGCTGCGTTCGCTGATGCGCTCGGCGCGGCGCAACCCCGGGCTCGCCTTCGCGCTCAACGCCATGGCGGTGCGCTCGCAGCAATGGATGCTGGCCGCGGCCGACATCCATTCGTCCGGCCCGCGTGGCATGCTGCGCGCACAGGGGCTCGCGCTGATTTTCGCGCGCGTGGTGCGCACCTTCGTGCATGACGACGACGAGGGGCACGCCCGCACCATGGCCGAGCTCGACCGCGCGCTCGGGCGCGGCGCGCGCCTGATGGGCATGGTCGACGATCTGTGCCGCTTCGTGCCGGGCTGCCGGCCGCGTCGGCGCCATCGCCGCGATTGGGACGAGGAAGAAGGCGACGACGAGGCGACCGTCGCCGCGTAAGCAGGACGGTCAGCGCGATCCTTCGAACAGCGGCAGCGTCCCCGCGACCTGCGCGCCCTCGATCGCGAGCAGACGCAGCTTCGTGTTCACGCCGCCGCGCGCCGAGAAACCGCCGGCCTTGCGGTTGGCCGCGACCACCCGGTGGCACGGGACGATGGGCGGGAATGGATTTTGTCCCATCGCCGTGCCGACGTCGCGCGCAAGCTCGGGGCCGCCTCCGAGCCGAGCCGCAATTTCCCCGTAGGTCATCGTCGAGCCCGGCGGAATGCCGCGGGTGATCTCGTAGATTCGTCGGTTGAACGGCGGCACGCCGTCCATGTCGAGCGCGACATCGGACAGGTCCGCGGTCCCGCGCGCCACCAACGCCACGATCCCGTCGATCGCGCTCTGCACGGCCGGCGGCGGCGCCTGCTCGATCGCGCCCGGGCATCGCCGCATCAGGCGCGCGCGCAGCTTGTCGTCGTCCGCCTCGGGCAGGCCGGCGGCGACGATTCCGCGCGCGTTCCAGGCGATACCGCAGCGGCCGATCGCCGTGTCGAAAATCGCGAATCCGTTCGTCATGAGCCCAATATAGCAAGCCGCAGCCGCGCTCACAGCGCCCGTCACGCCGACGTCGGTCTCGTTTCTTGCTATTTGGGCCTTAGACCGGAATACGCACCGACGCCCTCAAGCCGCCGAGCGGGCTCTCACCGAGCGTGATGTCGCCGCCGTGCGAGCGGGCGATGTCGCGCGCGATGGCGAGGCCGAGGCCGGTGCCGCCCTCGTCCTGGTTGCGCGCGTCGTCGAGCCGCAGGAACGGCTTGAACACCTCCTCGCGCAATTGCGGCGGGATGCCGGGACCGTCATCGTCGATCGTCACGGTCAGCCAGCGGTGGTCGCGGTGACCGGTGATCGCGATCGAATTCGCATGACGCGCCGCGTTCGACACCAGGTTGCCGAGGCAGCGCTTGTAGGCATTGGGTCGCACGGTGACGACCGGGTAGCCGTGGAAGACCACCGCGGTCTTGTGGCCGTCGCGCTCGGCGTCGGCCTTGAGCTCCTCGAGGAACGCCTCCATGTCGGTCGGCTCGGCCTGCTCGCCGCCGTCGCCGCGCGCGAAGGCGAGATAGGCCTCGAGCATGCGTCCCATCTCGTCGACGTCGCGCTTCATCGCCTCGGCCTCGGGCGCCTCCCCGATCAGCGCGAGCTCGAGCTTGAAGCGGGTGAGCACGGTGCGCAGGTCGTGCGAGACGCCCGCCAGCATGGTGGTGCGCTGGTCGATGGTGCGCTCGACTCGCGCCTTCATCTCGATGAAGGCTGAAGCCGCGCGGCGCACCTCGCGCGCGCCGCGCGGGCGGAAGTTCGGCACGTCGCGGCCCTTGCCGAAGCTTTCGACCGCCTCGGACAGGCGCAGGATCGGCCGGATCTGGTTGCGCAGAAAGAGGATCGCGACGGTGAGCAGCACCAGCGAGGTGCCGACCATCCACAGCAGGAATATCCCCGAGTTCGACGCGTAGGCGGCGCTGCGGCGCGCGAACACGCGCAGCACCGCGTCGTCGAGCTGGATGCGGATCTCCACCACCGACGAGTTGCCGACGGTGTCGATCCAGTAGGGCCGGCCGATCTGCTTGCGGATCTCCTCCGCCAGCGCCTGGTCGAGCAGCGAGAAGAACGGCTTCGGCCCGACCGGCGGCATGTCGGTCGGGGGCAAGAAGTCGACCTGAAGGCCGAGCCGCTCGGCGGCGATACGGCGGATGCGCGCATTGTCGGCGTCGTGCGGATAGACCTTGTACATCTCGATCAGCGCGGCGATGTCCTGGGTGACGGCGGCGGAGAGGCGCCGCGTCACCAGGTTCCAGTGGCGCTCCATGAAGACGAAGGCGACCACCGACTGCAGCAGCACCATCGGCACGATGATGATCAACAGCGAGCGGGCGTAGAGGCCCGTCGGCATCAGGCCTTTGACGAAGATGCCGAGCCGGTCCCAGGCGTCGGAGACGTGGGTCGCGGCGCTGCGCAGGCGCGCGAGCCCGGTGTCGATCGTGGTCACGTCGTCACCAGGCGATAGCCGATGCCGCGCACCGTCTGCACGAACAGCGGGTTGGCGGGATCCGCCTCGATCTTGCGGCGCAGGCGATTGACCTGCACGTCGACGGCGCGCTCCCCCGGCGAGGCGCCGTTGCCGGCGAGCGCCGCCCGGGTCACGGTCTCCCCCGGCACCGCCGCCAGCATGCGCAGCATGTCGCGCTCGCGGTCGGTGAGGTGCACGACCTCGTCGCCGCGGCGCAGCTCGCCGCGGCCGATGTGGAAGACGAATGGGCCGAAGCGCACGGATTCGGCGGCCGGCGCCGGCGGCGGGCTCGCGCGCTTGAGGATGTTGGCGATGCGCAGCGACAGCTCGCGCGGCTCGAACGGCTTGGCCAGATAGTCGTCGGCGCCGAGCTCGAGGCCGGCGATGCGGCTCTCCTTCTCGGCGCGCGCCGTCAGCATGAGGATCGGCACCGCCGAGGACGCGCGGATGGACTTGGCGAGATCGAACCCGGTCTCGCCCGGCATCATCACGTCGAGGATGAGCAGATCGAAGCGCAGCCCGTCGAGCTTGGCGCGGGCCTCCGCGGCGGTGTCCGCGGTCGTCACCCGGTAGCCCTCGCCGTGCAGGAAGCGCGACAGCAGGTCACGGATGCGGCGGTCGTCGTCGACCACGAGCAGATGCGGCGCATCGTCCGCGAGCGGCGCGGGCCGGGAGGTGGTGCTGGCCGCGGGCGCGCTCATCGCAGCCGGCGCGGCCGCTCGACCCGATCAATCAGCCGCATCACCTTGTCGCGGCCCTCGGCGTCGATCATGGCGGTGAGGAATTTGCGCGCATTCTCGTGCGCGCCAGATCCCGTACCAGGTCCCGTATCGCGACCGCTCTCGGCGAGCGCGCGGGCGATGCGCGTCGTCTGCAGACGGGCGAGCCGCAACGCGAGCTCGGCGCCCTTCGGGGTGACATAGAGCAGGCGCTGGCGGCGGTCGCGCTCGCCCTCCTTTTGCTCGATGTAGCCCTCGTCGATCAGCTGCTTGAGCACCCGGCCGAGCGACTGCTTGGTGATCCTGAGGATGTCGAGGAGCGCCGCGACCTTCATGCCGGGGTTGCGGTTGACGAAGTGCAGGACCCGATGATGCGCACGGCCGAAGCCGAACTTCGCCAGCACCTCGTCGGGATCGCCGACGAAGTCGCGATAGGCGAAGAACAGCAGCTCGATCAGGTCCCAGGTGGGCTCGGTTGCGGGCTTGGCGTCGGAGTCGGCCGACGCCGGCCGCCGGGCCGCCACGGTCACATTTATGTCAGCCATGTTGACATATTTTGGTTTGTTTGTTACCCAACTCCGCAGTTTCGCGAAATGATCGTGCTTGCCACGCGCCGGCAACACAATATTTCGCGCCTCTCACGGGAGCATGGTCGCATGGACCGGGCCACCATACCGGGACTTGCGACCCGAGGCAAAAGCGCCCGCCATAGCCAAACAGCGTTCAGCCGCCCAAGGAGCGTATGATGATTGTCCCCCAAGCCGACGGCATGCGACTGCGGCGACGAATCACCGGCAGCCGCGTGACCTTGACCCCGGGGGCGATTGCCCGCCCTTTGCGCTAGAACGCCCGTTCGTCCCATAACGACACCTGCCCACGAGATCGCCCATGTCCGCGCCTTTGCCTTTCGCCTTCGCAACCGAACCGCACCCTGCGCCGACGCCGCCGGAGCGGCGAGCCGCCCTCCTGCGCGATCCGGGTTTCGGCCGCGTGTTCACCGACCACATGGCTGCGATCCGATACCGCGAGGGCAAGGGCTGGCACGACGCCAAGATCACGGCGCGCACCGCCATTCCGATGGACCCGGCGGCGGCCGTGCTGCACTACAGCCAGGAGATCTTCGAGGGCCTGAAGGCCTATCGCACCGCCGAGGGCGGCGCCGTGATGTTTCGCCCGCAGGCGAATGCGCGGCGCTTCCAGAAGTCGGCCGAGCGCCTGGCGATGCCGATCCTGCCCGAGGATGCGTTCGTCGGAGCGCTCGACGCGCTGGTCAAGATCGACCGCGACTGGATTCCCGACGGCGACGGCAGCCTCTATCTGCGTCCCTTCATGTTCGCGAGCGAGGTCTTCCTCGGCGTCAAGCCGTCGTCGGAATATCTCTTCCTCGTGATCGCCTCGCCGGTCGGCTCGTACTTCAAGTCGAAGGACAGCGCCGTGACGGTGTGGGTGTCGCAGGACCTGACGCGCGCGGCGCCGGGCGGCACCGGTGCGGCGAAGTGCGGCGGGAATTACGCGGCGAGCCTGCTCGCGCAGCTCGAGGCCGCCAAGCACGGCTGCGAGCAGGTCGTGTTTCTCGACGCGGTCGAGCGGCGCTGGGTCGAGGAGCTCGGCGGCATGAACGTCTTCTTCGTGTTCGACGACGGCTCGATGCAGACGCCGCCGCTCGGCGGCACGATCCTGCCCGGCGTCACGCGCGCCTCGATCATCACCATCGCGAAGAGCATGGGCATCAAGGTTCGCGAGGAGCCCTACGCGTTCAGCCAATGGCGCGACGACGCCGCCAGCGGCCGGCTCAGGGAGACCTTCGCGTGCGGCACCGCGGCGGTGTTGACGCCGATCGGCAGCGTCAAATTCGACGGCGGCAGCTTCGCGATCGGCAACGGCGGCTCGAGCGGGCAGACCGAGAAGCTCCGCGCGACCCTGGTCGACATCCAGCGCTGCCGCGCCCCCGACCCGTATGGATGGGTCCATCGCGTGTTGTAGACGCGTTGGACGGACAAAAATCGCCACGAATTGCGGCACCTCGTCATTGAAGGCCGCAGGCCGACGGATCTCGATCCGCAACGCATGCACCCGTTGAGCGAGATTGCCTTGCCTTGCTTCGCCTCGCGTCGCTCGCAATGACGGCGATCTCGACTATTCGGCGGCGTCGGGACGCGCCTTTTCCCAGCGCCCGGCCGCGGCGTCATCGGTCGCTTTCGCCTCGACCCACGCGGTGCCTTGCGGGCGCTCTTCCTGCTTCCAGAACGGCGCGCGGGTCTTGAGATAATCCATCAGAAACTCGGCGGCCTCGAAGGCGGCGGCGCGATGTGTCGAGGCGGTCACCACCAGCACGATATTGTCGCCGGGGACCATGCGGCCGTAGCGGTGGATGACCGTGACGCCGAGCAGCGGCCAACGCGCCTTCGCCTCCTCGACGTGGCGCTCGATCTCCTCCTCGGCCATGCCGGGATAGTGCTCGAGCGTCAGCGCGCTGACGCCCTGCCCGGCCTCGTGATCGCGACAGATCCCGGCGAACGTCACCACGGCGCCGATGTCGGTGCGCCCGCGCGTGATCGCGGCGGCCTCGGCCGCCGCATCGAAATCCTCGCGCTGGAGGCGCACGACCATGATGGGTCAGCCACCCGTCATCGGCGGAAAGAAGGCGATCTCGCGCGCGCCGGCGATCGCCGCATCGGCACGCGCATGCGCGCGATCGATCGCCGCGCGCACGACCTTCGGGTTCTCGAACGCGTAGGCATATTCCTCCCCGCGCCCGGCGAGCCAGGCGACCACGTCGCCGATGGTGCGAATCCCCGCCGGCAGGTCGACGACCTCCTCGGTCTTGCCGATCCGCTCGCGCACCCAGGCAAAATAGCGAAGCGTCACGCTCATTCGTCGTCGATCAGATGCCGCACGCCGGCACGGAAATAATCGTAGCCGGTATATAGTGTGACGAGGGCCGAAAGCCACAACAGGCCGATGCCGATGTCGGTGATGACGCGCGTGTCGCGGCCGACGAGCCCGCTCACCACATTGTCGCCGGCGAGGCCCGCGAGCAGGAACCCGATGGCGAGGAGCTGCGCAGTTGTCTTCCACTTGGCGAGTTGCGTCACCGGCACGCTGACGCGCAGCTCGGCCAGGTACTCGCGCAGGCCCGACACGAGGATCTCGCGGCACAAGATGACGATCGCGGCCCACACGGCGCGGCCCTTGATGGTGTCGTCGGCCGCGAGCATCAGCAGGCAGGAGGCGACCAGGAGCTTGTCGGCGATCGGGTCGAGCATGCGGCCGAAGGTCGACTGCTGGCTCCAGATGCGGGCGAAATAGCCGTCGAGGAAGTCGGTGATCGCCGCCGCGATGAAGATCGCAAGCGCGATCCAGCGCAGCCACAGCCCGCCCTGCAGGATGTTCTGCCAATACATGCAGGCGACCACGGCCGGAACCGCCGCGATCCGCGCGTAGGTCAACAAGTTGGGCAACGCCAGGGGCCGCGCCGGCAACCGCCGCAACCGCTGCGTCGTGGTCACATCCATACCCTTAGAATAGCGATCCGGCCGCATCCGCGCCAACCCCACACAAAAACTTGTCCCAAGGCGGAATGAGAGCGTATTCCGTTCCTACGGAATCGGAATTTGCTCCAATTTCCTTTACTTGCCGCATGTTCTCATCGGCGAAACGGTGCCCAGTTCGCCGGAACATGCGCTGGCCCCCGCTTGTCGCCGGCCGCGACCTTCGCCAGATTGCCGCCGGCACGGACGAGGAAAGATGAGATTCGGACTCATGACCGCGGCGCTCGTCGCCGCGCTGCTCGCGGCGGGGCCGGTGGCTGCGCAAAACCTCATCGCCCAGGACGGGTGGGAGGGGTTTGCCATGCGTGATTCCAACAATAATTTCGACCGCTGCGTGCTCTATAACCGCACCATCGAGGCGCTGACCGCGTCGCCCTACGACATGCTCGGCATCACCCGCGACGCCGCCGGCCATATCGGACTGCTGGTCTTCTATGAGCCGCGCGCTTTGACGCGCGGCAACGCGACCGTGCGCCTCAAGCTCGATCAGCGGCCGATCGTGAGCGTTGCAGGGAACGTTCTATCGGATTTCCATGTCGACGTGCCGACGCTCGACAACGACACGGTCGCGGCGCTGCGCGATGCCAAGTCGCTCGAGGCCACGGTCGGCGGCCACACGATCCGGTTCGATCTCGCCAAGATGGGCGCCGTGCTCGAGCGGCTCGACGCGTGCGTGAAGATCTACGGGCCCAAAAGCTGAAAACAGCTGACCGCCGCAGCCTACCTGCCGGCTTCGTGGAAGAAATCAAAAATCCGCCGCGCCGTCTCGTCGTTGATGCCGGGCACCTGCGCGAGATCGGCGGCCGAGGCGCGCTCGATCTGCTTGAGCGTGCCGAAGTGGCGCAGCAGCGCGCGCTTGCGCGTCGGGCCGATGCCGGGAATTTCCTGCAGGCCGGCTTCGCGGATGTCGCGCTTGCGCCGCGCGCGATGCGAGCCGATGGCGAAGCGGTGCGCCTCGTCGCGCAGGCGCTGGACGAAATAGAGCACCGGGTCGCGCGGCGGCAGCTTGAAGCTCTCCTTGCCGGGCGCGTGGAACGTCTCGCGGCCAGCGTCGCGGTCGGGCCCCTTGGCGATCGCGACCAGCGGCACGTCGACGACGCCGAGCTCGGCGAGCGTCTCGCGCGCGGCCCTGAGCTGGCCTTCGCCCCCGTCGATCAGCACGAGATCGGGCCAAGGGGTCTCGGCGGTTTCCGCCGTATCGGGCTCCAGCGTCTCGCCAGGCGCCTTATCACCGACCTCGCCGCCGGGCCGGGCGGGGGCGGCGACCTCCGGATCCGGCGCGGCCAGTTCCGGCGCCGCATCCTCGGCCAGCCCGGCGGCGGCGCGCGGCGCCTCCGCCATCAGCCGCTTGAAGCGGCGGGTGAGCACCTCGCGCATCATGCCGTAGTCGTCGCCCGGCGCGAGCGCCTCCGAGCGGATGTTGAACTTGCGGTACTGATTCTTGCGAAAGCCCTCGGGCCCGGCGACGATCATGGCGCCGACCGCATTCGTGCCCTGGATATGGCTGTTGTCGTAGACCTCGATGCGGCGCGGCGCGCTCGCGAGCCCGAAGGCCGCGGCGAGGCCGGCGAGCAGGCGCTGCTGCGAGGCGGTGTCGGCGAGCCGGCGGCCGAGCGCCTCGCGCGCATTGGCCATGGCGTGGTCGACGAGGTCCTTCTTCTCGCCGCGCAGCGGCCGCGCGACGTCGACCTTGCGTCCGCTCTTGACGGTGAGCGCTTCCGCGAGCAGCGCGCGATCGGGGATCTCGTGCGAGACGAAGACGCAGCGCGGCGGCGGCTTGTCGTCGTAGAACTGGGCGAGGAAGGCGCCCAGCACGTCGCCCGGCTCGAGCGAGCGATCGGCGCGGGGAAAATAGGCGCGGTTGCCCCAGTTCTGCCCGGTGCGGAAGAAGAACACCTCGACGCAGTTGAAGCCGCCCTCCTGGTGCACGGCGAAGACATCGGCCTCCTCGACGCCGCGCGGATTGATGCCCTGGTGCGATTGCACGGCGGCGAGCGCCGCGAGCCGGTCGCGCAGCACGGCGGCGCGCTCGAAATCGAGCGCCGCGCTCGCCGCCTCCATCTCGTGCGCGAGCTCGTCCTTGACGGCTCCGCTGCGGCCGGACAGGAACGCCTTCGCCTCGCGCACCAGCTCGCCATAGTCGGTGTGGGAAATTTCCCCGGTGCACGGCGCCGCGCAGCGCTTGATCTGGTGCAGCAGGCATGGCCGCGTGCGGCTCTCGTAGACCGCATCCGAGCAGGAGCGAATCAGGAAGGCGCGCTCGAGCGCCGTGATGGTGCGGTTGACCGCGTTCACGGCGGCAAACGGACCGTAATAGTCGCCCTTGCGATTGCGCGCGCCGCGGTGCTTGAGGATCTGCGGCGCCGCGTGGTCGCCGGTGATGAGAATGTACGGGAACGACTTGTCGTCGCGCAGCAGCACATTGAAGCGCGGGCGCAGGCGCTTGATCAGATTCGCCTCGAGCAGCAGCGCCTCGGTCTCGCTGCCGGTGGTGACGAACTCGAGCGCCGTCGTCGCCGCGATCATGCGGGCGATGCGGGCCTCGTGCCCGGTCGGCCGCGCATAGGCGAGCACGCGCTTCCTCAGGCTCTTGGCCTTGCCGACGTAGAGGACCTCGCCGGCCGGCCCGATCATGCGATAGACGCCCGGGGCCATCGGGGCGAGCTTGGCGTAACGCGCGATCGTGGCGCGGCCGGCGCCGAGCGATCCGGGCGCGAAGGCTTCGGGTTCGCCGACGTCCTCCAACGCCTCGGGCAGCGTCTGGTCGTCCTCCTCGTCGGGGAGGTCGAGCTCGGGCTCGATGTTCTTCTTCGAATCGTCCATGGCCTTGCGGTCGAGCGCTATCCTGCCGGCGAACCGGCCTCCACTTCGCCGGGGTATGCGTTAGTAGAAGTCGTGCGCCGCGCGGGCGAACGCAAGCGAGTTATTCCTGGACTTCCGCCGAGTCCACCGCACGCCAGGGAAGGTGCTGCCCGCCGTCGACCGCGATGGTGACGCCGGTCACGCTTGTCGCCGTAGCGAGATAGAGCACCGCGTCCGCGATCTGCTGGGGGGTTGGGCCCCGCTCGAGTGGCAGCGTTTGCACCTGGCGGGCGAAGGCTTCCGCGTCCTGGCGCGCGCTCGGCAGTGTGGGCCCGGGCGCGACCGCGTTGACGCGGATGCACGGCGCCAGCGCCTGGGCGAGCGTCGTGGTGGCGGCATAGAGCGCGCTCTTGCTCAGGCCGTAGGAGAGAAAGCGTGGGGTCGGCTTGAGCACCCGCTGGTCGAGGATGTTCACGATTGCGCCTTGCGACTCTTGCGCCCCGCGAGCGCCTTGTTCCCCTTGCGGCCCGGCGGGCAGCTGCGCCGCAAAGGCATCGGCGAGAAAGATCGGCGCCCGCAGGTTGACCGCGACATGGCGATCGAAACGCGCGCGCTCGAGATGGCCGATCTCGTCGGGCTCGAACTCGGCCGCATTGTTGACGAGCAGCGTCAGCGGCCCGATGGCGGCGGCAGCCGTCGGAACGAGGCCGAGCACGGCCGCGTGATCGGCAAGATCCGCCACGACCGTCGCGGCACGCCCGCCGGCGGCCATGATCTCGCCCACCAGTTGGTCCGCCGCGGCGCGCGACTGGCGCGCCTGCAGCGCGACGGCGTAGCCGCGCCGCGCCAGCGCGAGCGCAATGGCCCGGCCGATGCGCTGCGCCCCGCCGGTGACGAGGGCAGCGGGGCGAGCCCCGGAAGCGGATTCGGACATACCACAGGTCACGCGCGCCCCGAGGGGATGGCTGCGGCCGGGAGCGCGTGCGGACCGCGCCGGCAGCATAACGTCAGTGCGCCAGGCGGCGAAATGGACGCAAATGCGGGCAAGTCCGGGCAATCCCATGCGGCATTCCCCGCCGCCTTGCGTATGTGCGAGTAGCGAATCACGATGGAAGTTGATGCAGCGAGCACGCGAGGTGTTCGCGCCACGCGGCACGCGCCGCCCGCAACGGGTCGATACTCGACCCCGGGCTCGGGCTGTCGCGTTGACGGCGGGCGCGCGTGGAACGTTCGGCTGCCATCTTTGTTGACCGCCCAGAGCACTGGGAACCCGCCCGAAAGTCGTCGCGAGTATTAACGTTTGGTAACCATGGAACTTACCTGAGCGGTACTAGGGTCTTTAGTTCCAGAGGCCAAAATGAGGCAATACTCTGGCGAAATCCGGCATGTAAACCAATCGTCTACCATGGTTTTTCTAGTGCTCGGGGTGTGTCTTTCGTGCACTAGACACAGGCGCGCGATCGAATACTTTCCGCGCCAAGGGTCAAGACAGGAGGATGGGTAATGAAACGTTTTCTGCTCGCGAGCGCCGCCGTGCTGGGGATGGTTGGTGTGGCTAACGCCGCCGACCTGCCGCGGCCGATGTACACCAAGGCGCCGCCCATGGTCGCGCCGTACTACAACTGGACCGGCTTCTACGTCGGCATCAACGGCGGCGGCGGCTGGGGCAACTCGGCGTGGGACTCGACCGGCGGCTTCGACACCTCGGGCGGCCTGGTCGGCGGCACCGTCGGCTATAACTGGCAGATGGGCACCTGGGTGCTCGGCCTCGAAGGCGACATCGACTGGGCCGACATCAAGGGCAGCACCGCCACCAACTGCCCGGGCGGCGGCTGCACCACCGAGAACAACTGGCTCGGCACCGCGCGCGGCCGCGTCGGGTATGCGTTCGACCGCTGGATGCCCTACCTCACCGGCGGCGCCGCGTTCGGCGACGTGCAGGCGAGCCACCCGGGCTTCACCGGCATGACCAGCACACAGCTCGGCTGGACGATCGGCGGCGGCGTCGAGTTCGCGGTCGTCAACAACGTCACCGCCAAGGTCGAGTACCTGCACTACGATCTCGGCAGCTTCCAGTGCGGCATGAACTGCAACGGTGCGGTGAGCGACAACGTCAGCTTCCACGCCGACGTCGTCCGCGGCGGCCTGAACATCCGCTTCTGATCGATCGCCGAATCGGTCGGCAAGAACCCCGGCTCGCGACAGCCGGGGTTTTTCTTTGCCCGATCGCAGTGGGGCTGGCGCCTTCGAGCACATCCCGTTCCAGTGGGATCGGGATGTGCTCCAAATTCATTGATCGGCGCATTTCCTTTCGGCGAACCGGGTCCACTTCGCCGGGATATGCGCTATGCCGACGGCGGTGCAGTCGCCGCGAAGGCCGGTACCGCAGCGGCGAAATCCTCGAGGTATTTGACCAGGCGCGGATGGTCCTTGCGCCAGGTGCCGTGGAAACGGAAATCCTGGTAACCGAGCGCGCAGGCGAGCGCGATCTGGCCGACCGTCGGCGGCGTATCGCGCGACGGCGGCGCCGCCTCGAGCGAGGCGAGCGCGCGCACGACCTTGCCGCGCTGATGCTCGACCCACTTCGGCTCGTGCTTGGCGGCGTCGCGCCAGCGGCCCTCGTAGATGAGCAGGATCGACGCATCCATCAGGCCGTCGGCGAGCGCCTGCAGCCGCAGCGCCGCAAACCGCGCCTTCGGCTCGGTCGGAATGATGCGGCCGCCACCGGCGAGGTGATCGAGATATTCCGAGATCACGCGCGAGTCGAACAGGACGAGGCCGTCGTCGAGCACGAGCGCGGGGATTTTGCCGAGCGGGTTCTGCTGGCGCACCGAGTCGTTGGGATCGACCGTATCGGCGGGCTCGACCTTGATGCGGCCATCGAGCCCGAGAATGATCGCCGCCATCCTGATCTTGCGTGCGAACGGCGAGGCGGGGGATGAACGCAAAATCATGAGCAGCTGTCCTCGATTGGAATGATGAAACGCGACACCGGCGTGCGCGTGCGGACCTGACGGCCGGCGCAGAAACCTATACGGCGCGCTTGCCGATCGGCAACCGCGTATCCACCAAAGCGAGCGAACGCCGTTCGCGGCCGACCGCGGCGGCGAGATGGTCTGAAAGAAGCGTCGGGGCGAGGCGTGCGTCGTCAGCCGGTGACGACGAGATTCACGGCTTTCGGCCCCTTGCCCTTCTTGTCGGGCTCCACGTCGAAGCTGATGCGCTGACCCTCGTTGAGCGACTTCAGCCCCGCACGCTCCACCGCCGTGATGTGCACGAACACGTCGCGTCCGCCGTCATCCGGCTTGATGAAGCCATAACCGCGTTCGCCATTGAAGAATTTGACCGTACCGGCCATTGCCATCGGGAAACTCCTCCCCGTGGTTGCTCCGCCGCCGGCCCCCACGGCTCGACGGCTCGGCTGGACATTCACCGACGGCAAAACCTTCGGCCCACTCCAGCCCAGGACATAACCGCCGCCTCCTGCTCCCGCAGGAGGTGGAACGCCAAAGCCCCGGTGGAGACTAACATACAATTCGGTGCCGTAAAAAGGCCCGAAAAAGCTTTGGCGGTGCCTTTCAAGACAAGCCGGCAAGCCAATCGACCTTGGCCCGGCCCCCGCTGGTCGACGACGCGAGCGACGGACGAAGGGCGGCGCGCAGGGCCGGCAGCATGCGGGCAAGCTCATCCGCCAGCCGCCAGGGCGGATTGACGACGATGAGACCGGCGCCGTTCAGCCCGGGCTGCGCTTCATCCGGCGCCCATTCGAGCTCGGCGCGCAGGATTTTCCGGGGCGTTTTGGCCGTTGCGCTGCGGCGCAGCACGCTCGCCAGGCGGTCTGGACCAGTCCGATCCTTGATCGGGTACCAGACGAGATAGATGCCGCCCGCCCATTTGCGCCCGGCCGCCGCAAGGGCATCGCCAAGGCGCTTGAACTCGTCCCTGTCCTCGTAGGGCGGATCGATGATGACGACGCCGCGGCGCTCTTTCGGCGGCACGTAGGCGTTGAGCGCGGTCCAGCCGTCGATTGCGACCGCGCGCGCGCGGGCGTCGTGGCGCAGGTTGGCGGCGAGCGCCGCGGCGGCCCGCGGCTCGAGCTCGCAGGCGACCAGGCGATCCTGCGGTCGCATCAGGCTGAGGGCGATCAAGGGGGAGCCCGGATAATAGCGCAGCGCCTGACCGGAATTAGCGGCACTGACCGCCACGAGATAGGGCGCAAGCAGCGCGCGAACGTCGTCTGCGAGCGCGGCCGCGGCCAGGCGCCCGATGCCGCCGCGCCATTCGCCGGTGCGTTCCGCGGCAGAGGAGGTGAGGTCGTAGCGCCCGTTGCCCGCATGGGTATCGATGACCCGAAAAGGCGCGGCCTTCTCGCCGAGATGCACGAGAATGCGCGCGAGCACCGCGTGCTTGAAAACATCGGCGAAGTTGCCGGCGTGGAAGGCGTGACGATAGTTCATCACGCCTTCCTAACCCCGACCCGGCCGCGGGAGAAGCGCGCGGCCGGACGCGTCGGGAAACATTCGCCAGATGTTCGGGGTTACCCGCCGGCGGCTTGCGTGCTCGCGTGCACGCGCGGCATCAGCACCTGCTCACGCTGGCACGAGTGCTGGTCGACCTCGGCACAGCTGCGGAATTGCAGCTCCTTGCTGAGGCAGATGCGCACCGCGTTGAGGCGCTTGTCGTCGCAGCCAACCGCAATCCCGTCATGCGGCAGGCCGGGATTGGCGGCGACGAAGGCATCCCGCACTTCCGCCGGCGATACCGTCTTGGGCTGCGCGCCATCGAGATAGTCCGGCGGAATCTTCACCATGGCGCGCGCCTTTCGCACGGTCTCGAAATAGGCGCGGGCCGGCAGGCCCGAGCACACGCCGTGGCGATCCCATTCGCGGAAGATCAGGCGCGGGCTCGGCATCAGGTCGATCATCGACGAGACGACGTTGCGATCGAGGCGGGGGGCCGGGTTCTGGCAGAACTCCGGGAACCCATGCTCGTATTGCGGCCACAAGCCATGCACGATGAAAGCGTGCGGCTGCTGACCGCATTCGGGCTGGCGCGCCGCCGACTGCGGCGAGCGTTCGGTCACGGCGTCGCAGAACGACGGCGACCATGACAGGGAGAGCACGTAGAAGTCGAACTGGCCCGGCTCGTTCTGGCGCCGGTCCTGGGCTTCACTCGATACCAGACTGACTGCAAGGATAAGCGCGGCGATGACCGCGATACGTACGACAGCGTTTGACATGGTAGGTCCCCTTTACGCTACGGGAAGGACCTACCTGCATTAGTTGAATTTCAGGAACATAGCAAGAACAAAAAACGAATTAAGCACGTACGGGCGCAACCGGCAAGGCATCCGTGGGACCGCCCCAGGGCGTCCTCATTGGAATCCTTCAGGGTTTGGCCTCCTTGCAGCGCGGATTATAGGCCCAGTTGCGGTCGAGCCCGACCACGCACCATTCGACCCCGTAGGTCATGCCGATCAGGCCGCCGTCCTCGATGATCGAGTAATAGACCGCGTGCTTTTTGCCGTCGGAAACGAGCGCTTCGGCTTGGCAGAAGCGGCGTGGAATGGAGCTCGCCTGCCACGGGCGCAGCGCGATCTCGCGAACGTTCTTGAAATCGAGAATGTGCAGGTCCGAATGCCAGAAGCGGCCTTCCTTGACCTCGAACCCGTGCTGGATGCGGTCGAGCGGGCCGGATTCGCCGCACAGCGGCACGTCGGCCGAATAGCGCGGGCCCGAAAGGTAGAAATTCATCTCGAAGAAGCCGGCCGCGCGGGTCGGTTCGGCCGTGCTCGCGACCGTCAGAATGCTCAAGCCCAGCGCCAGAACGCAGGTCCAAAAGCGGCCCGACATCGGTGACCTCCCCGTGGTACGCCCTCCGTGGACGGTGCCGTTTGGCCTTGGCGCGGTCAAGTGAATAGCGGCCGCGCTGCGTGCCGAGCGCCGCGAGCGTGTCCTTTCCGCCATAGTGAGGCTACCCCCGCCAGTCGCCCAGCACCGCCTGGACGAGGGCGAGTGCCGCAACCGCGGCGGTATCGGCGCGTAGGATGCGCGGGCCGAGCGCGAGCCGGACGATGTTGTGGCGGGCGAGCAGCATGGCGCGCTCCTCCTCGGCAAAGCCGCCTTCCGGCCCGACCAGCACGGCGAGCGCGCTCGCGCCGGCGACGGCCGCGAGCGCGGCGACCGGGTCGGCGATCGGGGCATCCTCGTCGCAAAAGATCAGCACCCGGCCGGGCGCGAGCGCCGCGAGCGCATCGCCGAGTGCGATCGGCGGGGCGATCTCCGGCAGCCGCAGCACCCCGCATTGCTCTGCCGCCTCGATCGCGTTGGCGCGCATGCGCTCCGCATTGACGCGCTCGGCCTGGGTATGCCGGGTGAGCACCGGGGCGAGCCGCGCCACGCCCATCTCGACCGCCTTCTGCACCATGTAGTCGAGCCGCGCCCGCTTGAGGGGGGCGAACAGGTAGTGGAGATCCGGGCCACCTTCCTGCGGCCGCGTGCGCACCCCGAGCCGTACCGTCAGCGCGCGCTTGCCGTTCGCTTCGAGGGTGCCATGCCATTCACCGTCGCGGCCGTTGAAAACCAGCACGCCGTCGCCGGGCACGAGGCGCAGGACGTCGCGCAGATAGTGCGCTTGCGCCCGGTCGAGCGCGACCACGCCGCGCGGCTGCAATGGCTGGTCGACGAAGAGGCGGGGGCTGCGGAAGTCGTACCGGGCCATGGATTGCCCTCGATGGATCGTTGAACGCTATATTCGGGCGAACGCCTGCCGCGGATTTGCTCCCGGCGCGTTCATTCGACAGGAACATGCGTGAAATGCTCGATTTGGGCCATGGCCGCCCGGCCGGGGGGCAAAAACCGGGGCACGCCGCCGGGCGTCAAAGCGGTCTTGCCGCGGTATCGCCGGATTCGAGAGATTGTTAATGAATTGATTTGATCATCCGGATCGGTCTTGGATCGGTCTTGGACCGGGATCTTGGACCGGGAGATGACACCCATGAACCCTGCAGGTGTGGCGACGCGTGTAACGACACGTGTGCTGCCGCTGGCGCTTGCGGCCGTAACCTGCTGCGCCGTCGCGGCGCAGGCGCAGGCGCCCTGGCCGTCGGCCGCGCCCCAGCAGCCCTCTGCTGCGCCCTGGCCGTCCGCCCAACCGGCCCCGCAGCAGCAGCCCACCGGACCGGCATGGCCGTCCGCGCAGCCCGCGAACCAGCAGCCCGGTGGTCCCGCGTGGCCGTCGGCGCAACCGTCCGCCGCACCGCCGCCCATGTCCATGGGGCCTGGCCCGGGCGGTCCCGGCATGATGAGCGGCCCCGGCCCGACGCCGGAGCAGCAGAAATGCCTGCAGCAATTCACCAGCCTTCGCACCGAGGTGGAGAAGCGCGCCAAGCTGGCCGAGGCCGAAGGCCATAAGAAGGAGAAGCCGACGCGCGAGAAGATGTGCGAGCTCATCACCGGCTACACGAGCGCCGAGTTCAAATGGCTCAAGTTCGTCGAGGCCAATGTGAGCAAATGCGGCATTCCCCCGCAGATCGTCGAGCAGATCAAGACCGTCCATGTGCGCACCGCCGAGACGAAGAAGCGGATATGCTCTGCCGGCCCGGCCCAGGCCGGGGGGCCGCAGACGCCGAGCCTGTCCGACGCGCTCGGCGCATCGCTGCAGCCCGACGACGAGGAAGAGAAGAAAAAGCACAAGCCCGGCGGCATCATGGACACCCTGACGGGACCCGTGTTGGCGCGATGAGCGCGGCGCCGGGACGCGTCGCCGATTCGACCGGGAACTGGGTCGACGGCCTCGCCCCGCGCTGGACGCAGCCCTATCTGCGGCTCGCCCGTTTCGACCGCCCGATCGGCGCCTGGCTGCTGCTCGTCCCGTGCTGGTGGTCGGCTGGGCTCGCCGCGATCCACGCGCACGCGCCATGGCCCAACCCGTCGCACGTCGCCCTGTTCTTCATCGGCGCCTTCGTGATGCGCGGTGCCGGCTGCACCTGGAACGACATCGTCGACCGCGATCTCGACGCCCGCGTCGAGCGCACCCGCTCGCGCCCGATCCCCTCGGGTCAAGTGAGCGTCATGGCCGCCGTCGCCTTCCTGGCCGCGCAGGCGCTGGTCGGGCTCGCGGTGCTGCTGGCGTTCAACCGCTTCACCGTTGCGACCGGCATCGCATCGCTCGCGGTCGTCGCGATCTATCCCTTTATGAAGCGGATCACCTACTGGCCGCAGATCGTGCTCGGGCTCGCCTTCTCGTGGGGTGCGCTGATGGGCTGGCCGGCCTGGTTCGGCCGCCTCGATGCGCCCGCCTACCTGCTCTATGCCGGATCGATCGCCTGGGTGATCGGCTACGACACGATCTACGCCCACCAGGACACCGAGGACGACGCCCTCATCGGGGTGAAATCGACCGCGCTTCTGTTCGGGGACCGCACCAAGCCGATGCTGGCCCTGTTCTATGCGATCGCCGTCGCACTGATCGGCATTGCCGGCTACATGGCGGGCGGCGGCATCGTATTCGCGATCGGCCTTGCCGCATTCGCGGCCCACCTCGCCTGGCAGGTCGTCCGCCTCGATATCGCCGACCCGGACGTCTGCCTCACGGTGTTCAAATCCGACCGCGATGCCGGGCTCGTCCTGTTCGCCGGGATGATCCTCGACGCGGCGGCACGATACTTCGCCTGACGAACAGCCCGTCTGACTGATTCTCAGTTGCGCGCGATGATCTCGCGCTCGCCGCGGTGGATCTGCGACGCGCTGCTGCCGTGTCCGGGCTTGCGCCGCATGAGGATCGTCGGCCGGCGGCGCCGCAGCACGCCGCGCACGCGCCGGCGCGCCACCGGTGCGCGAACGCGCACGGCGCCGACGCGGTCGAACGCCTCGCGCAATCCTTCACCGTCGGCGATCAGCAGCGGACGGCCGAGCACGCGCCCCCAGCGCTGCCATTCGGCGACCACGTCGCCCTCCGGCCCGGTCGCGATCATCAGCGGGACCGAGAGCCCCGGGTCGCGATGCTCCAGCATGACGGCGATCGCGCCATCCTGGCTCGCATCGGGCGGGATCACCCGGATCGCGACCCCGAGAAACTCGGATACCTCGAGCGATACGCGCATCGGAATGCCGCGCACCTCGCGCCGCACCACCACGCGCTCGCGATCGAGCTCGACGAGCCGGAGATGTTCGTCGGCGCGTTCATCAGTCGTCGTAAAGCTGACCGGAAGCGCGGTCGGATCGAGCCGCAACGCGCGGCTCGATCCGCCGGGCATGGTCCTGCCGGCAATCATTCGACGCCTCACCCGAAACACACGGTCCTGTCGCCGGGCGCTCGGCCTGTGCATACGCAACGCACCGCACCCGATCATTGCCGCAAAGGTTACGCGCCCACGGTCGGCATTCGCTTAAAATGCCTGGTTAATCGCACGTATGCGCCGCCTGTTCCGGTGAGAATGATTGACGAGACGTTGCCGCGCTCGCCGCAATCGCGCGCGCCGGCGCAAGCAATCGGCCACCATCTTGCCGGCTCCGTCGCGCCGGTCCCATGTATGGGGCTCGCTCGGCGTGTGCCGCACTCCGCCATCCCGATCCGCAAATCCCGTTTCGGCGCGCCGATTCCCCTTCGCCCGGATATGCGCTAAACGGTCCCTGCCCGATGAATTCCCTCCTCGACCAATCCGCCCTGGTGGCGCTCGCCGAACGCCTCGTCGCCGCCGCCCGCCGTGCCGGCGCCGACGCCGCCGACGCGATCGCCGAGCGTGGCGTCTCGCAATCGGTCGAGGTGCGCGACGGGACCGTCGAGGAATCGTCGCGCTCGGAAGGCGACAACATGGGGCTGCGCGCCTTCGTCGGGCGCCGCCAGGCGGTGGTCTCTACCAACGATCTCAATGGCGACGTCGACGAGCTCGCCGCGCGCGCGGTCGCGATGGCGCGCGTCGCGCCGGAAGACAAGTATGCGGGGCTCGCCGAGCCCGCGCTGCTGGCGAAGAAATTCCCCGAGCTCGACCTGCTCGATCCCGACCTGCCGGCGGTTGCGCAGCTCGAGGAGACCGCGCGCGCCGCCGAGGCCGCCGCGCTCGCCGTCAAAGGCGTCACCAAGTCGGGCGGTGCCTCGGCATCGGCCGGCATCGGCGGCATGGTGCTGGCGACGAGTGGCGGCTTCACCGGCGCCTATCTCGGATCGCGCCATCGCGCCTCGGTCGTGGCCATCGCCGGTGAAGGCACCGGCATGGAGAACGACTACGATTCCACCTCGGCGCTCCATATCGGCGACCTGGCGGCACCGGACGCGATCGGCCGCTCGGCCGGCGAGCGCGCCGTGCGCCGGCTCAATCCGAAGAAGGTCGCGACCAAACGCGTGCCGGTGGTGTTCGACACGCGCATCGCCGGATCGCTGATCGGCCATCTCGCGTCGGCGATCAACGGCAGCGCGATCGCGCGCAAGACGAGCTTCCTCAAGGACCGCCTGGGCGAACGCATCTTCGCCCCCGGCATCGCCATCATCGACGATCCGCTGCGCCGGCGCGGGCTGCGCTCGCAGCCGTTCGACGCCGAGGGTGTCGCCGGCGAGCGCCGTGCGCTCGTCGCCGACGGCGTGCTCACCACCTGGATCCTCGATTGCGCGACCGCCCGCGAGCTCGGCCTGAAGACCACCGGCCACGCGCAGCGCGGCGTCTCATCGACGCCGTCGCCGGGCGCGACCAACCTGCATCTCGAGCCCGGCACCAACACCCGCGCCGAGCTGATCGCCGACATCGCGGAGGGCTTCTACGTCACCGACCTGATCGGCTCGGGCGCCAACATGGTGACGGGCGACTACAGCCGCGGCGCTTCCGGCTTCTGGATCGAGCACGGCGAGCTCACCTATCCGGTGAGCGAGGTGACGATCGCGGGCCACCTCAACGACATCTTCCGTACGCTCACCCCCGCGAACGACCTCGTCTTTCGATACGGCATCAACGCGCCGACCGTACGCCTCGAGGGGCTCACCGTTGCGGGCGTCTGACGCGATCGACCACGCGGCGCTGACCCGCGAGGTCGCGGCCGCCGTGCGCGAGGCCGGCGCGCTCGCGCTCAAAGCATTCAAGGCGCCGATCAAGAGCTGGTTCAAGGAAGGCGACTCGCCGGTGTCGGAGGCCGACATCGCGGTCGACGCGCTGCTGCGCGAGCGGCTCGAGGCGACCGGCCTCGCCTGCGGCTGGCTGTCGGAAGAGACCGAGGACGATCCGGCGCGTTTGTCCGCCGCGCGCGTGTGGATCGTCGACCCGATCGATGGCACGCGTGGGTTCCTCGCCGGCCTGCCCGACTGGACCATCTCGGTCGCGCTCGCCGAGGCCGGCCGGCCGGTCCTCGCCGCGCTTTATGCGCCGGCGACGGACGAGCTCTTCCTCGCGGCTGCCGGCGGCGGCGCGACCCACAACGGCAGCGCGATGGTCGCGACGGCGGGCACCGCGCTCGCGGGCGCGCGGGTCGCCGGCCCGGATCGTCGCCTCGGCAAGCTCGCGCCGTTCGGCATCATCGCGATACCGAAAGTGCATTCCCTTGCGTTACGCATCGCGCGGGTCGCGCAAGGACAGCTCGATCTCGCGCTCGCAGGTCCCAACAGCCACGACTGGGACCTTGCAGCCGCCGATCTTTTGGTGCACGAAGCGCATGGGGCGTTGACGACGCTGGGGGGCGAGACGCTGATCTACAATCAGCCGACTCCGACGCACGGCGCTCTCTTCGCTGCCGGGCGCGCACGCCATCAGGCGTTGAGCGAGCTCATGCGCGAGGGCCGGGTCGCCTTCCGCTGACCCGCGGTCTTGCCGCGATCGTTCGGAGGCGAGAGCTGCGTGGTCACGCCAACCCGAGAGCACCTGCGATGTCGAGCGAGACCACACCGAAGCAGCTCCTCCATCTCGTCTTCGGCGGCGAGCTGATCGACCTTGAGCACGTCGAATTCAAGGACCTCGACAAGCTCGACATCGTGGGCATCTTTCCCAACTACGCCACCGCCTACGCGGCGTGGAAAGCCAAGGCGCAGGGAACCGTGGACAACGCTCACATGCGCTACTTCATCGTCCACATGCATCGGCTGCTCGAGCCGGATGCCGGCGCTGCGCCGCAACGGTGACCGGCGGATACTGCGAATGGGGCTGGTCAAGCGTCTCGGACGTTCCCACCTCGTGCAGAGGATCACCGGCATCGCGGCGGCCGAGTATTTGCGCCTGGTCTGGCTCACCAGCCGCCACCTGCTCGAGCCCGCGGACATCTATGCGCAGATGCATCCGCAGCTCCCGGTCATCATCGCGATGTGGCACGGGCAGCATTTCCTCGTGCCGTTCATCCGCCGCGGCTATCCCGCCAAGGTGCTGGTGTCGCGCCACCGCGACGGCGAGATGAACGCGATCGCGGCGGAATGGCTCGGCGTCGGCACCATCCGCGGCTCGGGCGATGCCAGCGGCCGCTTCGATCTCAAGGGCGGCGTCGGCGCGTTCCAGACCATGCTGACCACCTTGCAGGATGGCTGCTCGGTCGCGCTCACGGCCGACGTGCCGAAAATCGCGCGCGTCGCCGGCACCGGCATCATCAAGCTCGCGCAGCTATCGGGCCGACCGATCCTGCCGGCGGCCATCACGACCAGCCGGCGCAGAGTGTTGCGCAACTGGGATCGCACCACGGTCAATCTCCCGTTCAGCCGGCTGGCGATGGTTGCGGGTGAGACCGTCACGGTGCCGGCGGACGCGGATGGTGCTAGGCTGGAAGCGTGCCGGGTGGCGCTCGAGACGAGCCTCAATCGAGCGACTGCGCGAGCTCACGAGCTTGCCGACCACCGGGTTTCCGACCACCGACGGGGAGATGGGACCGTTGGCTGAGCGCGTGCCGCTGACCCTTCGTGGCTATACGCTGCTGACCGCGGCGGCGACGCCGCTCGTTCCCTATCTGCTCAAGCGCCGCCTTGCACGCGGCAAGGAACATCCGCTGCGCATGGACGAGCGCCGCGGCGAGCCGACCGCGAGGCGGCCGGCCGGCACGCTCGTCTGGGTGCATGGCGCGAGCGTCGGCGAGCTCGCCGCCGCGATCCCGCTGATCGCGCGCCTGCGCGCCGATGGGGTCAACATTCTGGTGACCACCGGCACCGTGACGTCGGCGGCCTTCGCGGGCGACCGCCTGCCGCGCGGCACCATTCATCAGTTCGTGCCGCTCGATGCGCCCGGCTTCGTCACCCGCTTCCTCGACCACTGGCGGCCCAATCTCGCGCTACTGGTCGAATCCGACCTGTGGCCGAACATGATCATGGCGGCGCGGCGGCGCGAGATCCCGCTGATCGTGGTGAACGGGCGCATGTCGGCGCGCTCGTTCGAGCGCTGGCGCTATCTGCCCGATACGATCGAGGCACTGCTCGGGCGGCTCGACCTGTGCCTGGTGCGCACCGCGACCGATGCGGAGCGATTCGCGGCGCTCGGCGCCCCGCGCATAACCACCACCGGCAACCTCAAGCTCGACGTTCCGCCGCTGCCGGTCGACGAGGCGAAATTGAAGAAGCTCGCCGCCGCGATCGCCGGCCGGCCGGTGATCGCCGCCGCCTCGACGCATCTGGGCGAGGAGACCGCCGTGATCGAGACACAGCGGCGGCTCAAGTCGACGTTCCGCGGCCTGCTCACCATCCTGGTGCCGCGCCATCCCGAGCGCGGCGCCAGCATCGCGAGCGCGATCGCGGCCGCCGGCCTCACCTCGGCGCTGCGCTCGCACGGCCAGCTGCCCCATGCCGGCACCGACATCTACATCGCGGACACGCTCGGAGAATTGGGTCTCATCTACCGGATCGCGCCGATCGTGTTCATGGGCGGCTCGCTCATCCCGCATGGCGGGCAGAACCCGATCGAGCCGGCGAAATTCGGCGCCGCCATCCTGCACGGGCCGCACGTGGCGAATTTCGCCGACATCTACGCGGCGCTCGATGGCGCCAAAGGCGCCGAGCTCGTGCCCGATCCGGACCGCTTGCCGGTGCGCGTCGGCGCGCTGCTCAAGGACGACGCGGAGCGCACCCGCGTCTCGACCGCCGCCAAGCACACGGTCGATCTTCTCGGCGGCGCGCTCGAGCGCACGCTCACCGCGCTCGAGCCGTACCTGATGCAGCTGCGCCTCGAACACGGCGATGCGTGAGCCGGCCTTCTGGTGGCGCCCGCCGGGATTTCTCGCTGCCGCGCTCGCGCCGCTCGGCGCGCTTTACGGCGCGGTCGCGGCCCGCCGCATGGCGCGGCGCGGGCGGCGCGCCCGCGTGCCGGTGATCTGCGTCGGCAACCTGACGCTCGGTGGATCGGGCAAGACGCCGTCCGCGATCGCGGTCGCGCGCATGCTGCAGAAGGCCGGCGAGCGGCCGGCGTTTCTCACTCGCGGCTACGGCGGACGGCTCGCCGGACCGGTCGCTGTCATGCCCGTACACACCGCCGCCGACGTCGGCGACGAGCCGCTGCTGCTCGCGCGCGTCGCCCCGACCATCGTGGCGCGGGACCGCGTCGCCGGCGCGGGCGCCGTGCCGGCCGACGCCACCGTCATCGTGATGGACGACGGCCTTCAGAACGCTTCGCTCGCCAAGAGCATCTCGGTGGTGGTGCTCGACGGTCCGCGCGGCATCGGCAACGGCAAGGTCTTTCCCGCCGGGCCGCTGCGGGCGCCGCTCGCGGACCAGCTCGCCCGCTGCCAGGCCGTTCTCGTCATCGGGGACGCCGCCGCCGCCGCGAATGGCATCATCGCGGCCACGCGCCAAAGGGGTCGAGCCGTGTTGACGGGCCGGCTCGTGCCCGACGTGGCTGCAGTCGCGCAACTCTCGGGCCGCGACGTCCTCGCCTTCGCCGGGATCGGCAATCCGGAAAAGTTCTACGCCACCTTGCGCGCGGCCGGAATCGCGGTCGCCGAGCAGCGCAGCTTTGCCGATCACCACGTGTTCACCGCGGCCGAAGCGGCCGAGCTGATCGCACACGCCGACGCGCACGGCCTCACGCTTGTGACGACCGAGAAGGATCACGCGCGGATGAGCGGCCAAACATCCCTCGCAGCACTCGCGGCCCGCAGCGTGACGCTGCCGGTCACGCTAGAGATCGACACTGCAGATGTGCTTGCGCAATTGGCGGCGGACGTGTTGCACGACCGAGGGCGAGGCTAGCCTGTGGCCCGCTCCGGATGGAGCCGCTGCAGCACGGCTTCCGGCGACGCGTAGGGCTCCTGGTGCTCGACGCTCCAGTATTTGAGCTCCTCGAGCGGGATGGCGACGCCCGTGATGGCGCAGCGCACGAACGCGCCCGGGCGGATCACGCGGAAATCTCCGTCGAGATACCGAACCTCGGCCTCGCCGGGCGCCGAACGATGATCGAAGCGATTGAGCACCTGCCAGTCCCTCTGCCAGTCTCCAGCGTGCCGCCGGCGGCCGCGCCGCGCGGCCCGATGACAGCGCGATGAACATAGTGGCTCTTGCCGACAGGCGAAACCCCGCCACGTCTGGGGCGAAATGCCCGGCTATGACGCTCCGTAAGCCTCGCCTAAACAAACAGCAGGTTTCCTGTCCGGTGGTATGATCTCCTGCCGAGGCGCCACCTGATCGACCGTATGCGCAGCTCGCTGATCCTCGCCGCCGTACTGATCTTTGCCGCGGGCCCTGCTTTCGGCGCGACGGCGCCCGCGCCCGTTGTCCCGCCGATGGCCCCGACGCCCGTCGACATCCCGCTCGACAAAGGCGCACTCAAATCGTTGCTGTTTCGGCCCGAGGGGCCCGGGCCATTCCCGGCGGTGGTCGCCTTGCACGGCTGCGACGGCCTGATGACGCGCAAGAACGTGCTCGGGACGCGCTCGCGCGACTGGGCCGAGCATCTCGTCAAGGCGGGCTTCGTGGTGCTGCTGCCCGATTCTTTCGGCTCGCGCGGGCTCGGCTCGCAATGCGGGGTGCGCCGCCGCGCGGTGCGCAGCAGCCGCGAGCGGGTGGCGGACGCCAATGCGGCACGCCACTGGCTGCAGGCGCAGACCTACATCGAGCCGCGCCACGTGACGCTGCTCGGCTGGTCGACCGGCGCCAACACGGTGCTGTGGACGGTGCGCCGGCGCATCGCGCTCGCCGAGACGAACGCGAACGACATCGATTTCCGCTCGGCGGTCGCGCTCTATCCGGGCTGCGGGCGGCTCGACAATGCGGGCTGGAGCGCGCGCATCCCCACGCTGATCCTGATCGGCGCTATCGACGACTGGACGCCGGCGCCGGCCTGCCAGCACATGGTCGCGGGTGCGCGCGGGCGCAGCGCCGGCACCTCGATCGTGGTCTATCCCGGCGCCTACCACGATTTCGATCATCCCAACCGGCCGGTCGGGCTGCGCAACGGCGTCGCCCTGTCGGCCAGCAGCACCGGAACGGTGCATAGCGGCACCAATCCGGTGGCGCGCGCCGATGCGCTCAAACGGGTGCCGGAGTGGCTCGCGCGCTGAGCCCGTCATCGCGCTTCAGCTCATTGTTTGCGCATGATCTTTTACGAAAACGGATATCCTCGCATGATACCGGCTTTCGGGCACCATGCACTTGCTGCATGAAGCGCGGGAGCAAATTCCGATTCCGCACCAGGGCAATTTGTTCTAAATCCTACCCGGCGGAACCGGCCGCACCTGTCGTCATTCCGACACGGAACGCGCGCACAGGCAACACAGCCACCCTTTCGATCCGGGAAAACCCAGGAGCATCGTACCATGTCACGCATCCGTCTTGCCGTCGGCGCCGCGATTCTTGCGGCGGGACTCGTGGTTTCGGCCCAAGCCCAGGCGCCCGCCCCGGCCGCCCAGCCGGCTCCGGCCGCTCAGCCGGCCACGCCATCCAAGATGGACAAGGTGAAGTCCTGGTCGCGCAAGAAGTGGGATGCCGCCAAGGCGGAGATGTCGAAGGACAAGACCAAGTGGGATGGCTGCGTCGCCAAGGCTCACGAGCAGAAGCTCAAGATGTCGAGCAAGGCCGGCTGGGCCTTCGTCTACGACTGCATGAAGAACTCGTAGGCGATCGAAGCAGCCGGAGAAGCTCTCCGGGCTGACCCCATGTGAGGTGGGCACGACACCAGCGCTCCTTCTCGCCCTGAAGGGGAGAGGGGGCGCTAGCACCGTAGACAATCAGAACAGGCTGCCCTGCCCTTCATTGCTGCTGCCGCTGCGGCGGCGCGGCCGTGGGCGCTGCGCCGCGATCGGCTCACGGCGCCCGGTCGCGCCGGTCTGCGCGGTCGCGCCCACGTGCCCATCCTGGAATTCGATGTCGAGCCGCATGCCGGCCGCGACAGCGGCGGCGGTGCGCAGCGGCTGGCCCTCCGGCCCGCGCACCAGCGCAAAACCGCGCGCCAGCACGCCGTGATAGGAGAGCGCCGCGAGCAGCTGCGCGGCCCGCTCCAGCCGATCAGTGCGGCGATCGAGCAAGGTGAAGAGCGCGCGCTCGCCGCGCTCCATGAGCACGGCGAGCCGGTCGCGAGCGCGGGCGATGCGGGTGCGCTGCGCTTCGGCGTTATGGCGTAGGCTCGCGGCGAGTAGGCCGGCGGCGGCGGCAAAGCGTGCACGGCGGCGCTCGACCTGCCCGCGCAGCAGCTGCGGCGAGAGCCGTGCCGCGATACGCGACAGCGCCGTGTGATGGATCTGCGCATTGGCGCGCAACGCGCGCGGCAGGCGGTCGGTGCAGGCGTCGAGCCGCTGGCGCGGGATCGCGAGCAGCGCGTCCGCGCTCGGCAGCGCGCGGGCGGCGGCGCGCAACTCGGTGCGGCGGTGATCCTGGCCGCGCGACCAGCAGGCGAGCGAGCGGCGCGCGAGGCCGTCGATGCGCGCGATCAGCTCGCTGCGCACCGGCACCGCCATCTCGGCCGCCGCGGTCGGCGTCGGCGCGCGCTTGTCGGCGGCGAAATCGATCAGCGTCACGTCGGTCTCGTGGCCGACCGCGGAGATCAGCGGGATCATGCTGTCGGCCGCGGCACGCACCACGATCTCCTCGTTGAACGACCATAGATCCTCGATCGAGCCGCCACCGCGCGCGACGATCAGCAGGTCGGGGCGCGGAATCGGGCGGCGCAATTCGCCTACGTTGGGCAGCTCGTTGAAGCCGCGGATCGCCGCCGCGACCTCCTCGGCAGAGCCCTCGCCCTGGACGCGCACCGGCCAGACGACGACGTGGCGCGGAAAGCGATCCGAGAGCCGATGCAGGATGTCGCGGATCACGGCACCGGTCGGTGACGTGACGACGCCGATCACGTCGGGCAGCCACGGCAGCAGCTGCTTCCTCGCCTCGTCGAACAGGCCTTCGGCGGCGAGCTTCCTCTTGCGCTCCTCGAGCAGCGCCATCAGCGCGCCGACGCCCGCCGGCTCGAGCCGATCGATGACGATCTGATAGGACGACTTGCCCGGGTAGGTGGTGAGCCGCCCGGTCGCGATCACCTCGAGGCCCTCCTCGGGCTTGAAGCGGATGCGGCCGAACACGCCCTTCCAGATCACCGCGTCGATGCGGGCGCCTTCGTCCTTGAGCGAGAAATAGCAGTGGCCCGACGCGTGCGGCCCGCGATAGCCGGAGATCTCACCGCGCACGCGCACATAGCCGAAGTTGTCCTCGACCGTGCGCTTGAGCGCGGCCGAGAGCTCGGAGACCGACCACTCCGGAACGTTGACGCGGGCCTGCTCGGCGGCGGGGGCGGGCATGGGTGCAAGATAGGTGTGATTCGGGCATTTGTCTGCGGGTGTGCGTCTGTCGTAATGTGGGCAAAGGCGGCCAAGCTGTCGGCGGATTTGCACAATGCCGGTTCCGCCGTGCCCACGCGCGGTCGAGCGTGACACGCGTGGGCACGGCGGAGCCGGCAGCGGTGCAAGACGGCGATAGCGGTGGCCGCCTTTGCCCACCGTTACGAGTCTCCGGGAACAACATGAAAATCGGACTGTTCGATCACGTCGAGTGGGGCGACCGCCCGCTCGCGACGCTCTTCGACGAGCGGCTGCAATTCGCCGCCGCGGCGGATGAGGCGGGCATCTGGGCCCTGCACGTTGCCGAGCACCACGCGACCCCGCTCAACATGGTACCGGTGCCGGGCGTGTGGCTCGGCGCGCTCGCGCGCGCGACCAGGCGCATGCGGCTCGGCCCGCTGGTCTACCTGCTGCCGCTCTATTCGCCGCTGCGGCTGATCGAGGAGATCTGCATGCTCGATCATCTGAGCTCGGGCAGGCTCGAGGTCGGCGTCGGGCGCGGCGTCTCGCCATTCGAGCTCAAATACCACAAGGTCGAGCACGATCAGTCGCGCGACATCTTCGTCGACGCGTTCGCCTGCGTCAGCGCCGGGCTGCAGACCGACATGCTGACCTACAAGGGTGCGCACTACGCCTACGAGAATGTGCCGATCGCGCTGCGGCCACTGCAGCAGCCGCATCCCGCCTTCTGGTACGGCTCGTCCAACACGACCGGGGCGACCTGGGCGGGCGAGCACGGCATGCATTTCCTGAGCCTCGGCCCGACCGGTTTCGCGAAAAAGAACATCGACGCCTACCGCGCGGCGCTGGCGAAGCGCGGCGGGCCCGCGAGCCCGAAGGCGGAGTTCTCCGGCGGCGTCGCCATCGGCGTGCAGCGCCACATCTTCGTCGCCGACACCGACGCCGAGGCGAAGCGCTTCGCCAAGCCGGCGATGGAGCGCCATCTCGCTCATCTGAACTGGTTGCGCGTCAAGCACGGCGCCGGCGCCGCCGACACGCGCTTCAACGTGCCGCGCGGGGCGAGCTTCGAGGAGGCGGTCGCCGACGGCTCGACCATCGCCGGGAGCCCGCAGACCGTCTATGCGGAGCTGGAGAAGCAGGTCGCCGAGCTCGGCATCAATTACCTGCTCACCTATCTCTTCCTCGGCACCATGTCGCTCGCCGAGGCGCTGCGCTCGCTGCAGCTGTTCAGCGCCGAGGTGATGCCGAAGCTCGCGAAGTTGTAAGGATCGTCGCGAGGATATTGAGGACGCTGCTATTATCCCAGTTGGGTTCGTTCTGCAAAAATGCTCGGCGCGCCCCGGATGGAGCAAAGCTCAGTTCGGGACGCTCCGCGCGGTATTCCCACCTTCTACCTTCGCCCTCCCCGCAGGCGCTGATTCCATTGTCGTTTTGACCTAGGTTCGTTCTGCCAGAATGCTGGCGCCGGTCCGCGCATTCGCGGTTCCTCGGCCGTCCCGAACGAACCAGTTAGGACCGATCTCCCTGCCGGCATCACGCTTTGACCGCGCCGCGCCTCCGATGCGCTGCAAAGCGCCGATCGCCAATTCCGCTTCGAAAAATTCGTTGAAAAATACAGGCGATTTACAGGACGCCGATGTGCGCCGAGTACAGGAAAAGCTATTGAAATAGCGAGAGGAAAGGCGCGCGCGCCGAACCGCAAATAACAGGAAGGAACACGACCCGGAAACAAGAAGAACAGGGCGACATCGGGAAGCGCGCCCGACAATGACATCACGCCCTTTGCGCTGACCTTACCCTTGAAAAGCAAGGCGCGCCTGAAGCGGCGAGGCTGCGGACGCGCGGATGTCACTCTGTACTTATTGCCATGCGCCACTCGCGCCCGAAACGCAAACGGAATTCAGTCTACCCCCGCTATTCAGCTCGTAACCCGGATTGAGCGGATCCGAAGCGGTGTCCCGCATTTCGCTGCGCTCAATGCGGGCTACACAACGCCGTCGAGCGTCTGCTTCATCAGGCGCATGTCCGCCTCCATCATCGCGCCGATCGCATCCTCAGCGGCGTCGGAAAACGGTGATCCAGACCACCTTGGTCGTGCCGCCCTCGACGAGCAGAGCCTGCGCGGATCCGTTGTGATGGGTGAGCGTGCCGCGGGACGCCGACCAGACGAGGCGGCGTTCGGCATCGTCGAGTGATGATCGCCTCCCGCACCACCATGCCGTTGCCGAACGTGACGATACGCGCCCCGGGCTCGAGGCGCGTATGGGTGACGAAGCCCGGCGCCAGGCGGGTGTGGAGTGCGCCGACGTCGCGCAGCGCATCCCGCACGAGCTCGGGCTTGGCGGCGGTCACGATTTCCCTTGCGGATCGTTGCCATCGTCCTTGCTCCTATCAGCGCGCCGAGCCACGCGCCGCGACCGGCGCCCGCGAGAAGGCGCCGCTCGCCAGCACGACGCCGAGGCTGACCGCGACGATGGCGAGCCACGCGACGCGCGTAGGGAATTCGCCGAGCAGCGGCATGCCGAGCAGGGCGACGACCACCGGCGTCAACGACCCGAGCACGGCGGCGCGCGGGGCGCCGAGCCGGCGGACGGCCTCGCCATACAGGAAGAGCGCGATGACGCCCGTGACCACGCCCTGCATCGCGGCTTGCGTGATCACCTCGTGCGCCGGCGCCGACAGCAGCCGCGATCCGAAGACGAGGAAGTACACGGGCGTAAGCGCGACGAACGAGTAGAAGTTGACAATCGCGGCGGCATGCCAGGGGCTTACGCCCGAGCGCCGCAGTGTGACGGTGTACATCGCAAACAGCGCCGCGGCCGCGACAAACAGGAGGTGGCCGCGCCATGCGCCCGAAGCGCCGCCGAGCAGCGTGTGCGCCGCGATAGCGGCAACCCCGGCCGCGACCGCCGCGAATCCGATCACGCGCACCCGGTCGAACCGCTCGCTGCCGAGCAGGGCGGAGAAAACGGCCACGAACACCGGCATGGTGGCAACCATCACGGTTCCCGCATCTGAGGCAGGCGCGAATTTCATCGCGGTCGAGGCGACCAGCAGGAATGGAAGCCCGGCGCCGCACACGAGCAGAAGCGTGCGCTTGAGCCCGATCTGGCGGAACCCGAGCCCATGGCGCCACAGGACCGGCGCGAGGAGCGCGGTCGGCACCGCGTAGCGCAGGAACGCCACATCCACCGGGCGCAGGTGCGTGGTCACGGCGAATCGGGTGGCGATGATCCAGGCGGCCCAGCACACGACGACCAGCAAGCCAGCGCCAATTCCGAGATAAAGGTTGCGAGCCTCGGCCTGGGATGACGCTGCCTTTGCGGCCTGAAACGGAATCGCCAGAGCATTCAAGTGGATAGACATCAGTTCCTCCTCGACGATGGGCGCCGCCGTACCGCGCACGCTACATCACTAACCCGTAACCTGGTTGGCAGTTACATTGTGGAGATCATCTTGTCAACCGCCATCAGGGTTAGTATCTATCGGAGCATGGCAGACGCCCGCCAATCGCACTCCCGCCTTGTTCCCGCCCCGGGCGAGGAGCTGTCCGTGGCGTTTGCCGATACCCGGTCCTGGCGCGGCAGCGACCCGCCGGTGGAGGAGCTGAACGGGCTCGGTGATCTGCTGACGTGGTGCGAGGGTTCGGGATTGATCGATGCCTCGGCCGCGGCAGAGCTCGACGGCTGGGCGCGCCAACATGGCGACGATGCCGTCCAACTCTTCGAGGAGGCGATCGCGGCGCGCGAAACGATCTATGCGCTGCTCAGTGCCACGGCCGCGGGCGAAGCGGTCGCGGCGCACGACGTCGATGCCCTCAATCGGCTTCTCGCCGCGGCGCCGGCGCGCGCCAGCCTGGCGGTCGGCAAAGACGGAAAAACCATGTGGCGACTTCCGCCCGCCGCGCCCGCGATCCCGAGCCTGCTGGCACCGGTGCTGTGGTCGACCGGCGACCTGCTCGCCGGGCAGCGACTGCATCGGCTACGACGCTGCGCCAACGACAAGTGCCTGTGGCTGTTCATCGACGACAGCAAGAGCGGAACGCGGCGGTGGTGCGCCATGCGCACATGCGGCAATCGCGCCAAGGCGCATCGCCACTACCTGCGCAAAACCAATCCGGCGGCCGATGTCGCCGGCTGACCGGGCGATGTGATCGCGCGCAAATTCTGCGGATGAAAAAAGAGCGGCCGGTTGCACACCGGCCGCTCGCTCTGGCGCGCCGCTTGCGGGCGCGCCGTCATTCACGATCACGGACGACCCTGCAGCTGGAAGTCGTTCTGAACCGGATTGCCGATGGGCGCCGGCGTGCCCATGCGGGCGGACGCGTAGGCGTTGGCCGGCATGGGACGCGCCGCGTGCTCATGCGCGAGCGCGGGGCCGGCGAGGACCGCAACCAGAGCAGCGGCAGCGAGAGCGAGTTTGGTCGACATGGTGTTTCTCCTTTCAATGTCGCACACCGAGGAGACAGAAGGATGGGCGGAGAAATTCCGCGATCGAGGACGGTGACCGTCACTGCTGCGTGAGGTGATCGTGAGGCGGGATCACGAAACGTTTGATCCAATTGATGGTGCTGCGGGCGGCGCGACGCCGCACCTGCCTCGCGTGCACCACATGTACCAAATGCAAAGAGCGGCCGGCGATGCCGGCCGCTCTCGCGTCGTGCGTGCAAACGCGGGCGAGCTTCCTCAGGGCCGGCCCTGCATCTGGCGATCGCCGAAGCGAGTCGACAGATAATCGGTCGGCCATCCTTCGAAGTCGTAGCTGCGCCCATAGGCGGCGCGAGCGCTGTCGTCGAACCCGGCGCCGATCGCGCTCGAGCGCGCGACCGTCGTGCGGGCATGATGGGCGGCGTGGTGCATGGCTTGATGCCTCCGCGCGTACTCCTGCGCCGACGACGGGCTGGCGAACACGGCGACGATGGCGGCAGTGACGATCACGAGCTTCATCGACATGGTTGTCTCCTTTCAAGCGTGACGACGAGAAGACCGGCCAACGGTCGGTGAAATTCCGAGCCGGTTTCACCCTTGTGTGAGATCGCCGCCAAGCGCGATCACGACACCTTGCGGGAAGCGAACGCGCGCTTGCTCGTCGCTCGGCGCGCCTGCCGTCCAATCGTGCGGACGAGCCGCGTGCGGCCGCGCGCGAGGCGCGACATCACCGTGCCGATCGGCACGCCGGTCATCTCGGCGATCTCGCGGTAGGACAGGCCGCGCACGTCGCGCAGCACGATCGCCTCGCGGAAGGGCGCCGGCAGCGCCGCGATCGCGGCCTGCAGGTTCGCGGCGTTCGTTTTGGCGATGAGCGCCGTCTCCGGCGTCGTGTCGTCGGCCTCGAACCACATCATTCGCTCGCGCTCGGCGGCGCCGAACTCGTCCGGCGTCACCAGCGCGGCCGGACGATATTTGCGCAGCCAGACCATCGCGGCGCGGCGCACCAGCGCGAGCATGCGCGTCCGAGCGTCGCCATCCGCGACTGTCGCGATCACGCGGAGCGTGCGCAAACAGGCCTCCTGCACGACGTCCTCGGCGTCGATCGCGTCGCCGGTGATCCAGCACGCGAGGGTGTGAGCGTCGGCGAGATGGGGAACGATCAGGCGGGCGAAGCGGCGGGCCTCATCCTCGGTGCGAGGCGCGACGTCGGCGACCTCCGAGGATACCTCGCAGTCGCCCGGCCAAGTGGCGGCGTCGTCCCGACGAATATCCATCGGCTCCCCCCGCGGCTGCGCGACCACTGGCGCCGAAGTTGATCCGTCGCGTTCGCTCGCTCACGGTGGCGACTCCGCGGGAGGCGCGAGGTATTCCGTCGAGGATTGCAGATAATCCGGGAATATCACGCGCGTTGCGCGCCACCGACAAAGCCGGCGATCGCTCGATGCCGCGATCAGTCGGCGTCGGCGGCGCGGAAGACGCGAGCAAAGCGATCGAGATCGCCGACCGCGGCGTCGGACACGACCCAGTAGCAGTCGCCGTTCTCGATCCAGCGCGTGACGTTGTAGCCGCCGAGCCTGCTGTGCACCGGCTCGAGCGCCTGGCCGGCGGCGACCGGGACGGTGGTGAGGCTGATCAGGTGCGTCTGGTCGCGATAGACCAGCGTCGGCACTCGGCTCTCAGCGACCACGTCGAGGCGGGCGCCGAGCAGGGGAAAGCCGGCCGCCGCGAGATCGACCACGTGCGGCGCGCCCGCGTGCCTGCCGTCGAACCACGGCCGCACGACCCGCCCATCGGTCGATGCGACGTCGACGGGCCGCGCCGCCACGACGGCGCGGATGTGGCCGGCAACGACCTCGCGGCGCACCATCTCGGTCGGCGTCGGGCCCGCCAGCAGCGTCGCCGATCCGCCCGCCGCCACGGCCGTGAGCATGATCGACGCGGCCAGCGCGCGCCAGGAGAATTCGCGCCGCCGCCGCATGCCGATCGCCGCCTCGATCCTCGCGCGCAGCGCCGCGGACGGCGCCTCGCGCGGAAGCGCATGGCGGATCATCCGCTGCAGCCTCTCGAGCCGCACGAGCTCGGCGGCGAGCTGCGGGTCGCGGGCGAGCCGCGTCTCCACCGCGAGTGTGTTGACGGGATCGAGCTCGCCGTCGAGATAGGCGTGCAGGAGGCGGTCGGGCTCCTGGTGCGGGGTGAGAGGCGTCATGGCGTGCTCCCGGCGAGGCGCGCGAGCACGCGCTCGCGGCCGCGGGCGAGCCGCGACATCACGGTGCCGATCGGCACCCCGGTGACGGCGGCGATCTCGCGATAGCCGAGCCCATGGATCTCGCGCAGCACCAGCGCCTCGCGGTACACCACCGGCAACTGCGCGATGGCGGCCTGGAGCCGGACGGTTTCCGACTTGGCGATGAGCGTGCTCTCGGGCGTCGCGGTATCGACGGCCTCGATCGCGTGCGCCTGCTCGAGGTCGGCGGGGTCGTCGACCGCCACCATCGCGGCCGGTCGATTTTTGCGCATCCAGGTGAAGGCGGTGTTGCGCACGATGGTGAGCATCCAGGCGCGGGGGTTGACGTCGGCGCTCCAGATGGCGCGGAAGGCGCGCAAGCAGGCGTCCTGCACCACATCCTCGGCGTCGGCGCGGTTGCCGGTGATCCAGCGCGCGAGAGAATAGGCATCGGCAAGGTGCGGCGTCACCAGCCGGGCGAAGCGCCCCCTGTCGTCCTCGCCGTTCGACATCGTTGCATCGGCACCGTGCGCCGGCGCTTGCCGACGTGACGCGCGCAAGAATCCGTCCGGGCGTTCCGGCGCGGCGGGCGCTCGTCCCGGCTGCCCGATCGTAAGGACGGTCATCTTCAGCCTCCGCGGGCGTGGCCACGCAGCCGGCGCCCGTTCGCCCCGCGCGCGCCGATCTCGGCGAGCGCTCCGCCGAGAAGACTCGTTGACCGGCGATTTATTCCAAGGCGGCGGACGCGACTTTTTCAGAGTCACCTCGGCGCGTGCGGAATAACCATGTGATGCACCCGGTCTCATGCGGCGGGGAATACGCGATCAGCCGCGGCGCGCGCCGATATCATCGGCGCTCCGCGCATCGCTGCGCGCATGCCGAGCTCGGGGAGAAAGTTGATGCGCTGGGTGCTGGCTTCGGTCATCGCGCTTGCCGGCTGCGCGGCTCGCGCCGAACCCGGAATCGTGGCTGGACTGGGCACGCAAGGCTGTGCAACCATCAATGCGCATATCCAGCCTCGGCAGAGCTGGGGTCAGAACGGCGTCGCCGCAGCCGCCTTCTCTTGGGTGCAAGGGTATATCTCGGCGTGGAACGTGATCGGCCTCACCACCAACGGCCGCTTCGCCGACCTCTCCAGCCTTTCGGCCGACGCGCAATGGTCGCGCATCGCCGATTTCTGCCAGAAGCATCCGCAGGCTTTCCTGTTCGACGCGGCGCGGGACATGCTCGCCAACGGCCTCACGATGGGCGCCATCATTCCCATGCCGCCGGCCGGACCGGCCGACACGAACAGCCCGGCGAGCCCGCGCTGATCGAGCGCCGCTCCACCGATCAGGCCATCCGACCCGCGGGCGCGCGCTGAGGCCGCGCCCGCTCGACTTATTCCTGCCACGACAGCAGACAGATGACGTCGGCGGCTGGCCCAGCGGCCGGCGCCCGCTCGAGCGCGGCTCCTTCAAGACAGGAATAATTTTCAAATCCGCCGCCGCATCACCTTTCGCATGCCCATTTTGACTTATTTCCACACACAGCCCATGCATTCGCGCGAATGCTGAATTGCCGTCGTGGTTGGAATTAATCTCGTTGCTGTGAAAACTCTCTTGGATCGTGATCTGGAATAAACTCACGCCATTTAAATAACCGGGCAGAAACGCATCACGACAAATCATAAAAAGTTATTCCCATTTCTGCGTCACTTATCGCGCAAACCTGAGTGAGCGCCGCGGATGCCGCGAACGAATCTTCGTGATTCGCATGCGCGTTGGCGCGCGTCCAACTTCCGCGTGGCGTCCCGGGGAAAAACGTCGCGGACGCGGGGTGTGGGCAGAGGCGAACTTCGCATGGGGGGCACGAAGCGTACCCGACGGAGCCGTCTCCTCTCGCAAAAGACAATCTGGAGGATCACGATGAGGACGATGAAAGCCTTTCTTCTCGCGAGCGCGGCGAGCTCTGCCGTGGCGGGCGCAGCAGCGGCGGCCGATCTGCCGATGAAGGCGAAGCCGGTCGAGTATGTGAAGATCTGCTCGATCTACGGCGCCGGCTTCTATTACGTGCCAGGGACCAATACGTGCCTCAAGCTCGGGGGTTATCTGCGCTCGGAAGCGGATTGGGATGCGGGCGGCACGCTCACCTCGGCGGTCGGCCCGGTGTCGGCGGGCGGCAACCGCAACTTCGTCGACAATCGCGAATCCTCCAAGCTGGTGGAGCGCACGCGCATCCTGTGGACGCTCGACACCCGCACGCAGACCGAATACGGCACGCTGCGGTCCTATTCGCGCACCGGCATCCAGTGGACGACGGGCGACAGCGTCAATTCGGGCAGCAACGCCGTCGCCTATATCGACCGCGCCTTCCTGCAGTTCGCCGGATTCACCGCCGGACGCGCGGTCTCCTTCTTCGACATCTACAGCTTCAGCCTGCACTCGCATCAGACGAACATCATCGGCAGCGACTCGGGCGGCACCGGCATCAACCTGTTCGCCTATACGGCCGAGCTCGGCGGCGGGTTGTCGGCGAGCATCTCGGCGGAGGAGAACACCTCGCGCAGCAAGCCGGTGATCAATACGATCGGCACCCCCGGCTTCTTCAGCATCACGACCGCGAACAATCTCGGCACCGGCACGCTGTCGTCACAGGCCGGGCAGACGATACCCGCCTTCGTCGGCAACCTGCGGCTCGATGAGGCCTGGGGCGCCGCCGCGGCATCGATCGCGGCGCATCCAGTCGAGGCCACCTACTACTCGCTCAACACCACGGCGGCGGGCGGCGGCGCCGCGCTCGCGGTCGGCGGCGGCGCCGGCGGCCTGCAGTCGCTCGGGCATCCCGGCGACCAGTGGGGCTTCGCCGGGACGATCGGCGCGGTGCTCAACGTGCCGTGGGCGAAGGGCGATACGTTCGGCATTCAGGCGGTCTACGGCCAGGGCGCCTCGGCCTATGTGGGCCAGGGCCAGGGCAGCTTCGTGCGATACCACGGCAACAGTGTCGCGCTCGGGTTCGAGACCGACGCGGTTTACGGCGCGCAGGGTAGCTCGCTCGAGCTCACCACCGGCTGGAGCATCACGGCGGGCTACGAGCACTACTGGAACCCGCAGTGGCGCACCTCGCTCTATGGCGGCTACGAGGCTTTCTCGTACGACGCCAATGCGACGGCGGCCCTGTGCACGGGCCTCGCCGCCGGCGGCGCCGGCTCGGCCGCGAACGCGGGCGGATTCACGCCATCCAACTGCAGCCCGAACTTCAGCTTCTGGCAGATCGGATCGCGCACGGTGTGGAATCCAGTGCGCGAGCTCGATCTCGGGCTCGATATCATCTTCAACCACATCAACACGGGTTTCGCAGGCCCGGTCCAGCTCTCCGCGAACGGCACGGTGCCGGCCGGTCCGTTCACGGCGTCCGATGCGAACGTCGTGTCGGCGGTCTTTCGCGTCCAGCGCAACTTCCTGCCCTGAGCAGGAGCGCAGCAGTCAGGACCTTCGCGAAAACTTCGCGCATGACCGGCGCGTCAGAGCCCGGATGAGCCGGTCATAACCTCCAGCGCGAAGCGCGGCCCCCGGCGGGAAGACTTCACCATCTTCAGCTTCCCCCCGGGGGCTTTCTTTCTCGTATTGAGGATCGGTCGCTTCTCGCATCATGGATCGATCATGTCCGCGATGATGCATCGCTGATACCCCGGCGAGGTAAACCCTCCGCCACGCCGGCGCCGGACGGAAGAGTCCCCCCACTCCCGCCCGGCTTTTTTTTCGAACATAGGTGCGCCGAAGGATGTTCGGTCGGCGCAAGATGTCCCGCAAAGAAAACGGCCGGCAGATGCCGGCCGCTTTCCTCGACTTTCTCCCCGACTTTCATCGCGCTGTTCCTCGGCTTTTTCCTCGACTTGGCGCGAGGGGAGCGCGCCGCGTCAAACCACCGTCAGGGACGGCCCTGCAGCTGAAAGTCGCTGGCCGGTGCGACGCGGATGGTCGGCGTGCGCTCCGACGCGAAGGCGCCGTTGATGCGGCGAGCAACGCGCGTTGACGCGAAAGCCGCACCGTCCGCGTTGCGGCTCATTTGCCAGCTGAGTGCGTTGTTCACCGCGTCATCGCTCGCCTGCCGGTCGGCCGCGAGCACGGGCGTCGCGAGCGCCGCGAGCATTGCGATGGTGGTGATCATCAGTTTCTGCGACATGGTGTTTCTCCTTTCGATGTCGTCGATGGAGAGACTTGACGCGGCAGCGCAAAATTTCCCGACGCGGCGCAGCGGAAATCACTCCCGCGTGAGACCGCGGTGAGCACCGATCACGTCGGCTTGCGCGGCACGATCCGCGGAGCAGAGCCGCCCAAAAGCGGCGGGCAGGCGCACCAGGATGCGCCTGCCCGCGGATGTCCGCCCTGATCGAGTGAACGGAAAGACGTCAGGCCGTCTTGCGGTGGCGCAAGGTGCGCTCCGCCGGCTTGGCATCGTAGCGCGGATTGGGCGAGCAGAGCGTGTTGCCGCCGGTGCCGCGGATCTCGTTGAGGCACATCTCGAAGCTGCGCATGCTGCAGTTCTTGTACTGCGTATCGCCGCCCCAGTACTGCGCACACCAGGGCCCCTCGTAGTACCCGGCCGCCGCCGGCGGCGCTGCGCCGATCCCGATCGCCGCACACACACCGATCGCCATCAAAAATCGCATCGCGAATCTCCCGATTTGCCAAGGACCAGGGAAAGACTCCGGCACGAGGTCGTTATTCCCATACGCCGCACTATTTGGTGCTGCCTTAAAATAAACGCGAAGCCGGCGCGATGTTGCCACGCCGCATCATCTCCCCTGCAGCAAGGAGGATCGGCGATGAAATTTGCGATCGGTTACAAGCTCGACGGCAAGACCGGCCACGACATCGTCGACGCCGAGGATGCGCTGATCGCGGCGCTCCGCGTCAAGGCGCAGCGCCCCGAGGCGACGATCACCTACGCGCGGCGGCAGAACAAGCGCGGCGACACGCGCCATCCCCAGCGCGAGGGGCGCTGAGGCAGCTCCCTCCGTCGCGGCGCGATCTCGGCGCGCGCAACTTTCGCGAAATTGCGCACCTTTCCCAGAATTAATGAACCGGCCTGTCGGGAACGACGGGCCGCCCGCGCCTCTCCGTTCAACTGCAGCAGAAACGGGGAAGCACATGCTCGAAATCATCATCATGATCGGCGTGGTCGGCTGGTTCGCGCGGACCGCCAAGCAGATCGGCCGCAACGGCGTCGCCTGGGGCGCCATGGGCGCGCTCAGCTACTACGTGCCGATGCTCGTCTGCAGCTGGCTCATCTTTCCGGCCATCCTGCGGCCTTTTCTGACTTATGACAACCAGACCGGACTCCAGCTGCTCGACGTCGCTTTGAGCGTGCTGGTCGGCATTGGATGCTGCGTCGCGCTGCGGCAAATCCTCAGCGCGCAGGTGCGCGCCCAGCAGACGGCGCCAAGCCAGCACGCAAGCCAACAGCCGCCGACCATCGCGCCGCCGCCGATTGCACAGTGAGCCTGAGACTCGCCGATTGCCTTGACCAAAATCTATTGTTGCGGCGGCAGACGGTTGCTCTGCCGCCGCATTTTTATCTCGGCGCGGAGGCGCACATCCGCTTCCTGGTCTCGATGGTGCGGACTTGCACGGCCTTGATCTGCTCGACCAACTGCGGAGGAATGCCGCATTTGACCATGTTCGTCTCGGCGAACGTGAGCCACGCGAGCTCGGCAACGGCGTAGTCGCTGACGAGCTCGCACATTCTCGCCCGCGTCGGCCTTTTCTTGCTCTCGGCTGCGGCCTCCCTGGCACGCGATTCAACCGCCGTGCGATAGCCGGCCAATTGCTGCTGGCATTTCTGCTGCTCCGGAGTGGGATCGGTCATCGTGCCTGGAGCGGCTGGACCGGGCGTCGGCATGGGCTGGGGCATGGGCTGCGGCATGGGTGCGGAAGGCTGGGCGGGCGCAGTCTGTGCCTGCACCGGCGCGGCGGAGCCGGTCGCCATCGTCAGCGCGAGCAGGACGACACGCGTCGCTACATTGGCAGAGTTCAGGGATGTCATCTTCCGGCGACCTATCGCGCGTCGCAATCGGGGCACCATCGTGGGTCGAACGGCTCCGACGGCGCGATCGGGGGGCCAAATCGAAACGCAGGATCCGGAGATGACCGGTAGCGCGACGACCGCACGTATTGCGCCCAGACGATGTCGGCACGGATGCGCCGCTTGAGCGCACGCGCATCGACGCCTTGCCGCGCCAGCATCTCGGTCATCTGGTCGGGCGTCAAATGCACGCGCGCGGCCAGGTTGCCAAAGTCCGCGTCGACCTCCGCATCCGATGGAACGAATCCGCGCCAGCTCATCTCCTGCATCCGATGCGCTTCCTGGCGCAGCTCGTCGATCACCTCGTCGCGCGTGGGCATCTTGTTCGTCACCAATTGGTCGAGCTTGCCGCGCTGGTCGATGTCGTCGGCGGTGATCCGTTGGCCGTCCGCGACGAGCTCCTGGGCGAAGACCGGACCGCCGCGAAGACGACAACGGCAAGCAATCCGGTCGCCAAGCATCCGCGCACGCGCGCCATGACGCCCTCCCCCATCCCATTGCGCGATGTCGATTGGAACCCGGATGGGCGGCGAATTCGCGGCGAGTCCGTGTCCGATCAAGGACGGGCTACGCCGGACGTTGCACGCGTCCGTCAGCCATCCGCCGCGCCAGCGGCCCGCCGACATCACTCTGCCGCGGGCAGTGAACGCACCAGTCCGGCCCGTCCAGCGAAGGGCCAGGATCCCGCAAGCGCGGCCCCGTGCTCGGCGGCGGCATAGGTTGATCCTGATTCGGTTTCGACCGCCGCAATTGCTGGCGGGCGATCTCGGCGCGGATCTTCCGCTTGAGCGTGCGCGCGTCGACGCCCTGGTGCGAGAGCGCCTGCGTCAGTTGCTCGGCGGTGAGATGCATGCGCCCAGCCATGTTGGCATAGGCGTTGTCGATGTCCCTATCGCTGATGTCGAGCCCGTATCGTCTCGCCTCGCGCACCCAGAGCGCTTCGTCGCGCAGCTCGTCGATCACCTGCTCGCGCGACGGCAGCTTGTGCGCCGCCAACTGATCGAACCTGGTACGCTGGTCGATATCATCGGCGGTGATCCGTTCGCCGTCGACGACGACGTCTTGTGCCAAGACAGTGGCCGCCGCCAAGACGGCGACGACAAGCAGCCCGGCTGCCCGGCATCCGAACACTCGCACCTCCCGCCCTCCCCGGCGATTGCGTGCGAGAGATTGCAACCTGCATGCGTGGCGATTTCGCGGCGTTACGGCCTCACGCCGCCGCTTCGGCCGGCGCCGGCGTATCGCCCGGCTCGCGCGCCTTGGCGGAGTAGAACGAGGCGTTCTGCTCGCCGCGCAGCGCCTGGCGGGAGAACTCGATCAGGTGGTGCGATGTGAAGCCCATGCCGAGCACTGCCTCGATCTGGCCGCGCTTGAGCGCCTTCCAGGCCGCGCCCCAGAACTCGCCGCGATAGTCCGATTGCCAGCCCACACGTCGAGCCACGTTCCAGGCGAGCGTCGCGCCGAGCTTGAGGCCCGGCCAGTTGAGCCGGCCGCGCGCGGGCGGCTGGAAGCGGTTCGGATAGGTCGCCTCGACCTGGTGCATGTAGCGTTCGAACAGGCGCCTCGGCTCGTAGGCATGTGCGATGCAGCGCCGCCACGACGCCACCACGTCGTCGTGCGGGCGCAGGAAGCGCACGTTCGATTCCAGCGCCGGGTCGTCGACCAGGCGGCCCGCGGCCGCGAGGCGGTCCCACAGCGGCGTCTTCGGCAAGGCCTGGAGCAGGTTGAGGGTGAGGATCGGGATGTTCGACTGGTCGATGAAATCGATGATGTGCTGGTCGGTATCGGGCTTGTCGGTGTCGAGCCCGATGATCATGCCGGCCGTGACCTCGAGGCCGTGCCGGTTCATCGTCGCCACCGACTCGAGCAGCGGGACCATCAGGTTCTGGTCCTTTTTCATGCCCTTCAGCGCGTCCGGCTCCGGCGTCTCGATGCCGACGAACACCTCGCAGAAGCCGGCCTCGTGCATCAGGGCGAGGATCTCGGTCTGCTTGGCGAGATTGAGCGTCGCCTCGCACGCGAAGGCGAACGGATAGTAGTTCTGCTTCTGCCACGCGATCAGGTGGTGCAGCATGTCGCGCGCGGCTTTCTTGTTGCCGATGAAATTGTCGTCGACGAAGTAGATCACCAGCGGCCGCGCCGGCTGGCGCAGCATCGCCTCGAGCTCGGAGGTGAGCTGCGCCGGGGATTTGAGCCGCGGCTGACGGCCGTACAGGCCCGGGATGTCGCAGAACTCGCAGCGGTAGGGGCAGCCGGAGGAGAACTGCAGGCTGCCGATGAGATAGCGCGCGAGCGGGATCATGTCGTAGGCGGGCAGCGGGAAGGCGTCGAGGCCGAGACGCTCCTGCGTCTCGAGGACGATCTGCTTGCCCGGACGCGCAACGCTCGCGTCGAGGCGGCCGATCAGGTCGTCGGTCGCGTCACCCAGCTCGCCCACATGCAGATAGTCGAAATCCGGATACATCTCGGGCGCGCCCGAGACCGACGGCCCGCCCAGCGCCGCGACCTTGCCGGCCGCATGCGCGCGCACGCAGATGTCGCGGATCTGCGGCGCCTGGATGTGCATCCCGGAAACGAGCACCACGTCGGCCCAGGCGAAATCGGCATCCGTCGCAGGCGTGATGTTCTCGTCGATGAAGCGGACCGGCCATGATCGCGGCATGTAGGCGGCGATCAGCAGCAGGCCCTGCGGCGGCATGAAGGCGCGCACGCGCCCCATCAACGCGAAGGCATGCTGGAACGTGCCGAACGACGGCGTGTAGGCGGGAAAAACGCACAGCACCCGGCGTTCATGCCGGACCGAAACTGCAGATCGCAAGGCAATCCCCGATCCAAAACCCCACCCACCTAGAGCCCGTGAAAGGACGATGCAATTGGGGCAGCTTTGAGTCAACGCCCGGGCGGCGAGAGAGTTGGAGGACGGGTCGAGCGCCGGCGAAACCATCTCGGAGGTGCGATATTCGACTCAGCCGATGGGTTTCGCTCCGCTCCAACCCGTCCTCCGAAGCCCGAACATCCGCTCCGCATTACGGTGGCAAATCTTTTCCATCTCGGCCGTGGACAGCTCGAGCGATTGCATCACCGCGATCGTCGATCGGATGTAGCCTTTGCCCTTCTCGGGATCGAACGGGCAGTCGGAGGCGAACAGCACGTGGTCTGGGGTGAAGAACGAAATCCCGCAGATGGTCGGCGCGCGGGCGCCGGCGAGCGCGGTGTCGCCGTAGAAATCCTTGAAGTAGTCGAATGGGCGCTTTTTGAGCCGCTTGAGCAGCGCGGCATAGTCCTCGTCGGAGGTGCGCGCGCCGAGCTGGTCCCAGGAGTGGGCGACCCGCCCTTCGAAATACGGGATGATGCCGCCGAGATGATGGGTGATGATCTTGAGATCGGGGTAGCGATCCATGACGCCGGAGAAGACGAGACGGGCGAGCGCGGCGCCGGTCTCGAACGGCCAGCCGATCACGCTGCAGATCTCGTATTTCGATTTGTCCTCGGTGCGGTAGTCGGCCATCTCCCGGGTGCGGATCGGGTGCAGCAGGATCGGCCGCCCGGATTTCTCGATGATCTCGTAGATCGGCCAGAAATGCTCCGCATCGATCGGCGCGCCGTCGACGTTGGTGTGCAGCTGGATCGCGTTGGCGCCGTTGGCGAGCACGCGCTCGGCCTCCTTCGCGGCCGCCGCCGGCGCATTCATGGGCAGCGAGGCGGCCCAGCCGGGAAATCGGTCGGGATGGCGGGCCCTGAGCGCGGCGAGCTCGTCATTGCCGATGCGGGCCCATTCGGGCGCGTGCGCGGCGTCCCACAGCCGGTCGATCGCCGGCATGGCGAGCGAGAGGATCTGCGAATAGTCCGGGAATGAATCGACGATGCGCAGGCGCTCGTCGAGATCGAACAGCGCCGGGATGCCGCGGATGCGCTTGCCCATGTCCTTCTGCGCCGCGGGCGTTGCCAGCACGCCGGCGAAGAAGCGCTCGGGGAAGAAGTGGTTGAAGGCGTCGATGTAGCGCATGTCGAGTGCATCCCATTGTTTGCGGAATCGGACCGCGCTCCAAATGATTTATCGGCGCATGTCCCCGCGGAAGGTCAGCCCTATGATGGCGAGCTGATCCGGGTGGTCGGATCGTGCCGCTCCTTGTCGACCCATTCCCACACGGCCGCCTCGTCCACCTTGAACGCGCGGGCCACGTGGCGCACGAGATCGCAGATCAGCAGCCCATAGTGCTCGTGCGAGCTCGCGGTCTTGCTTGGATGGATATGACAGACCACATGGCCGTCGGCCTCGAACATGATCACCAGCGGCTGCTCGATCCGCATCGTCTTTTGGGCCATCGTAGGGTCCCTCGCCGAGTCACGCCGACAATCGCGCCCGTGACTATTCGATTCGATCTTCCGGCGCCGGCTGCGCGCCACCCTTGCACCGCATCAGCCGATCAAATGCTCGAAAATCGGCGCGCTTGCGTCCTTCCGCAAAGAACGCTGCCGTATTCATCGCCAGCTTTCTGCGACGGCCGTTGCGACAAATTGATTGATGCTGACGCCGTCTTCCCGGGCCCCGCGTTCGACCGCGGCCTTGACCGATCGAGGCAGGCGCAGCGGGTAGGTACTCTCGACTTTCATGCTCCGATACTCCGCAAATTGGGCGCATGTCGCAACATGAAATTCGTACGCGACTTGAGCCGGTGCTCGCTCGATCCGTGAAGTCCCGAGCGCAGGCCTCCTTGGCGCGCGCCTGCGTGGTGTGTAAAAGCGCCGCGAAACCATCCTCGTCACCCTGAGGCGCTCGGTCGCGCAGCGACCGAGCCTCGAAGGGCGACGGTCGAGGTGGCGCCGCTTGCACGCTTGCGGCGCCACCTCGGCCGATCATCCTTCGAGACGCGTCGCTGCGCGACGCTCCTCAGGATGACGGGAATCATTCAATCTCCGTTGTATCCGAGATCAGATGTCCGACCCCATCATCGTCGTCGGCGCCTCGCAGGCGGGGCTGCAGGTCGCCGAATCGCTGCGCGCCGAAGGCTACGACGGCCCGCTCACCATGATCGGCGACGAGCCGCATCCCCCCTATCAGCGCCCGCCCCTGTCGAAAGCGCTGCTCACCGGCGAGAGCACCGAGGATCGGCTGGTGCTGCGCGGCCGCGACCTGTTGGCGAAGCGCAATATCGAGCTCGCGACCGGTGTGCGCGTCGCCGCGATCGAGCGCGCCGGCCGCCGCGTGCAGCTGTCCGATGGGCGCAGCCTCGCGTATCGCGGCCTTGCGCTCACGACCGGCGGACGGGCGCGCGCGCTCCCGATCCCGGGCGCCGATCTCGACGGCGTCGTGACGCTGCGCACGATCGAGGATTCGCGGCGCATCGCGGCCGGCATCGCGCAAGCGTCCGCGGTCGCGGTGGTCGGCGGGGGCTTCATCGGCCTCGAGATCGCGGCGGCGGCGCGCAAGGCGCAAAAGCCGGTCGTCGTGTTCGAGGCGCTGACAAGGCTGCTGGCGCGCAGCTCGGCGCCGTTCGTGTCCGATTTCTTCCGCGACGTGCATGCGGCCTCCGGCGTCGACGTGCGGCTCGACACCCAGGTCGCCGCGATCGAGGGCAAAAATGGCCACGCCAGTGCGGTGGTGACCAAGGACGGCCGTGCCCATCCGGCCGATCTCGTGGTGGTCGGCGTCGGCATCGTCGCCAACGAGGAGCTCGCGCGCGAGGCCGGAATCGCGTGCGAGCGCGGCATCGTGGTCGACGACTGCTCGCGCACCAGCGACGACGCCATCGTCGCGGCCGGCGACTGCACCGCGCGGCGGATGGCGGACGGCGCGCTGCTGCGGCTCGAATCGGTGCAGAACGCGATCGAGCAAGGCAAATCGGCGGCTGCCGCGCTGCTCGGCCGCGAGCGTCCGTTCACGGCGGCGCCGTGGTTCTGGTCCGACCAGTACGACGTGCGCCTGCAGATGGCCGGGCTCTCGGCCGGACACGACCAGATCGTGGTGCGCGGCGCGCCCACGGAGCGCAAGTTCTCGGTTTTCTATTTCCGCGGCGAGCGGCTGCTCGCGGTCGATACCGTCAACCGCGCGCCCGATCACATCGCGGCGCGCAAGCTGCTCGACGCCGGCAAGTCGCCGACGTTCGCGCAGGCTCAGGATGAGGGATTCGCGCTGGCGTCGCTGCTGCGGTGACGACATAGGATTTAATCTTGCCGCACGATGTCATCAGCCGGCCGCACGGAAGGCATTGCCCGATAGGATGCGTGTCACCGAGGGCGCAAGAAGGGCTCCCCGGACCGAAGTCTTCGCGCGTGTGCGAGGTCATCACATCGAGCAGACGAGGTCGCGCCGTTGAAGGCTTATGCGGTCATAATCAGCGATACCGCTGAATCCGATCTCTTCGCAATCCATCGTCATATCGCGCAGCGCGCCGGCACCCCAATCGCGCTTCGTCTCATCGAGCAGATTGAAAGCCACTGTCTCGGATTTGCCTTCGCGCCCGAACGCGGAACGAAACGCGACGATCTTCGGTCCGGACTGCGGACCGTCGGGTTGCGCCGGCGTGCGACGATCTTGAGATGAACCATCGCGCGCGGCAGGTCCTCGTGCATGGCCTCTCCATGCCGGACGAAGTTTTGGAGGCGAGCCCGATCAGGATCAACCCAGATGGGTCGGCCTGCATGCCGCCCCTCGTTAACGCATCGTCAACCCCGTTGCATGGAAGCGAGGGGAGGGTTGAAGACTCGGCGTCAGGTTCAGTAACGTCTGCGGTGGAGGATGGGGCTCCACGGAGGCCCGCGGTGGCAAGCGTGCTGGTGGTAGACGACGATCCGGCGGTGCGGACGACGGTCAAGCTGGTGCTCGAGCGCAGCGGACATCGCGTATCGCTTGCGGCAGAAGGCCGCGCGGCGCTCGCCGCACTCGCGGCCGGAGGTATCGACCTCTTGGTCGTCGATCTGTTCATGCCCGGCATGGATGGGCTGGAGACGCTGCGCGAGGCACGCAAGCATCATCCCGACCTGCCCGTGATCGTGATGTCGGGAACATCGCTGGGCGGGCCGGGCAAGCAAGCGCCGGACTTCCTCGCCATGGCGGTGAAGCTCGGCGCGGTGCGAAGCGTGCAGAAACCGTTCAAGCCGCGTGATATCATCGAGGCCGTGCAGGGAAGCCTCGGCAATTCGGCCGCCGCACGGGAAGCCGGATAGCCGTTTTCGAGAGCGATCATGCTCAAGGCCTAAGCGGACCGCCGCACGGATCGTCGCATGAGCCTTTCGACACGTCTCGCCGCCGCCATCGTGATCCTTGTGCTGCTGACCGTCGCGACGGTGGGCGTTCTCACCTATCGCACGGTCGAGGCGACCGTGCTGCCGGGCGAGCTCGATCGCGTCGACGCGCATGCGCGCGCGCTCTCGATCGAGCTGCGCGCCTATGCGCGCGGCGCGCGCGCCGACATCACCGCGTTCCGCTCCGCGGTCGCACTCGAGGGGCTGATCCGGGCCGCCGTGGCGGGCGGCATCGATCCGCGCGATGGCCGCAGCGAAGCGCAGTGGCGCGACGGCCTCGCCGAGCGTTTCGTCGCCGAGCTCGGGGCGAAGCCCGCCTATCTCCAATTTCGGGTCATCGGCGCAGCCGATGGCGGGCGCGAGATCCTGCGCGTCGACCGCTCAGGTCCGGGCGGCAGCGTGCGACGGGTGCCGGACGCCGAGCTGCGCCCGCGCGGTGCGCGCGACTACTTCGAGCAGACCATGGCGCTGCGGCCCGGTCAAATCTACGTCTCGCGGATCGATCTCAACCAGCACAACGGCGTGGTGGCCGAGCCGCACGTGCCGGTGTTCCGCGTCGCGACGCCGCTGCAGGCGCCGAACGGCGAGACCTTCGGGATCCTCGCCATCAACGTCGACCTCGGCCCGCTGTTCGCATCGATCCGCGTCGCGGCGAGCGGCGATCGGCGCATCTACGTCGTCGACAGCAAGGGCAATTATTTGCTGCATCCCGATGCGACCCGGGAGTTCGGCTTCGAGCTCGGCCATCCGTACCGCTGGCAGGACGACCTGCCCGAGCTCGCGACCGCGCTCGGCTCCAACCTGTCGGGCGCCGCCCTGGTGCACGATGCGAGCGGCGCGCGCGTCGGCGCCGCCGCCGCGACGGTGCGGCTCGCCGACGGGCCGACCGCCACGGTCATCGAGACCGTCCCTTACGCGGCGCTGATGGCGCCGGCGCTCGCGGTGCGGCACTCCACCCTGATCGCGGCCGCGCTGGCGGCCGCCTGCGCGATCATGGTCGCCGTCCTCCTCGCGCGCTCGCTGACGCGGCCGCTCACCGCGATGACCAAGGCGGTCGAGGGCTTCGGCCAGGGCCGCGCGATCGCGATCCCGACCGCCGCGACCGGGGAGATCGGGGTGCTCGCGCGTGCCTTCGCGCGCATGGTGGCCGAGGTGCGCGAAAAGACGACCGCGCTCAAGCGCGAAATGGAGGAGCATCGCCGTACCGAAACCGCGCTCGCCCGGCACGCCGAGCGCGAGCGCCTGTTCAGCGCCGTCATCGAGCACTCCAACGACGCGGTGGTGACCAAGACGCTCGATGGCACCATTACGGCGTGGAACCCGGCGGCGGAGCGCATGTTCGGCTACACGGCGGAGGAGGCGATCGGGCGCAACATCGAGATGATCGTGCCGGAAGAGCGGCGCAGCGAGGTGCGCGAGATCCTCGCGAAAGTCGGCCGCGGCGCGCGCGTCGAGCACTTCGAGACGGTGCGCATCGCCAGGGACGGTCGGCGGCTCGACGTCTCGCTCAGCATCTCGCCCGTCAAGTCGCCGCATGGCGACATCATCGGTGCCGCCAAGATTGCGCGCGACATCACCGACCGCATCAGGACCCACACGGCGCTGCTCAAGGAAATCGAGGAGCGCCGGCAGATCTTCGAGACGTCGCTCGACCTCATCCTGGTGACCGACCGCCGCGGCACCTTCCTCAACGTGAGCCCGAGCTCGCTCGACGTGCTCGGCTATCGGCCGGAGGAGATGATCGGCCGCAGCGCCGTCGAGTTCGTCCACCCGGACGATCTCGACAACACCCGCAGCGAGATGCGCGCCGCCCGCAGCGGGCGGCTCATGCGCAACTTCGTCTGCCGCTACCGGCACAAGGACGGCCGCCCGGTGACGCTGACCTGGACCGGCATGTGGTCGGAGCCGGTGCAGAAGCACTTCTTCAGCGGCCGCGACATGACCGGGCAGATGCTCGCCGAGGAAAGCCTGCGCGACAGCGAGCGTCTCGCCCGCGGCATCGTCGACACGGCGCTCGACGGCTTCGTGCAGATGGACGAGCACGGGGTCATCGTCGACTGGAACCCGCAGGCCACCGCGATCTTCGGCTGGTCGCGCGGCGAGGCGCTCGGGCGGCAGGTCGCCGAGCTGCTCGTCCCGCAGGCGCATCGCGCGCGCCACGCCGAGGGCGTCGCGCGCTTCCTCGCCATCGGCGAGGCGAGAATCCTCGGCAGGCGGCTCGTCATCGAGGCGCTGCGCCGCGACGGCAAGGAGATCAAGGTCGAGCTTTCCGTGACGGCGCTGCGGCGGCGCAATGCGTGGCTGTTCAACGGCTTCATGCGCGACGTCACCGAGAAGCTCGCCGCCGAGGAGCAGCTGCGCCAGGCGCAGAAGATGGAGACCATCGGCCAGCTCACCGGCGGCATCGCCCACGACTTCAACAACATCCTCACCGTGATCACCGGCACGATCGAGATCCTCGAAGACGGCGTCAGCGACGATCCGGCGCTCGCCGAGATCGCCCACATGATCGACGAGGCCGCGGTGCGCGGCGCCGAGCTCACCCAGCGTCTGCTCGCGTTTGCCCGGCGCCAGCCGCTGCAGCCGCGCACGACCGACATCAACGTCCTGATCGTCGATGCCGCCAAGCTGCTGCGGCCGACTCTCGGCGAGCAGATCGAGATCGAATCCGTGTTCGAGGACGACGCCTGGCCGGCGCTGGTCGATCCGAGCCAGCTCACCTCCGCGCTGATCAATCTCGCGATCAATGCGCGCGACGCCATGCCGGACGGCGGCAAGCTGGTGCTGGAGACCGGCAACGTGCATCTCGACGAGAGCTATGCGCGCGGCCACGCCGAGGTGCATCCCGGGCCGTACGTGATGATCGCGGTGAGCGACACCGGCCACGGCATCCCGTCCGCGATCCGCGACAAGGTGTTCGACCCGTTCTTCACCACCAAGGGTGTCGGCAAGGGGACCGGGCTCGGCCTGAGCATGGTGTACGGCTTCGTCAAGCAGTCGAACGGCCACATCAAGATCTACAGCGAGGAAGGGCACGGCACGACCATCAAGATCTACCTGCCGCGCGCCGGCGAGCAGGCCGACGCCGCGGCGGCGGCCCCCACGCTCGCGATCGAGGGCGGCGCCGAGACGATCCTGGTCGTCGAGGATGATCCACTGGTGCGCAACTACGTGGCGGCCCAGCTCGGAAGCCTGGGCTACACGACGTTGACGGCGGCGAACGCCGCAGAGGCGTTGGCGCGCATCGACGACGGCGAGCCGTTCGATCTCCTGTTCACCGACGTGATCATGCCGGGCTCGATCAATGGCCGCCAGCTCGCCGACGAGGCGTCGCGGCGGCGGCCCGGCGTCGCGGTGCTGTTCACCTCCGGCTACACCGAGAACGCGATCGTCCACCACGGTCGGCTCGATCCGGGCGTGCTGCTGCTCGCCAAGCCTTATCGCAAGTCCGACCTCGCCCGCATGATCCGCACCGCGCTCGCGGCGCGCACGGCCCCGGCGCCGGCCGCGGCTACGCCCGAACCGCTGCCGAATACCGCTGCGGAATGAGGGGCGAATAGCGAATCGCAAATGGCGAGGGAGAATAACCGGGGGATTTCTATTCGTTAGTCGCCATTCGCTGCTCACGATTCGCCGTTGCCTGCCCGGCATTCCCGCACTGCATCGGATCGTTTCACGGTCAATCGAGAAGATCCGCCGGACAAGGGTACCGTTGGTACTTACGTCGACGTTCGCACAATCAGAGGTCACCAAGTCTTAAGCAATTCCGCCGTACACGCAGCGGCAGGGAACCGCGATGGCGCTGAACGAACCCTCCAGTCCCTCCCCCGAATCTGCGCTGCCCGGCGCGGCGGCGGCGCGGCCCCCGCCGCGCCGCCGGTGCGTCGTCGTCGAGGATGAGCCCGCGATCCGCAAGGTGTTCGCCGCCGCGCTCGGCGGCGAGATGGATCTCGGCGGCTTCGCCTCGGCGCAGGAGCTGCTCGACGGCTGGCGGCCGGACCATCCCGACATGATCTTCCTCGACATCGCGCTCGACCGCTCGGATGCGATCGACGTCATCCGCGCGCTGGCGACACACAAATACCGCGGCGCGGTGCAGATCGTGAGCGGGCGCGACCGCATCCTGCTCGACCAGGTCAAGCGGGTCGGCGAGCAGCACGGGCTCACCATGCTGACGCCGCTGCAGAAGCCATTTCGCGCCGCGCAGCTCAAAGCGCTCACGCAGGATTATTTCGCGCAGATGCGCGGCCGCGATACCGCCGCGGCGACGCCCGCCGCGATGGCGGACGATTTCGGGCTCGCCATCAGCCTCAACGAGATCCTCGCCAACGGCTGGCTGCGCTTCTACTACCAGCCGAAGATGGATCTGCAGCGCAAATGCATCGTCGGCGCCGAGGTGCTGGCGCGCTGCCGCCACCCCGACCGCGGCATGATCCCGCCCGGCGCATTCCTGCCCGACGCCGACGAGGAGAGCCTGCGCAAGCTCAGCCAGCGCGCGCTGACCGCCGCGCTGGAGAGCTGGAGCAGCTTCGCGAACGCCGGCTTCCCGCTCAAGCTCGCGATCAACCTGACCGTCGAAGACCTGATCAATCTGCCGATCCGCGACCTCGCACGCGACCTGCGGCCGAGCGATGCGCGCTGGCCCGGGCTGATCCTCGAGTTGACCGAGGCTCAGGCGGTGCGCGACATCGCGGTCACCCAGGAGATCGCGACGCAGCTGCGCATCTACGACGTCGCGCTCGCGCTCGACGACCTCGGCGCTGGCTATTCGCACATCGCGCGCCTGAAGGAGCTCCCGTTCGCCGAGGTGAAGCTCGACCGCGCCCTCGTCGCCAATTGCGGCGAGGACCGCCACAACGCGTCGCTGTGCGAGACCGCGATCGATCTCGCGCATCATTTCGGCGCGACCGTGGTCGCCGAGGGGATCGAGAAGCGCTCCGAGCTGCAGGCGCTCACCGCCATGGGCTGCGACATGGGCCAGGGTTTCCTGTTCGCGCCGCCGATGCCGCAGGATCGGCTGATCGTGCTGCTCAAGGAGCAGGCGCAGAAATTCGCGATTGCCTGAAAGCGCCGGATCACTCCGCGACGCGCACGTACACATCGTCGTCCTCGACCCGCACCGCGTAGACGCGCAGATCGATGCTCGCCGGTGGAGAGACGCAGCGGCCGGTGGCGATGTCGAAGCGCGCGCCGTGCAGCGGGCATTCGACCGCGCCGTCCTCGATGAAGCCCTGCGACAGCAGCGCGAGCGCGTGCGTGCAGACGTCGTCGATAGCGTGGATTTTGCCATCGAGGCGGTAGAGCGCGATCGGCCGGTTACCGAGCTTGCTCGGAAAAGCCGCCTCGCTGGCAAGATCGGCCAGCGCGGCCACGCGCACCCAGCCTTCCGAGTCGGCCATGCGCCGCGCTACTCGGCCGCCGCCGCGTGCAGCGCCGCCTGCTCCTCGTCGTGGAGGCGATCGAGGATGCGGCGGGCCTGGATCACGCCGGTGTCGGCATTGATGTCGACCTGCCGCGGATGGGGGATGAGATCGAGATTGCGCTGCTGCGCCGTGAACACGGCGACGTCCTCGTGGAAGGCGGTCTCGATCTGCTCGAAGATCCTCTGCGTCAACGCCGCGTTGGTGACGTCGAAATCGTGCGCCTGGGCCCAGAAGTAGTGCGCGGTCTTCTCGGTCTCGGGCGTGATGGCGTTGAGATTGCGCATCGTGATGCCGCCGACCCGCTTGCCCTGCGGCGCCCCGGTGCCGGTCGGGGTCGCGCCGACGTCGAGGCGCAGGAATGCGGGTGGGACGAAGTCGATGATTTGCCAGCGGTCGACATTCGAGGTGAATCCACCGACCTTGACGAAGGTGGGCGGCGCCGGCTGGTCGATGATCCAGCGCGTCACCACCACGTTGTTGGGCGCGCGCGTCACCTTCACGCTCGCGTGCTCGGCGAGCGCCGAATTGCCGATCGTCGTCTCGTGCACGAAGGCGAGGTGGGTGAGGTCGAGCAGGTTGTCGACGATGAGCTGCCAGTTGGCCTTCACGTAGAGGTACGAGGACTTCGCGCCCCACGCCGGATCGTCGAGCCAGTGGAAGTCGGTGATCTTGGCCGGATCGGCGAGCGCCGCGTCGCCCATCCAGATCCACAGCCAGCGATAGCGCTCGACCACCGGATACGTCTTCACCTTGGCGTCGGGCGGGATCTGGTCCTGGCCGGGAATGCGCACGCATTGCCCAGTCCTGTCGTACTGCAGGCCATGATAGTGGCACTGCAACCGGTCGCCGACGAGCTTGCCCATGGAGAGCGGCAGATGGCGGTGCACGCAGCGATCCTCGAAGGCGACCGGCGTGCCGTCCTCGGTGCGGAAGAAGACGATCGGCTCGTTGAGGATGACGCGGCCGAGCGGCTTGCGGCCGATCTCGGCGGCGGACGCGGCGACGTACCAGTAATTGCGCAGGAACATGGGTGCCGCTCCTCCCGCTGCGCTGGCTTGCGCGCGCATGACCTCATCCGGCGAGTCTGCACCTTTTCCCGGTCGCGCGCCAGAACAGCGCTCGCGGCAATCTTTCTGCGAATGGGATGCGGGATCGGGAGCGCCAAGGTGGCGTCAGGCGCCCCGACCCCGCGGCGTCACGCCGCGATGCGTCGCCGGGTCTCGACGATGCCGAGCGCGGCCCGCCCGGCTTCCCGGCCCTTCTCGACGAAGTGTGCCGTGTAGATGCCGCGGTGATGGTCGGTCTCTTGATAGTGGTGCGGCGTCAACGACACCGAGAGGACCGGAACGTCGCCATCGAGCCCGGCCTGCATCAGGCCGTTTACGACGGCGGCGGCGACGAAGTCGTGGCGATAGATGCCGCCGTCGACCACGAAGGCGGCGGCGACGACCGCCGCATACTTGCCCGAGCGAGCCAGATCGCGCGCCGTCAGCGGCAGCTCGAAGGCGCCGGGAACGTCATAGACGTCGACGTCCTCGCGCGGCACCAGCTCGAGAAATCCATCGAGGGCGCGGTCGACGATGTCGGCGTGCCAGTTGGCCTTCACGAAGGCGAAACGGGTGTGTGTCATGTGATCTCCTTTGAGGTTCGACACGTCACCCAAGGCGATCACGCACGTGCTCGGCCCTCGCAGAGGACCGCCCGTCCGTTCTCTTTCATCCGGACTGTGACCGTCGGCTCAGGAATTGCACCTGATCTGCTGACCCTTCCGCCGGAAGGCGCTCGCGGGCTCGCGGCGACGCCGCTTACCGCCGGTGGGGACTCTCACCCCGCCCTGAGAACGGGCAAGTTATGGCAAACCCGCTGTGGATCGGCAACGCGGATGCGGGGAAGCTGTCGGCTACAGCATATCCTTGATCGCGCGGATCAGCGCGCGGTCGACGCTGATGAGCTCGGCGTCACGCGGCAGCGCGAGCGCCTCGCGCTCGGCGGGCGTCACCGCCGCGCCCTGAATGATCACGCGGCCGTCGGCCGTGAGGTAGATCGAGGGCGCAGCCGCGGCCTCCCCGCCCTCGCCTTGCCACACCAGCTCGACCCGGAATTTCACGACGCGCTCCTCTCATCGACGCATGCGACATCAGGATTTTTGACCGAATTCGCATTTGGTCCTAGCGTCACCAGTCAGAAAAAGGCTTCCGGGAGGAACGCCAATGACCGGCCGGTTGGCGCGCGCCGTCGCCACGCTCACGCCCCTGCTCGCGAGCGCAATTCTCGCCGCCTGTCTCGCCCCTTGCCTGGCCCGCGCCGACGGCGTCGCCAACTTCTACAAGGGGCGCACCGTCGTGGTCTATGTCGGCTACTCGACCGGCGGCGGTTACGACATCTATGCACGCACGCTCGCGCGCCACATGGGCCGCTTCATTCCCGGCAACCCGACCCTGGTGGTGGAGAACATGCCCGGCGCCGGCAGCCTGCGGCTCGCCAACTGGCTCGCCAACGCGGCGCCGCGCGACGGCAGCGCGTTCGGCACGATCGGCCGCGGCACCGCCTTCGATCCGGTGCTCGGCGAGCCGGGGGCGCAGTTCAAGGGACCGGATCTGAGCTGGATCGGCAGCATGAACCGGGAGGTGAGCATCTGCGCGTCGTGGCACGATTCAGGCGTCACCACGTTCGCGGATCTCAAAACCAAGGGCCTCCTGGTCGGCGGTGTGAGCGTCAACGACGACACGGTGCAGTTCGCCAAAGTGCTGAACGCGGTGCTCGGCACCAAGCTCAAGATCGTCGCCGGCTATCCGGGCGGCAACGATATCGTGCTCGCTATGGAGCGTGGCGAGGTGAAGGGCCGCTGCGGGTGGTCGTGGTCGAGCCTCGTCACGGCACGCCCGACCTGGGTCAAAGAGAAGAAGGTCAACATCCTGGTGCAGCTCGCGCTCAGCAAGCATCCCGACCTGCCGGACGTGCCGCTCATCACCGATCTCGCCAACAACGCCTCGCAGCGGCAGATGCTGCGGCTGATCTTCGCCCGCCAGGTGATGGGCCGCCCGTTCGTCGCCGCGCCCGGCATCCCGGCCGAGCGTCTCGCGGCGCTGCGCCAAGCCTTCATGCAGACGCTCGCCGACAAGGACTTCCTCGCCGACGCCGCCAAGCAGCGGCTCGAGATCGCCGGCGTCAGCGGCGAGGAGGTCGAGAAGCTGGTGACCGAGCTTTACGCGACGCCGGCCGAGGTGGCGAAGCAGGCCGCCGCGGCCCTGAAGTAGCAGACCGTCATTGCGAGCGCGCAGCGCGAAGCAGTCTCGCACGGCAAACGCAGCGGCGCGATCGCTTCTGCGCGCCGCGCGCGCCCGCAATGGCGCGAATGTCCTACTGCCACGCCCGGTTGTCGACCGTGTTCTCGTAGGTCGCGCCGGGCGGCACCAAGCCCCAGCCGAGCGTCCATTGATAATTGTCGTTGAAGCGCTCGCGCGTGTAGGGCGCCGGCGGTGCGTTGAGGATACGCCAGAGCTTGAGATCGGAGAGGTCGATCGCGCCGCCGGCCTCCTCGACGAGATAGTGCGCATACTTCGCCGGCTGGCGGTTGATCGTCTCGGCGGCATGCGCCTCGGCGCGGAACATTTTGGCCAGCGTCGGCCCGTCGAGCTCGTCGCCCGCCGCCTCACTGCGGGTCGAGCGCGACTCGATGAGGATCCGGGCGCCCATCTTCTCGGCGACGCTGATCCACGGCTCCTGCAGGCTCACGGCCTTGACCTTGCCGTCCTTGAGCGCGTCGAGCCGCTGCTTGTGCGTGCCCGCGTTGGTGATTTTGATCTCGTCGCGCTTGATGAAGCCTTCCATCATCTTGAGCATGGTGAAGTGCGAGCCGTTGAACCGGGAGACCGCGATCGGCTCGTTCTTGAGCTGCTCGGGCTCGTAGATGCCGGTGCGCGGATCGGTGACCACCGCGAAGGTCGACATGGCGGAGCCGAGCGCGACGATCTTGGCGGTGCGGTGGCCCTTCTCGACCGAGGTCTCGACCGCGCGCTTCATGATGCCCCACTCGCACATGCGGAATTGGTCGCACTGCCCCTGGTCGTACAGCGCCTCCATGGTGCGTGCGAAGATGTTGTCCTTGAGCGCGCGGTCGTCGGAATTGGCCTGGCCGCTTCCCGGCGTGGTGAGCACCGTCACGTCGAGGCCTTCATCGCGGAAATAGCCCTCGTCGCGTGCGACCAGGAGCGGCAGGTCGTGGATGGCGTTCATCATCGACGCCGTCACTTTCTTGAGCTCGGGCATGTCGGTTGTCCTCGGGGGTTTCCTCAGGGTGATGTCTTGATCTTATCGCCCGAGCGTACCGATCGTCGGGCGCCTGTCAATTTGACCCAGTGTCGCCCAAGCGGATCAAGTGGGACCAGGTGGAATTGAGCGTGACCAGGCTACCTTGCGGTCGTCCGGCCGCGTGGTACACCACGGCTTCCCACCGTTTTCTCGCCTGGTCGCACCCATGAACATCCTCCTTCTCGGCTCGGGCGGACGCGAGCATGCGCTCGCCTGGAAGATGGCGGCGAGCCCGCTCGCCGACCGACTCTATTGCGCGCCGGGCAATGCGGGCATCGCCCGGGAGGCCGAGTGCGTCGCCCTCGACATCGCGGACCACAAGGCCGTCATCGCGTTCTGCCGGACGAGCAAGATCGACTTCGTCGTGGTCGGGCCGGAGGCGCCGCTCGTCGCCGGCATCGTCGACGACCTCGAGGCCGCCGGCATCAGGACGTTCGGCCCGACCAAGGCCGCGGCGCAGCTCGAAGGCTCGAAGGGCTTCACAAAGGATTTGTGCCGCGCCCACAACATTCCGACCGCCGCCTACGGGCGCTTCACGGCCGCGGCGCCGGCCAAGGCCTATGTGCACGAACGCGGCGCGCCCATTGTCGTCAAGGCGGATGGGCTTGCGGCCGGCAAGGGCGTGGTGGTGGCCACGACGGTCGCGGAGGCCGAGGCGGCGATCGACATGATCTGCGCCGACGCGCAGCTCGGCTCCGAGCTCGTCGTCGAGGAATTCTTGCAAGGCGAGGAGGCGAGCTTCTTCGTGCTCAGCGATGGCGAGAACGCGCTGCCGCTCGCCACCGCCCAGGACCACAAGCGCGTGCACGATGGCGACCAGGGGCCGAACACCGGCGGCATGGGCGCCTACTCGCCGGCACCGGTGATGACGGCGGCCATGTGCGAGCGCTCGCTCGACGAGATCGTGCGGCCGACCATCCGCGCCATGAAGGCCATGGGGGCTCCGTACCGGGGCGTGCTCTATGCCGGGCTGATGATCACGGCCACTGGGCCCAAATTGATCGAATACAATGTCCGCTTCGGCGACCCGGAAACCCAGGTGCTGATGCCGCGGCTGAAGTCCGACCTCGTGCCCGCTCTCGTCGCGGCGCGCGACGGCATGCTCAAGCGCTTCGACCTGCGCTGGCACGACGATGCGGCCCTGACCGTCGTGATGGCGGCGAAGGGCTATCCGGGCAGCTACCAGCGCGGCACAGCAATCGAGGGGCTCGACGCCGCCGCCGCGATCGAGGGCGTCGAGGTCTTCCATGCCGGCACCAAGCGCGATGGCGATCGCGTGCTCGCCAATGGCGGCCGCGTGCTCAACGTGTCGGCGCTTGGCAAGACCGTCGCGCAAGCGCAGGCGCGCGCCTATGCGGCGGTCGACGAGATCAGATGGCCGGAGGGCTTCTGCCGGCGCGACATCGGCTGGCGGGCGGTGAAGCGGGAGCAGGAGCAGACGTGAGGGCTTCCGCGGTTTTGCCATCGACTGCGGAGACATGTAGCCCGCATCGGAGCGAAGTGGAATGCGGGACCGCTGTTACAGGGTTACGCTGCATTCCATCCGGGCTACAATCGCACCATGTCGCAGATCGATCGCCAGAGCGCATTCACGGGGACCAAAGAAGTCGCAGAGTCGCTGCGGTTCGACGTGGCTGCGCTCGAAGCTTATCTCTCGGCTCAGGCGCCGGGTTTCGCCGGCCCGTTGATCGTGCGCCAGTTCAAGGGCGGGCAATCGAACCCGACCTATCTTCTCGAAACCCCGTCCCGCAGCTACGTGCTGCGGCGCAAGCCGCCGGGCAAGCTGCTGCCGTCGGCGCACGCGGTCGACCGCGAGTTCCGGGTGATCAGCGCACTTCATGCGCAGGGGTTTCCAGTCGCCGCACCGGTGCTCTACTGCGGCGACACGAGTGTCGTCGGCACCGCGTTCTATGTCATGGACTTCGTCGCCGGCCGCGTCTTCTGGGAGCCACACATGCCGGCCTCGAATCCGGCCGAGCGCGCCGCGGTCTATGACGCGATGAACGCGACCATCGCGCGGCTGCATGCGTTCGAGCCGGCCGCGATCGGGCTCGAGGACTTCGGCCGCGGCGAGAATTACGTCGCGCGCCAGGTCGAGCGCTGGTCGAAGCAGTATCGCGCCTCGGAGACCGACAAGATCGAGCCGATGGAGCGGCTGATCGCCTGGCTGCCCGGCCATCTGCCGCCGGCCGGGCCCGTGCGGCTGGTGCACGGCGACTTCCGCCTCGACAACGCGATTATCGCGACCGATGCGCCGCGCGTGCTCGCGGTGCTCGACTGGGAGCTCTCCACGCTCGGCGATCCGCTCGCCGACTTCAGCTATCACCTGATGAAGTGGCACATGCCGCCGAGCGACAGCGCCGCCGGCACCGCCTCACTGATCGGCCACGACCTTGCGGCGCTCGGCATTCCGACGCTCGACGCCTATGTCGATGCCTATGCGGCGCGCACCGGCCTCGATCCGCGGCCGCATCTGCCGGTCTACCTCGCCTACAACTTCTTCCGCCTTGCCGCGATCATCCAGGGCATCGTCGGACGGGTGCGCGACGGCACTGCGACCAGTGAGCACGCGCCCGCCAAGGCGGCGCAGGTCGCCCCGCTCGCCGCCACCGCTTGGCGCTTCGCCGAGGCCGCGGGCGCGACATGAAGACCTTCGCGCTCGCCCTCGGCGGCGGCGGCGCGCGCGGCCTCGGCCATGTCGCCGTGATCGAGGCGCTCGACGAGATGGGGGTACGGCCGACCGCGATCGCCGGCGCGTCGATCGGCGCGCTGATGGGCGCGGCCTATGCGGCGGGCCTGCGCGGCCGCGACATCCGCCACCACGTCATCCACATCGCCCACGACCGCAGCGCGATCTTCCGCCGGCTGATGACGGCGCGAGCCGGAACCATTGCCGAGTTCGTATCGTCCGGCTTCGTCGCCGCGAACCTCGTCGACGCGGAGAAGTTCTGCGCCCAGTTCCTGCCCGAGGCGATGCCGGAGACCTTCGAGGAGCTGCGCATCCCGCTGACCGTCGCGACCTCGGACCTCTACCGCCGCTGCGAGGTGCCGATCTCGTCCGGCCCGCTCAAGCCGGCGCTCGCCGCCTCGATCGCGCTCCCCGGCCTGATGCGCCCGGTGGTGATCGGCGAGCGCGTGCTGATCGACGGCGGCGCCACAAACCCGCTGCCGTTCGACCACCTGCGCGGCCTCGCCGACGTGGTGGTCGCCGTGGACATCTCGGGCGAGCCCGCCGAGGATCGCCGCGACCTGCCCAATCCGTGGGAAGCGCTGGTCATCACGGTGCTGGTGATGGCGAACGCGATCATCGGCGAGAAGCTGCGCCACAGCGCGCCCGACCTGATGCTGCGGCCGAACGTCGGCATCTTCCGCACCCTCGATTTCATGCAGGCGAGCGCGATTCTGCGGGCGGCGGAGCCGATCAAAGCCGAGGTGAAGGAGAAGCTCGGGAGGTTGATCGGATAATTCGCCTCAACGGGGAAGCGCGCACGGGACAGCTTGCCTGCCATGCCTCCTATACACCTGAAAGTCGGCATCGGTTGTGATAATCAACGGGTCATTCAACGTCTCTGTCATGCGAACCAAACAGGCATCGGCAAAGCTCATCGGCACGTCAGCGTACTTGTCGATCAGCTTGAGCACCGCGTCGACATCCTCGCTGAATTGAAATCGGCAGACCAGGGCCCGGCGACGCAGCATGGAGGCGAGGCTGGCGGCGCCACCGCCGCCCAGCAGGTGGACGGCTTCCGACAGTACCGCCTCGCATGTCACCCACGGCGGCGGCAGCGCCTCAGCTTGGCTCGCAGCCCATGTATGATTGGTGTCGCGCCGACTCAGAAGCGCGACGAGAAAGCCGGCGTCAACGAGATTGGTGCCGGCCATAGCGCGTCGATTTGAGATACTTCTTCTTTCGGGCGCTCAAGTCCTTCGGCAAACCGTCGACCGAACCGATGAGATCCGCGATCGCATCGACCGCTCGCGAGGCGCGCGCGGGCCCCTGCTGCGCCGCGCTCAAACGCTCGCGCACAACATCCGATTTGGAGAGCTTGCGCCGGCGGGATTCGCCCTCGATTTCCGAGACGAGTTCCTCGGGCAGCCGAACCGTGAGAGTCTTCATATCGATAGTGTATTACGCAATGGTCAGATACGCAATACACCGCTGCGCCTGGAATCCTGCGGAGCGGCGCAGCCGATCAGGGCGTCGGCGAACGAGATATTGGCGAGATTGTTCCCAGCCTACCGGAACGCCGGCATCACGTCCTTGGCGAACCAGCGCAGCTGCTCGATGAATTCCTTCGGGCTCAGCCCCTCGGCCCAGTGGATCATGAAATGCTCCAGCCCGGGATATTTCGCCGCCACCGACTTGATGCCGTCGACCACCTCGGCCGGAGGGCCGCAGAACCAGGCCTTCTGGGCGACGCCGTCCTTGAGCGAGGGCGTGCGCGCCGGCGCGCCGGGCGAGCCCCAGGTGCGGCCCTGCTCGTCGGCGTAGCGCACGAAGCCGAACGGCGCGAACCACTTGAAGCGCTCGTCGTGCGCCGGCTCGAGCTTCCTCATCGCCTCCTCGCGGCTGCCGGCGAGGTAGACGCCGGCGCCCCAGATCATGTCCTCGCCGAGCTGCTTGTTGCGGCCGTATTTGGCGCAGGCGGCGTGGTAGGCGCGCAGCACGTCGTCGAGGATCTTCTCGCCGTTGAGCGTCACCATCGCCTTGAGGCCGTACTTCGCCATCATGTCGATGGTCTTGCCGCTCGCGATCGGCATCCAGATGTCGACCGGCAGGTGCTTCGGCCGCGGCACCAGGGTGATGTCCTTGAGCTGGTAGCCGCGATACTCGACCGGCGGCGGCGCCTCGTAGAACCTGCCCTTGTGATGGAACGCCTGCTCGTTGAAGCAGGTCAGCAGGAGCTGGAGCTGCTCCTCGAACAGGTCGCGGTTCTTTTGCGCGTCGATGAGCGGCATGCCGAACGATTCGACCTCGCGGGTGTGATAGCCGCGGCCGATGCCCATGATGACGCGGCCGTCGGTGACGATGTCGGCCATGGCGTAGTCCTCGGCCAGGCGGATCGGATGCCACATCGGCAGCACGTTGAAGGCGCAGCCGAACTTGAGCCGCTTGGTCTGGGTCGCGAGCCACAGGCCGAGCTGGATCAGGTTGGGAAAGACCTCGTAGCCCTCGCGCTGGAAATGATGCTCGGCGGTCCACAGCGCCTCGAAGCCGAGCTCGTCCATCACCTGGGCGACGTCGCGCGCCGAGAAGAAGGCCTCGCGCAGGCGCTCGTCCGAGTAGCGCCGGTCGTTCGCCGGCGTGCCGTCGAGGCCGATATTGTCGAGCTCGATCTGGCCGACATAGAGGACGTGGAATTTCTTGATCATGGGGTTCCGTCCTGTGAGATGTCCGCCGCGACAGACTACGCGACGTCGGCGCGGCTGGAAAAGAGCCTGCACGATCCTTCGGGAGATGAAACTTTGCAGCTCGGCAAAGTCGGTCCCATGAGGAGGATTAGCTCCGCTTGTCGGCGAAAAAATCCCGCAGCAGGCGCGCAGCTTCCTGCTCGCCGATACCGCCATAGACCTGCGGCCGATGATGGCAGGTCGGCGCGGCGAAGAACTGCACGCCGTGCTCGACCGCGCCGCCCTTCGCATCGCCGGCGCCGAAATAGAGCCGGCGAATGCGCGCGAACGAGATGGCGGCGGCACACATGGCGCAGGGCTCGAGGGTGACGTAGAGGTCGCAGTCGACGAGGCGCTCGGAGCCGAGCGCGCTCGCGGCCGCGCGGATCGCCAGCATCTCGGCGTGCGCGGTCGGGTCGCGGTCGCGCAGCGTGTGGTTGCCGGCGCGCGCGATCACCTCGCCGCGACGCACGATCGCGCAGCCGATCGGCACCTCGGCGGCCGCGCCGGCCGCACGGGCTTCCGCAAAGGCGACGTCCATGAAAGAAGGCTCGGGCAAACGCTCGTCCTGGCTTGCGAACTTTGCTATCAGGCCGACTTATCGTTGAAAGAGCCCATGCCCCGCAAGAGCGACGATCATGCCGAGCCGCATCCCGAGCGCATCGCCAAGGCGATCGCGCGCGCCGGGCTCGCGTCCCGCCGCGAGGCCGAGGCATGGATCGCGGCCGGCCGCGTCGCCGTCAACGGCAAGGTGATCGATTCGGCGGCGCTCAACGTCACTGCGGACGACCGCGTCACCGTCGACGGCGCACCGCTGCCGGCGCGCGAGCGCACGCGGCTCTTCCTCTACCACAAGCCGCGTGGGCTGGTGACGACCAACGCCGACCCGGAGGGCCGGCCGACCATCTTCGACGCCCTGCCGAAGCACCTGCCGCGTCTCCTGTCGGTCGGGCGCCTCGACATCGGCACCGAGGGCCTGCTGCTGCTCACCAACGACGGCGGCCTCGCGCGCGTGCTCGAGCTGCCCGAGACCGGCTGGCTGCGCCGCTACCGCGTGCGCGCGCTCGGGAAGGTCGCCCAGCAGGAGCTCGACAAGTTGCGCGACGGCATCACGGTAGACGGCATCCACTACGGCCCGATCGAGGCGACGCTGGACCACGATCAGGGATCCAACATCTGGCTCACCTTTGCGATCCGCGAGGGCAAGAACCGCGAGGTGCGCAACGTGCTCGGCCACCTCGGCCTGCAGGTGAACCGGCTGATCCGGGTCTCGTTCGGCCCGTTTGCGCTGCGCGACCTCGCCGAAGGCGCGGTCGAGGAGGTGAGGACGCGGGTGCTGCGCGAGCAGCTCGGCGAGCGGGTGATCGCGGAGGCGAAATGCGATTTCTCCGCACCGATCGTCGAGCGCGACGCGAAGGACGAGGCGAGAGAGCCACGCCGCGACGCGCGCGAGTGGGGCCGCCGCGAGGACCGGCCGCGCCGCGAACGCGACGCGCGTGGTCGCCGTGAGGACAGGCCGCGCCACGAACGCGATGGGCGCGGCAGGAAGGACCACCTTCGCGGCGGGGATGGTCGGGGTGACCGCCATAATCTCGGCGAGCGCGGCCGCGACCATCGTCGCGAGCAGCGCGAGGAGAAGCCCGGCCGCCCGCGGCGCGGCAATGCCTGGCGGCAGGAGGACGCGCCGCTGCGCCGACACTATCGCGGCGGCCGCGATGAGTCGGGCGCCGAGCGAGACGAGCCTACCGGCCAGAAGCGCGCCGGCCTTCTCACCGACCGCATGGGCCGCCGCGTCCTGGTGGAGCGCTTCGGCGAGAAGAAGCCGGAACGGGAGGAGCGCAAGCAAAGCCGCTTCGGCAGCCGTCCGGACAAAGGACATGCCCGCAAAGGCGATGCCCGCAAAGGCGACGTACGCCAAGGCGAAGCGCGCAGAGGCCGCGCGCGCCGTCCGGATCGCTCCGGCGGTCCTCGCCCCTCGCGGCCGCGAGAGCGCTGATGCGCATCGTCGGTGGGCGCCTGCGCGGCCGCAGTCTCGCGGCGCCGAGGAGCCAGGCGATCCGCCCGACCAGCGACCGCTTGCGCGAGTCCGTCTTCAACATCCTGGCGCACGCCCATGGCGACCCGGTCACGGGTGCGCGCGTGCTCGACCTATTCGCCGGCACGGGTGCGCTTGGCATCGAGGCGCTGTCGCGTGGCGCCGCCTTTGCACTGTTCATCGACGACGGCGCAGAAGCGCGCGCGGTGATCCGGCAGAACGTCGACGCGCTCGGCCTCGGCATGGTGACGCGCGTGTTTCGCCGCGATGCGACCAAGCTCGGCGCCGCCCACCCGCTCGAGCCGTTCGGGCTTGTTTTTCTCGACCCGCCCTATCGAAAGGGTCTGGCCGGCCCGGCGCTCGCCTCGCTGCGTGACGATGGCTGGCTCACGCCGGAGGCGTTGATCGTGGTGGAGGAAGCGGCCGATGCCGATGTCTCCCCGCCCGACGGATTCACCGAGCTGGAGCGGCGGGCCTACGACGATACGGTCGTCGTATTTCTGCACGCCGCATGACCCGAACGGGTAGACGCGTGAAAGGCAGCTTCACGGCGCGCGGATCCTGGCCTTGCGGATGACCTCGCCATAAGCCTGATACTGCCGGCGCACATAGTCGCCGAACGCGGTGCCGCACAGGCCGGCGGGGCGCAGCCCCTGGAGCACAAGCTTCGCCTTGACGGCGGGATCCTCGAGCGCGGCCGCGAACCAGCCCGCAAGGCGCGCGATCACGGCGCGTGGCGTCTTCGCCGGCGCGAACAGGCCGTACCAGATATCGGCCTCGTAGCCCGGATATCCCGCCTCGGCGACGGTCGGGACATCCGGCAGCGAAACGAGCCGCGCGCGCGCGCCGGTCGCGAGCGCGCGCACCGCACCCGACTTGATCTGCTCGGCGACCGTCGGAAAGTCGGAATAGGCGGCGTCGACGTGATTGCCGAGCAGCGCCGTGATGGCGGGCGGCGTACCCGGATAGGACACGAAAGTCGTCTGGATGCGCGCCGCCTCCTGCAGCATCGCGAAGCTCACCTGCAGCGCGGCGCCGGCGACGCTCGCGACCGTGAGCCTGCCGGGAGCCGCCTGCGCGGCGGCGACGAACGCGCCGAGCGTGCGATACGGCGACGCCGGGTTGACCACCAGCACGGTCGGGGTCGCGACCAGGCTGCAGATCGGCGCGAAGCCCGTGAGCGCGTCGTAGTTGACCTTGTGCAGTTGCGGCGCGACCACGAACGAGTTCGGCACCAGCAGCAGCGTGTTGCCGTCCGGCGCCGCGCGTGCCGCCGCCTCGGTGCCGATGATCGTGCCGGCGCCGGGGCGGTTCTCGATCACGAAGATCGCGCCGGTCGTGCGCGCGATCACCTCGGCGAGCTCGCGCGCCACCACGTCGACGCCACCGCCCGCCGGCAGCGGCACGATGATGCGGATGGTCGCGGTCTCGGCTCGGGCGCCGGCGGTCGTCGCGGCGGCAAGCGCGACAGCCACAATCAGCGCAACACGCCGCATCAGCTTCGCCGCCGCCATGTCGCGACCTCGCCGGCCAGAGGGTGGCGCAGCTTAGGATCGCGGCCCGCGGGGATCAACAAGTGGCACTCTGGCGCCCGGCCGCCGCGAGACGATATGGTGGGCCGACAACGGCTCGCGGGAGCGATCACCATGGACGACATCACTGCCGGCGCGGCCAAGATCGACTTGGAGAAATTTCGTTTGCGCCGCTTCGTCGAGCGGCTGATCGATCTCGGGGAGGTGGAGATTCACGAAGAGCCGGTGCCACTCGCCGGACTGAGCACCATCATCGAGGCGACCGACAAGGCGGTGCTTTTTCGGAAGGCCGGCCCGGAGCGCGTCGAGATGGTGGCCGGGACCGCCGGCAACTATCGGCGCCTCGCGGCGGCATTCGGGACGAGCGAGGACAAGCTGCACGCGGAATATTCCAGGCGCCTCGGCCAGATGCAGCCGCTGATCGAGGTGCCGTCCGACGAGGCGCCGGTGCATGCGATCAAGATCACCGGCAAGGATGTCGATCTCGCCCGGCTGCCGTTCCATCCGCAGCACGCGCTCGACGGCAGCTGCTATCTGAGCGCGGCGATCGACTACACGATCGACCCGACGACCGGCCGGCGCAATGTCGGCTGTCGGCGGCTGAGCCTGCGCAACCGCTACGAGACCGGCACCAATGTGACGGCGCCGTCGGATCTCAAGCGCATCTACACGGCCTGCGTCGCCCGCGGCGAGCGGCTGCCGGTCACTTTCACGGTCGGCGCCCATCCGCTCGATTTCATCGCGGCGACGACGCGCCAGCCGGTCGACGAGCTCGCGCTGGTGGCGAATTTTCGTGGCGAGCCGGCGCCGGTAGTCAAAAGCCTCACCAACGACATTCTGGTGCCGGCCGACGCCGAGATCACGCTGGAGGGCTATCTCGACGAGCGGGGCTATGCCGAGCCGGAAGGGCCGTACGGCGAGTACATGGGCTATTACGGCGCGATCCACATGGACCCGGTCTTCCACTGCACCGCCATCACGATGCGGCGCGACGCGCTGCACCATACGCTGCTGCATGGCTCGGCCTTCGTGCTCGACAGGGCGGACGCCTCCGTGCTGATCGGGCTCGGGGCGGAAGCGCAGGCGCTCAAGATCTTGCGCGCGGCCGTCGCCGAGCCGGTCGCGGTGCACCTGCGCACGATGGCGGGCGCCGGCACGCTGCGGGTCGCGATCCGCAAGCGCCACGACGGCGAGCCGCGCGCCGCGATCGAGGCGCTGCTGCGCGAAGTCGTGCGTTTCAAGTCCGTGTACGTGTTCGACGACGACATCGATATCCGGAACGACGGTCACGTCGAGTGGGCGCTCGGCACGCGCTTCCAGGCGGACCAGGATCTCGTCGTGCTGCCGGGCCTGCAGGGCCAGACCATGGACCCCTCGCTCAACGGCCGGCGCACCGGCGCCAAGACCGGCTATGACTGCACCAAGCCGCTCAACCGCGCCGACGATATCACCTATATGCGCTCCGCCGCGCGCGTCTTCGCCGGTCCGGCCCGCTTCCAGACCGTCGAGCAGGCGCTGGCGTCGTCAGGACCGATGTTCTTCACCGACGTGGTGCAGTCGCTCGGCAGCGACGACGGCCGCGAGGTCGCCTGCGCGCTCGACGCGCTACGCCAGGCCGGCCGCCTCGGCCGGGACGGCGACGGCCGCTATCAATTGGTCGACGGCAAGCCGGGCGTCACTACGATCGTCGGCGAGCTGCATCATGATCCGAACGAGGGGGCGTGAAGCCGTCCGTCGTTGCGAGGAGCGAAGCGGCCAAGCAATCTCGCGCGCCGGGCTCATGAGTCCGTGGGGTGAGATTGCTTCGACGCGTTGTCGCGCGCCTCGCAATGACGGGATCATTGCGCCCTGCTGGCACGCACCGACTTGCGCAGCAGCGCAAACAGGCTTCCTCCGGTGACCGCGCCGAGGACGTAGACGACGGCCGCCAGAATTGCGAGCGGCGCGCGGACGCCCAATCCGAGGAAGGACATCGTGACCGGCGCGCGGTTCTGGACCGCGAAGATGATGATCGCGGCCACGAACAGGACGATGATGATGATATAGACCCAGCGCATGGCGACCTCTCACTTCCTTCCGAACAGCCGCTCGATGTCGGCGAGCTTCAGCTCCACATAGGTCGGGCGGCCGTGGTTGCACTGGCCTGAGTTGGGCGTCGCCTCCATGTCGCGCAGGAGCGCGTTCATCTCCTCCGGCTTGAGGCGGCGGCCGGCGCGCACCGAGCCGTGGCACGCCATGGTGGAGGCGACGTGCATCAGGCGGCGCTCCAGCGGCAGCGCCTCGTCCCATTCGGCCATGTGCTCGGCGAGATCCCGCAGCAGCGCGCGGGCATCGATCTCGCCGAGCAGGCCCGGCGTCTCGCGCACCGCGACGGCGCCCGGACCGAACGGTTCGATGACGAGACCGTAACGGGCGAGCTCGTCACCGCGGGCGACGAGCCGCTCGACGTCGGGCTCGTCGAGCTCGACGATCTCAGGAATCAGCAGGATCTGGCGGGCGACGCCGGTCCGCTCCAGCGCCGCCTTCATGCGCTCGTAAACGAGCCGCTCATGCGCCGCGTGCTGGTCGACGATGACGATGCCGTCGCGCGTCTGCGTCACGATGTAGGTTTCGTGCACCTGGGCGCGGGCGGCGCCGAGCGGGCGGTCGACCGCCTCCGGCGCGATCTCGTCCGCTGGCACCACGCGAACATCGGCGGAGGGGGCACCCACGTCGAAGGCGCGCTGCGCCGAGGAGGCGAAGCCGGCGCCGGCGAGCGCGCGCGCAGCAAAGCTCGACGGTGGCGGCGCCGCCGGCGAGTTGCGCCAGTCCCAGCCGCCGCGCGAACGCCCTGATACATCCGACCCGGGCGTTGACCGCAGCGCGGCGAGCGTCGCGGCGCCGCCGGTGGTCGCGACGCGCTGGGCCTCGCGCGACAGCGCCTCCTGCAGCACGCGCACGATCGATGCGCGCACCAGGCCGGGATCGCGGAAGCGCACCTCGGCCTTGGCGGGATGGACGTTGACGTCGACCTCGCGCGGATCGAGGGTCACGAACAGCGCCACCACTGGATGGCGGTCGCGCGGCAAATGATCCGCATAGGCGCCGCGCACCGCGCCGAGCATGAGCTTGTCGCGCACCGGCCGGCCATTGACGAAGAGATACTGCCCGAGCCCGTTGGCGCGGCTGTAGGTCGGCAGGCCGGCGAAGCCGGCGATCGCGAGCCCTTCGCGGCCGCCGCCGACCTCGACCGCATTGGCCCGGAAATCCGGCCCGAGCACGTCGCCAAGCCGCGCGAGCCGCCCCGACGGCCCGGGCAGCGCCGCGCCCCAGGTGACCGGCGCGCGTTCTTCTCCCGCAATCGTGAACGCGACGTCGGGCCGGCTCATGGCGAGGCGGCGCACCACGTCGCGGATCGCCTCGGCCTCGGTGCGGTCGGTCTTGAGGAATTTCAGCCGCGCCGGCGTCGCGAAGAAGAGGTCGCGCACCTCGACCCGGGTGCCGGCGCCGAGCGCCGCCGGCTTGACGATCGATTTGACCCCGGCCTCGACGTCGATCGCCCAGCCGTGTGGCTCGCCGGCATGGCGCGTCGCGATCGCGAGCCGCGCCACCGCGCCGATCGAGGGCAGCGCCTCGCCGCGAAAGCCGAGGGTGCGGATCGCCATGAGATCCTCGCCGTCCGCGAGCTTCGAGGTGGCGTGGCGCTCGACCGCAAGCGCGAGGTCGGCCTTGCTCATGCCGTCGCCGTCGTCGCTGACGCGGATGAGGCGACGGCCGCCGCCTTCGGTCATCACCTCGATGCGCTTTGCGCCCGCATCGAGGGCATTCTCGATCAGCTCCTTGACCACGCTCGCCGGACGCTCGACCACCTCGCCGGCGGCGATGCGGTTGATCAGAGCGGGATCGAGCTGGCGAACGGGCATCAGGTTTGGCGACTCAGGGCCTCGGCTGCGCGATCTTACAGGGGCGAATGGCGAGTAGCGAACGGCGAATGGGCCGCGACCTATTCCCATTCCCTATTCGCCACTCGGTCAATCCATCGGCGCCCGACCCTGCCGCATCGCCTTGATGCCGCCGCGCCGCTTCTTCGACTCGAGCCTTCGCGCGCGCGACGCCTTGGTGGGTTTGGTGGCCCGGCGCGGCACCGGCCGCACGGCGGCGGCGCGGATCAGCTCGAGCAGGCGATCGAGCGCGTCGGCGCGGTTGCGCTCCTGGGTGCGATGGCTCTGCGCCGTGATGACGAGCACGCCGTCGCGGGTGAGCCGCCTCCCCGCCAGGCGCTCGAGCCTCCCGCGCACCTCGTCGGTGAGCGAGGGCGAGCGGCGCACGTCGAAGCGCAGCTGCACGGCGGTCGAAAGCTTGTTGACGTTCTGCCCGCCCGGGCCGGAGGCGCGGATGAAGCTTTCGGCAAGCTCGCTCTCATCGAGCGTGATGTGGTCGGTGACGCGGATCATGGCGTTGATTCTGGTATTTCAAATCTATTCGCGCGCTGCCGGCTTGTCCCGTTCTTTGGCAAACTCATGACGCCCATGCCGAAAAATAAGGCGGGCGGCGCGTTGCACGGGCGTTTCAACCGCCCTAGGCTGCCCCTCCCCGAGTGCCAATCGCCTTCAATCTATCCAGGGAGATTTTTCATGAACCTGAAACTCGTCATCGCCGCCGCCGTCCTCGCCGCCACGCCGGCATTTGCGCAGGGCCAGATGGGCGGCCCCAACGCGCCGAAGGCGCCGAAGCCAAAACTCGCAGAGGTGAAAGCCGTCCTCGACAAGATCTCCGCCGACCCCGCCAAGGTGAAGACCTATTGCGATCTCAACAAGATCAACCAACAGATGTCGCAGGTCGACGAGAAAGACCAGAAGAAGATGCAGACCCTCGGCGATCAGGCCGACAAGCTCATGCAGCAGCTCGGTCCGGACTACGGCAAGATCATGGATGGTCTCGACTCGGTCGACGAGAACTCGGCGGAAGGCAAGCAGTACGCCGCGCTGTTCTCCGGCCTCGACGCCAAATGCAAGTAAGTTAGATCACCTGTCCGCAGAATTGCATCGGCCGGTCCGCTCCGCGGGCCGGCCGATGCCGCATTGATAGACCGAATCCGATGGATCGGGTCAGTGCGCCTTCACCATCGAGGGTGGCCCGCTCGGTCCAGGGCTCGCGCCAGGGTCGCCCTTGGCGACCGCCGGCTGCTCGCGCCCGACCATGGCGACCAGGAGGTTGCCGTCGAGCAGGCGCTTGGCGACGCGCTTGGCGTCGGCCGGCGTGACCGCGTCGATCAGGCCATTGCGCTTGTCGATGTAGTCGATGCCGAGATCCTCGACCTGCATCAGCACGAGCTGCGCGGCGATCTTGCTGGAGGTGTCGAAGCGCAGCGGGAACGAGCCCTTGAGATAGGATTTCGCCTTGGCGAGCTCCTCCTCGGTCGGGCCGCTCTCGGCGAGACGGTGGATTTCCTTCGTCGTCAGGGCGAGCGTCTCGTCGGCGGCCTCGCCGCGCGTCGCGGTCGACGTCATGAACAGCGAGGTGTGATCGAGCGGGGCCAGCGCCGAGTAGATCGAGTAGACGAGCCCGCGCTTCTCGCGCACCTCCTTGTAGAGGCGCGACGAAAGCGAGCCGCCGCCGAGGATGTGGTTGACCAGGAAGGCGGCCATGAAGTCGGGATCCTTGCGCGGGATGCCGGCGCCGCCGAGCAGCAGCACCGACTGCGGCACGTCGAGATCGACCTTGATGACGCGCCCGAGGCCCTGCGGGGCCACATCCGGCACCGGTTTCAGGTTTGCGTGCGCCGGCAGCGCGCCGAAGACCTTGTCGACGAGCGCGCCGGCGCTCGCCGCATCGATGTTGCCGACGATGCCGACCTTGAGGTTGTCGCGGGCGAACACGTTCTTCATGTAGGCGCGCATGTCGTCGGCGGTGATGCGCTTGACGCTGTCGGGCGTGCCGCGCAGCGGGTGGGCGTAAGGCTGGCCCGCGAACGCGGTCGCCCACCAGTTGTCGCTCGCGATGTCGTTCGGGCTCGTGCTCTCGCGGCGTAGGATCGCGTAGGTCTCGCCGCGGATGCGCTCGAGATCGGCCGGGTCGAGGCGTGGTGCGTTGATCGACGTGCGCATCAGCTCGAAAGCCGTGTCCTTGTTCTCGACCAGGGTGCGCAGCTGCCCGGAGAAATAGTCGCGCGTCGCCGAGAAGCTGAGCTCGATCGCCTTCGCCTCCAGCGCCTCGTGGAAGGCGGCCGACGGCAGGTTGCCCGATCCCTCGTCGATCGTCCCGGCGACGAGGCTGGCCACGCCCGGCTTGTCGGCTGGATCCTGGGTAGTGCCGCCGATGAAGGCGAAATCCATGGCAATCAGCGGCACGGTCGGCTCCTGGACGAGCCAGAACTCGATGCCGCCCGGGCTCACCACGCGATCGATCTTGGTCGCCCAGGCGGGCGCCGCGGCGGCGAGCAGGAGGGCGGCGCCGGCGGCAGCGCGGGCGGCGAACCGCGGCAGCGTGGGCATCGTAAGCTTCATGGCGAACATCACGAGTGTTTCTCCTGCGGAAGTTCCTTGACCAGGTAGCCGGTGACGGAGCGGCGGGCGTCGAGCCAGGTGCGGGCGGCGGCACGCACCTGCTCGGCGGTGACCGAGCGGATGAGGTCGGGCCAGGCCTGCACGTCCTTGACGGTGAGGCCGGTGCACAACGCGGTGCCGTACCAGCGCGCGAGCGCCGCCTGGTTGTCCTGCGCATAGACCGCCTGCGCGATCATGTGGGTCTTGGCGCGCTCGAGCTCGTCGGTGCCGACCCCGTTCTTGATCAGCTCGGCGATGACGTCGTTGATCGCCGCCTCGATCGCCGGAAAGGCGACGCCGGGCTGCGGCATCGCGAACACGCCGAGCGCCGAGTCGTCGAGCGCCGAACCCTGATAGAAGCCGCCCGCATTCACGGCGAGATGCGCATCGATGACGAGGGCGCGGTAAAGCCGCGAGGTCAAGCCGCTGCCGAGCACGTGGGCTAGCACCTCGAGCGCGGCGGCGTCCTTCCTCGATTTCGCATAGGAAGGCACGAGGTAGCTGCGCTGCAGGCTCGGCTGGGCGACGCGCGGATCGGCGAGCATCACGGTACGCGGCCCGGCCGGTTGCGGCTCCTGCGGCCGCGACCGCGGCGGCGGCTCGGCGACACGTGGCACCTTGGCGTAGGTCTTCTCCGCCAGCGCCTTGACCTCGTCGGCCGTGACGTCGCCGGCGATCACCACCACCGCGTTATTCGGCGTGTAGAAGCGGTGATAGAACGCGAGCGCGTCGGCGCGCGTGAGCGCCTCGATTTCGTGGTGCCAGCCGATCACCGGCCGGCCGTAGGGGTTATTGACATAGAGCGCCGCGTTGATCTGCGCGCCGAGCCGCGCCTCGGGGCTGTTGGCCATGCGCATGTTGTATTCCTCGAGCACCACCTTGAGCTCGGGAATGACGTTCGCGTCGCTCAGCACGAGCCCGGTCATGCGGTCGGCCTCGAACGCCATCATCTGCCCGAGGTGCTCGCGCGCGATGCGCTGGAAGAAGGCGGTGAAGTCGGCGGTCGTGAAGGCATTCTCCTGTCCGCCGAGCGCCGCGACCGTCTGCGAGAACTTGCCCTCCGGGTTCTTCGCCGTGCCCTTGAACATCAGGTGCTCGAGGAAATGGGCGAGCCCCGAGCGGCCCGGCGTCTCGTCGGCGGAGCCGACCTTGTACCAGACCATATGGGTCACGACCGGCGTGCGATGGTCGGGGATGACGACGACCTCGAGCCCGTTGGCGAGCGTGAAATCGGCGACTTCCGGGCCGCCGACGGCGTCGGCCCAAGCGCACGCAGCCGACGAGGCGAGCGGCGCGAGCCACAGCAGCGCCGCGAGGAGAAGAGCCGACCGCCGGGTCAGCGTGGATTTCGTCGTCATCATCAGTGGTCCGTTCGTAGCCCGGTGGTGGTCGAGGGTATGGCGCGGTTGGACCGTGTTCCGTCCTTGCGGAATCGGAACATGATCCGACTTTCCATCATCGCCGAACCGGCGTCCACCCTGCACCGGATGCGGGGCAGGCTCTCGCCGGAATATGCGCCAAGCTCCCGCGCGGCGCGAATGGCGCCCAGCGCGGAAGCATCAAGCTCGCGCGCTCGCGCTCAATGGTCGCCCTGGTCGGCGCCCTGCGTGACGCGCTCTTCCTGCGTCATCGCCTTGGGCTGGTTCGAGCTCGCGTGCACGCCATAGGGCTGCGCCGGCGACGGCGAACGATAGCCGGAAGGCGGATCGGTCAGGCTCGCGCGCGGCGGCTCGGCCTCGAACGTGGTGGTTTCGTCCTTGTTATTGCCGGTGAAGAAGTCCTTCATGCTGCCGAACAGGCCGGCCGTGTAGCCGAGCTCGGAAGGCTTGTACTGGCGCTGGTTGTCCTCGACCTGGTCGCCGCTCCGACGCATGGCCTGATCCTTGGCGCTCCTTGCGCCGTTGCGCAGCTCGTTGGGGCTGAGCTGGCGGCCGAGATCGTCCCACGAAAAGGTCTTGGCCTCGCGCTTGCGCTTGGCGGCGGCCTCGCGGCGGCGTTTCTCGTCCTGATCCACGGGCCATTGCGGATTGTTCTTGACCGCATCGGTTTGCGGCGGCGGCAGGTCGCGCGTCGGGGGCACGACGAGCGGCGGCCGCTCCTGGTAGTTGATGCCGTTGTTCTCCTCGCCGTTCCGCAGCCCGAAGCCGCGCAGCATGCTCTTGAAGAACTTGGTGTCGGGCAGCTCGTCGTCATCGTCCTGGGCGAGCGCGTGACCGATGCCGCCGGCAATGAGCAACAGGGCCGCGACCGAGGTCGCGACCAGGCGGCGGCGCAAGCCGTTTCGGATCTGCGAATGACTCATGGCGTTCCCCGTTTCGCCAAAGCGCGTCGTGGCGCACTCAATTTGGCGCATATCCTTTTCGTCGGACCGGCAACCACTTCGCCGGGATATGCGCTAGCGGCCCCATCACGGGCATCTATATCACGGATCGGGGCGCTTTTGCGGCGCCTTTCCCAATGTCCCAGCAAGGGTCGATTCGTAAAGGAGCCCAATCACGCCGGCGACAATGGCAGCATCCGCAAGGTTAAAAACGTACCAATTGAAGGTCCAGGTCGCTGTCGTGATGTGGAACAGCACGAAATCCGCGACCGCCCCGTAGACGGCCCGGTCGATGGCATTGCCGATGGCGCCGCCGATGATCAGCCCGAGGGCGAGCGCCGTGAGGCGCGATGGCGCACGCGACAGCCACATCCACAGCAGGACCACCGCGATCAATTTGACCGCCAGCAGCGCCCACTGGCCGAGCGGGCCGACCTGAGGAAACAGGCCGTAGCTGATCCCCGGATTCCACACCAGCACGAGATCGATGAACGGCCCGAGGCGCACCGGGCCGTGGGCCGCGACATAGGCCGCGAGGTCGAAGCCGCGCACCAGCCAGATCTTGAGCGCCTGGTCGGCCGCTGCCGTCAGCGCGGCGACTACCACGCCGAAGGCAGTCAACCGCCCATAGAGGTATTCTGATACGGTCATTTACTCGGCCGCCCGGCGCAGTGCGTCCCATTCCCGCAGCGCCTGCGCGTCGCGGGGGGTGACGTCGGGATATTCCGGGTCAGTGCCGACCAAAGGCGAGAGCTTGCGGGAGCGCGCGCACTTGCGCCCCTCGGCGGGCCGAAACTCGACCGCGACGCCGGCGACGTCGCCGAGGCGGAAGGCATCCGCCGGCCCCTCGCCCCGTACCACCGTGATGCCGGACGTGATCGCGACCTCAGCCATGTCGACGCCGTCGAGGGCCGCGAGCAGTGCCGGATCCGAGATGTAGATGACCGGGCCGGCCTCGAGCGACGAGCCGATCTTCTTGTCGGCGCGCGCGAGCTCGAGCGCGCCGGTGACGACACGCCGCACCTCACGCACCTTATGCCATTTCCCCGCCAGCGCGCCGTCCCGCCAGGCCGCCGGCACCGGCTGGAACTGCTCCAAATGCACCGAGCTGTGCGCCGAGCCCTGCGGGTCGGGGTAGCGCGCGAGCCACGCTTCCTCGGCGGTGAACGGCAGGATCGGCGCGAGCCAGCACACGGTCGTGCGGAAGATGTGCTCGAGCGCGGTCAGCGCGGCCTTGCGCGTCGTCGACGAGATCGGATCGCAGTAGAGCACGTCGCGGCGCACGTCGACATAGAAGGCGGAGATGTCGACCGTCATGAACTGGTTGAGCGCCGCGATGATGCGCTTGTAGTCGAAGTTCGCGTAGGCCTGGCGCACCAGCGCGTCGACCTCGGCGAGACGATCCAGCATTAGTCGCTCGAGCTCCGGCATGTCCGCATGCGCGACGCTGTCCGCCGGCTCGAAATAGGCGAGGCTGCCGAGCATCCAACGCAGCGTGTTGCGCAGCTTGCGATAGGTCTCGACCGTCGTCTTGAGGATCTCCGGACCGATGCGCAGGTCGTCGGCATAGTCGGAGGCGCATACCCATAGCCGCAGAATATCGGCGCCCGACTGCTTCATCACATCCTGTGGCGCCACCACGTTGCCTTCCGACTTCGCCATCTTGCGCCCGTTCTCGTCGAGCACGAAGCCATGCGTGAGCACAACGTCGAACGGCGCGACGCCGCGGGTGCCGCAGGATTCCAGCAACGAGGAATGAAACCAGCCGCGGTGCTGGTCCGAACCCTCCAAATACATCACCGTATCGGGCCCCCCGTCCTTCTTGCGGCGGATGCCGGCGAGGCCGGGAAAATGCACCGGGTCTTCCAGCACGAAGGCGTGCGTCGAGCCGGAGTCGAACCAGACGTCGAGAATGTCATCAACTTTCTGCCACGGCTCGTTGGCAAGCTCGCCGAGAAAGCGCTCGCGCGCCCCCGCCGCATACCAGGCGTCGGCACCCTCCTGCTCGAAGGCGTCGGTGATGCGCTTGTCGACGCGCGCATCCTCGAGGATCTCGACCGAGCCGTCGCCCTTCTCGCGCACGAAGACCGCGATCGGCACGCCCCAGGCGCGCTGGCGCGACACCACCCAGTCGGGCTTGCTCTCGATCATGCCGGTGATGCGGTTCTGCCCCGCCGCCGGCACCCAGCGCGTCGCCTTGATCGCCGTGAAAGCGCGCTCGCGCAGCGTGTCAGGCATAGCCGTTCGAAGAACGGCGTCGCTTCGCCCGCCTTTGGCGACAGCGTCATCGACGATCGGCTTGTCCATCGCAATGAACCACTGCGGCGTGTTGCGGAAGATCACCGGCTTCTTGGAGCGCCATGAATGCGGATACTGGTGCTTGAGGCGGCCGCGCGCGATCAGCATGCCGGCATCGACCAGCGCCTTGATCACCGCCTCGTTGGCGTCGCCCTTCGCGCCCTTGTCGGTGATGACGCGCTTGCCTGCGAAGCCCGGCGCCTGGTCGGTGAAGAAGCCATCGCCGTCGACCGTATACGGGATCGCCGTGTTGATGCCGTGCGCAGTAAGCTCGCGCCCATTCGCCATCCAGATGTCGAAGTCCTCGCGGCCATGCCCGGGCGCCGTATGCACGAAGCCAGTTCCGGCATCGGCGGTGACGTGATCGCCCGCGAGCAGCGGCACGGTGAACCCATATCCGTTGATGACGTTGCGCAATGGATGATCACATTCCAGCGCGGCCAAATCGTCCGCCGTGAGACTGGCTTTCCGTTCGTACGCAAGAACGCGAGCCTGCTTCATGACGTCGAGCGCAAGTGGATCGGCGAGCAAGAGATAATCGCCCACTTTCGCCCAATTGTCCGACGGCGCGTCTTTGATCAGGTAGATCCCATAGGAGACCTTCGGGTTAAAGCTGATCGCGCGATTGCCTGGGATGGTCCACGGCGTGGTGGTCCAGATTACGACTGCCAGGTTGCCCGGCAACATCGGCCGCACAACGGGCTTTCCATCTTTCGTCTCGGGTCGGAAGCCCTTTACCGGAAACTTCACCCAGACCGTATCCGAGACGTAATCCTCGTACTCGATCTCGGCTTCAGCGAGCGCGGTCTTCTCCACCACCGACCACATCACCGGCTTCGAGCCGCGGTAGAGCGTGCCGTTCTGCGCGAACTTCATCAGCTCGCGGGCGATCTGCGCCTCGGCAAAGTAGTCCATCGTCGAATAGGGATGCGCCCAGTCGCCCTCGACGCCGAGCCGCTTGAACTCGCCACGCTGCACGTCGATCCAATGGCTCGCAAAAGCGCGGCATTCCCTGCGGAACGCGACCAGCGCGGCTGGGTCGGAGAGATCAGGCTTGGGCTTGCCCCTCGAGCGGTAGTTCTCTTCCTCGATCTTCCATTCGATCGGCAGGCCGTGGCAGTCCCAACCCGGCACGTAGTTCGAGTCGAAGCCCATCATCTGCTGCGACCGGGTCACCACGTCCTTGAGGATCTTGTTGAGCGCGTGGCCGATATGGATGTTGCCGTTGGCATAGGGCGGCCCGTCGTGCAGGACGAATTTCGGCCGGCCCTTGGCATCCGCGCGCAGACGCGCATAGAGGCCGAGCTTCTCCCAGCGCGCGAGGATCTCGGGCTCCTTCTGCGGCAGCCCGGCGCGCATGGGAAAATCGGTCTTGGGCAGGAACAGAGTCTGGCTGTAGTCGCGTTCGGCGTCGGTCATGACGGCGGTATCTCAGGCTTTGGGATGGCGTGAAAGGCTCGGCAGTCCCGGTCTTCCGCCGACCCCGAGGTCACGCGGAAGCCGGGCCTATAATTCGCCGCGCGAACGACCCGATGACCGACGCATGTGGGGCAGACGCCATCATGGCGGGGGGTGTAGCAGACGAAGGCGGCCGCGGGAAGGCGCGTGAGGGCCACCGGGCAAAAGCGATGGTCCACCCTGGACGGGCGGGCCGGCTGTGCCATATTGCCAGATAATTTGGGCAAATGGCATGCGCAAACCGAGTTCAGGCCCCTCCGCAAGGCGGCCCATGCTCCCGGCCTCTCCGAGGAGGCACGCCACTATGCGCCCGATCCGACCGTAGTGACGGCAATCTCACCAGACGGCCTCCCCGGTGTTGCGGCGGTGCGCGCGACCCCGGCGGCGCTTGCTGATCTTGCGCGGCACGGTTACTCGGATGAGGAGATTTGGACCCTCGTCGTGCCGAAACGAACCCTGGCGCGGCGGGCTGCCGCCGATGAACCGCTGACGGTCGAGGAAACCGACAAGGCGCTGCGGCTGCAACGCATCGCCACCCTTGCCGATCGCGTGTTCGGCAGTCCCGCCAAGGCACATCGCTGGCTGCGCAAGCCGAAGCAGCTACTCGGCGGCCGGACGCCGGTCGAATTTCTCGCCAGCGAGTCGGGCGCGCGGCAGGTTGAAGAGATGCTCTACCAGATCGAGCACGGCATGTTCGCCTGAACGGGCGCCATGCGGCTCTGGCGCGTCTCCGATTTTGCCGATCTGACCGGCCAGGGTGGATTGCTCGCCGGCGCGCGCTGGCATTCGCGCGGCCGCCGGATCGTCTATCTCGCCGACCATCCCGCTGTGGCGCTCATCGAGCTGCTGGTCCATCTCGAGGTGGACGCGGCCGAGCTTCCCGACACGTTTCAGTTGCTCGCCGTCGATGTGACCGAGGACATCGCATCGGAGACGGTTGGCGGCCTCGATCTGCCGATCGGGCGGCAGAAGGACCCAACTTTCACCCGCACCGTGGGAGATCGCTGGCTTGCAGAAGGCAGAACCGCATTGCTGCAGGTGCCGTCGGCCCTCCTCCCTGCAACGTTCAACTGGCTCTTGAATCCGGTCCATATCGATGCGGCCCGCATCAAGATCGCGGAGATCATCGAGACGCCGTTCGATTCGCGGCTGCTGCCGCCGGCTAAACCGGCGGGAAAGCGTCGCCCGCGCGCGCGAGCGCGGCGCGGGCGAGGCCGCAATCCTCGTCCATCCGGCGGATCAGGTCGTCGACGGACGCGAAGGTGAGCTCCGGCCGGATCCAGTGAATGAAGGCGACATCGAGGGTCTTGCCGTAGAGGTCGCGGTCGAAGTCGAACAGGAAAATCTCCAGCAGCACCACGCCGTTGTCGAACATCGGCCGGCGGCCGAAGCTCGCGACCCCGTCGTAGCGCTGGCCCTCGAGCCCGACGCGTACCGCGTAAATGCCGTGCTTGAGCCCGCAGGCGGGGTCGAGCCGCACGTTGGCGGTCGGAAAGCCGAGCTCGCGGCCGCGTTTGTCGCCATGCACGACCTCGCCGCTCACGAACCACGGGTAGCCGAGCAGCTCCGCCGCCGCCTCGACCTCGCCGGCCGCGAGCGCGTCGCGGATCTTGCCGGAGGAGATGCGCGTGCCGCCGTCGGCGAAGGGCGGGACGACGTCGACCGTGAAGCCGTGCGTACGGCCGGCGGCGGCGAGAAAATCAGGCGAGCCGGCGCGGCCCTTGCCGAAATGGAAGTCGAAGCCGACGACGACGCCGGCAAGCGAAAAGCGCTCGACCAGGATGCGCCGCACGAAGTCCTCGGCCGACAGGGCCGCCAGCGCGGCGTCGAAGCGCATCACGATCGCGCCGTCGAGGCCGGTGGTGGCGAGGAGGCGCAGCTTGGTGCGCTCATCGCTCAGGCGAAAAACCGGCTCGTCCGGCCGGAAGACGGCACGCGGGTGTGGCTCGAAGGTCAGCACCGCGGTCTTGCGGGTGAGCTCGCGGCCACGCGCCAGGGCGACATCGATCACCGCCCGGTGCCCGCGATGAACGCCCTCGAAATTGCCGATCGCGACGACGCTGCCGTCGAGCGCGTGATCCGCCGGCGCGCGTGCGCGCTCGAGGTCACCGTGGACGACGATGAAGGGTGGCCGTGCGGACGAACGGTCGGGCATGGTTGCCGGAATGGATGCGGGAACTCTCGATGTCGCGGTGGACCCTTGCGTTTCGTATCGGGACAAGTCAAGCGATGTCGCGCGCGGCTCACCGGGCGCGTCGGCGACACGTATGACCTGGATCGCGCAATCATGGTTAATCTATTTCGTCGTGCCGTTTCGGGCCACAAAGGGGCGTGGCTCGACAAGTCGCCCCAGCGTCAAGCACACGGCAATCGTAGAGCTTTAACCGGATGTTCAAGGGCCCTTGCTAGCTTCGGCGCAATTGGAACGAGCCTGGGGACGTTCGGGCGTTGGGATCTGTCCGCGCAGCAAGGGCAAACAACGGGCGCGTCGGCGCTCGCTCGAATGAGGCGTAACGGAGCTGGGACATATGTCGGTCGACCTTTCGATGCCGGTGCTGGTGGTGGATGACTACAACACCATGATCCGCATCATTCGCAACCTGCTCAAGCAGATCGGTTTTGGCGACATCGACGATGCGGCGGACGGCTCGGCCGCGCTCGCGCGCATGCGCGAGAAACGCTACGGGCTCGTCATCTCCGATTGGAACATGGAGCCGATGACCGGCTACGAGCTGCTCAAGGAAGTACGCGCCGATCCGAGCCTGTCGAAGACCCCGTTCATCATGGTGACGGCGGAATCGAAGACCGAGAACGTGATCGCCGCCAAGAAGGCGGGCGTCAACAACTACATCGTAAAGCCGTTCAACGCGCAGACCCTGCAGAGCAAGATCGAGGCCGTATTTCCGGATTGATCCGCCGCACGGCGTTGCTTCCGAGCTCAAAAATGGCCGGGACATCCCGGCCATTTGCGTTTCAGGGTGGGATCACCATACCAGCCGGCGCATCACGGCTTTGGGGTACCTCTTCGCGCCGGCAAAAATCTTCTGCAGCAGGGCGGCGTCGGGGTTCTCCCGCCCGCCCAGCTCCTCGGCATGGATGCCGGCGGTGACGAACAGGCAGTCGATGCCGAAGGAGTTCGCCCCGGTGAGATCGGTGCGCACCGAATCGCCGATCGCCAGCACGCGATCGAGCGCCGGCATCTGCCCGCGCACCGCCGCAGCCCGGGCGAGCGCCATCTCGTAGATCGGCGCGTGCGGCTTGCCCGCATAGAGCACCTTGCCGCCGAGCGAGGCGTAGAGGTCCGCGACCGCGCCGGCGCAATAGACCAGCCGATCGCCGCGCTCGACCACGAGGTCCGGGTTGGCGCAGACCATCAGGAGGCCGCGCTTCAGCAGCTGGGTGAGCAGGGGACGGTAGTTCTCCGGCTGCTCGCGATCGTCGTCGAAGAGCCCGGTGCAGACCACGTAGTCGGCGCTCTCGGGCGGCGCGAAAGCCTCGATGCCGAGCTCGGAGAAGACCGAGACGTCGCGCTTCGGCCCGATGTGGAAGACGGTCTCGCCACGGCGGCGCACGATCACGTCGCGCGTCACGTCGCCCGAGCTGATGATGCCGTCATAGGCGTCGTGCGGCACGTGCAGCTTGTCGATGAACTCGCGCACCACGGCGGCGGCGCGCGGCGCATTGGTGATCAGCATCACGGTGCCGCCGCCGGCGCGGAAGCGCGCCAGCGCGTCGCATGCCGGCAAGGTCGCGGCGACGCCGTTGTGGACGACGCCCCAGACGTCGGAGAGGATGACGTCGTAGCTCGCGGCGAGCGGCGCGACATGCTCGATGAAAGCGGGCGCGGACATGCGCTCGATCAGGGCTGCACCGACGCCCGGCTTCAGTTGCGCGCGCTCGCGCCGCGCGCGAGCTGGGCGAGCGAGGAGACCCCGCGCACAGCCACTGGCGGCGCACCGCCACCAGACATCGCTGCCGGCAGCGGCGCGGGCGCGGTCGAGGCCGTCGGCGCGTCGCCAATCACGTCACCGCGGTCGCCGATCCCCTGCATCACCTCGGGACGGACCGGCCGCGGCGGCGAGAACAGGAAGCCCTGGCCGAACTTCACGTCGTAGTCGAGGAGGTCGACAACGGTCGCCTCGGTTTCGATCTTGACGGCGACGAGCTCGACGCCGTGGCGCGACAGGAGCCCGGCGAAATCCTGCGGATGGATGTCGGAGAGCGTAATGCCGCTGCGGTTGAGCAGCAGCGGCGCGGCGACCTTGACGAAGCGGAAGCCGCGCTCGGCGAGATCGCGCGGCTCGATGCGCAGATCCGTGACGTTGTCGAGCGAGAAGCGGTAGCCGCGCTGAGCGAGCGCCGCGAGGCTCTCGTTCTCCATCGGCCCCATGCCGCGCAACGCGGCCTGCGTGACCTCGAACACCAGCGCCGGCGCGATCGCCTTGTTCGCCTCCATGAACTCGGTGAACTGCGGAAAAGTCTCGGAATCGACCAGCGTCAAGGTCGACAGGTTGCAGAACAGGCCGATGTCCCGGTTCTTCGCCAGCAGCCGGCGCACCACCTGCACGCAGCGGAACATCATCAGGTTGTCGATCTTGGGCATCAGCCCGCCGGCTTCCGCATAGGGCAGGAAATCCGTCGCGGTGAGCGGCTCGCCGTCGCCGACCCGCAGGCGGGCGACCGCCTCGTAGTAGCGCACCTTGCGCTGCGGCAGCGTCACGATCGGCTGCAGGAAGAGATCGACCCGGTTGTTGTCGACCGCGTCGCGAATCATTCCGACGACGGCGTCGGGCTCCATGCCGTGGAAACGCCCTGCCGCGATGCGGGTTGGTAATGGTGCTGCCGGCGGCGACGGCGCGGCGACCGGTACGGGCGGGATCGATGGGGCAACCACCGGCGGGGCCACGGGCTCGGGAGGCTTCGCCTCCGCGATCGCGGCGGGTGCGAGTGGCGGCGTGGGGGGCGGCGCAAGAACGGGTGGCTCGGCGGGCGGCGGTATCGGCGGCAGTGGCGGCGGAGCCGCGATGGCCGCATCGACGGGCGCCGGCGCGACCGGCATCACCGGCAGCGGGGGCGGCACCGGCGGCGGCGCGTGCGCGATATCGGACGCCGGGGCGACCGGCACGGGCGCGACGCTCGGCGCCGCTGCAAGTGCGGGTTCGGCCGCGGGCGGAGGCGGCGGCGGCGTCGCAGTCGCGGGCGTGAGCCCTTTCAGTTGCGAGTCGTGCGCCGCGATGGTCTCGGCCATCTGCTGGATGAGGCCGCCGACCTCGCCGATTTCCGCATTGATGGGCTGCGTCACGGCGAGCGTCTTCTCGACCACGGCCTGCGCCTTGCCCTCGATCGCCGCGACCCGGCGGCCGAGCTCGGCCACCTGGCGCGCGAGGTCGGCGATCCCGCGTGCCAGGTCACCGATCTGCCCGCTGACATCGCTGCGATCGCTCAGCCGGGTGGTGACGGCGTTGTAGAGCGCGAGCCCGGTCAGCGCCGTGAGGGCGACGATCGAGGACTCGGTGCCGCTGAGGCCGAAGCGAAGATAGAGCACGGCGCCGACCGAGCAGGCGATCAGCACAATGCAAATGGCCACAAAAACGGCGCTCAGGCGTCCCATCCGCTACTCCACGCTGGCTTTCGCTGCGTCAGGCCGCTCAGGCTGGGCGTGATCGCGCCGATTCGCGCGGCCGGCGCCGCATGTTTACGTTCGATCGACCGCGACGCAAGCGCAATCAGGCACCGTTCGCGCAGGATCGCAACTCGGGACCGCAACTTGACCGGAAGCCGTCCCCACCTTCTCATGCTCCCCCGCTCCGAGGCAAGTCGATGAAGCTGCCAATGGACCTGCCGATGAACCTCACGGTTCCGACCCGCACGCGATGATCGCCACCCTCCTCGACCGGCTCGAGAAGCGCCCTCGCGAAGGCTTTGCGGCGTTCGCCGTGCTGCACGCGGCGCTGTGGACCTCGCTGCCGAGCGCACTCTACCCCAACCTGCCGCTCGACCTCATCGAGGCGCTGACCTACGGCCGCGAGTGGCAGCTCGGTTACGACAAGCTGCCGCCGCTGCCCTGGTGGATCATCGAGATCGCCTATCGGCTCGTCGGGATCGATGCGGTCTATTACCTCATTGCCGAGATCACGGTGCTGGCGGCGTTCGCGCTCGTATGGATGCTGGCGCGCCGCCTGATCGGGCCGCTCGGCGCGCTCGCGGCGGTGCTGATCGTCGACGGGCTGCACTATTTCAATTTCACCGCCGCCAAGTTCAATCACGACGTGATCCAGCTGCCGTTCTGGGCGCTCGCCGGGCTCACGTTCCACGGCGCGCTGCGCACCGGCCGCTGGCGCGACTGGGCGCTGCTCGGGTTCGCGCTCGGCATGGCGCTGTGGGCGAAATATTTCGTGGTGATGCTCGCGGCGCCGCTCGCGCTTTTCGTCCTGATCGACCGCGACGCGCGGCCGGCGCTCGAGACCGCCGGCCCCTACCTCGCGGCGCTGATCGCGTTCGCGGTTGCGGCACCGCATCTCGTCTGGCTGGTGCAGAACGATTTCCTGCCCTTCCACTATGCCGAGGCGCGCGCCGCGCCGGTGCGCGGCCTGCTCGATCACGTGCTGCATCCCTTCACGTTCGTGATCGGCCAAGTATTCTGGCTCGTGCCCGCCGCCCTGATCGCGCTGCCGCTGGTGGTGCCGCGGCCGGCGGCGCAGGCGCCGGCGGCCGACGCCTTCGACCTGCGGATCGTGACCCTGCTCACATTCGGCCCGGCGGGACTCCTGATCGCCGGCTCGCTGATCAGCGGCCGCGGCCTCATCACCATGTGGGGCTATCCGCTGTGGCTCTTTCTCGGCCTGTGGCTCGTGATGGCGACGCGGGCGCTCATCGAGCGGCCGCAGCTCGCCCGGATCGTGCTCACCTGGGGCACCGTGACGGCGCTCTATGCGGTCGCCTTCGTCGTCGACAACGGCATGCTGCCGTTCTTCCACAAGTACCGCGCCGCGATCTTTCCCGGCGACCGGCTCGGCGCCGCGATCTCGACGCGCTTTCGCGCAGCGACCGGCGAGCCGCTGCGCTACGTGATCGCCACCATGTGGCTCGGCGGCAATGTCAGCCGCTACTCGCCGGAACGGCCGCGCACCCTGATCGAGGGAAAGCCGGAGCGCGCGCCATGGATCGATCTGGCGGATCTCAAGCGCCACGGCGCCGTCGTGGTGTGGGACGGCGGCGGCGCCATGCCGACGGAGTACGCGCGTTTCGCCGCGGGCGCACAGGTGCAGCCGCCGCTCACCCTGCCCTGGCGCTGGGGGCGCGGGGCGCAGACGTTCGGCTGGGCGATCGTGCCGCCGATGCAGTAGAATGCGACGTCGACGCGGCCGCGGAGCGGCAAGGGACGGCGGTTCCCTACGAAAGTCTGGCGAAGCACTTTGGCGGCCTTCCCGATGACGAGCTCATCGAGAAATTCGCGTCGGGCGAATTGATCGACCTTGCCCAGGACATAGGGCGCGCCGAGCTTCGCAAGCGGCGTATCGATGCACCCAGGCGCGAGCCGGCGCCGCCGGAACCCATCCCCCAGAAGAGCCTCAGATCGCGGCAGACGCATTGCGGATATCACTCGCGAGCACCAAGCACGAGCCGCCATAAACTGCGATCTCGATGACCAGCCCGCGTTTCGCCGCCAATTCGCCCATTCGATCGAAAGCCTGCTCGATCAATTCGCGGGTGAGTTCGGCCGCCATTAAAAGCCGATCCGTGGGCGGCGCCGCCATGCTATCAGCGCCCATCTCTCGATTTCGAGATGGGCCCAACCAAGCCTTACGCCGCACCCGCCGCCACCGGCCGCCCGCGGCGCCAGTCGACGCCGATGAACATCACCATCACGGCGGCCGATACGCAGATCAGGCCCGACAGGATGAAGGCCTGCAAATAGCTGCCGAGGTCGGCGCGCATGAGGCCGGCGAAATAGGCCGCCGCGGAGGCGCCGATCTGGTGCGCCGCGAAGACCCACCCGTAGACGATGCCGGACTTCTCGCGCCCGAACGACGTGCCGATCAGCCGCACGGTCGGCGGCACGGTGGCGATCCAGTCGAGGCCGTAGAACACCGCGAACAAGCCGAGGCCGTAGAACGAGACGAACGAGAACGGCAGGTAGACGAGCGAGAGGCCGCGCAGGCTGTAATAGACCGCGAGCAGCACGCGGTTGTCGACGCGATCGCTCAGCCAGCCCGAGGCGGTGGCGCCGAGGATGTTGAACATGCCCATGGCGGCGAGCAACCAGGCGCCGGTTTCCGCCGGAATGTCATGGTCGAAGCAGGCCGGGATGAGGTGCGTGCCGATCAGCCCGTTGGTCGACGCGCCGCAGCAGAAGAAGCTGCCGGCGAGCAGCCAGAAGTCGCGCCGGCGCGCCGCCTCGGCGAGCGTGCGCAGCGAGTGCATGATGGGGTTGCCGATCGCGCGAGCCGGGGCCGGCTTCGGCGTACCCGTCTCGCCGTAGGGCACGAGCCCCACATCCTGCGGCCGCTCGCGCATCAGCAGCGCGACCACCGGGATCAGGACCGCGGCCACCACGGCGATCACCAGCACGGTCGCGCGCCAGCCGAAATGCGCCGTCACCCGCGTGAAGGTCGGAAGGAAGATGAGCTGGCCAGTCGCGGCGGCGCCGGTGAGCAGACCGATGACGAGGCCGCGCCGCGCCGTGAACCAGCGCGCCGCAACCACGGCGCCGAGCACATTGGCGATGGCGCCGGCGCCCATGCCGACCACCACCCCCCACAAGAGCACCAGCTGCCACGACTCGTGCATGAACCGCGTCAGCGCGACCCCGGTCGCGAGCAGCGCCAGCGCGCAGACCATGGTGCGGCGCAGGCCGAAGCGCTCCATGAACGAGGCCGAGAACGGGCCCATGACGCCGTAGAGCACGAGGCTCAGCGCGACCGCGAAGGAAATGGTCGCGCGCGACCAGTGGAATTCCTCCTCGAACGGCACCATCAGCACGCCCGGCGTCGAGCGCACGCCGGCGCCGACCAGCAGGGTGAGGAAGGTGACGCCGACGACGACCCAGCCGTAATGGAATTTGAAACGCAAAATGACTGCCCCGGTGAACGTCATCGCCGGTGTAGCCGTTCGAAGAACGGCGTCGCTTCGCTCGCCCATGTCCCGGCCATCCACGTTTTTCCTTATCCGTATGCGGTGAGCAAGACGTGGATGCGCGGGACAAGCCCGCGCATGACGCGGACCTATCAGGCAATTGCCTTGATGATCCGACCGACCTTGTCCAAGATCTCGTCGATCTCGTTCTCGCTCACGATCAGCGGCGGGGTGAGCTCGATCGTGTCGCCGGCGAGGCGGATCATCACCTCCTCATTGTGGAAGGCACGCTCCATCGCGGCGTAGCCGCGCTTGCCCACGCCGTCGGGCAGCGAGGCGAGATCGATGCCGGCGGTGAGGCCGACGGTGCGGATGTCGAGCACGTTGGGCAGGCCTTTCAGGCTCATCGCCGCGTCCGCGAATTTCGCCTCGAGCTGATAGGCGCGCTCGAACAGCTTCTCGTGGCGATAGACGTCGAGGGTGGCGAGTCCTGCCGCGCAGGCGAGCGGGTGGGCCGAATAGGTGTAGCCGTGGAACAGCTCCACCACATGCTCGGGGCCGCGCATGAATGCGTCGTAGATCGGCTTGCGCGCGATCACGCCCCCCATCGGGACCGAACCGGAAGTGACGCCCTTGGCGAAGGTGACGAGGTCGGGCGTCACGCCATAGCGCTCGGCCGCGAACGGGAAGCCGAGACGGCCGAAGCCGGTGATCACCTCGTCGAAGATCAACAGAATGCCGTGCTTGTCGCAGATCGCGCGCAGGCGCTGCAGATAGCCCTTCGGCGCCGGCAGCACGCCGGTCGAGCCCGCCATCGGCTCGACGATCACGGCCGCGATGGTCGAGGCGTCGTGCAGCGCGACGATGCGCTCGAGGTCGTCGGCGAGATGCGCGCCCCACGCCGGCTCGCCTTTGGTGAAGGCCTGCTCGGCACGATTGTAGGTCGCCGGCAGATGGTCGACGCCGGCGAGCAGCGTGCCGAACAGCTTGCGGTTGGCGACGATGCCGCCGACCGAGATCCCGCCGAAGCCGACGCCGTGGTAGCCGCGCTCGCGCCCGATCAGCCGGGTGCGCCCGCCCTCGCCTTTGACCGCGTGATACGCGAGCGCGATCTTGAGCGCGGTGTCGACCGCCTCGGAGCCGGAGTTGCAGAAGAACACGTGGTCGAGGTCGCCCGGCGCGAGCGCCGAGATGCGGCTCGCGAGCTCGAACGATTTCGGATGACCGCTCTGGAACGACGGCGAGTAGTCGAGCTCCGCCGCCTGCGCCTGGATCGCCGCGACGATCGGCGCGCGATTGTGCCCGGCATTGCAGCACCACAGGCCGGCGGTGCCGTCGATCAGCTTGCGACCGTCGGTGGTGAAGTAGTGCATGTCCTTGGCGCGCGCGATCAGGCGCGGCGCCTTCTTGAAGGCGCGGTTCGAGGTGAACGGCATCCAGAAGGATTCGAGGTCGTTCGGAACGGTGGCGACGCGCGCCGCGGATGTCTGTGCCATGGTCGAGTGCCTTGTCGATTCCCTTGCCGCTGATGGGGGCGGCTGCTACCACCCGCCCCACCGGATGTAGCACCACAATGGCCGATAAACCCGACAAATCCAACAAGCTCAAAGCGCGCCTGCCGCGCGGGCTGATCGACATCGGCCCGGCCGAGATCGCGGCGACGCGGCGCATGATCGAGACAATCCGCCGGGTCTACGAGCTCTACGGCTTCGAGCCGGTCGAGACCCCCGCGATCGAGTACACCGATGCGCTCGGCAAGTTCCTGCCGGACCAGGACCGGCCGAACGAAGGCGTATTCTCGTTCCAGGACGATGACGAGCAGTGGCTCTCGCTGCGCTACGATCTGACCGCGCCGCTTGCGCGCTATGTGGCCGAGAACTTCGACGCGCTGCCGAAGCCCTATCGCAGCTATCGCTTCGGCTGGGTTTTTCGCAACGAGAAGCCCGGGCCGGGACGCTTCCGGCAGTTCATGCAGTTCGATGCCGATACGGTTGGCAGCGCATCACCGGCGGCGGATGCGGAAAACTGCATGATGATCGCCGACACCCTCGAGGCGCTCGGCATCGCGCGCGGCGGCTACGTCGTGAAGGTCAACAACCGCAAGGTCCTCGACGGATTGCTGGAGACACTCGGCGTCGGCGGCGAGCAGAACGCCGGCAAGCGGCTCGCGGTGCTGCGTGCAATCGACAAGCTCGATCGCCTCGGCGCGGGTGGTGTGGCCGATCTGCTCGGCGAGGGCCGCAAGGACGAGAGCGGCGACTACACCAAGGGCGCGGGGTTGGACCGCGCCCGCATCGATAATGTGCTTCGCTTCGTCGGGTACAGCCATTCGGCCGAGAAGGGTTATCAGCCCGATCCGCTGCTGACCGCGAGCGGGCAGAGCAACGAGGAGACGCTGCGGCTGTTCGGCGAGCGGGTCCAGCTCGGGCCGAGCGGGGTCGCCGGCGTCGACGAGCTCAAGGCGATCGCCGCGCTGGTGCGCGCGGGCGGCTATGACGGCCGCATCGTCATCGATCCGACGATCGTGCGCGGTCTCGAATACTACACCGGCCCGGTCTACGAGGCGGACCTCACCGGCCACCTGCGCGACGAGAAGGGGCGGCCGGTGCGCGTCGGCTCGGTCGCGAGCGGCGGCCGCTACGACGGGCTCGTCTCGCGCTTTCGCGGCGAGCCGGTACCGGCGACCGGATTCTCGATCGGCGTCTCGCGCCTCCAAGCCGCGCTGACCCTCGCGGGCAAGCTCGACGGCGAGGCGCAGGCCGGCCCGGTGGTGGTGACGATCTTCGATCAGGGGCGGCTCGCCGATTATCAGAGCATGGTGTCGAGCTTGCGCGCCGCTGGCATCCGCGCCGAGCTTTATCTCGGGTCGGGCAAGTTCGGTCCGCAGATGAAATATGCCGACAAACGCAGGGCGCCGTGCGTGGTGATCCAGGGCTCCGACGAGAAGGCGAAGGGCGAGGTGCAGATCAAGGACCTGATCCTCGGCGCCGAGATCGCCGGGCTGTCCAAGGATCGCGACGACTATCTGCAGAAGCAGGCCGAGGCGCAGTTCGCGGTGCCGCAGACGCAGCTGGTCGAGGCCGTGCGCAAGGTCTTGGCGCGGCACAACTCCCCAAAGCATTAATTAACTTCTGCCTCAAGGTGAGGAGGCGCGCGCAGCGCGCCGTCTCGAACCATGGCCAAGAGCACAAGCGGCGCCACGCGGGCCGCCCTCGTCCTTCGAGACGCCTCGCGCGAAGGCGCGCGAGGCTCCTCAGGGTGAGGGCAGGGCTGGCGATTTGTCCTGTTGTTACAGGTTCTTAACCGAAATCACAGAGCCGCGGAGCGGGCCGCTCCTTTATTAAGCGCATGCGCTGATCATCATCGAAACGCCAAAGGCCTCGTGCTACACGGGCGGCCCTGAAAGAACTGGACGGGAACGAGGATCAACCCATGAGCGAGGCGACGAAGGACACGCGCGCGGAAGCGCTCGTCGCCTCCTATGAGCGCGCCGGGTATGCGCGCGTCGCGCCCGCGATCCTGCAGCCGGCCGAGCCGTTCCTCGATCTCTCGGGCGAGGACATCCGCCGGCGCATGTATCTCGTCAGCGACGCGGCGGGCGGCGAGCTGTGCCTGCGGCCCGATCTCACGATTCCGGTCGCGCTCGACTATCTCGCCTCCCCCGACGCCGGCCGGCCGGCGAAGTTCTGCTATCTCGGCCCGATCTTCCGCCAGCGCGAGGATGGCCCGGCCGAGTTCAGCCAGGTCGGCATCGAGACCTTCGGCCGCGGCGACACGGCGGCGGCCGATGCCGAGACGCTGGCGCTCGCCGTCGAGGCGACCGCGCTCTACGGCCTAGCCAAGCCGACCATCCGCATGGGCGATCTTTCGCTTTTCTCCACCTTCATCGGCGCGCTCGATCTCGCGCCCGCGTGGAAGCGTCGCCTCGCCAAGGACTTCAATCGCAAGACCAACTTCGCGCATGACCTCGATCGTCTGGTCCTGGTGCGGCCGAAGGGCGCGCCCGAGTACCAGGGCGTGCTCGCCGCGCTCGCCAATTCCGATCCCAAGGGCGCGCACGCGCTCGTCACCGATCTGCTCTCGATCGCCGGCATCACGGCGGTCGGCGGCCGCTCGGTCGGCGAGATCGCCGATCGCTTCCTCGAGCAGTCCGCGCTCGGCGCCGGCAGCGCGCTGCCGGGCGAGACGCGCAAGCTGATCGAGCGCTTCCTCGCCATCAGCGGCGACCCCGACGAGGCGCTGGTCGAGCTGCGTGTGCTCGCGGCCGACGCCAAGCTCGACCTCGGCCTGGCGCTCGATCTGTTCGAAAGCCGCGCCGGCTTCCTGGCGACGCACGGCATCGACCTCAACGCCATCGCATTCTCGACCGCCTATGGCCGCGGGCTCGACTACTACACCGGCATGGTGTTCGAGCTGCACGATCCGAGCGGAAAGGTGAAAGGCGAGCTGGTCGCGGGCGGCCGCTATGACGGGCTGTTTGCCCGGCTCGGCTCGCCGACCCCGGTGCCCGCCGTCGGCTTCGCGGTGTGGCTCGACGGCCTCGTCGCGCTCGGCGGAAATCCAGGGGGCGAGCGATGAGCGCGCTGATCATCGCAGTCCCCGCCAAAGGGCGCCTGCAGGAGAACGCCGAGGCGTTCTTCGGCCGCGCCGGGCTGACGCTGGTCAAGCCGCGCGGCGCGCGCGACTACCGCGGCGCCGTCGCAGGCCTCGACGAGATCGAGGTCGCGTATCTGTCGGCCTCGGAGATCACCGAGCAGCTGGCGCAAGGGGCGGTGCACATCGGGATCACCGGCGAGGACCTGGTGCGCGAGAAGATCGCGCGCACCGACGACAAGGTGGTGCTGCTCGACGGGCTCGGCTTCGGCTTCGCCAACGTGGTGGTCGCGGTGCCGCAGGCGTGGATCGACGTGCGCAGCATGGCCGACCTCGACGACGTCGCGACCGCATTCCGCCTGAAGCATGACCGCCGCATGCGAGTCGCGACCAAGTACATCAATCTGACGCGCGGCTTCTTCGCCCGCCACGGCATCATCGACTACCGCATCGTCGAGAGCTCCGGCGCGACCGAGGGCGCGCCCGCAGCCGGCACCGCCGAGCTCATCGTCGACATCACCACCACCGGCACGACACTGGCCGCGAACGCGCTCAAGATCATCGACGACGGCACCATCCTGCGCTCGCAGGCGAACCTCGTCGCCGCGCGCGGCGCCGACTGGAGCGCTCCCGCGCGCGAGACCGCGCGCCTCGTGCTCGACCGCATCGTCGCCCACACCCGCGCCCGCGCGTTCCGCGAGGTGAGGACGCGCTTCAAGGGATTGGACGAGACGCTGCTCGCGACAATGAAGCAGCGTTTCGGCGTCGTCGCACCGTATGGCGGCCCGACCTCGTCCGGGATGATGACGCTGCACTGCCCGCCCGCCGAGGTGCACGCGCTGGCGACCTTCCTGCGCGAGCATGGCGCCGAGACCGTCGTGGTGGCCCAGCTCGACTACGTGTTCGCGCGCGACAATCCGCTGTACGAGAAGCTCGCGGCGAAGATCTAATCTAATCTTGCGCCGTCGCTGGGCGGCGGCGAAACACCACGAAATGCGACAGCGAGAAGTTGACCACGAAGCTCGCGAGGATCGCGCACGCTTTCGCGGCGGCGAGCTGCGCGGATGGCTCGGCCAGCACCAGCGGCGCGAGCTTCGCGGCGATCAGCAGCGCCGTCGTGTTGGCGACGAGGCCGACGATGCCGGAGACGACGAAGGTCGCGTAGGCGCGCCAGCTCAGTCGACGGCCCGATTCCGCCGCGAACGTGAACAGCGAGTTCATCACATAGGAGCACGAGACCGCGACGGTCCACGACAGCATGTTGGCGGCGACCAGCGGCAGGCCGAACTTCCACGCGCCGATCCAGAACATGCCGAAATCGATGAGCGTATTGACGACGCCGACGAGCCCGAAGGCGACCGCCTTGCGCAGAAAAGCAAGGCGTGGCGCGACCGCCGCGGTGGCGCGCGGAAAGCGGAACTTGAGCTGCTCGATCACCGTCATGGTCACGATCCCGGCCCCCGCTTAGCATGCCCATCCGGACCTGCCGAGCGTGATTGCGGCAGATTGCGCCGAAATGATTACTCGTTCACCGCCAATGCCTTGTGCCGACCTTGCGGCAACCGGCGAGGGGACAAGTCGGCGCCACTTGCGCTATACAGGACGGCGAAAGGAAGGCGCTCGCCCACGTCATGACCGCGACACCCCTGCCCCGTGCCAATGACCGGACCGACGTCGCCAAATCCGGCGCGTCCGCCGGCCTGTCGATCATCGTTCCCGTCTACAACGAGGCCTCCGGCCTCGCGGAGCTGCATGCGCGCATCGCCGAGGTCGCGCGCGAGTTGCGCCGCACGCGCGGACTCGCCTGCGAGATCATCTATGTCGATGACGGCAGCCGCGATGATTCCTGTGCGGTCGCGCGCGGGCTGCCGCCGAACGGCGTCGACGTGCAAGTGATCGCGCTGTCGCGCAACTTCGGCAAGGAGGCGGCGCTGATGGCCGGCCTCGACCACGCGCGCCGCGGCGCCGTGCTGTTCATGGACGGTGACGGCCAACATCCGCCGGCGCTGATCGGCACCCTGGTCGATCACTGGCTCGAGGGCGGTTACGACGTGGTCTACACCGCGAAGGCGACGCGCACCAACGAATCGGCGCTGCGCCGGCTCGGCGGCCGCGGCTTCTACGCGCTGATCAATTGGGGCGCGCGGGCGAAGATCCCCGAGGATGCGGGCGATTTCCGCCTGCTCTCGCCGCGCGCCACCGCGGCGCTGCGCCAGCTGCCCGAGCGCAACCGCTTCTTCAAGGGGCTGGCGAGCTGGATCGGCTTTCGCCAGCTGCGGGTCGACTACGAACCGGCTGCGCGCCAGCACGGCAAGACCAGCTGGAGCTACATGAGCCTGCTCGGCCTTTCGGTCGAGGGGCTGACCTCGTTCTCGGTCGCGCCGCTGCGCGTCGCGAGCCTGCTCGGCATGCTGCTCGCCGCGAGCGCGCTCGTCTTCGGCATCTGGATGGTGATCGAGGCCTTCGTCGACGCGCACCCGGTGCCGGGCTATCCGTCGCTGATCGTCAGCATCATGGTGATCGGCGGCGTGCAGCTCCTGATGATCGGCGTCATGGGCGAATACCTCGGCAAGATCCTCTCCGAGATCAAGGCGCGGCCGGTCTATTTCGTCGCCGAGCACAGCGTGAAGGCGGCCGAGGAGGAGACGGCGCGCACCGCCGCCGAGTGACGCTTTCCCCCCGCGCAAGGGGTTGTGCTGCCACGAAAATCGCGGCGGAGCGCCGCAGCCGGCAGTCCGCTTTCCCACTCGATTTCATCCTCCTGCCATTGCGCGCGACTATCCGGCTCCCGATATCAGGCCCGGCCGGTTACCGGAGGACGCCATGACCCCGCAGGAACGCCAGCTCATCGCCCAATTGTTCGACCGTCTTGGCGCGCTGGAGAGCGCGCCGCGCGACCCTGACGCCGAGCGCGCGATCGCCGAAGGGCTCGCGCGCGCCCCGCATGCGACCTATCCGCTCGTGCAAACTGTGCTGGTGCAGGATGAGGCGCTCAAGCGCGCCAATGCACGCATCGCCGACCTCGAAGGCCAGCTCCAAGCCACCGGCGCCGAGCCGCCGCGCCAGGGCGGCTTCCTCGACAATATGCGCGAGGCACTGCTCGGCCGCGACGACCGGCGCGGCTCGGTTCCGACGGTGCGGCCGGGCGCGGCGAGCGCGGGCCCGCCGCCGGTGTGGAATAGCGGCGCCCCCGGGCCATCGGCCTATTACGGCCAGCCCGGTTATGCCCAGCCCGCGATGGGGCAACCGATCGGTTCGGGTGGCTCTTTTCTCGGCACCGCCGCGGCTTCGGCCGCCGGCGTGATCGGCGGCGCCATGCTGCTCAACGGCATCCGCTCGATGTTCGGCCATTCCTACGGCCCCGGACCCGGCGCCTACGACGCGGGCATTGCGCCCGATCCGGCGAGCTCGCCGTGGACCGACGCCTCGAACAGCGACCTCGCCCGCCAGGCCGGCATCGACAATATCGGCGGCGGCAGCGACCGCGCCGGCTTCTTCGGCGGCGGCAATGATGACGTGCAGCCCGAGGACACCGGATACGCCGACAGCGACGACAACAGCGATCTCGCCGACAGCGATTTCGGCGGCGACGACAACTCCGATCTCGCGTAGCTACTTCGTCATTGCAACGCGTGCGCGGCACGCCTTCGCGTCATTGCGAGCGAAGCGCAGCAATCTCGCGCCATATAGGCATGAGTGTGGGGATCGAGATTGCTTCGAGTTCGCTCGCAATGACGGTGGCGGTCAGATGACGATCACGCGGGTGCCGACCTTGACGCGGCTGTAAAGGTCGATCACGTCCTCGTTGCGCATGCGGATGCAGCCGGAGGAGACCGCGCCGCCGATCGTCCACGGCTCGTTCGAGCCGTGGATGCGGTAGAGCGAGGAGCCGAGATACATCGCGCGCGCGCCGAGCGGGTTCTCTGGCCCACCCGCCATGAAGGTCGGCAGATAAGGCTGGCGCGCGATCATCTCCGGCGGCGGTCGCCAGTCCGGCCACTCGCGCTTGGCGGTGATTTCCTTCACGCCCGCCCAGGCGAAGCCGGGACGGCCGACGCCGATGCCGTAGCGCCGCGCGACGCCGCCCGGCTCGACCAGGAAGAGAAATCGGTTCGGCGTATCGATGATGATGGTGCCGGGCTTCTCGCTCCCCGTATAGGCGACGGTCTGCGGCAGGAATTTCGGATCCAGCGCGGGATGCGCGCCCTCCTCGTCGGCGGCGGGCACGGCCGCGGCTGGCGCGGCCGCCTGATAGCGCGGCGGCGGTGCCGCATCGTTTGCACTGCCGCCGCCGAACAGGAACTGGATCAGGCCGCCACCCATGTCGCCGCGCGCGGCCACGCGTGTCTGTGCTTGTGCCGGCGCTTGCGGCGGACCGGACGGCGCGATCATCGCGCGGTCGGCATCGCGCGGCGGCTCGAGGGAGAGCGGCGCCGCCAAGGCGGGTAGCGCGGCAAGGACGCTTGCCAAAGACGCACCGGACAGGGCGCGGAAAACGAATGAAGACATGATACGGGACACGACACGGGACATGATACGGGACATGGGACGTACTCTTTACTGATCGTCACAACGCCGCCACGCCGAGCGCGCAGCCGCGTATCCGCACTACAAGAGGGAAATCGCCAGCGATCGGTTAATAACGAAGCCTTATCCTTAACGGGCAGGCGCGAAACGACCTGTTCACGATGTCATGGTTTATTTTGCCTCAAGGCCCATGGTTAACGTCTGCCTTCCCGCGACATTCACATCGTCACAATTGTTTGGCGCCGAAACCGCGCGTTAAGCGTCGACCTGTTAGAAGAAGTTCCGGTTTTTGAGGGTTTGGGAATGCCGGCGCAGCGCAAGATTTTCCGCATCGAGCAAATGGGCGCCGACGGCGCCGCCGACCCGGCCATCGATTTTCGCGTCTCGCTCGAGGCCGATTCGATGCCGATCGAGGCGGGCGCGCCCGTCTCCGACATCGAGTCCGGCCGCCGCCATCACGAGCTGCTCGCCGAGATCAAAGCGCTGCGCGCGCTGGTCGAGCCGAAAGACGACGCCCAGCGCATGCTGGAGACCTACCAGGTCCAGCTCGCCGAGATGCAGAAGCTCAAGAACGAGCTCGTCATCATCCACACCGCCATCACGCGCACCAAGCAGGAGATCGCGACGCTGCACGTTTCCGGCTTCACCGGCGAGCAGGCCTCGCGCATGACGCACGAGCTCGACGCAGTGGTCAACGGCACCGAGCAGGCGACGCAGACGATCCTCGGCATGGTGGAGGAGATCGACGGCATCGCTTCCTCGATGATCGACGGCGAGCAGGACCAGGAGAAGGCGGTCGGAAAGGAGATCCAGGACCGGGTCGTCAAGGTGTTCGAGGCCTGCAACTTCCAGGACATTACCGGCCAGCGCATCTCCAAGGTGGTCAACACCTGGAAGTTCATCGAGAGCCATATCGGGCAGATGATGGAAATCTGGGGCGGCATCGACGCCTTCAAGGATTTCATCCCCGACGCGCCGGCGGAGCCGGAAGGCGACGACGCGCTGCTCAATGGCCCGAAGCTCGACAACGACGTCGGCCACGCGTCGCAGGACGATATCGACGCGCTCTTCCCTTAAGCGAATGGCGAATCGCGAGTGGGCGAGAATCCTCTGCCCCTCTACTCCCCTATTCGCTATTCGCTATTCCGCATTCGCCCCGCTCAAATCGGCTTCGCCATCACGGTCGCCGAGGCCGGGCACAGTTTTGCGAACTGCGCCGTGGCCGCGATCGCGGCCGGCACGCGATCGCGCGCGCAGGGCGCGTAACCGAGCCCGCTGAAGAAATCGACCGAGCTCTCGGTGAGCAGGTAGATCGCCCGTGCGCCGCGGACATGCGCCTCGATCTCCATTTTCTCGACCATTGCGCCGCCGATCCCCTGCTGGCGCAACGGCGGCAAGGTCACGAGCGAGCGCAGCAGCGCGTCGGAACCGTGCACCTCGATGCCGGCGAAGCCCACCGGCACGTCGTCGCGTTCGAACCGCCAGAAGAGCGGACCTTCGGCCTCGACGTCGTCGACCGGCAGGCCGGCGCGCGCGAGCGTCGCCTTGAGCCCGTCGCGTTCCCAGGTCGCGAGCGGCTGCGCGAACAGCGGCGGGCTCGACCGCTGCACTAGAGGATGTCCTCGAGCCGCTCGGGCGGGCGGCACAGTCGTGTGCCCTTGGCGGCGCGCACAACCGGCCGCTCGATCAGGATCGGGTGCGCACGCATGGCGCCGATCAGCGCGGCGTCCGAGAGCTTGTCGTCGTCGAGGCCGAACTCGTCATAGGGCGTGCCGCGTCGCCGCAGCAGGTCACGCGGCGTTGCGCCCATCTCCTCGAGCACCGCCTTGATGTCCGCGACGCTGGGCGGCGTCTTGACGTAATCGACGATCGCCGGCTCGATCCCCTTGGCGCGGATCATCTCGAGCACCTTGCGCGAGGTGCCGCATTTGGGGTTGTGCCAGATGGTGACGGGCGGCCGGCCTTTGGCCGCGCCCTTTGCGGCGGGCTTTGCGGCGGGCTTTGCGGCGGGCTTTGCGGCGGCCTTGGGCATCAGGTGGTTTTCTTCTTCTTCACTTTCGGCTTGGGCGTTCCGGGCGGCGGGCAGCGCACCAGCAGCATGGTGCCGTAGCGGCCGGCCACCTCAGGGTCGACCCATTTGAGGATCAGCACGCGGCCGTCGAAGGAAACGACCTCGCGGTCGTCGGCGCCGCCCGGATCCGGCCCCGGCCCGATGAAGGTGTGGCCGTCGGCGCTCGCCTTGATGAGCATGTCCTGCACTTGCGGGCTGTCGTGGCCGAGCATGGCGACGCCCTGCGAGCCGCGGTTGATGACGTAAGGCTGGGTGCAGCCGTTGCGCGCCGCGACCTCGGTGCGCGCCTGGTCCTCGGGCCGGTGGAACGAGGCGATGCCCCAGCGTCCAACGATGTCGTCAGCTCTGAGGCTCGGCTGCGCCGGCGGTCCGGGCGGCGGCGCCGCCGGCGGTGGGGGCTGGTCGTTGCCCCAGCTCGGCATCGACAGCGAGGGCATGCTGCCCGAGCAACCCGCGAGCAGGAGGCCTGCGGCCACGATGGCGGGTGAAAGTCGCAGCATGGAACTCGCCATGGATACTCTCCTGCGAACGTCGTAACTCGACTTCGGCTCGCGGTAGGCGCCGTGGATGCGCTGCCCGGATGGCAGCGGCAAGGCGGACCAAGCCTTTACTCTGCCCGAGGCGCCTAAGGATATGGTTAATATTCGTCGACGACCAGCGGTAAGGGCGGAACCTTGGGCCCGACCCGCGCTGTGCCGGCTTACCGCCCTCGCCGCCCTCTCAGCCTTTGGGCGGACTGGGCAGCACGTCTTCCTTGATGTTCATGGCATGAATGTCGGCGGGATCGGGAAAGTCGTAATCGCTCCTGAGACCGGCCGCGTGGATGCCGGCGACGGCAGCGAGGTCGTCCATCTCGTTCACGTCGCCGGTCACGCCGATCGCACCGACCACCTCGCCCTGCCCGTCGCGGATGAGCTGCCCGCCACCTTCGAGAAACATCGGGCCTTGGGCGAGGCTTTGCAGGTTCTCCATGAAGATCGGCTTCTCGCGCGACTTCTGCAGCACCAGCCGCGAGGAGCGGCCGAGCGAGAGCGCCGCATAGGCTTTGCCGTAGGCGATCTCGAAGCGCAGCAGCGCCGAGCCGTCTTGCTTCAACGCCGCCTTCACGTGGCCGCCGGCGTCGAGCACCACGGCCGTGAGCGGCCGCAGCTTGCGCCGGGCCGCCTCCGCGAAGGTCCCGGAAATGATTTTCATCGCCTCGTCGAGGCTGATCGCCCGCATGATCCTCTGTCTCCCCGCCCTCGTGTTCCGAGAGCGGGCGAATTTGTATGTATGATCGCCGCCGCGGGCAACTGCCAAGGCGGAAAGACCGATGGGTAGGCCGATGAATGGGTTCCGGTGGACGCTGGTCGTGTTGGCTGCATTCGCGTTGGGCGCGAGCGATGCTGCCGAGCTGACGCGCCTGCGCGTCAACGCGTTCCCCAACGCCAAGGCGCTGCCGCTCCACATCGGCCTCGGCCAGGGGATCTTCGCCCGCCACGGCATCGCGCTCGAGCTGCAGCTCACCGACAGCTCGCGCAGCCAGCGCGACGGCCTTGCGGCGGGGCGCTTCGACATCGCCCAATCGGCGCTCGACAACGCGGTCGCGATGATCGAGGTCGCCAAGCAGGACGTCGTGATCCTCGCCGGCGGCGACAGCGGAATGAACGAGTTCATCGTGCAGCCGGACATCGGCTCGTTCGCCGACCTCAAGGGCAAGACCATCATCGTCGACGCGCCCGACACCGCCTACGCGCTGCAGGCGAAGAAGCTGCTGCTCAAGTTCGGGCTGCGCGAGGGCGCCGATTACACCGTCAAGCCGGTCGGCGCCGTGGTCTATCGCTACAAGGCGCTGATCGACGACAAAAGCAATGCCGGCGGCGTCCTCAACCTGCCGTTCAACATCGAGGCGGAGGCGCATGGCTTGAAGAGCCTCGGCGGGCTGATCGATCTGCTCGGCCCCTACCAGGCGGCAGGGGCCTTCGCGATGCGCCCGTGGGTGCAGGCCCATGCCGACACGGTCGAGCGCTATCTCGCTGCCTATGTCGAGGCCCTGCGTTTCGTGCGCGATCCCGCCCACAAGGGCGACTGCATCGCGCTCATGCGGGACAAGCTCAAGCTGTCCGACACGATTGCCGAGCGCACGTATGCGCAGCTCGTCGACCCGGGCTTCGGCTTCACGCCCGACGCCAGGTTCGACCGGCAAGGCTTCCGCAACATGCTGTCGCTGCGCGCCGAGATCGAGCGCAAGGACGGCGCAACGCCGGTGGCATCGGAAAAGTATGTCGACCTCAGCTACTACGATCGCGCGTTGCGGGCCGCCACTTCCCGGCGCATGCCTTGACACTCCGATCCCCAGGCCGTATTTCCCGCCCGGCACTTGGCACTCCCGATCAGCGAGTGCTAACCGCCTGCCAAAACGACAGTTTCAGTCCACCAGGCCGCGTTCGCGGCGACGAGGAAACCATGGCCAAAGCAGCGAAGTTTCGCCCCCTGCACGACCGGGTGGTCGTGCGCCGCATCGATGCCGAGGAGAAGACCGCCGGCGGCATCATCATTCCCGACACCGCCAAGGAGAAGCCCTCGCAGGGAGAGATCCTCGCGGTCGGCCCGGGCGGCCGCGACGAAAGCGGCAAGCTCATCCCGATCGACCTCAAGGTCGGCGACAAGGTGCTGTTCGGCAAGTGGTCGGGGACCGAGGTCAAGCTCGACGGCCAGGATCTCCTGATCATGAAGGAGTCCGACATCATGGGCGTGCTCGCCTAACGCAAACTCGACCGGAGTACATTGAAATGGCTGCCAAGGACGTACGCTTTTCCGGCGACGCGCGCGAGAAGATGCTGCGCGGCGTCGAGATTCTCTCCAATGCCGTGAAGGTCACGCTCGGCCCCAAGGGCCGCAACGTGGTGCTCGACAAGAGCTTCGGCGCCCCGCGCATCACCAAGGACGGCGTCACCGTCGCCAAGGAGATCGAGCTCGAGGACAAGTTCGAGAACATGGGCGCGCAGATGGTGCGCGAGGTCGCGCAGAAGACCAATGACATGGCGGGCGACGGCACCACCACCGCAACGGTGCTCGCCGCCGCGATCGTCAAGGAAGGCGCCAAGTCGGTCGCTGCCGGCATGAACCCGATGGATCTCAAGCGCGGCATCGACATCGCGGTCTCCGCGGTGGTCAAGGACATCGAGAAGCGCGCCAAGAAGGTCGGCTCGTCGGCCGAGGTCGCCCAGGTCGGCACCATCTCGGCGAACGGCGACGGCAACATCGGCAAGATGATCTCGCAGGCGATGCAGAAGGTCGGCAACGAGGGCGTGATCACGGTCGAGGAGGCGAAATCGCTCGACACCGACGTCGAGATCGTCGAGGGCATGCAGTTCGACCGCGGCTACATCTCGCCGTACTTCATCACCAACGCCGAAAAGATGCTGGCCGAGCTCGAGGACGCCTACGTCCTGCTGCACGAGAAGAAGCTCTCGGGCCTGCAGGCGATGCTGCCGGTGCTCGAGGCGGTAGTGCAGTCCGGCAAGCCGCTGGTCATCATCGCCGAGGATGTCGAGGGCGAGGCGATCGCGACGCTCGTGGTCAACAAGCTGCGCGGCGGCCTGAAAGTGGCGGCCGTCAAGGCGCCGGGCTTCGGCGATCGCCGCAAGGCGATGCTCGAGGACATCGCGATCCTCACCGGCGGGCAGCTGATCTCGGAAGACCTCGGCATCAAGCTCGAGAACGTGACGCTCGCGATGCTCGGCCGCGCCAAAAAGGTGATCATCGAGAAGGAGAAGACGACGATCGTCGACGGCGCCGGCAAGCGCAAGGACATCGAGGCGCGCGTCGGCCAGATCAAGGCGCAGATCGAGGAGACCACGTCGGACTACGACCGCGAGAAGCTGCAGGAGCGTCTCGCCAAGCTCGCGGGCGGCGTCGCGGTGATCCGCGTCGGCGGCGCGACCGAGGTCGAGGTCAAGGAGAAGAAGGACCGGGTCGAGGACGCGCTCAACGCCACCCGCGCCGCGGTCGAGGAAGGCATCGTCCCGGGCGGCGGCGTCGCGCTGCTGCGCGCCAAGAAGTCGGTCGGCAAGATCACCAACCCGAACCCGGACGTCCAGGCCGGCATCAACATCGTGCTCAAGGCGCTCGAGGCCCCGATTCGCCAGATCGCCGAGAACGCCGGCGTCGAAGGATCGATCGTGGTCGGCAAGATCCTCGACGAGAAGTCGGAGACCTACGGCTTCGACGCGCAGAACGAGGACTACGTCGACATGATCGAGAAGGGCATCGTCGACCCCGCCAAGGTCGTGCGCGCTGCGTTGCAGGACGCCTCCTCGGTCGCTGGCCTGCTCGTCACCACCGAGGCCATGGTCGCCGAGGTGCCCAAGGACAAGCCGGCGATGCCGGCGATGCCGGGCGGCGCCGGCATGGGCGGAATGGGCGGCATGGGCGGAATGGATTTCTGATCCCGGCGTCCTTGCGAGGGCTGCGCAGCACCCGGAGCAATCTCGATCCGCACACGCATGAGCAAGCGAAACGGGATTGCTTCGCTTCGCTCGCAATGACGAAGAAAGGCAGGGCGCGGCCGAAGCCGCGCCCTTTTCTTTGCGCTATCGCGATCTCTTGCGTCGCCGCTGCGTCGGTCTCGCGTGCATCGGCGGGGACGTCTGATAGAATGGGTTGCTCGTGCAGAAGCCCATGTTTCCCGGGCGCGCCTCTTCGCGGCACTGCTCGAAGGAATCGAACACGCAGGCCCAGACGCCGCTGCGGTCCTGGAACACCATGCACCACGGATGCGGCGGCCGCCCCGCGTGAGCGCTGGCCGATGCCGCGAACACGGCGAGAAGAGCAATCGCGCATCGCTTCACTGCAGACATCCCTGTCGTCTCGTAGCTCGTGGCCCGCATGGAGCGAAGCCCAACGCGGCGGTGCTGTCCGCGCATCACGGCGTTCGCGCCTCCATGCGGGCTGCCAGACTCTCTCCCCTAATTCGACTGCGCCCGGAAGCGCAGGGTGCGCGTGCCGATCAGCACCAGCGTGTCACCCTCGAGCTTCCAGTTGGTCACGGCGGCGAGCGCCGCGAGCATGTCGTCGTCGCCCTGCATGCGCTCGGGCGAGCAAGACTGGTCCGACTTCGGTCCGGTGATGATCGTGATGGTATCGCCCGCCACCACCAGCTGGCCTTTGACGCTGTTGCACCACATGGTGATGTCGGCGATGCCCTTCTCGTCGATGTCGATGCTCGGGATGCGCTTCGAGCCCTTGATCGGCGCAGCATCGAGCATGAACTCGCGGCCGAACGGAAACTCGGATTGGGCGGCCACCGCCGGCGCGAGGCAAGCCGCGAGCGAGGTGCCGACGGCAAGCGCGAGTATCGGGCGCCGAAGCGTGAGCCAAGGGCGGTGCATTACGAATCTCCAACAGAAATGACGCACGTTCGGAGGGGCCGCGGGCCGCGCTCACGGCCGGCAGAGGCAAGGATCAGGCCGATGCGGAGGGCGACGCGACGGGCAGCGTCACCGCGATGCGGTGTCGCGCGCGATGGTCGCCAGCGCTTCCTGGACGGTGGTCATGAATTGCGCCGGGAAGATGATCGTCGAGTTCTTCTCGGTCGCGATCTCGGCCATGGTCTGCAGGGTGCGCAGCTGCAGCGCCACGGGATGCTGCGAGATGATGTCGGCCGCCTGGCCGAGCCGTTGGGCGGCGGCGAACTCGCCCTCCGCGGCGACGATCTTGGCGCGCCGCTCGCGCTCCGCCTCAGCTTCCTTGGCCATCGCCCGCTGCATGTTGTCGGGCAGCACGATGTCCTTGATCTCGACCGCGGTGACCTGCGTGCCCCACGGCTCGGTGTGGCCGTCGATCACGTTCTTGATCTGCTCGTTGATGCTCGCCGTGTCGGAGAGGAGCTGATCGAGGCTGAAGCGCCCGACCACGTTGCGCACCGTGGTCTGGCTGATCTGGTTGATGGCGTTGTAGACGTTCTCGATCTGGATGACGGCGCGCTCGGGATCGGAGATGTGATAGTAGCAAACCGCCGCGATGTCGATCGACACGTTGTCCTTGGTGATGATCTTCTGCGACGGAATCTGCATCGTCACGGTGCGCAGCGAGACGCGCACCATGGTCTGGAGCGGCACGAAGATCAAGGTAAGTCCCGGACCGCGCACGCCCTCGAACTTGCCCAGGAAGAACACGACGCCGCGCTCGTACTGGCGCAGCACGCGCAGTGCCGAGAGCAGGTAGAGAACGATGATGGCGATGAGAACCAGACCCGCACCCATGAACCTCTCCCTCGGTTAGGGGCGGGACCTTAGCATGATGGAGAGAGTGCGAATAGCGAGTGGCGAATGCGAGAGACGAAGCGGCGGGCTCTCCCCTATTCGCTACTCGCTATTCGCCATTCACCAAGCTCACACCCGCTCGATGATCGTCACGCCGCGCAGCCGGTCGACCAGGTAGATCAGCCCGCGCTCGTCGACCGTCACGTCGTTGCTCGACACGCGCTCGCTCCCCGCCGGCACGTCGGGCATGAAGTGGGCGACCTCGCGCGGCGAATGCGGGTTCTTCACGTCGATGATGCGCAGCCCTTGCGCGAACCAGGCGAACGGGATCTCGGTGCCGAGGACCTTCTCGCATGGCTGGTGGCACGCGGTCATGATCTTGTGCGGGCCCTTGCCCTCGATTCCCTCGACTTGGAAGCTGCCGACCGGTACGGGGAGCGTCTCGTCGGTGACGTCGACCATCCACATGAAGGCCGGCAACGTGTCCTCGGTGCGCTGCACGTCCTCGTCGGCGACCACCAGATAGCGGCGGCCGTTGATCGCGAACGGCAGCGGCAGCGCCGTGTGGGTCGGGCAGCCGAACGGCGGCGTCCAGTCGAGGCCGGAGACGAATTTCGGCCTGGTCATATCGTCGATGTCGAGGATGACGAAGCCGGCCTGCCAGTAGCTGGTGTAGAGCCGGTTGCCCATGCGCAGCGGATGATGGCAGCGGTGCGCGGTCTTCGACCAGTTCGGCGTCTCGCCGCCCGCGGCGTGCTGGCCGGGCAGCCACCAGCGTCCGACCTCGGTGGGGTGCGCCGGATCCTTCAGGTCCATGATCATCACGATGTTGCCGACGTATCCCTCCAGCGTGGGCGAGAGGTAGGCGTAGCGCCCATCGAAATCGAAACGGTGCACGCCGGTGCCGACGGTCTTCCAACGCGTGAGCTCGCGCGGGTTCTTCGGATCGCTGACGTCGTAGACGCCGAAGCCGGGCGCGAAATCAGCCGGCACCGGGTTCGGGTCGGCGTGGTTGAGCTCGTGGTTGACCACCATCACGCCGTCATGCACCCGCACCTTGTGCGAATGAGTGCCGGGCGGCATGCCGATCTTGGCGAGCTCCTTCGGGTTCTTGGGATCGCGCACGTCGAAAATGGAGGTGCCGTGCGGGCTGCGCATATGCGCCACATAGGCGATGCCATTCTGCACGATGACCTGACCGCCGCCGGCGCAATCGACATAGCCGACCTGGCGAAGCCCGACACCCGAACCCATACGTTCCTCCCGGCGCGCGAATTTTTGCCGCCACCTGATAGCACGCCGGCCGCCGTTTGCAGCCGGCCTGGCGGCATGCCCGCCTTGCGCCTCGCCCCTGCGCGACGTTCAGCCGATGAAAATCCTCCGGAGCACTTGCCGCCGTTCGCACAAAAACGAGGCGGCGCCCTCCCGCAGGAGGACGCCGCCAGACGAGGGTAGACGATCCGAGCTGTTACTTCAGCGCCGACAGGGCGGTGTCGACCGAGAGCTTGGCGATGAAGGTCGCGCCGCACCAGTTCGAACCGGGGCCGCCCGGATTGATCGGGGTCGAGGCGACGCCCGTGGCGGTGTGGTCGCTGGTGAAGGCGTTGCAGTCGCCCTTGCTCAGGTCGGTGTCGTAGTAGCGCAGGTCGAGCGTGAAGACCTTGTAGGTGAAGCCGAAGCCCAGATCCCAGGTCGTGTAGCTCTTGTACGGGATTCCGTTCGGGAAGCCCGCGACCGCGTAGAAGTTGTCGCTCGTGCCGAGGAACCAGTGGCCGACGTCACCCGAGACGTACATGCCCCAATCCTTCGGGAAGAGATTGGACGGCAGCACGTACTTGGCGGTGCCGGCGAGGAATTCGCCGTCGGCGCCCGAGTTCAGCACGGACGGCGAGTAGTACAGGCTGCCGCCGAACGAGAACTGGTCGTTCACCGTGTAGGTCGCCTTGCCGTAGATTTCCCAGAAGCTCACGTCGGCCTTGATGACGTTGCCGTTCGGCAGGCTCGGATTGCAGCCGGCGAACCCGGTGTTGAAGCACTGGCCCCCCGGGTACCAGTAGTACCAAGCGCCGAAATCGAGGGCGAGCTTGCCGAAGGTCGGCCGGATGCCGCCGTAGAAGTCGATTTCCGCTGCGGCGTGGTTCGGGAAGTCGATGCTCTCGCCGCCCAAGCCCAGGTAGCCCTGCAGGCTGTCGCTGAAGTTGTAGCGGGGCTCGAAGTAGGTCCCGACCGCCGGCTTGTGCGCCGACTGGGTAATGCCGCGGAAGTTGTAGTCCGTCGCGATCCACGAGCCGAACGCGACGTCCCACGGGCTCGTCGCCACGGGAGCCGCCGGCGGCGCCTTCGTCACCATCGGCAAGTCGGCCGCGAACGTTCCGGTGGCCGTGAACGCGGCCGCCACCAACGCCGTCGCAATCCCCTTCTTCATCGCCAGCCCCTGATTTTTAGTTTCTTGTTCGAGCACCCGCACCACCCCGAACAAGAAGACCCCACGAGACGTTCGGACGCTTCCGAACATCCGCCTTGACGCTGCCGATTTAACCCACACCGGAACCTGGAGTCGCAAGGCGAAAGCTGCAGCAATTGCTGCATTTTTAGGCGATCAAAGCGTTTTTTTCGCGAAAGAATCCCGACGTTGCATTTGCGTCACACTGCGAGGTAACGACATCCGGGATCGGCAGTATCTGAACGCGCGATCGTGAAGCGGCGTTCGCCAAGAGCATCCGCGTCGAATTTGCCGGCACCAGGAATATCGGGAAGAAGCAAGGAGGCCCACGCAAGCGCGGGCCTTCGGAGCACAATGTCTCACGAGATCGGCCTTGGTCGGAATGAAGCGCGCTTCAACCGGAGGCTCCGTAAAAGATCATCCTCCGGCAATTCGCTCGATCCCTGCGAGGCGACCGGCGCTAGGCCGCGGCCGCCTTCTTCCGATTGGCCTCCAGCCGCGCATCGACCAGCGCCACCTGCGCGTCGATCGCCGGGTGGCTCAGGCCCTTCTGCCGGGCGATCAGCTGCACCAGCTTGTCGGCGCGCTCGATATTGGGCGCCCCGTTCTGCAGCGCCCGCGCCGCCGAGGCCGGCCGCGTCAGGCTCTGCGCCGCCGCGGCGTACTTCTCGAACGGCACTAGGTCGCTCGGGTTGGCGCCAAGCTTGACGCAGAGGTCGAACACGAAGTTGTAAACCGAGCGCGACGTGTCGAGGTCGCTCCACACGGCCTCCTGAGCCGTCCGCATGCCGTCCTTGGTGACGCAGCGATAATTGCCGGCGAGCAGCATCGCCCATTTGGCGAGCGGCACGAAAATCGAGTCGTAGACCTTGAGCTTGACGGGCAGCTCGATCTTGTTGCCGTCGCCGGCGTCGTAGCGGATCGCCTCGATCTCGTCCTGGAGCTGGCGCAGGATCGCGGTCGACTTATCGTCATCGAAGCGCGCCACCTTGAAGTTGGTCGGCAGCGTGACCATCAGCACGTTGACCTTCTCGTCGGGCGGGCGGATCGCCTGCGGGTCGGGGCTGTTGAGCGTGATGGTCCGCGGATCGAACGAATCCCACACCCGGGGATCGGTGAAGGCGGGCTCGAGCGCCGCGTAGTCGAGGCCCGGGATGCGCTTCACATAGGGCAGCGGCGGCATGTTCATGATCGACATGCAGGGCACGCGCGATTTCGCCACCGCGTCGAGCAGCTCGCGCACGCCGGGCGAGCGGTATTGCGGCTCCTGCATCGCGAGGCCGACGAGATCGTAGTCCTTCAGGTTGATGCCGGTCGCCGGTCCTGCCGTCACCTTGCCGGGCAGGTTGCGCGAGCGCAGGACCACCGGGTCCTTGCGGCCGCGCACCGGCAGACGCACTTCGAAGCCCTCGGCATTGATCAGGTCCGCCTCGGCGGGGAGGCACACCATGTGGATCTTGTGACCGCCGAACAGGAGCTTGGACGCGAGCAGCGAGCCGTAGGACGCGCCCATCATCAAAATGTTGTAAGTCGCCGGCATCGCCACGGCCTCCCTATGCTGTGAGAAACGTTGAGGGTTTCGGCCGTTCGGCCGCTCTCGCCGTCATCGTAGGCGGGGAGCCCCGCACAAGCAATCGGGGTCGCGGCCGGCGCGCCATGGCGCGTCAATCGGCCCGACCCCGAGCAGCTTTCGACGAAAGCAGAATGCGCGCAGCCGCGCGGATGGCGCAAGGAGCGAGCCGTGTCGGGCGTCAGCGGACGCTCGACACGGCCTAACCCTGCCCGAAAGCCTTGTGGCTTACGAGCCGCTGTGGCCGCCACCACCCCCGTGACCGCCACCACCGTGGCCGCCTTCGCTTCCCGGCGGACGATAGCTGGGCGCCGGCGAGTGGGACGGCGCGGAGTGCGACGGCTGCGAGTGTGACGGTTGCGAATGAGATGGCGCCGGCGAGGATGTGTGCGTCGGCGTATGCGATGGCGCAGGCGTGTGTGTTGCCGTATGGGTCGGCGTGTGCGGCGCAGGTGCGGCCGGACGCGGCGCCATCGGCGCCGGCGACGGCATGCTCGGACGCGGTGCGGCGGCAGCCGCCGGCGCGGCAGGTCGCGGCGCAGGGGCCGGAGCGGGTCTCGGAGCCGGGGCCGGAGCTGGCTTCGGCGCAGGCGCCGGGGCATGCGCGGGCTTCGGCGTTGCCATGGCGGGCGCGGGCTTCGGCGCCGCGGCGGGCTTCGCCGCCGCCGGTTTCTTTCTCGCCGGCGCCTTCGCCTTCACGGTCTTCTTCGCCGACTTCTTCGCGGCCTTCTTCGCGCTCTTCTTCGCCACGACTTTCCGGCGCTTTGCCGGCGCGGCCTTTTTCGCTTTCTTGGCCTTTTTCGCTTTCTTCGCTTTCGCCTTCTTCTTCGCCATGATCGACCTCCCGATCGTTCGGCAGCCTGGTGATCGCGCGCCGCCGCACCATGCGCGGCGCTATCGCAATCGTCATCACAGTTCCGTCATACGATCCGACCGCGCGGTCAGACCGCGTCACCTCGTCTCCTCACAGCCCCCGGCATCGGGCCGCCGGTCGCCCAGTCGATCAACTCGATCGGATGGACCACCGGGATATCGGTCCCCGCCGCGATCTGAGTGATGCATCCGACATTGCCGGCGGCGATCACATCGGGAGCGACCTTCGCGATATTCGCAACCTTGCGGTCGCGTAACGCCCTCGCCAGCTGCGGCTGCAGCATGTTGTAGCTCCCAGCCGAACCACAGCAGAGATGGCCGTCAGGTACATCTTTGACGACGAATCCTGATTTGGAAAGTATTTCCTTCGGATCGCGTGTGATCTTCTGTCCATGTTGCAGTGAACAAGCACCATGATAGGCGACCCGCAGCGGAGGTCTGGAGACAGTACTCAAATTGCTGATTTTATTTACATATTCGCTCACGTCGCGAGCGAGCGCGGAGACCGTTTTTGCCTTCGCGGCGTAGGCCGGATCATCGCGCAGCATGAAGCCGTAATCCTTGATCGTCGTGCCGCATCCGGACGCCGTGACGAGAATCGAATCGATTCCCGCGCCCTCGATCTCGCGCGTCCAGGCATCGACATTGGCGCGCGCCGACGCGAGCGCCTCCTCGTGCCGGCCCATGTGATGGACGAGCGAGCCGCAGCATTCCTCCCCTTCGGCCAGCACCACCTCGACGCCATGCCGGGTGAGCACCCGAATCGTCGACGCGTTGATCTCCGGTGTCAGCACGCTGGCGACGCAGCCGGTGAGCAGCGCGACGCGGCCGCGCCGCTCGCCCTGCGCCGGAAAGACGCGCGGGCCCGACGCCTCGCGCGGTGGAGCTCGGCCCGGCGCGAGCCGCAGCATGGCGGCGAGGGGCTTCAGGCCGAGCGCATCGAACAGCGGCGCGAGCGGTCGGGCGAGCCGGGCGCCGATCAGTGTCCAGCGAAACAGGTTCGGTCGCGGCAGCACCCGCGCGATCACGGCGCGAAGGACGCGATCGAGGAAGGGACGCCGATAGGTCTCCTCCACGTGGGCGCGCGCCTGGTCGATCAGGTGCATGTAGTGCACGCCGGACGGACAAGTGGTCATGCAGGCGAGACACGACAGGCAGCGGTCGAGATGCGTAACCACGTCGGCGGTCGCCGGCCGGTCGTGCTCGAGCATGTCCTTGATCAGGTAGATGCGCCCGCGCGGCGAATCGAGCTCGTCGCCGAGCAGCACATAGGTCGGGCAGGTCGCGGTGCAGAAGCCGCAATGCACGCAGGCGCGCAGGATTTTGTCGGCTTCCTTGATGTCCGGATCGGCGAGCTGGGCGAGCGTGAAGGAGGTCTGCATGCGTATCACACTCCCGCCCACATGCGGCCAGGCCCGAGCACGCCCTGCGGGTCGAAGCCTTCCTTGACGCGCTTGTGCAAGGCCGCGAGCCCGTCTGTCTGCGGCGCGAACGCGCCGACCGCCGCGCGCAAAGCGGCCGGTGCGCGGATCAGCGTCGCGTGGCCGCCGACGGCCGCGACCGCCTTGCGCACCGCCGCGGCGCCTGCGTCATCCGACGGTGGAAGCGCCGCCCACACGAGGCCGCCCGCCCAATCATGCAGGAATTCCGCATCGGCCCATTGGGCGATCGCGCGCGCCAAGGCGGCGCCTTGCGTCGGCGCGGTCGAGATGCGCCACACGAGGCGATTGCCCGACGGCCCGCTCGCCGCGAACGGAACGACGTCGCGAACGGCCCGCCACAGCGCCTGCGATGCCGCGGCGTCGAGGCTTGCAAGCGCACCGAACGGCTTGAGCAACGCCTCGAGGGTGCCCTTGCGGTGGACGACCGAGGGCGCGACGCCCTCGAGGCGCAGCGCCGTGACGCTGCCGCCGCTCGCGAGATCCGCCGCCGCGCGTCCCGCGAGCCCGGCCGGCAGGTGCGCGGCGCCCGACACGTCGCACGACGAGCCCATGGCAGCGGCCATGGCGGCGCCGGCACGCTCGGCGTCGAGGCCGCGCACCAGAACGGTGGCCTCGGTCTCGGGGCGCGGCAGCGTCTTCACGGTGACGTCGGTCATCGCCGCGAGCGTGCCCCACGAGCCGGCCAGGAGCTTGCACAGGTCGTAGCCGGTGACGTTCTTGACCACGCGCCCGCCCGATTTGAAGGTCTCGCCGCGCCCGGACACCGCGGTCACCCCGAGGAAATGATCGCGCGCCGCGCCCGATCGGACCCGCCGCGGGCCAGCGAGGTTCGCGGCGAGCACGCCGCCGATCGTCGCCTGGCCGGCCGCGCCGCCGAGCAGCGCCCCGTAGTCCATCGGCTCGAAGGCGAGCTGCTGCGCCATGGCGTCGAGCTGCGCCTCGATCTCGGCGAGCGGCGTCCCGGCGCGCGCCGACAGCACCAGCTCCTCCGGCTCGTAGAGCGTCACGCCGGCGAGGCCGGAGAGGTCGAGCGTCGTGTCGACCTGGGCGGGCCGACCGAGCGCGCGCTTGGTGCCGTGGCCGACGATCTCGATGGACTTGTGCTCGGCGAGCGCCCACTGCACCGCCGCTTCCACGTCCTTGGCGTCGCGCGGCTTCACCGTGTCGGCCATTGTCAGCCCCTGGCGCCCTACTCGGCCGCGTCCGCGGTGGCCGCGGACCGTGCGAACGCCGGCATGATGTCGCGGGCGAAGCGGCGCATCTGCTCGCGCCCGCCCGCGATGGTCAGCAGCACATAACGGACGCCGGCCGCCCGCAGGTCCTCGAGCATGGCGCAGATCTCGTCCGGCGTGCCGAACAGCGCATTCTCCTCGGTGCCGCCCTTGCGGTCCGCATAAGCAAGGACGTGCGAGCCGCGTGGGCCTCCGGCCGCCGGCGCGCGCGAGACGTCGACCGTGCGCTGCGTGTAGGCGGCCTGGCGCACCAGCGCGGCCTCTTTGTCGGCCGCGTCCTTGGCGACATAGAGCTGGCGCGCCGCCACGACCTGCATCGGATCGAAGCCGAGGCCGTGCGCGCGCCGCTCTTCTTTGAAAATACGAATGCGCTCGCCCAGCATCTCGGCGCTCGCATACTGATCCAGGATCAGATTGAAGCCTCGCGCGGCAGCGCGGCGGATCGAGGCTTCGCTGCCGGCCGCGACCCATAGCGGCGGATGCGGCCTTTGCGCCGGCGGTGGCTCGACCACGATGTCGGCGAACTTCCAGAACCGGCTCTGATGCGAGAAGCGCTCGCGCGTGGTCCATGCGCGCGTCATCAGCGCCAGGCATTCGTCGAAGCGCGCCTGTGCCTCGTCGGGCGCGATCTGGAAGCCGTGGAACTCGCTGTGGCGATAGCCCTTGCCGATGCCGAAATCGAAGCGGCCGCCGGAGATGAGATCGAGCGTCGCGGCAGATTCCGCGAGCAGCACCGGATTGTGCCAGGGCAGCACGATGACGGCGGTGCCGAGCCGCAGCGTCGTCGTACGCATCGCCAACGCGGTGAGCAGCATCAGCGTCGCCGACACCTGGTTCCAGCCGGTGAAATGATGCTCGACCAGGAAGGTGGATTGGTAGCCGAGGGCTTCGGCCTCGACGTTGTCGTCGAGCCAATCGCGAAAGCCCTGGCCGGTCTCGGGACCGAAATCCTTGCTGTTCGCTTGCGCCGAGCCGAAGAGGCCGAATTTCATTATCGCGCTCAGAATCTCGGGATATCGGGAAACGCGACGTTGCCGCCGCGCACATGCATGCGACCAAGCTCGGCGCAGCGGTGCAACGTCGGAAACACCTTGCCGGGATTGAGGAGGCCCTTGTCGTCGAAGGCGCATTTGAGCCGCTGCTGCTGGGCGAGGTCGATCTCGGAGAACATCGCCGGCATCAGGTCGCGCTTCTCGACGCCGACGCCGTGCTCTCCGGTGAGCACACCGCCCACCTCGACGCATAGTTTCAGGATATCGGCGCCGAATGCCTCGGCGCGGTCGAGCTCGCCCGGCTTGTTGGAGTCGTAGAGGATCAACGGATGCAGGTTGCCGTCGCCGGCGTGAAACACGTTGGCGACGCCGAGGCCGTAGTGCTCGGACAATTCGCGCATACGCGCGAGCACCCGGGGCAGCTGGGCGCGCGGAATGGTGCCGTCCATGCAGTAGTAGTCGGGCGAGATGCGGCCGGCCGCCGGGAACGCGGCCTTGCGGCCGGCCCAGAACAGCAAGCGCTCCTCTTCCGAGTTGGAGGCGCGGCAGACGCTCGAGCGGCACGCCTTGGCGATCTCCTCGACCCGCCCGATCAGGTGGTCGACCTCGGCCTGCGGACCGTCGAGCTCGACGATCAGCAGCGCCTCGACGTCGAGCGGATAGCCCGCATGCACGAACTCCTCGACCGCATGGATGGCGGGCTTGTCCATCATCTCCATGCCGCCCGGGATGATTCCGGCGCCGATGATCCGCGCCACGCAGGCGCCCGCATCCTCCGAGGTCGGAAACCCGACCAGCACGGCGCGCGCAGTCTCCGGCTTCTTGAGGATGCGCACCGTGATCTCGGTGACGACGCCGAGCAGGCCCTCCGACCCTGTGACGATGCCGAGCAGGTCGTAGCCTGAAGCGTCGAGATGGCGCCCGCCGAGACGGATGATCTCGCCGGTCATCAGCACCATCTCGAGGCCGAGCACGTTGTTGGTGGTGACGCCGTATTTCAGGCAGTGCACGCCGCCGGAATTCTCCGCCACGTTGCCGCCGATCGTGCAGGCGATCTGCGATGACGGATCGGGCGCATAATAGAAGCCGCCGTGGGCGACCGCGGCCGAGACCGCGAGGTTGGTGACGCCGGGCTCGACCACTGCGACCCGGTTGTCGAAATCGATCTCGCGCACCCGGCTGAACTTGGCCATGCCGAGCAGCACGCCGTCGCCGAGCGGCAGCGCGCCGCCCGAGAGGGACGTGCCGGCCCCGCGCGGCACCACCTTGATGCCGTTCGCGTGGCAGTAGGCGAGGACGCGCGAGACCTGCTCGGTCGTCTCGGGGAGCACGACCACCATCGGCATTTGACGATAGGCCGTGAGCCCGTCCGACTCGTAGGGGCGCATCTCGCGCTCGCCGGCGATGACGCCTTCGCCCGGCACGATCGCGCGCAGCGCGGCAACGATCGTGTCGCGGCGTGCCAGCACGTCCGCATCGGGTAGCGGCATCGTCACCGACATCTCGGCTCTCCTTCGCGTTCCTCCAGCCTCATGACTCCACTTTATAGCGCGAATGTCGGGTAAAGCACCCGCCTGTCGCGGCCGGGCGCGGGAGGTTTTGCCGCCTTGCGCTTGGTGCGTCATTCGGTCAGTTTGCCGCGCGGGCGGGCGCAACGGGCCAGACGGCGGGTGTCCGGTCTGGGCGAGATCGAGGAGAGCAAGATGAGACATCTGGTGATCGCGGCCGTGGTCCTGGTCGCGTCGACGGGAGCGACCTTCGCGCAGGACGTCGATGCCGGCGCCACCGTATTCAGGCAATGCGGCGCCTGTCACAAGATCGGCCCGGGCGCGACCAACTTCGTCGGGCCAGAGCTCAACGGGCTCGACGGCCGCAAGGCCGGCAGCACCAACTACAGCTACAGCGACGCCATGAAGAACTCGGGCATTACCTGGAACGAGCAGACGTTCAAGGAGTACATCGCGGCGCCGAAGACCAAGGTCCCGGGCACCAAGATGACCTACCCGGGCATCACCGGCGAGGACGCCGACAAGAAGATCGCCAACCTGTGGGCCTACATCAAGCAGTTCAAAGCCGACGGCAGCAAGTAGCCGCGCGCCGCGATGCCGCCGGGGCAACCGCCCCGGCGCGCAAGCCCGGGAGACCGGGCGCATGATCGAGGATCTCGTGGTCAAACTCGCCGTCGGCAAGCCGGATGATACGGCGGCGACTAAGCGATCCGCGGGCGCGACCGGCTTCGACGGCCACCTCGCCGCGGGCGCGTTCGCCCGCGACTGGTGAGGCCGCCGAGCATGACGGGCGCCATCCCAGCCGAGCTGTTCGAGGCGCAGTGGGTCGCGACGGGAGAGCGCGGCCGACGAGGCAAACACCGGCTGATGGTGCACTGACCCGGGCTACTTTTCACTTGGCGCATTCCTGCCCGATTCGGCGAGTCGCGCGCCCCGCGCGTGACGGTTTCCCCGCTGCCGACGACGCGCGGAACTCTTTCTGATACCGAGGATTATATGGGGGCGGCGGGCTGGACCCGTCCAAAAGCGAGAAAAAACCGCGTGTTAACCGACCGGGTACGGTGGAACCTTTGTGCAAACTTGATGGCACGAAAGGAAGATATCCAGTCATTAATCCCTCGCCCGCCGCCCATCTGAACTCGCTGGCTCCACGTAGAGGTTTCGACGGTGATGGGGAGAGCTCGATGAAGGGCGCTTACACGATCGGAATCGAGGAAGAGTACTTCCTGGTCGACGCCGCGACCAAGACGGTCGCGGAGGAGCGGCCGGAAGCCTTCTATGACGCCGTCAAGGCCGCACTCGGGGGCCAGGTCAGCGGCGAGATGCTGCAGTCGCAGATCGAGGTGATGACCGAGCCGCATCATGACATGGCGACGGCGCGCAGCGAGCTGCGTCACCTGCGCAACACGGTGGCGTCGGTCGCGGCGGATCATGGCTTGGCGATCCTCGCCGCCGGCACCCACCCGACCGCGCAGTGGGAATGCGCGCTGCAGGCGCCGGCCGAGCGCTACGACGCCGTCATGCACGACCTGCAGATGATCGGCCAGCGCAATATGCTGTGCGGCCTGCACGTGCATGTCGAGCTGCCCGACGGTGAGGACCGCGTCGACGTGATGTGCCGCATGCTCCCTTACCTGCCGCTGTTCGTCGCGCTCGCGACCTCCTCCCCGTTCTGGCGCTCGCGCCCGACCGGCCTCAAAGGCTATCGGCTCGCCGCCTATGACGAGCTGCCGCGCACCGGGGTTCCTGAGCTCTTCCGCAAGAGCGAGGAGTTCGAGGCCTATATCGCGGCGCTGACCAAGTCCGGCGTGATCGACGACGCGAGCTACGTGTGGTGGGCGCTGCGCCCCTCGCTGCAGCATCCGACGCTCGAGCTGCGCGCGCCCGACTGCTGCACCTTCGTCGACGACTCGATTGCGATCGCGGCGCTCTATCGCGCGCTCGCGCAGCGGCTCGTGCGCAACCCCCTGCTCAACGCCGACATGACGGCGGTCGATCGCGCGATCGTGGTCGAGAACAAGTGGCGGGCCCAGCGCTACGGCATCAACGGCACCTTCGCGACTCTCGACGGCGGCGCCGTGTCGGTCGCCGAGATGCTGGAGCAGGTCCTGGGCGACGTCATGTCCGACGCCGAGGCGCTCGGCTGCTCGAACCATATCGCCCGCTGCCGTGCGATCGTCGGTGCCGGCACCTCGGCCGACGCCCAGCTGGCGGTGTTCCAGGCGCACGAGAAGAATGAGAGCCGCGAGCGCGCGCTCGAGGCGGTCACCGACTGGCTCGCGGCGGCGACGCTGCAGTAGTTCGCATCACTCGCTACGCCGCATCGTCGTCCGGCACCGCGGTCTGCACCACGAGGCCCCGCGCGCGGGCGTCGAGAACGCCGAGCGCGCGCAGCGCCAGTAGCGTAATGGCCTGCACCTGATCGCGCATCCTGCTCGCGTCAGCCGCCGGAACGAGCGGGCCGATCAATCCTTCGATCAGAAGCCCGACCAGCGCGACCGATGCCGTACCGGCGTCCTGCTCGGGCAGATGCCCGGCCGCGATCGCGGCGCGGATGCGCGTCTCGATCTCGACCGCGAGGGCGCGGCGCGCCGCGAGGCGAAAGTCGTCGACCGCCGCATCGACCGGCTCGGCGCTGACCGCCCAGGCGAGGCGGCGATGGCGCAGCGCGCGCGCCGCAAAGCTCACGAGGCCCGCAGCGAGCGCCGACAGCGGTCCTGGCCCCGCATTGGCGGCCTTGCGGAAGGTGGCGATGTCGCGCGCCGAGACGCTCTCGATCAGTGCGCACACCAGATCGGTCTTGGCCGGGAAGTAGCGGTAGACCGTGCCGGCCGCGATACCGGCGCGCTGCGCCACCGGCAGGATCTGCACAGCGGCGAGCCCCTGCTCCGCCGCGATCATGCGCGCCGCCGCGACGATCGCGTCGCGGCGCGCCGCGAGATGCTGAATGACGCGTTCGGTGCGGCGATAGGCCATCAGTGGCCCGAATCGAGCTGGCGATCGGATTCAATGAATCAAGATTCACGTCACTTGGCAAATCCGGCTGCTCGGTAGGGTCCGGCAAAGTTGGACGCGCGTGCCACGCGCACACGGCTCGACCGTGGACATGTTTTCGCTTGGCGCCCCCCTGCTCATCACCAGCGGTCGCGCGGGCGCTCCTTGTCAAGCTTGAAAAGAAGCAACGAGCGCCCCGTCACCAGGTAGTCGTGGCCGAATCGGAAGGTCTTGGGCCTGCCAAGGACGGGCTGGTTGGTATCGACGAGCGCCCGCCAATCCCTGCCGCCGGCCACCTTCGGCAGCTTGAAGACGACGGCATCATGATAGGAATTCATCAACAGCAGCATCGTCACGTCGGTACCGCGGCGGCGGATGCCGGTCGGCTGCGCGCGTCCGTCGAGCAGCACCCCGATCGCGCGCGCCATCGGGTCATTCCAGTTGGCTTCGCCCATCTCCTCGCCGGCCGGCGTGAGCCAGGTCACGTCCTTGACGTCGAGCTGCTCGTTGTAGGCGCCCGACAGGAAGCGGCCGCGGCGCAGGATCGGGTTGTCGCGCCGCAGCTCGATCACGTGACGGGCGAACTCGATCAGCGCCTTGGCGTCCTCGTCCCGGCCTTGCCAGTCGATCCAGCTGATCTCGTTGTCCTGGGCGTAAGCGTTGTTGTTGCCTTTTTGCGTGCGCGCGAACTCGTCGCCGGCGAGCAGCATCGGCGTGCCCTGGGAGAACATCAGGGTCGCCAGCATGTTGCGCATCTGGCGAAAGCGCACATTGCGGATTTCGGGATCGCTGCTCGGCCCCTCGACCCCGTAATTGTGCGAGAGATTCTCGCCATGGCCGTCGCGGTTGCTCTCGCCGTTCGCCTCGTTGTGCTTGTCGTTGTAGGAGACGAGATCGGCAAGCGTGAAACCGTCATGGGCGGTGATGAAGTTCACCGAAGCCCACGGCTTGCGGCCGCGCTTGTTGAACAGATCGGCCGAGCCGGCGAGGCGGGCCGCGAGCTCGGGCAGCTTGCCGGCGTCGCCCCGCCAATAGGCGCGCACCGTGTCGCGATAGCGGTCGTTCCACTCGGCCCACCCCGGCGAGAACTGCCCGACCTGGTAGCCGCCCGGACCGCAATCCCACGGCTCGGCGATGAGCTTCACCGCGCTCAGCACCGGGTCCTGACGGCACGAATCGAGGAAGCCCCCGCCCTGGTCGAACCCGTAGGGCTCGCGCGCCAGGATGGTCGCGAGGTCGAAGCGGAAGCCGTCGACGTGCATCTCCTCGACCCAGTAGCGCAACGAGTCGGTCACCATCTGCAGCACGCGCGGATGGCTGAGGTTCACGGTGTTCCCGGTGCCGGTGTCGTTGATGTAGTAGCGCGGCTCGGGCGCGAGCCGGTAATACGAAGCGTTGTCGATGCCTTTGAACGACAGCGTCGGCCCGAGCTCGTTGCCTTCCGCGGTATGGTTGTAAACGACGTCGAGAATGACCTCGATGCCCGCCGCATGGAAGTGCGCGATCATCTCCTTCGTCTCGTTGACGAACGGCGTTCCGAGATAGCGCGGCTGCGGCGCGAAGAAGGCGATGGTGTTGTAGCCCCAGTAGTTGCGCAGCTTCTTGTCGAGCAGATAGCTGTCGTCGACGAAAGCATGGATCGGCAAGAGCTCGACCGTGGTGACGCCGAGGTGGCGGATGTAGTCGACCACCTCGGCCCGCATCAGACCCGCGAAGGTGCCGCGCAGGTCCGGCGGAATATCGGGATGACGCATGGTGTAGCCGCGCGCGTGCAGCTCGTAGATCACGGTACGATCCCACGGGATCTGCGGCCGCCGCTCCCACCCCCAGGTGAAGGCGGGATCGATCACCCGGCATTTCGGCACGAATGCCTGACTGTCTCGGCCGTCGAAAGAGAGGTCCTTGTCGGGCGAATCGAGTGTGTAGCCGAACACGGCCGGATCCCATGTTACCTCGCCAACCAGCTGCTTGGCATAAGGGTCGATCAGCAGCTTGTTGGGATTGAAGCGGTGGCCGGCCTTGGGCTCGTAGGGGCCGTGCACGCGATAGCCATAGACCGTGCCGGGGCGTGCGTCCGGGAGGTAGCCGTGCCAGACCTCGTCGGTGAACTCGGGCAGCTCGATGCGCTCCAGCTCCTTCTTGCCGTCGATATCGAAAAGGCAGAGCTCGACCATCTGCGCGTGTGCCGAAAACAGGGCGAAATTGACGCCGGTCCCGTCCCAAGTGGCGCCGAGCGGGAACGAATGGCCCTCGCGCACGCGCGACGGCTTGAGCGTCTGCGGCGAGGCGGCCGGCTTGGCCGGCTGAGCCTTGCCGGCCGGTATGGCAGTCGCCTTGTCGACCGTCTGGGCCATGACCCCTGACAACGCGCTGAGCGGGTATTCGATCCGCGAAAAACCGCGCAGATGCCGCCAGGATGAAAGGGAAGCTACTGCGCCTCGATGCCCATCTCGTCGATCAGCTTGTCATAAGTCTTCTTGAAATCGTCGATGTGCTTGGTCAGGGCCGTGACTGTGTTGTCGGCGCGGCTCGGCACTTGCAGCCCGAAGCCGGTGAGCTGATCGCGCGCGGCCGCGTCCTCGAGGGCGCCGGCGATCTGCGCGTTGAGCCGCGCCTGCAACGTCGCCGGCATGCCCTTGGGGCCGAGCACGAAGATCTGGCCACGATAGCTGTAGTCGACGCGCCCGGTTTCCCGCACCGTCGGCACATCGGGCAGCGACGGCAGCCGCTGCTCGCCGGTCACGGCGAGCGCGATCAGCTTGCCGTCGGCGACGCGCGGCAGCACCAGCGTCGGCGTGTCGAAGACGATCTGCACCTGATCGCCGAGCAACGCCTGGATCATCGGCGCATTGCCGCGATAGGGCACGTGCACCATATCGATGCCGGCGAGCTTGACGAACTGCGAGCCGCCGAGGTGCTGCGGCCCGCCGATCCCCGACGAGCCCCAGTTGAGCTTGCCCGGATTGGCGCGGGCATAGTCGAGAAACTGGGCGAAGGTCGCAAAGCGCGGCCGGTTCGCCGCATTGGTCGCGATCACGAACATGTAGGAGTAAATGCTGGCTATCGGGGAGAAGTCGCGGCTCGGATGCCAGGCGAGGTGGGCAAGCTTGGGCAGCGTCGCGTGTGCGCTGGTCGTCATCAGCAACGTGTAGCCATCCGGCGCCGAGCGCATCAGCTCGGCGACCGCGACGGCCCCGCCGCCGCCCGGGCGCGACTCGACCAGAATCGGCTGGCCGAGCGTCTCGCCGAGGCGCTTGCCGACGATGCGCGCCACCACGTCGACCCCGCCGCCCGGCGCGAAGGGCACGAGCATGCGAATCGGGCGGACGGGGAATTTGTCCTGCGCGGCAGCAGGTGCGGCCGCCGCGATCGCGCACGCCGCCATGATCAGGGGGCGCGAGATGATCGTGAGGATGTTCGCTCGCATGGTCTGGTTCGTTCCTCCCGTCATCCCGCAGACTGGCCGGCGCCCGCCGAAGCATTTCGCGCGCGCTCGTCAATGAGGATCGCCGGCCAGTTTCCGCGATCGGGGCGTCTCATGAAAAGAGAAATCATCCGGGTCGAGCCGCTCTCGACCTGGCTGGAACGTGAGTCCCGCCTCACGGATTTTGTATAATCGTGCGCAAAACAGCACCGGCGCACGGCTCGGCCGGCCCACGCGATTGACTGGGAGGTCGGCCCCGCACACCATATCGACATCAATGGGAGACCTGCCTTGAGCAATCGCCGAGACGCCGGCCGCCAGCAGATATTTCGCGCGATCCTGCCGCTTGCCCTTCCGCTTGCCCTCTTCGTCTGCGCCCTGGCGCTGGGGGGCTGCGATCGCAAGCCGGCGGCCGCCGCCGCGCCACCACCGCCGCCCGTAACGGTGGCGCATCCGTTGCAGAAGAACATCACCGAGTGGGACGAATATACCGGCCGTTTCCAGGCCGTCGAAACGGTCGAGGTTCGCGCGCGGGTCTCCGGCTACATCGACCAAGTCCATGTCAACGAGGGCCAGATCGTCAAGCAGGGTGACCTCCTGTTCGTGATCGACCAGCGTCCGTTCCGCCTGGCGGTCGACCAGGCCAAGGCCGACCTTCAGCGCGCCCAGGCCAAGCTCGAGCTCGCGACGCTCGACGTTCAGCGCGCGACGCCGCTGATCCAGAACCAGACGCTGACCGGGCGCGAGTTCGACACCCGCAAATCCACCGAGCGCGACGCCGAGGGTCAGGTCGCGTCGGCCGAGGCAGCCCTCAAGACGGCCGAGCTCAATCTCGAATGGACCGAGGTGCGCGCCCCGATCACCGGACGCATCTCCGACAAGCGCGTCGACGCCGGTAATTTGATCACCGGCGGCGCCAGTGGGGCGACGCTGCTGACCGTCATCGTCTCGATCGATCCGATCCAGTTCATTTTCGACGGCAGCGAAGCGGACTTCATCCGCTACCTGCGGCTCGCACGCGCCGGCGACCGGCCGTCGTCGCGCGACGCCCAGAACCCGGTGTCGGTGCGGCTCGCCGACGAGACCGAGTTCACCCATCACGGTCACATGGATTTCGTCGACAACGTGATCAATCCGAAGACCGGCACCATCCGCGGCCGCGCCGTCTTCGACAACAAGGACGGCTTCCTCACGCCCGGCTTCTTCGGGCGGCTGCGCCTGTTCGGCGGCAACCACGATGCGCTGCTGGTGCCGGACTCGGCGATCGCGTCCGACCAGTCGCGCAAGATCGTATTCACCGTCGCCGACGACGGCACGGTCGGCATCAAGCTGGTCGAGCTCGGGCCGATCGTCGACGGGCTGCGCGTCATCCGCTCCGGCCTCGCGGCGAGCGACCGCATCGTGATCGACGGGCTGCCGCGCGCGCGGCCGGGACAGAAGGTCAAGCCCGAGGACGGCGTGATCAAAGCCGTCGAGCCGCCCAAGGCGTCGCACTAGACCGCACGACCTCGGTCGCGGGACATCGAAGGAACATCGGATGCGCTTTTCCCATTTCTTCGTCGATCGGCCGATCTTTGCCGCCGTCATATCGATCCTCGTCACGATGGTCGGCTACATCTCGTATCGGGCGCTGCCCATCACCGAGTATCCCGAAATTGCGCCGCCGACCGTGGTGGTGAGCACGTCGTTCCCGGGCTCCTCCGCCGAGGTGCTGTCGCAGACCGTGGCGACGCCGATCGAGCAGGAGATCAACGGCGTCGACAACATGATCTACATGGTGTCGCAGGCGACCGGCGACGGCGTGCTGCAGATTTCCGTGGTGTTCAAGCCCGGCACCAATATCGACCAGGCGCAGGTGCTGACGCAGAACCGCGTCTCGAACGCTATACCGCGCCTGCCCACCCAGGTGCAGCAGCTCGGCGTCACGGTGCGCAAAGCGTCGCCCGACCTGATGCTGGTGATCCACCTGATCTCGCCCGACCACAGCCTCGACCAGGGCTACATCTCCAATTACGCGACCATCAACATCAAGGACGTGCTGACCCGCCTCGACGGCGTCGGCGACACGATCGTATTCGGCGCTCGCGACTATTCGATGCGCATCTGGCTCGACCCTGCCAAGGTGCAGTCGCGCAACCTCACCGCGGACGATGTGGTCGCGGCGCTGCGCGCCAACAACGTGCAGGTCGCCGCCGGCGCCATCAACCAGCCGCCGGCGACCTCGCCCGGCGGCTTCCAGATCGCGGTGCAGACGCTCGGGCGGCTGTCGACTCCGGAGCAGTTCGGCGCCATCGTGGTGGCGACCGACGCCGACGGCCGGGTGACGCGCCTGCGCGACATCGCCCGCGTCGAGCTCGGCGCGCAGGACTATACGAGCAACGCCTATCTCGACAACCAGGTCGCCACCGCGATCGGCATCTACCAGCGCCCCGGATCGAACGCGCTCGCCACCGCCGCGACCGTGAAGGCGACGATGGACGAGCTCGCCAAGAGCTTCCCGCCCGGCATGGCCTATCGCGTGGTCTACGACACCACCGAGTTCATCCAGCAGTCGGTCGACGAGGTGCAAAAGACGCTGCTGGAGGCGCTGGTGCTGGTGGTGATCGTGATCCTGCTGTTCCTGCAGACCTGGCGCGCCGCCATCATTCCGATCGTCGCCATCCCGGTCTCGCTGGTCGGCACCTTCTTCGTGATGACGGCGTTCGGCTTCTCGCTCAACAATCTCACTTTGTTCGGCCTCGTGCTCGCGATCGGCATCGTGGTCGACGACGCCATCGTGGTGGTCGAGAATGTCGAGCGCTACCTGCGCGAGGGGATGAGCCCGCGCGAGGCTGCACACCGCACCATGGACGAGGTCGGCGGCGCACTGATCGCGATCGCGCTGGTGCTGTGCGCGGTGTTCATCCCGAGCGCGTTCATCAGCGGCATCTCCGGGCAGTTCTACCGCCAGTTCGCGCTGACCATCACGGCCTCGACCATCATTTCGGCGACGGTATCGCTGACGCTGTCGCCGGCACTCGCCGCGCTGCTGCTCGAGCCGCACGGCGACGAACCGGGATCGGGAGTGTGGCGCACGCTCGGCCGGCCGTTCAATGCGTTCTTCGGCGCCTTCAACCGCGGCTTCGCCCGCCTGTCGAACGGCTATGGCGCGTTGACGGGGCGCCTCATCCGGGTCTCGATTGTGATGCTGGTCGTCTACGCCGCGCTGATCGGCATGACCTATGTCGAGTTCGGCCGCACGCCCACCGGCTTCATCCCGCAGCTCGACCGCGGCTATTTCATCGTCGCCGTCACGCTGCCGCCGGGCGCGAGCCTCGAACGCACCGATGCAGCGATGAAGCGCGCCTCCACCATCCTGATGAGCCGTCCCGGCATCGCCCACGCGGTGACGTTCGCGGGCTTCGACGGCGCGACCTTCACCAACGCGCCGAATTCCGGCGTCGTGTTCGTCACCCTGAAGCCGTTCGATGAGCGCCAGCGCGAAGGGCTGACCGGCACCGGCATCCTCAACGATTTGCGGGCGCAGATGCTGGCGATTCGCGAGGCCTTCGTGCTCGTGATCCCGCCGCCGTCGGTGCCGGGCATCGGCACCGGCGGCGGCTTCAAGCTCTATGTCCAGGACCGCGCCGGGCGCGGCCCGCGCGCGCTCGAGCAGGCGGTCGGCATGGTGACGCGCGACGCCAACCAGACGGCCGGCCTCGTCCAGGTGTTCACCTTGTTCAACACGTCGACGCCGCAGGTCTATGCCGACATCGATCGGGTCAAGGCGGAGATGATCGGGGTGCCGATCACCAACTTCTTCAACACACTGTCGACCTACATGGGCTCGACCTTCGTCAACGACTTCAACATCCTCGGCCGCACCTACCGGGTCACGGCGCAGGCAGACAATCCATTCCGCCTCGACGTGCGCGACGTCGCCAACCTGCGCACCCGCTCGACCGCCGGCGAGATGGTGCCGCTCGGCGCGGTCGCGACCTTCCACGAGATCACCGGGCCGTACCGCGTGCCGCGCTACAACCTGTTTCCGGCCGCCGAGGTCCAGGGCGCGACGATCCCCGGCTTCTCGACCGGCCAGGCAATCGCCGCGATGGAGCGCATCCTGTCCAAGGACCTGCCGGCCGGCTTCGGCTACGAATGGACCGAGATCGCGCTGCAGGAGAAGCTCGCCGCCAACACGATCGCGACGGTGTTCAGCCTCGCGGTCGCGTTCGTGTTCCTGCTGCTCGCCGCGCAGTACGAGAGCCTGTCGCTGCCGTTTGCCGTGATCCTGATCGTGCCGATGTGCCTGTTCGCGGCGTTCAGCGGCGTCATCCTGCGCGGCATGGACAACAACATCCTCACCCAGATCGGCCTCGTGGTGCTGGTCGGCCTCGCGGCGAAGAACGCGATCCTGATCGTCGAGTTCGCCCGCCAGGCGGAGGAGCGCGGCGAGAGCCGGCGCGACGCGGCGATCTCCGCCGCCCGCACCCGGCTGCGGCCGATCCTGATGACTTCCTTCGCCTTCATCCTCGGCGTGGTGCCGCTCGTCACCGCGACCGGCGCCGGCGCCGAGATGCGCCAGGCCCTGGGCACCGCCGTGTTCTTCGGAATGCTCGGCGTCACCCTGTTCGGGCTTCTGTTCACGCCGATCTTCTACGTGCTGGTGCGGCAGGTGGCCTCGCTCGGCCGCAGGCCGAAGTCAATCGTGGCGCCGAAGCCGAGCGACGCCATCGCCTGATCGCCCGTTCCGCGGCTCAAGTCATGCGGCACGCGCATGACTTTAGGGGCCTTCGGGCCGGAATTTTTCGCTTCGAAAATACAATCGGTCGGCACTACCGCCGACACTCGAAATACAATGCAAGCTATTGTAGCGTCAGGCAAAAATACAGAGAGCCAAGACAAGGAAAAACAATGGGAAAACAATGGAAAATACAATGGGGCGAATAAGGCGTTCATTGTTCTTGGGGCGTCCGGCCGTGACGACGCGCCGATTGGGCCGCTCTGGGCGCATGGCTCGCGCGGACCGGCGGGGTCATTGAAATGAAAAGCGCCTCGCCCGCGGGGCGCGAGACGCAATTCGACAACTCTCATTTATGCCATTACGCCAATTTCCGCGGGCACGCTACGCATCGGTGCATCTATCCCCGCAGTTCAGGGGCAGGCCCGACCATATCGCGCTGGTCGGACGCCTTTCCTCATCCCCTCTGTTTCTCGCGCTCCCGCGCCGCCGCGCCGATCTTGGTCAACGTCATCACCGGCGTGATCGCGTCGGGATCGATCTTGAGCTGGATCACGGCGGGTTTGCCAGAGGCCTGCGCCGCCTTGAAGGCGGCGGGGAAGTCCTCGGTCTTCTCAACGACGATGCCAAAGCCGCCGAATGACTTCGCATAGGCGACGAAGTCCGGGTTCTTGAGCACCGTCGCCGACACCCGGCCCGGGTACTCGCGCTCCTGATGCATGCGGATGGTGCCGTAGAGCCCATTGTCGGCGATCACCGTGATGACCGGCAGATCGTACTGCGCGGCGGTCGCGTATTCCTGCGAGTTCATCAGGAAATCGCCATCGCCGGCGATGCACACCACCATGCGGTCCGGATAGAGCCGCTTGATGCCGATCGCCGCCGGCACGCCATAACCCATCGAGCCCGAGGTCGGCGCGACGTGCTGGCCGTAGCGGCGGAAGCGGAAGAAGCGGTGCACCCACGACGCGAAGTTGCCGGCGCCGTTGGTGATGATCGCGTCTTCCGGCAGGTTGTCACGCAGCCAGACCATCACGGCACCGAGATTGACGCCGCCCGGCTGCGCGGTCGGCTGCTCGGTCCAGGCGAGGTAGTCGTCGTGCGCCGTCTTGGTGCCGGCGCGCCATTTGATCTCGTTCGGCGGCTGCAATCCCTCGGCGGCCGCCGCGAAGGCGGTTGGCGAGGCGTGAATCGCGAGGTGCGGCTTGTAGACGCGGCCGAGCTCCTCGGCGCCCGGGTGCACGTGCACGAAGGTCATCTGCGGGCCCGGGATGTCGATCAGCTCGTAGCTCTGCGACGGCATCTCGCCGAGCCGGCCGCCGACCAGCAGGACGAGATCGGCTTCCTTGATGCGTGCGATCAGCTTCGGGTTCGGGCCTATGCCGAGGTCGCCCGCATAGCAGGGGTGCAGCGCGTCGAACAGCGGGCCGCGGCGGAAGGTGGTCGCGGTCGCCAGCGCGAAGCGCTCGGCGAAGCGGGCGATTGCGGCATGCGCGGGCGCCGACCAGCGGCTGCCGCCGAGCAGCATCACGGGGCGCTCGGCCGCCCACAGCATCTTCTGCAGCTTCATCATGTCGGTCGCGCCCGGCCAGGTTTCGACCGGCTCGAAGGCGGGCGCGTTCGGCACGTCGACGCGCTCCGTGAGCATGTCTTCCGGGATCGCGACGACCACCGGACCGGGCCGGCCGCTGGTCGCCATGTAGAAGGCGCGCGAGACGATCTCCGGCACCCGCGCCGGATCGTCGATCTCGACCGCCCACTTCGCCATGCCGCCGAAGGCGGCGCGATAGTCGAGCTCCTGGAACGCGTCGCGGCCCTTCATGTCGCGGGCGATCTGGCCGACGAACACGATCAGCGGCGTCGAATCCTGATGCGCGATGTGCACGCCGTGCGCCGCATTGGTGGAGCCCGGCCCGCGGGTGACGAAGCAGATGCCGGGCCGGCCGGTCGCCTTGCCGACCGCTTCGGCCATGAACGAGGCGCCGCCCTCGTGGCGGCACACCGTGACCTCGATCGCGCGGTCGTGGAACGCGTCGAGCACCGCGAGGTAGCTCTCGCCCGGCACGCAGAAGACGTGCTGCACGCCGTTGACGATCAGCTGATCGACCAGCACCTCGGCGGCGGTCCGCATATTGTCCTTGGCACGCATGAACGTCTCCACGAATATCGTTGCAATGTTGCGGCGTCGCGGGGACGCGTCCGGCGCGCCCCCGCGGAGCCGCAATCCTACCGTTTGATCGGCGCGAATTTCGCCGGGATCATGAGGTTGTTCTTCTGCCCGACCAGATAGCCGGAATCGACCATCTTGTTGGCGTACTCGACCCACTCGGGGTCCTTCCACATGTTGGCGCGCTTCTGCATGCGATCGTTGGCATCTTCGTAACACCAGACATGCACGAGCGTATTGACCTCGCCGGATTCGGTGAACATGTAGCAGAGCGGCTGGCCGAGATGCCGCGTCTGCGCGGCAAATCCGTGCTTTTCATAGAGGTCGAGATGGGCGGCCGTCTTGCCCGGCTTGATGGTGTAGTAGCGGTGATCGATCAGCACGCTGACCTCCTGTTGAAGGCGCCGCGATGCGGCGCGGGTAAGGCGCGCATCATTCGGAAACGCGCGCGGCGCGGTCAAGCCTCTCTGCTCCCCTCCCCGCGCGCACGACGCGCGTGGCGGGGAGGGGTCGGGTGCGGGGGGCGCCGCCTGCTCCGAGCAAGCGTCAGGCGCGCCCATCGCGAATTCAGAGCAAGCGTAGGCCCCCCGCCCCTCGCTCGGCAGCTTCGCTGCGTCACGCGACCCTCCCCGCCAAGGGGCGGCAGGGTGACACCCCGATGACGTCGGAAGACCCGCAAGCCGAGGTGCTCGCGTTCCTCGCCGATCCCGTGACGCATGGCTTCATCCTCGCCGACGAGGAGGTCAAGCGCATCGACACGCATGCCGCCTCGATCTTCCTCGCCGGCAACCTCGCCTACAAGGTCAAGCGCCGTGTGCGCTATCCCTTCCTCGATTTCTCCACCCTGGAGAAGCGCAAGGCCGCGTGCGAGGCGGAGCTCGCGGTCAACCGCCCGTTCGCGCCCGCGATCTATCGCCGTGTCGTGGCGATCACGCGTGAGCGCGACGGCACGCTCGCCCTCGGCGGCAAAGGCGAGCCGGTCGAATGGGCAGTCGAGATGGCGCGGTTCGACGAGACGGCGACGCTGGACCATGCGGCGGCGCGCGGCGAGCTCGATCTGCGGCTTGCCGACGCGCTCGCCCGCGTCGTCGCGTCCGCGCATGCGCGGGCGCCGGTCGCCGACGCCGAGGCGTGGCCGGCGCGGCTCGCCGACTACATCGCTCAGAACAAGAGCGAGCTCGACGAGCACCCGGAGCTGTTCGAGCCGGCCGCGGTCGAGACACTCACGCGCGCGAGCCGCGCCGCGCTGCGCCGGATCGAGCGGCTGCTGCGCGAGCGCGGCGAGGCCGGCCTCGTGCGGCGCGGCCACGGGGACCTCCACCTCGGCAACATCGTGCTGATCGACGGCAAGCCGGTGGTGTTCGACGCGATCGAGTTCGATCCGCTGATCGCGACCGGCGACGTGCTCTATGACCTCGCCTTCCTGCTCATGGACCTGCTCGAGCGCGGGCTCGACGCCGCCGCGAATGTCACGCTCAACCGCTATCTCGCCGAGACCCGGCGGCCCGAGGACCTCGATGGGCTCGCGGCGCTGCCGCTCTTCTTCTCGTTGCGCGCCGCGATCCGCGCCAAGGTGACGGCGGCGCGCCTCGATATCGCGACGCCGGACGATGCCGACGCCGCCGCCGCGCGCGACTATTTCCGCTTGGCACAGCGGCTTATCGCGCCGCCGCGCGCGACGCTGATCGCGATCGGCGGCCTGTCCGGGACCGGCAAATCGACGCTTGCCGCCGCGCTCTCACCGACGCTGCTGCCGGCGCCGGGCGCCGTGGTGCTGCGCTCGGACGTCGAGCGCAAAAGCCTGTTCGGCGTCGCCGAGACCGCACGGCTGCCCGCAAGCGCGTACACGGCGGACGTGACGCGGCGCGTCTATGCGGCGCTCCTCGACAAAGCGCGGCGGGTCACCGCGGCCGGCCACACCGCGATCGTCGATGCGGTCTTCGCCCAGCCCGACGAGCGCATCAAGGCCGCAGCGGCCGCGCGCGCCGGCGGCGTCGCGTTCCGCGGCCTCTTCCTCACGACGAGGCTCGCGGCGCGCGTTGCCCGCGTCGAGGCGCGCCCGCCCGATGCCTCCGACGCCGACGCGGCGGTTGCGCGCGAGCAGGAAAGCTACGACCGCGGCGCCCTGGACTGGACCGAGATCGATGCGTCCGGTTCGCTCGACGACACACTGGCGTCGGCGCAAGCGGCGCTGAACAGCCATGCGCCGCGCGAGACCGCGCCGCGCTGATCCGGCGGGGTGCTTTCACGCTACTGCTCGCGCATAATGCGCGGGTCGTGGGCGACGCCAACAGCACGATGGCCGACCGAATGATGGCAGAATGACCGTGGATCTCCGCCGCCTCGCCGTTGCGATCAACGGGTTCTGCACGTTCCTCAATCTCTACTCGCCGCAGGCGCTGTTGCCCGAGCTGTCGCACGAGTTCGGCGCGAGCGCGGCGCAGATCAGCACCATCATGACGGCGAGCACGCTCGCGGTCGCGTTGACCGCGCCGGTGACCGGCGCGATCGCCGACGTCATGGGGCGCAAGCGCGTGATCGTGATCGCGCTGTTCGCGGTCTCGGTGCCGACCATCATGGTGATCTTCGCCGCGACCGTGCCGGGCTTTGCGGCGTGGCGCTTCGTCCAGGGGCTCTTCCTGCCGGCGATCTTCGCCGTCACGGTCGCCTATATCGGCGACGAGTGGCCGCCGACCGAGGTCTCGGGCGTCGCCGGCGTCTACGTGACCGGGGCGAGCCTCGGCGGGTTCGCGGGCCGCATGATTCCAGGCGCGCTCGCCGATTGGGTCGGCTGGCGCAGCGCCTTCGTCCTCCTCGCCGCGGCCACGTTCGCGGCGGCGATTCTGATCATATTCATTCTGCCGCGCGAAAAGCGCTTCGTCCGCTCGCGCGGCTTTGCCGACTCGGGCGCACAGATGCTGCGCCACCTGCGCAACCCGCAGCTCGTCGCCACTTATGCGGTCGGCTTCGGCACGCTGTTCAACTTCATCGCCACCTTCACCTACATCAGCTTCCATCTGGCGGCGCCGCCCTACGACTTCTCCGCCACGCTGCTCGGCGGCCTGTTCTTTACTTATCTCGGCGGCACCGCGATCGCGCCGTGGACGGGGCGCTTCATCGCCGGCTTCGGCCGGCGCAATTTCGTGCTCGGCCTGATCGCCATATGGATCGCCGGCGCCGCGCTGCTGCTCGCGCCGCAGCTCGGGGTGATCCTCGCCGGCCTGCTCGTCTGCGCGACCTGCGGCATGCTGTGCCAGTCGGTGTCGACCGGGTACATCACGCTGATCGCCAGGGAAGGGCGCTCCTCGGCGGTCGGCCTCTACGTCACCTGCTTCTATGCAGGCGGCAGCATGGGCGCCTTCCTGCCGGGTCTCACGTGGGCGAGCGCCGGCTGGCCCGCGGCGGTCGCGATGCTGATCGCCATGCAGGTCATCATGGGCGCGGTCGTCTGGTTCGCCTGGGCGCGCACCGAATTGCGCACTGGCAGCGGCCGCCCGATCTGAGCGCAACCGGCGCCGGCCGACTGGACCGCGACGGCAGTCCATGATCTGGTCCCGCCGCCAAGCGCCCACCCGGGGAAAGGACATCCTGATGAGCACGATATCGGCCAAAGAGCAGCTGACGAAGGAGCAGCTCGACTTCCTGCGCTCGATCGACACGCCGACCGTGTGCAACCTGCTCGAGATGGTGGCGCCGGAGCGGCGCGGCATGGGCTACACGGTCAAGCACCTGCATTGCCCGTTCCCCGACCTGCCGCCGATGGTCGGCTTCGCCAAGACCGTCACGATCAAGACCAGGGAAAAAGTGCCGCTCGGCGATGGCTCGTACATGGCGAAGCGGCTCGACTATCTCGATTACGTGGCGGCGGCGCCGAGCCCGAGCATCGTGGTGATCGAGGATCTCGACGGCGAGCACATCGGCTTCGGCGCCTTCTGGGGCGAGGTGCAGTCGAACATCCACAAGGCGCTCGGCTGCCTGGGCACCATCACCAACGGCTCGGTCCGCGACATCCCGCAGATTCCTCCCGGCTTCCAGATGCTGGCCGGCTCGATCTCGCCGTCGCACGCCTATGTGCATGTGGAGGATTTCGGCGTTCCGGTGACGGTGCACGGCATGGCGACGGTGAGCGGCGATCTCATCCATGCGGACCAGCACGGCGCCGTCGTGGTGCCGCTCGCGACCGTCGCGGCGATGAAGCCCGCCTTCGACAAGCTGATGGCGCACGAGGCGCGCATCATCCAGGCCGCCCGCGCCCCCGGCGCCACGGTGGAGAGCATCAAGGCGGCGATGAAAGGATAGCGTCCCGATGTAGCGCCGGAGGGTGGGCAAAGCGAAGCGTGCCCACCGTGGTGGCCGCGTGGGCACGGCGCTACGCGCCTTTGCCCACCCTACGGCAGCCGTTCACGCGCCGTGAACGCACCGCGCCCCGGCAGCGACCAATATGGGTCGATCGCGACGAGGTTCGTGTGCAGATGATCCATCTACGGCTCGCGCTCCTTGTCTTCGGCGCGACGGTCGCCGGCGTCGGCGCGCTGGCGGCGATCGTCGCCACCACGGGGCGCGCCCTGCCCTATCATTTCCCGCGCGGGACCGATGCCTGCTTCGGCCGCGTCTACGGCGAGGCTTTTCTGCAAGCGCATCCGACCCACCGCGTCAGCGAGCTCTATCTCCTTCGCACGTTCACGCCGGGCCAGCGGAATGGTGACGCGCGCCCGCGCGCGCAGCAGATCGCGGCCGATCGCGCGAGCAAGGACAATCTCCCCGTCACCGTCGTGGCCCGCTTTCGCGACCAGCCGGGCGCCTACGATCGCGGCGTCACCTGCGAGTCGGACGGCCTCGCCGGCGCAACCTGCATGCTCGACTGCGAGGGCGCCGCGTTCTCGGCCTATCCGCAGGGCCGCGGGCTCGTGCTCGATCGTTCGCCCACGAGCTTCGTCAGCTTCACCGCCGCCTCCGCGGGCGCGCAACGCGGCGTGCGCATGCGGCTCGCGACCGACGGGGTCGACTTCCGTCTCGAGCCGATGCCGATCGAGAAGTGCCTCGCGGCCTACGATCACGCCGCGCCGTCGGACTGAACCGATCTTACCCGAGCCATGCCCGCGCCGCCGCCGCGACCGCCATGCCGACGATCACGGCGAGGAAATCATTGCGCCGGATCATCATCACGCCGACCGCGGCCGCGATGGCGAGCATCGCCGGCAGGCCCTCGCGCACCGCGATCGGCAGCACGGTCGCGACCACGACGGTGCCGGGCAGCGCCTCCAGCATGCGGCGCACGCGCGCCGTGAGCGGAACATGCGCCATCAGCCAGAAGCCGCCCGCCCGCATCGCATAGGTGACCGCGCCCATGGCCAGGATGGCGGCGATCACGCCAGGTCCGCTAAGATCATGACCGTGCAGATCGAGAGCACCGAGATCAGGCATCGGGCGCATCCTCGACAAATCCTTCGATCAGGCTGCCGACGATCCCGCCAGTGATGATGAACCACCACCCGGACACGAGATAGTCGGTCGCGAGCGCGACCAGGCCGGCGACGCCCCACGCGATGGCGCGCCGGCGCACGCGCCACAGCGGCACCACCATGGCGGCGAAGAAAATCGGCAGCACCAGATCGAGCGCGATCGCGCGCGGATCGGCGACGAGCGTGCCGGCGAGGTAGCCAACCATGGTCGCCGAAATCCACGCGACCAGCACCAGCAGCGCGCCGCCGAGGAAGGCCGCCGCGTCGTTGCCGCCCTCGGCGCGGTAGCGCATCATCATCACCCAGCCCGGATCGGTGGTGAACTGCAGCAGCGGATAGATCTGCCAGGCGGGCAGCGGGCCGAGCCATGGCCGCAGCGAGGCGCCGAACAGCATCATGCGCGCGTTGACGGTCGCGACCACGAGCGCGAGCGCCGCGACGCCCGCCGCCGTCATGTGCTGCGGCCACGCCTCCATGGCGACGAGTTGCGAGGCGCCGGCATAGACCCAGCAGTTCATCAGCAGCGCATAGGCAAAATCGAAGCCCTTGCGCGCCTCGGTCGCGCCAACGGCGGCGCCGAACGCCATCATGCCGGGCAGCGACGGCAGCAGCAGCCAGGCGCCGAGGCGCAGGCCGGCGAGCGACCAGAAGGGCTTGTCGGCTGGGGCGGCTCGGGTTTCGGTCATAAACGCGGCGGCGGGAGGCAGCGGGCGGAAAGGGGCGCCAGCAGTAACAAGGCAGGCGCCGCGGCGCGAGGCCACGGCTGCGCAACAGCATTGCGCCCGCCGAATGGGCGGGCGCTGCTTGCCTATCAATTGCCTCGGCTTACGCCTGCGGCTGCGGCTCCATCGGGCCGGTGCCGCCGCCGGGGCGCGGACGCGGCTTGCCGGCGGTCGGTACCGCCGAGCCGCGCGGCGTGGTCGGCTCGATCACCGATTCGCGGTTCGGCCGCTTGCCGTTGAGGAGGTCCTTGATCTCGTCGCCCGAGAGCGTCTCGAATTCGAGCAGCCCTTTGGCGAGCAACTCGAGATCGGCGCGCTTCTCGTCCAGGATCTTGCGCGCTGCATCGTGGCCCTCCTCGACCAGGCGCCGGATCTCGGCGTCGATCTTCTGCGCGGTCGCCTCCGAGACGTTCTGCTGGCGCGCGACCGACATGCCGAGGAAGACCTCGTCCTGGTTCTCGCCGTAGGACACCGCGCCGAGCTCCTTGGAGAAGCCCCAGCGCGTCACCATCATGCGGGCGAGCCGCGTCGCCTGCTCGATGTCGGACTGGGCTCCCGACGTGACCTTGTTCGCGCCGAAGATCATCTCCTCGGCGACACGCCCGCCCATCATGATGGCGAGCCGCGAGGTCATCTGCTCGTAACTCATCGACAGCTTGTCGCGCTCCGGGAGCTGCATGACCATGCCGAGCGCACGGCCACGCGGGATGATCGTCGCCTTATGGACCGGATCGGTGGCGATGACGGAGAGCGCGACGAGCGCGTGGCCGCCTTCGTGATAGGCGGTGAGCATCTTCTCTTCCTCGGTCATCACCAGCGACTTGCGCTCGGCGCCCATCATCACCTTGTCCTTGGCATCCTCGAACTCGACCTGCGTGACCATGCGCTTGTTGCGCCGGGCCGCCATCAGGGCCGCCTCGTTGACGAGGTTCATGAGATCGGCACCCGAGAAGCCGGGCGTTCCGCGCGCCACCGTCTTGAGGTTGACGTCGGGCGCGAGCGGGACCTTGCGCACGTGCACCTTCAGGATCTGCTCGCGGCCGACCACGTCCGGGTTCGGCACCACGACCTGGCGATCGAAGCGGCCGGGGCGCAGCAGCGCCGGGTCGAGCACGTCGGGCCGATTGGTGGCGGCGATGAGGATGATGCCCTCGTTCGCCTCGAAGCCGTCCATCTCGACCAGCAGCTGGTTGAGCGTCTGCTCACGCTCGTCGTTGCCGCCGCCGAGGCCGGCGCCGCGATGACGGCCGACCGCGTCGATCTCGTCGATGAAGATGATGCAGGGCGCGTTCTTCTTCGCCTGCTCGAACATGTCGCGCACGCGGCTCGCGCCGACGCCGACGAACATCTCGACGAAGTCGGAGCCCGAAATGGTGAAAAACGGAACATTCGCCTCGCCTGCGATTGCGCGCGCGAGCAGCGTCTTGCCGGTGCCGGGCGGGCCGACCAGGAGCACACCGCGCGGGATGCGGCCGCCAAGACGCTGAAACTTGCCGGGATCGCGCAGGAACTCGACGATCTCCTGCAGGTCCTGCTTGGCCTCGTCGACGCCGGCGACGTCCTCGAAGGTGACGCGGCCATGCGCCTCGGTCAAAAGCTTGGCGCGACTCTTGCCGAAGCCGAGCGCCTTGCCGCCCGCCCCCTGCATCTGCCGCGACAGGAAGATCCACACGCCGATGAGCGCGATGAAGGGCAGCCAGGAGATCAGGAGCTGGAGGAACCAGGGCACATTGTCGGACTGCGGCCGCGCCGAGATCTGCACGTTGTGCTTGACGAGTTCCGGGATCAGATCGTGGCCGGCCGGAGCATAGGTCGTGAAGCTGCGGCCGCCGCGCGCCTCCGTGAACGTGCCGTGGATTTCCGGCCCCTGGATGGTGACGTTGAGCACATCGCCCTTGTCGACGTCCTGGAGGAATTCCGAGAACGAGATGTCGGTCGGGCTCGAGCGGGTGCCAGGGTTCTGAAAGAGCGTGAACAGCGCGAGCAGCAGGAGGACGATGATCACCCACAGGGCGAAATTGCGCAGATTGGCATTCATCCCGAAGTCCTCACCGAAGTCCTGTTGGGAAGCCCTTTTGGCAGTCCCAGCTTTGGCAGTCCAATTGGCGCGCAAGCGTCCCTGAAGAGTCCGGTCCCCCGAAGACCGGCATCCGAACAGCTAATGTAGGTGTGGGGCGCGACTCTGCCAAGCGAAAGGGCCGCATTCCGTTAATTTTACCGTCACATGAAATTCGGGCTTTTTTGCCGATGCCGCCGCGACTTGGGTGGCGACTTGATCGGCGATTTGGGCTGCGACTTCGTGTGCGACTTTACCAGCAATCCGCGCTGGCGGCGCGGCGGCGCGCGTTCCACGGCGATTCGGTCATCTCCCAACGTCACCACGGCCCCCGCGAGCGTGCGGCGCAGGCGCTCCTGGCCCGCGCCGGCAGTCGCGAGCGCCGCCGCCAGGGCCTCGAGCTTGCCGAGCTCGACTGGTCCCTCGTCCCCGACCCAGTCGATCGCGCGACCGAGCAGGCGGAGCCCGACCTCGGCCGGCAGCGCCGCAAAGCCCTGCGCCGGGAACATGATCCGCGCACCGGTCGATCCATGATTGGGCCAATGGCCGGCCGTGAGCGCCTCGGCGGCCGCCGCGACGGCAAGCTCGATCGCCGCGTCGGCCCGCCGCGCCCGCTGCGCGAGCCGGGCGAAGCGCTGCGCGTCGAGCCCCTCGCGGGCGAGCGCCGGCATCAGAGCGCGCAGGCGCGTGCGGGCAAACCGCGGATCGCGGTTCGACGGATCGTCGGCAGCCGCGACCCCGGCGGCGCGCAGCGTGGCGAGGAGGCGCGACTTCGGCAGCTCGAGCAGCGGCCGCACCAGGAAGACCCCCGTTGCCGGCATGACCAATGGTCGCACCCGCGCCATGCCGGCGAGCCCCGCAAGCCCGCTGCCGCGCGCGAGGCGAAACAGGATGGTCTCGGCCTGGTCGTCGATCGTGTGCGCCGTGAGCACGCAGGTCGCGCGCGCCCGCGCCGCCGCCGCGGCAATCAATTGGTAGCGCGCCGCGCGCGCCTTCTCCTGCAATGCGGTCGCGGGCTTGCGCCCGGTCCAGCGCAAGGTGCGGTGCGCGACGCCGAGGCGCTTCGCCAGGCGCTTGACGTCGGCCGCCTCGCGCCGCGCCGCCGGACGCAGGCCGTGATCGACCGTGACGGCCATCAGCTTCGGCGCGCGTCGATGTCGCTTGCGCCAGCGCGCCGCGAGCCACATCAACGCGGTCGAGTCGGGGCCGCCCGAGACCGCGAGCACCAGCGCGGGCTGGTCGATCAGGTCGGCAAAGATCAGGTCGGCTTCGGCGTCGGAAATTGCCGTTTGGTCAGCCGCATCAGCAGTGGACACGCTTCTGTTCGCGCTCGACCGCCGCCTTCACGTTCGCCGCGGCATGGGGATATTTCTTGGCGACCTCGGCGAGCGTCACGCAGGCGAGGTCCTTCTGCTTGAGCGCGGCGAGCGACTCGCCGAGCCGCAGCAGCGAATCCGGCTGCTTCGCGCTGGTCGGATACTTCTTTGTCATGGTGACGAAGGCCTCGGCCGCCGATTGGTAGTTCTTGCTCTGAAACAGGCTCTCGCCGAGCCAGAATTGCGCCTCGCTCGCCATGCGATCGTTCGGGTGCTTGCGCAGAAAATCCTGGAATGCCTGCTCGGCGAGCGAATAATCCTTGCGCAGCACGTAGCCGTAGGCGAGGTCGAACTCATCGCGCGGCGATTGCGATGGCGGCAGCGTCGCGAGCTGCTGGCCGGGCGCATTCGGATTGCGCGCGCCGGGCAGCTGGTTGGGATTGCCGCCCGGCACGGCCGCGGTGGCGTTGCCGGCATTGAGATCGAGCGGGGCGCCGACCGGGTTCGGCACGTCGGCGGGCGGCGCCGGAATCGGCGCGGGCGGCGGCACGGCGGTCCCCGTGTAGGGACCGTTATTGGCGTAGGGGCCGCTGTTGTTGTTGCTGCCTTGCATGCTGCCGAGATTTTGCGGGGCGCCGGGTGCGTTCGGGCTGTTGTTCGGATCGAACGCATCGGAGCGGCGGCTCGGAACGGCGGGCGGCGGGCCCGACGGCGCAACGCCGGGACGCGGCGGCGCGCCAGCGCGCTCCGCCTGCATCTGGCGCACGAGCTGCTCGAGCTGCTGGTTGCGGTATTGCAGCTCCTCGATCTGGCCGGTGAGCCGGCGCATGTCGTTCTGCAACTGGTCGAGCCGCACGACGATGTCGGATTCGGACGACTGGGCGATGCCGGCCGCCGGCATGGCCAGGAGGCCAGCCACGAGTGCCGCCCCCAATAGGGCGAATTGGACGGAACGCGTCATGGTGGTCGCTCGCTGGGATTTTTCCGACGCTGCGGCAGGTACCATACGGGGCCCTGCGTCCAAATTGTGACTGGTTGCCGCAATTGCCGCCAGTGCCGCGCCACGCCGCGAGGCGTCATTGCAAAAGCACGACCGGCGCCTGCTCGGCGCCGGTCGCTCCCCCTTCCCACCTAGACTCGGGATTGCAGATTTCGCGGTGGCGGCGCGATCACGAGCTCGCGTTGAGCACGGTGACGGCGCGCCGGTTCTGCGACCAGCATGAGATGTCGTTGCACACCGCGACCGGCCGCTCCTTGCCGTACGAGATCGTGCGCATGCGCTGCGCGTCGATGCCGCGCGAGATCAGGTACTCGCGCACGGTCTGGGCGCGGCGTGCGCCCAGCGCGATGTTGTACTCGCGCGTGCCGCGCTCGTCGGCATGCCCCTCGATCGTGAAGGTGTAGCGGTTGTACTGGGAGAGCCACTGCGCCTGCTTGTCGAGGGTGGCGCGGGCCTGCGGCGACAGATCGGTCTGATCGGTGTCGAAGAACACACGGTCGCCGACATTGACGACGAAATCCTGCTGGCTGCCGGGCGTCGCCGCGTTCATCGCGGAATTGGTGAGATCGGCATTCTTGTTGGCGCACGCCGAAATGGCGAGCGCCGCCGCGATGGCGGCGGCGAACTTGGCGCCGCGAATGAGACGCATCATACTTTGCATCCCGTGCTCCTTCCTGACTGCACAACGTGACCGGACGAGAGCCCCCCGGACCTCAGCCTGGCATCAGGTCTAGAGCCCGTTCGTTAAACGAACGTTCCGTCAACCTTGATGGGGCCTTTCCGGTGTCCCGCAATTGCTGGCAAGAGCCGGAAAGCTTTTCTAATGGTTAATGTGCCGTGAATGGGGCGTGACCTGCGGAACTTGTGGATGTCTTTTCCCGCAACGGTTCCGCGGCCGCCGCGGCCCTCCAAATCAAGATGCCGACAACAGCGGCGACCAAGCCGGATCCGAGGCGTAGCTCGGCGTCGGAACCTTGAGCTCGTTGCGGCCCGTGATGTCGATGGTGAACAGCGAGGGTCCCGAGTTACCGCCGGGATCGCGGAAGAACATGAGCACGCGACCGTTCGGCGCCCATGTCGGACCCTCGTTGTGGAAGCCTGCGGTGAGAATGCGCTCACCGGAGCCATCGGGGCTGATCACGCCGATCGCGAACTGGCCGTTCGCCTGGCCCGTGAAGGCGATCAGGTCGCCGCGCGGCGACCACACCGGCGTCGAGTGATTGCCCTGGCCGAAGCTGATGCGCTGCGCCGGCCCGCCGTTGGCCGCCATGACGTAGATCTGCGGCTGCCCGCCGCGATCGGATTCGAAGCAGATGTGCGCACCGTCGGGCGAATAGGAGGGCGCCGTGTCGATTGCGGCCGTATCGGTCAGCCGCGTCGTCGCGCCGGACTCCAGATTCATCGCGAACAGGTTGGCATTGCCGCCGCGCTGCAGGCTCATGATCACGCTGCCGCCGTCGGGCGAGAACCGCGGCGCGAACGTCATTCCGGGGAAATTGCCGACCACCTTGCGCTGGCCGCTGGCGATATCGAGGAGATAGACGCGCGGCTCGCCCTCGCCATACGACATGTAGGTGAGGCGTTGCGCGGCGGGCGAGAAGCGCGGCGTGAGCACGAGGTCTTCGCCGCGCGTGAGATAGCGCACGTTGGCGCCGTCCTGGTCCATCAGCGACAGGCGCTTGACGCGCCGCTCGGCCGGGCCGGTCTCGTCGATGAAGGCGACGCGCGTGTCGAAATAGCCCGACTCGCCGGTGAGCCGCTGGTAGATCGCATCCGAGATGATGTGGCCGATGCGCCGCTCCTGGTCGGGCGTCGCCGCGAACTGCCTGCCGTCGAGCTGCTTGCCGGCAAGCACGTCCCACAGGCGGAATTGGGCGCTGATCTGGCCGTTGCCCGCGCGCCCCACGCGGCCGACGACGAGGGCCTGCGCGTTGATCGAGCGCCAGTCGGGAAAGCGCGGCATCGCATCGAAATTGACGATCTTCTCGATGTAGGCGTTGGGGTCGATCGGCGCGAACATGCCGCTGCGGGCGAGGTTGTTGGTGATGATCTCGGTGACGGTGCGCGCCGGCTCGGCATCGGCCGGTGAGGCGGGGAGAAATTCCGGGATGGCGATCGGCAGCGGCGCGACGTTGCTCCCCTGCACCTGGACATGCGTCTGGGCGCGTGCGCGCGGCACGGCGAGGCCCGCGACAGCCGCGGCTGCGCCCGTCACCATCACGTGCCGCCGGCTGATGGCGCTGTTCGTCATTCCGCTTCTGCTCTGCCGCATCGAACCGATACCTCGATCATCAAGTGTCGTCCCGCCGCTCACCCACCGAACATCTGACTTGGATCGAAATCGACGATGATGTCGCTCCAAATCGCATACTTGGCGGGCGGCAGGAAATTGAACGGCGCGCATTTACGCACCGCGCGCAGCGCGCTTTCCGATGCGACCTCGAACACCGGAAGCGTGCTGTGGTTCGTCACCACCGGTTCGGCCGCGAGGGATCCATCGCGCTTGAGCAGCATCCGCACCGAGACGACCAAGTTACGCGCGTTTTGCACGCCGACCGGCACATCCCAACAATCTCGCAGCCGAGCCTGCAGCGCCGCGAACTCGTCGGCCGACAGCGTCATCGACGAGCCCGTCGAGGTGCCGAGCGTCGCGGTCTGATTGAGCGTCGCGCCGGTCGTGGCCGTGCGCTGCGGCGCGCGCTTGTCGAGCAGCGCGAGGCGGTTCTCGATCGACGAGGTGTTGAACTTCTCCTGCTCGCGCTTCTTGGCTTCGAGCTTCTTCCTCGCCTCCTCCTTCTTCTTGGCTTCGAGCTTCTTCTTCGCCTCTTCCTGCTTCTTCGCCTCTTCCTGCTTCTTGGCGTCTTCCTGCTTCTTCGCTTCTTCTTCTTTCTTCGCCTCGTCGCGCTTGAGCGCTTCGGCGATCGCATCGGGCTTCGGCGGCGCAGGCTGCTCCGCCGCAGGCTTCGGCGGGTCCGGCGGCTTGGGCGCGGGCGGAGGCGGCGGATCGTCGGTGCTCGCCTTGATCTCCTGCTTGGCCACCTTCGGCGCCGGGTCCTTGACCGGGCTAGGGTCGCCGATCTCGTCGACGATCGGCTTCGGCGCATCCGCCTTCGCGGCGTTCTTCGCCCCTCGCATCATATGCGACAGGTCGTCTTCCGAGATCGTGTCGACCGGGACGACATCCATCTGCGGCAGCAGCGGCTTGGAGAAGGAGATCCAGCCCAACATCATCAGGATCCCCACGACCGCGACCGCGGCGTGGGCACAAGTCGATATGGTGAGGCCGGTCCTCATCGCGCCTGCATCACGATTCCCGTTCCGGCAGCGTGACCAGCTCGAGCTGGTGGAAGCCGGCGGCCTGCAGCATCCCGAGCACGCGCGCCACCGTGACGTATTGCGCGGTTCGCGCGCCCTTGACGTAGATGCGCTCCTCGGTGCCGCCGCCGCGCGCCGCGGTGACCGCCTTGAGCTTATCGACGAGCTGGGCCATCGGCAGCTCGCTCGTCTCCGAGCCGAGGAAGATCTGCCCCTTGTCGTTGATGGTGAGCACCAGCGGCTCGTGCTTGGCCTGGCTCAGCGCCTTCGCCTGGGTCTCCGGCAGCTCGATCGGGATGCCGACGGTGAGCAGCGGCGCCGACACCATGAACACGATCAGCAGCACCAGCATGACGTCGACCATCGGCGTCACGTTGATGTCGCTCATGACCGCATGGCGGCGGTGCCTTCGCTTGCCGACCGCGTTACCCGCGGTACCGCTCATCCCCATGGTCTTCGGTCCCCCCGCTCACCCACGCTCGTCGATCTGTCGCGACAGGATGGCGGCAAACTCGTCGGCGAAGCCCTCCATACGCTGGGCCTGCTTGTTCACCTCGGACGAGAACTTATTGTAGAAAATGGTCGCCGGTATGGCCGCCATCAGCCCGATCGCGGTGGCGAACAGGGCCTGGGCGATGCCCGGCGCGACCACGGTGAGCGAGGTGTTCTGCGAGGCCGCGATCGCCTGGAAGCTCGTCATGATGCCCCAGACGGTGCCGAACAGGCCGACGAACGGGCCGGCCGAGCCGACCGTCGCCAGCACCAGGAGCCGCCGCTCCATCCGCTCGATCTCGCGCGAGATCGTCACGTCCATCACCTTCTCGATGCGCATCTGCAGGCCGGCGATGGAGCGCGCCTGGGTCTCGAAGCTGCGCTTCCACTCGCGCATGGCTGCGACGAAGAGCGCCGCCATCGACGTGTTCGGCCGCGCCGAAAGGGTCCGGTAGAGCTCCTCGAGCGACTGCCCCGACCAGAACGCCTGCTCGAAGCGGTCCATCGATTTGCGCGTCTTGCTGAACAGCACGAGCTTGTCGATCACGATTGCCCACACCCAGATCGATGCCACCAGGAGGCCGATCAACACCGAATAATTGACAATCCAGTGGAACTGGAGAAAGACGTTGAAAATCGGGTCCATAGGCGCGTCCTTCCGGCTCTCCTGCAGATGCGTGCGGACCGGGGGCGGCGCAATTTGCTGACCTGCAGGAGGCCCCCGGCGGCATTCGCAACCAGTTCCGCCGGCACCCGAAATTCGCGTGCGGAACCGAGCCGGCCATCCCCACGGGGCCACGAATTCCGCCCGAACTTGTCCAAACTAGGGCGCCACACGCGTCTTGGCGCGCCCAACAGGCACGATGTGTGGTTAACGGTTGGTTACCGGCGCGGCGGCCCAAAGGGGCCTTGCGCCGCAACGACTTGCAAAGAAATCCAGACCCGCGCGGACCGCCCCTCGAAAACCATCCGATGAGCACCTCCACCTCACCATCCGCCGTGGCCACCCCGCCGCTCACGGCGCTGCTTTATCCCTCGACGCTGATCCTCATCAGCGTGAACCTGGTGCCGCTGGTCGGGGTGCTCGCCTGGGGCTGGGACGCCTTCCGGCTGCTGATGCTGTACTGGATGGAATCGGCGATCATCGCGTTCTGGACCATCGCCCGGATCGCGACGCTGCCGGCCGGCGCCATGGGGCCGCTCTACGTGAACGGCCGCCCGACCAACTCGCGATTCGCGATGACGCTGTTCTTCGTCGTTTTCATCGGTGCCTTCATGGCCGGGCACCTGCTTTTTCTGTGGGTGATGTTCGCCGGCGAATGGCGCCAGCGCATCCACGGCCCGTCCGATTTCTACGCCCAGATCATCGTCGCCAGCGGTCTGTGGGGCGTGCTGCTGACGCTGTTCGTGAGCCGCGGCCTGTCTTTCCTCTTTCACGTGCTCAAGCCGGATTTCATCCTGGCGATCGAGAAGCGCATCCCGATCCCCGGCTTGCCGCGCCCGGCAACGGAGCCGATCGATCCCGGCGGCCTCATCGGCGGCCTGCTCGGCCGCATCGTCCTGATGCAGATCGCGATCATTTTCGGCGGCTACGTGGCGCTGCTGTTCGGCTCGGTCGCGCCGCTGTTCGTCCTGGTGGTGATCAAGACCGCCGTCGATGCGCTGCTCCACATCGCCGTGGACGTGCGCCCGCACCCGAAGCCGGCCGCCGCAGCGGTCTAGCCGCCCATCGCGGTTCGCAGCGCCTTCGGGATGCGCTGCGCCTTGCCGCCGGACACGAAGGCGACCCGCACCTGCGCCTCGACCAAGGTGTCATCGCCGCGCGCCACCGTCTGGGCGAGCGTGATCGAGGCGCCCTTCACCTCGGCGGGTGTCGTCGTCACGGTGAGCACGTCGTCCATGCGCGCGGGCGCGAGGAAATCGAGCGTCATCGAGCGCACCACGAAAGCGAAGCCGGGCGCCTCCTTCTCGGCTTCCTCGAACAGGCCGCGCTGATCGGCGCCGAGCAGGCGCAGGAAGTTGGTGCGGCCCCGCTCCATGAAGCACAGGTAGTTGGCGTGATAGACGATGCCGGAGAAGTCGGTGTCCTCATAGTAGACGCGCACCGCCATCACGTGACGGCCGTCGCGGATCTCGCCATCGAGGTTGATTGCAGGCGGCTCGGTCATCGGCGGAACTCTTCGTCGATATCAATGCGGCCGTCGATCACCGCATGATGACGAATAGCATGCCTAAACGCCGTCGCAATGACGCGCTCGCAGCAGCCCGTGGTGGCGCGTCAGCGCCACGGCACGTCCTTCTGCATCGCCGCTTCCCAATGCCGACCATCGAAATACTTGAGATCGATCGCCGCCAGATCGATGTCGTCGATGCAGCGCGCGTTGACGTCGATCTTGTCCGGGTCCGAGCGCGGCACGTAGAACGCATGGATGCCGCACACCTTGCAGAAGGTGTGCCTGGCGACGCCGGTGTTGAACGTGTACGTGGCAAGGTCATCTTTGCCGCTGACGAGCTCGAAGCGCTCGGGGGGCACGATCAGGTGCAGAATGCCTTTCTTGGTGCAGATGGAGCAGTTGCACACCGTGACGCCGTCGAGGTCGGCGGTGACGCGAAAGCGCACGCGGCCGCAATGGCATCCGCCTTGCATCGTCTTCATCGGATCACGCCTCCTCACTCTCGCCGAACAGGCCGAACTGCGCCGGATCGCGTGCGGGCTCGGCGAGCCCCAGGTGCCGGAACGCATGGCCGGTGAGCAGGCGCCCGCGCGGCGTGCGCTGGACCAGGCCCTGCTGGATCAGGAACGGCTCGATGATCTCCTCGATCGCGTCGCGCGGTTCCGACAGCGCCGCCGCGATGGTCTCGACCCCGACCGGCCCGCCGCCATAGTGGAGCGCGATGGTCGTGAGATAGCGCCGATCCATGGCGTCGAGGCCGGCGCCGTCGACCTCGAGCGCGATCAGCGCCTTGTCGGCGAGCTTTCGGTCGATCGCAGCCGCCTTCTCGACATGAGCGAAGTCGCGCACGCGACGCAGCAGCCGCCCGGCGATGCGCGGCGTGCCGCGGGCGCGGCGGGCGATCTCGTTCGCGCCTTCCGGCGTCATGCCGATGCCGAGCACGCGCGCGCCGCGGTTGACGATCAGCTCGAGCTCGGCCTCGGTGTAGAAGTTGAGCCGGATCGGAATGCCGAAGCGGTCGCGCAACGGGTTGGTCAGGAGCCCGGCGCGCGTCGTCGCGCCGACCAGGGTGAACTTGGCGAGATCGATCTTGACCGAGCGCGCCGCCGGTCCCTCGCCGATGATCAAGTCGAGCTGGAAATCCTCCATCGCGGGATAGAGGATTTCCTCGACCGCCGGATTGAGGCGGTGGATCTCGTCGATGAAGAGGACGTCGCGCTCTTCCAGGTTGGTGAGCAGCGCCGCGAGGTCGCCCGCCTTGGCGATCACCGGCCCGGAGGTGGAGCGGAAGCCCACGCCCAATTCGCGCGCGACGATCTGCGCCAGCGTGGTCTTGCCGAGGCCGGGCGGGCCGACGAACAGCGCGTGATCGAGCGCCTCATGGCGCGCCCGCGCAGCCTCGATGAAGACCGAGAGATTGGCGCGCGCCTGCTCCTGGCCGATGAACTCGGTGAGTCGCTGCGGGCGCAGCGAGGCTTCCGCCACATCCTCGTCGCGGCGCTCGGGCGAAACCAGCTTGCGCGGCGTGCTCGTCATGCGCCTACCATCGCCCCGATCCGCGGACGTATTTGTTCGGCAGCAGCTCCGCGATGGTCGCGACCGAGGGCTCATCGCCGTTCGGCACGATCACGCGCGCTTTGGCGTCGTAGTCGTGGATGATCTCACGGCACGAGCCGCAGGGCGAGACCACTGCGATGGTCTGGTCCTTCTCGTCGGGCTTGGGATGGCGCACCGCGACGATGGTCTCGATGCCCTGGTCGCCCGCCTCCGTGATGGCGCGGCCGATCGCCACCGCCTCGGCGCACACCGCCATGCGGCCCAGATACGCGTCGATGTTGACGCCCGTGATGATGCGTCCGGCGCGCGTGCGCAGCGCGGCGCCGACCTCCTGCCATTCGTTGCGGTAGCGCTCGCTGATCGCCTTGCGGGCGGCCGCGATCAACGCCTTGTCCTTGGCGGTGAGCTTGCCCCCGCTCATCGGGCGAGTTCCTTGAGCGCGGCGCGGATCAGCCGCGCCGTGTCGGCGCCATCGCCCGCCGCTTGCGTTGCGGCCGCAACCGCGGCCGCCGCCTGCGGCTGACCATAACCGAGATTGACCAGCGCCGAGACCGCATCGGCGACCGGCCGCGGCGCGCTCCGCTCCTCGATGGCGCCGGACAACCGCACCACCGCCGGATCGACCGCGCTCAGGGCCGGCGCCTTGTCCTTGAGCTCGGTGACGACGCGTTCCGCGACCTTCGGTCCGACGCCCGGCGACCTTGTGATCATCGCCTTGTCGCGCAGCGCGATCGCGCTCGCGAGATCGGACGGCTTGAGGGTGGAGAGAATCGACAGCGCGACCTTGGTGCCGACGCCCTGCACGGTCTGCAGCAGCCGGAACCACTCGCGCTCCCCGTCGGAGAGAAATCCGAACAGCCGGATCTGGTCCTCGCGCACATGCGTCTCGATCGCGAGCGTCACCGCCTGCCCCTCGCCCGGCAGCGCCTGCAGGGTGCGCGCCGAGCAATGCACCAGGTAGCCGACCCCATGCACGTCGACGACGATAAAGTCCTCGCCGTAGCTGTCGATGATGCCCTTGAGCTTGCCGATCATGGGAGGGCCGCGATCCTGTGCACCACGCTCTGCCGGTGATGGGCGTGGCAGATCGCGATCGCCAGCGCGTCGGCGGCATCGTGCGTCTTCGGGTCCGCCTTGGGCAGCAGCACGCTGATCATGACCCGGATCTGCGCTTTCTCGCCGTGCCCCGCCCCGATGATGGTCTTCTTCACCAGATTGGGCGCGTACTCGGCAACCGCAACCCCGGCGCTCGCCGGCGCCAGCAGCGCAACGCCACGCGCCTGCCCGAGCTTGAGGGTCGCCGACGCATCCTTGTTGACGAAGGTCGCCTCGACCGCCGCCTCGGCGGGGCGGAATTCGTCGACCACCCGCATCAGCCCGGAATGGAGCGCTACCAGCCGATTGGCCAGCGCCGCCTTGTCGTCCGAGGCGACCGAGCCGCAGGCGACGTAAATCAGCCGATTGCCCTCGACATCGATCACGCCCCAGCCGGTGCGGCGGAGCCCCGGGTCGATGCCGAGGATGCGAATCGGTTGCCTCATCCAGGGCCTTGATAGCCCCCCCGGGGCGCCGGGCCTAGAGAGGAGGAATCAGGAAGGCGCAGAAGCTGCTTGAGTCAAGCGGACTAGGTTCGACCAGACTCGTCGGGCTCGTCCCGCAATTCTCCTGGCTTGACCGGCAAGGGAAAGAGGGCCGACTTATCGGCGCCGGGACCTCTCTCGAGACAAACGAAATACCGTCCTGATCGCATCGGCACTCAGGCGATTTGCCAGTGAAATTTCGATCCTGACCGTAGCAGTGTTCTCGGTTCGACTGCCGCGTTCGGCCCACCAGAACGCCGATGCGTTGACGATCGACCGGGCGTTCGTCGACAAGAGGTAAACTAGCCGCGGTCTGATCGAAGCAGATCAGGAACAGGTAGTAAGGAATCGCGATAACGGGGCGAGAGACGATCAAGTGGTCTGCACATACGCCGACGCCAGCTCATCGAGCAGATGATCGCGCGGCAGCGCCATGCCCCACCCCCGAAAGCGAGCCTCACGCGCTCATCTTCGCCACCAGCGCGTCCGAGACCTCGAAATTGGCGTAGACGTTCTGCACGTCGTCGTGCTCGTTGAGCGTCTCGATCAGCTTGAGCAGCTTCTCGCCCTTGTCGTCGTCGACCGCGATGGTGTTCTGCGGCTTCCACGTCAGCGTCGCCTTGCGCGGCTCGCCGAACTTCGCCTCCAGCGCCTTGGCGACCTCGTGGAAGCTCTCCTGGCCGGCGTAGATCTCGTGGCCGTTCTCGCTCGACGCCACGTCATCTGCGCCCGCATCGATCGCGGCCTCGAGCATCGCGTCGGCGGACGCGACCTTGGCGTCGTACTCGATCACCCCGACATGGTCGAACATGAACGAGACCGCACCGGTTTCGGCGAGGTTGCCGCCGTGCTTGGTGAAGGTCGAGCGCACGTCGGAGGCGGTGCGGTTGCGGTTGTCCGTCATCACCTCGACGATCACGGCGACGCCGCCCGGCCCGTAGCCCTCGTAGCGGATCTCGTCATAGCTCTCCGCGTCGTTGCCCGACGCCTTCTTGATGGCGCGATCGATCGAGTCCTTCGACATGTTCTCGGCGCGGGCCGCGATCACGGCGGCGCGCAGGCGCGCGTTCATCGCCGGATCGGGCATGCCGAGCTTCGCCGCGACGGTGATCTCGCGCGCGAGCTTGCCGAACAGCTTCGACTTGGCCGCATCCTGGCGGCCCTTGCGATGCATGATGTTCTTGAATTGTGAATGTCCAGCCATTGTCCCGCAGCCTTGGCCCGCAACCGTTCGACACGACGTGCCGCGCGCAAGACCCGCGCGGTGATCCGTCAGTTCCTCATCCCGTGATGGACGGCTTATAGCCCAACCGGCAAAATCGAGACAAGTTGCCTCAGTCCCAGAACGTCGGCCGCGCCTGCTCCAGCACCCCGCCGATGCGCACCGCGCCGACCTTGCTGGCGAGCCCGGTCGCATCGTCGGTCTCGACCGCGAGCCCGCACAGCGTCGCCGGCCCCATCGCGGCCTCGAACTTCGAGGTCGCGATCTTGCGCAGGAAACGGCCGATCGGCTCGTCCTTGGTCATGCCGATCACCGAGTCGTAGTCGCCCGTCATGCCGACGTCCGAGACGAACGCGGTGCCGCCCGGCAGCACGCGCTGGTCCGCGGTCGGCGCGTGCGTATGCGTGCCAACGACCAGGCTGACGCGGCCATCGAGGAAATGCCCCATCGCCTGCTTCTCGCTCGTCGTCTCGGCATGCATATCGACCACGATCGCGTCCGCGCCGCGTTTGAGCGGGCAGGCGATGAGCTCGCGATCGAGCGCCGCGAACGGATCGTCGAGCGGGTCCATGAAGACGCGGCCCATCGCGTTGACGATGAGCGCCTCGCCACCGTTCTTGCCCTTGACCAGGGCGGCGCCGCGGCCGGCCGTGCCGGCCGGATAGTTGAGCGGGCGGATCAGTCGCGGCGCCCGCTCGATGAAGACCAGCGCCTCCTTCTGGTCCCACGCGTGGTTGCCGAGCGTGATCGCGTCGGCGCCGGCGTCGACGAGGTCGTGGTAGATCGACTCGGTGATGCCGAAGCCGCCCGCCGCGTTCTCGCCGTTGACGATCGCTAGATCGAGCTTCCAATCGGCCACGAGCTTGGGCAGCCGCTCGGTGACGGCCGCCCGGCCGCTGCGGCCCACCACGTCGCCGATGAAGAGAATTCTCACCTTGCGCTCTTCCGCAGATCGATGACCTCGCGCTCCGTTAGCACGAGATCGAGGGCGGCGTCGCGGGGTGTGACGGGCACCTCGGCGATCTCCTGCGCCGCATACCCGATGCCGATCGCGATGACTTTTTTCATCCCGCGCAACCGCGCGATCGTCATATCGTAGTAGCCGGCTCCGTAGCCGATGCGGTGCCCGGCGCGATCGAACGCGAGCAGCGGCACGATCAGGATGTCGGGAAAGACTTCCGGCGCCTCCGGCGGCGGCTCGCGGATGCCCCAGACACCGGACACCAATGGTTCGCCAAATGCCCACGCCCGCATGGTGAGCGGCTTGCCCTTGCCCATGACGACAGGAAGCGCGAGCTGCGCGCCCGTCGCCGCGAAGACGCGCATCAACGGCACCGGATTGATCTCGCTCTTGAGCGGCGAGAAGCCCGACACGATCGCGCCCGCAGCAACCGTCACCGGCAGCGGCCGCTTCGCAATCGTTGCCGCGGCGGCCGCGCGGTCGTCCGGCGGCAATGCGTCGCGGCGCGCCGCGGCGGTGCGGCGGATGTCGGCCTTGAGACCGTCGATCGAATGAGGCTGCAATGTTCGCTCCGTCACGCCCGCACCCGGTGCGGCCTCCGGCCGGCGCGAATGGGGCCGGGCATCCACGTGTCGGTCACTTACAAACACGTGGATGGCCGGGACAAGCCCGGCCATGACGATCGTGTATGAAAAGCGGGGTGCGGAGCCGCTCGGCCGTTGGAGTTGCGATCCCGGGTTCCCTACGAAAGTAGGTGGGCGCCATATGTCCGAACCCACGGGCCCGGTCAGGGACAGCTCCCTTCAGGATCGATAAGGCCCCGGGGATAAGACTCCTGACGTACCTCGCAGCCCCGCGTCACCAATGTAGTGCGATGCGTGCCACGTTGCCAACGGTCATTGCGAGGCGCGCCAGCGCGATATGCAACCTCGCGCCACGGCGCCGGATTTGCTTCGCTTCGCTCGCAGGGACTGCGGCTCTTCAGGGGGAAATGCCTGCGGCCCTGCCATATTTCGCCACCAGCGGGGCACGCGCGAACAGAAGATCGACCTGCAACACGAAATTTTCCGGCGTGCGATGCATTTCGCACACATCGACGCACTTGAATCCCAGGCGATCGACGGCGGCCACCGCATCCGCGATCAGCGGCGCGCCCTTGTTGTAGTCGACGAGCGAAACCTCGACGATCAGCACGCTCGCGCCGGCGAGCGTTGCGGCGGCTCCCGCGAGCACCTCGAGCTCGGCCCCTTGGACGTCGATCTTGACCAGATCCGGCGCCGGCAGCTTCTCGCGCGCACTGAGCGTGTCGAGGCACGCGGTCGCGACCTCGCGCACCTGCAGGTTCGAGGCCGCGTAATGCGCGGTGTTCTCCACATAAAGCGAGGCGCCGGTCACGTCGCCGGCGCGCGGCACGTGAAACGCACGTGCCGCGCCATCCTCGGCGCCGAGCGCGGCGATGATAAACTTGTGCCCGGCAGCCGCAAGCTCCGCCGCATGGTCGTCGTTCGCCTCGAACAGGACGAACTGAGCGTCGGGAAAGACCTCGGCAGCGACCTTCGTCCACCCGCCCCGATAGGCGCCGACGTCGTAGATCGCAGCCGGCACGAAGCCGAGCGACTTGAGGCGCATCAACGCATTGCGGTGGGTGAGCTTCGCGGCCCTTCGCCGGGTGAAGGCGAACATCCTAGTCGCGCGCGCGCCCGCCGTCGGCGCGGCCGTCGAGCGCCTTGGCCAGGCTCTCGATCCGCTCAGCCGCCGCATTGAACGCGGCCGCGATCGCGGCCTCGGTCGCCTTGGCGCGATCGGCCGCGACCACGCGGGCGTCCTGCAGCGCCGCGCATTCTTCCTCGGCGCGGCGCAGCCGATTGGCCTGCTCGTTCGATTCATCGGCGATCAGCAGCGCCGCCATGATCGTGAGGCGCATGTCGCCGATCTCGCCGAAATCGTTGCGCAGGCGCGCGATCCGCTGGTCGAGATCCTGCGCGAGCTGGGTGAGATGCCCCTCCTGCCCGTCGTCGCAGGCCATGCGGTAGGTCCGGCCGTTGATGCTGACGCTCACCTGCGCCACGCCTGCGCCTCCGCTATTCTTCCGTGGTCTCGACGATCGCGCGGATCGTCGCAATCGCGGCATCGAGCCGCTGCGCCACCTCGCGATTGGTCGTCTCCAGTGCCCGCCCATGCGCCGCCGCGGCGTCGAGCTCGGCCGCGAGCCGCGCGCGGTCGGCATCGAAGGCGTGCACCTGCGAGGCGAGCGCCGCCTCGCCCTGGGAGCGCTCGAGCCGGCGGCTCACGGCGCCATCGAGCGCATCGAGCGCGGATTGCAAACGCCGGGTGGCGATCTCGATCGTGCTTGCTTCGCTCACGCCCGCCTCGTCGGGCCAACCCGCACGCGAACCGGCGGCGCGCGGGCGGCCAATTCTCCTTGCGCGTAAATCTGCTTGCGCGGCAAGATGTTACAAAAGGAAGCTTACGTGGCCGGCCGGCTTTACGTCAACGCGGCAAGCGGGGATTTCAACACCCATCGACGGCTGCCGCGCGTTACCGCGCCATTTGCCGCGCGTCGGGCCGATTTGAATGTGGACGGACGGCGCGCGCATGGCCGTTTCTTTTGACTCACGTGCCCCACATGCTATCAGGCCGCGACGCCGCTCACTCTTGGTCAGTCCCAGGTCAATCTATTGGCCACTTCGGCGCATGTCTTTATCGGCGAAGCGGATTTCGCCGACGGCCTGCGCGCCCCGCCAGCAAAGGCAGCTCATGACCGCAAGCGCCACGGCACGTGCCGCTCATCCGGAACCGGCTCTCGATCGCGCGCAGCATGACCGCATGGCGAATGCCATCCGGGCGCTCGCCATGGATGCGGTCGAGGCGGCGAATTCCGGCCACCCGGGCCTGCCGATGGGCGCGGCCGATGTGGCGACCGTGCTGTTCACCCGCTTCCTCAAATTCGATCCGGCCGACCCGGCCTGGTCCGACCGCGACCGTTTCGTGCTCTCGGCCGGCCACGGCTCCATGCTGATCTATTCGCTGCTCTACCTGCTCGGCTACGACGGGATGACGATCGAGCAGATCAAGCGCTTCCGCCAGCTCGGCTCGATCACAGCCGGCCATCCCGAATATGGCCACACGCCCGGCGTCGAGACCACCACCGGCCCGCTCGGCCAGGGCCTCGCCAATGCGGTCGGCATGGCGATGGCCGAGCGCCACCTCGCCGCGGTGTTCGGCCGCGACATCGTCGATCACCACACCTACGTGCTCGCCTCCGACGGCGACCTGATGGAAGGCATCTCGCAGGAGGCGATCGCGCTCGCCGGCCATCTCAAGCTGTCGCGGCTGATCGTGCTGTTCGACGACAACGGGATCTCGATCGACGGGCCGCTGTCGCTCGCCGACTCGGTCGACCAGGTGAAGCGCTTCGAGGCCGCCGGCTGGTCCGCGACTCGCATCGATGGCCACGATCCGCAGGCGATCGCGCAGGCGATCGAGCGCGCCAGGGCCTCCGACCGCCCGAGCATGATCGCGTGCAAGACCACCATCGGCTTCGGCGCACCGAAGAAGGCCGGCACGGAAAAAGTCCACGGCTCGGCGCTCGGCGCCGACGAGGTCAAGGGCGCGCGCGAGAAGCTCGGCTGGACCTCGCCGCCGTTCGAGATTCCCGCCGACATCCTCGACGCCTGGCGCACCGCCGGCCAGCGCTCGCGCGAGCTGCGCCGTGCCTGGGAGGGCAGGCTCAACCGGCTAGAGCCGGCGCTGCGCGCCGAGTTCGAGCGCCGCATGGGTGGCGAGCTCGCCGAGGACAAGCTCGCGGCCGCCGTCGCCGACCTGAAGGCGAAGCTCGCGGCCGAGCCGAAGAACATCGCGACACGCGCCGCGTCCGAATTCGCCCTCAACACGCTGGTGCCGGCGATTCCCGAGATGATCGGCGGCTCCGCCGATCTCACCGGCTCGAACAATACCCGCGCCAAGGGCATGGCCTCCTTCTCGGCCGCCGATCCGGCCGGCCGCTTCGTGCACTACGGCGTCCGCGAGCACGGCATGGCGGCGGCGATGAACGGCATGGCGCTGCACCATGGCATCATCCCTTATTCGGGCACGTTCCTGGTCTTTTCCGACTACTGTCGCCCTGCCATCCGTCTCGCCGCCCTGATGGGCCAGCGGGTCATTCATGTGATGACGCACGACTCGATCGGTCTCGGCGAGGACGGCCCGACGCACCAGCCGGTCGAGCATCTCGCCGCCCTGCGCGCGATCCCGAACCTCAAGGTCTTTCGCCCGGCCGATGCGGTCGAGACCGTCGAATGCTGGCAGCTCGCGCTCAAGAGCGCGCATACGCCGAGTATCCTCGCGCTCACGCGCCAGAACCTGCCACAGCTGCGCCTCACCAACGACGCCGAGAACCGCTGCGCCGCCGGCGCCTACGAGATCGCGGCAGCCGATGGCAAGGCGGAGGTGTCGCTGTTCGCCACCGGCTCGGAGGTTTCCGTCGCGATCGAGGCACGCAGGCTGCTGGCGGCGCAGGGCGTCGCCGCCCGCGTCGTCTCGGTGCCGTGCTTCGAGCTCTTCTTCGCCGCCCCGGCCGAGCTGCAGCGCGCCGTGATCGGCGACGCCAAGGTCCGGGTCGGCGTCGAAGCCGCCATCCGCCAGGGTTGGGATCCGATCATCGGCCTCGACGGCGCCTTCGTCGGCATGACTTCGTTCGGCGCCAGCGCGCCCGCCAAGGACCTCTACAAGCATTTCGGAATTACGGGCGAAAAGGTCGCCGAAGCCGCATTGACCAAGCTCGGAAAAAGATGAGCAGCCATCCGCTTGCCGGGTTTGTGTTCGCGGAACTTGGCGCTAAATAAAGAGTTCGGAACCGTGCGGCCGTCGGGGTGCCGCGCGGCAGGGAGCGTCAGATGTCCATTCGGGTCGGGATCAACGGGTTTGGCCGCATCGGCCGCAATGTGCTGCGCGCGATTGCCGAGGCCGGCCGCGACGACATCGAGGTGGTCGGCATCAATGACCTCGGCCCGGTCGAGACCAACGCCCACCTGCTGCGCTACGACACCGTGCATGGCCGCTTCCCCGGCCAGATCACCGTCAAGGGCGACACCATCAGCATCGGCAACGGCGCCATCAAGGTCACCGCCGAACGCGATCCATCGAAGCTTCCGTGGAAGGACCTCGGCGTCGATGTCGCGCTCGAGTGCACCGGCATCTTCACGTCGAAAGACAAGGCCTCGGCGCACCTGACCGCCGGCGCCAAGCGCGTGCTCGTCTCCGCCCCTGCCGACGGCGTCGACCTCACGGTCGTCTACGGCGTCAACCACGACAAGCTGACCAAGGAGCACAAGGTCGTCTCCAACGCGTCGTGCACGACCAACTGCCTCGCCCCCGTCGCCAAGGTGCTCAACGATGCGGTCGGGATCGACAAAGGGTTCATGACCACGATCCACTCCTACACCGGCGACCAGCCGACGCTCGACACTCTGCACAAGGATCTCTATCGGGCGCGCGCCGCCGCGCTGAACATGATCCCGACCTCGACCGGCGCCGCCAAGGCGGTCGGCCTGGTGCTGCCCGAGCTCAACGGCAGGCTCGACGGCGTTTCGATCCGGGTGCCGACGCCGAACGTGTCGGTGATCGATTTCAAGTTCGTATCGAAGAAGCCGACCAACAAGGACGAGATCAACGGCGCGGTGAAGCGCGCCGCCGAGCAGCAGCTCAAGGGCATCCTCGGCTTCACCAACGACCCGAACGTTTCGATGGATTTCAACCACGATCCGCACAGCTCGATCTTCCACATGGACCAGACCAAGGTCATGGACGGCACGCTGGTCCGCGTGATGTCGTGGTATGACAACGAGTGGGGCTTCTCCAACCGTATGGCCGACACCGCCGTCGCGATGGGCAAGCTGAGCTGAAGCCAACCAAAAAAATTTGCCGGGGGGCAAAGTGTCTGCGTTTCGAACGCTCGACCAGGTCGACGTGAACGGCAAGCGTGTGCTCGTGCGCGTCGACCTCAATGTGCCGATGAACAATGGCGACGTGAGCGACGCGACCCGCATCACCGCTTCGGCGAAGACCATCAACGAGATCGCGGACAAGGGCGGGCGGGTGATCCTGCTCTCTCATTTCGGCCGGCCCAAGGGCCGCGACCCGAAGGACTCGCTCAAGCGCGTCGCAAGCGCCGCGGCGCGCATCATCGGCCGGCCGATTGCGTTCGCGGACGACTGCGTCGGCGAGACTGCCGAGAGCGCCGTCGGCGCCATGAAGGCCGGCGACGTGCTGTGCCTGGAAAATACCCGCTTCCACGCCGGCGAGGAGAAGAACGACCCCGGCTTCATCGCCGAGCTCGCAAGCCTCGCCGACATCTGGGTCAACGACGCCTTCTCCGTCGCGCACCGGGCGCACGCCTCGACCGAAGGGCTCGGCCATGCGCTGCCAGCCTTCGCGGGCCGCTCGATGCAGGCGGAGCTCGACGCGCTGGTGCGCGCGCTCGATCATCCCGAGCGGCCGCTCGCCGCGGTCGTCGGCGGCGCCAAGATCTCCACCAAGCTCGAGCTACTCGGCAATCTGCTGGAAAAAGTCGACGTGCTGATCATCGGCGGCGCCATGGCGAACACGTTTCTGGCGGCGCTCGGTAAGAAGACGGGCAAGTCGCTGGTCGAGGCCGATCTCGTCGCGACCGCGCGCGAGATCATGGACAAGGCCAAGGCGGCGCGGCGCGAGATCGTGCTGCCGGTCGACGCCGTCGTGGCGCAAAAATTCGAGGCGCATGCGCCCTCCCGCGTGGTCGACGTCGACCAGGTCGGCGAGAGCGACATGATCCTCGACATCGGCCCGCGCAGCATCGAGCACGTGGTCTCGGTGCTGGCGCGGGTGAAGACGCTGGTGTGGAACGGGCCGTTCGGCGCCTTCGAGCACGAGCCGTTCGACAACGGCACCGATGAGGTCGCGGAAGCCGCCGCCGAGCTCACCCAGGCCGGCAAGCTCGTCTCGGTCGCGGGCGGCGGCGATACCGTCGCGGCGCTCAATGCGGCGGGCGTGAGCGACCGTTTTACCTATGTATCCACCGCCGGCGGCGCATTTCTGGAATGGTTGGAAGGCAAGGCCCTCCCCGGGGTCGAGGCTTTGCGGATAAAATGAACCGAATCGTCCGCCGGCAGTTGTCCGGACGGGCTTCACCATAATTGTAACGGTAGGCATGAGGAGAGCGCGATGAACCTCGCCGAATTGAACAAGGTCGCCGTCGCGATGACGGCCGGCGGCCGCGGTATCCTGGCGGCGGACGAATCCTCCGGCACCATCAAGAAACGCTTCGACGCGATCGGCGTCGAGTCGACCGCCGACAACCGGCGCGACTATCGCGAGCTGCTCTTCCGCTCGACCGAAGCGATGCGGCACCACATCTCGGGCGTGATCCTGTACGACGAGACCATCCGCCAGACGGCGCGGGACGGCACCCCGCTCGTCAAGGTGATCGAGCAGGCCGGCTCGCTGCCCGGCATCAAGGTCGACAAGGGCACCAAGCCGCTGCCGTTCTGCCCCGGCGAGGTGATCACCGAGGGCCTCGACGGCTTGCGCGAGCGGCTCGCCGAGTACCGCGGGCTCGGCGCCAAGTTCGCCAAATGGCGCGCCGTGATCGACATCGGCTCCGGGATCCCGACCTGGCCCTGCGTCAAGGGCAACGCGCACGCGCTCGCGCGCTACGCAGCGCTTTGCCAGGAAGAGCAGATCGTGCCGATCGTCGAGCCCGAGGTGCTGATGGACGGCGCCCACGACATCGATACCTGCTACTCGATCACCGAATGGGTGCTGCGCACGGTCTACAACGAGCTGTTCGAGGCCCGCGTCGCGCTCGAAGGCACCGTGCTCAAGCCCAACATGGTAATCCCGGGCAAGAAGTCGTCGAGGCGCGCCTCGGTCGAGGAAGTGGCGGAGAAGACCGTCAAGGTGCTCAAGGCCTGCGTGCCCGCGACCGTTCCCGGCATTGCGTTCCTGTCCGGGGGGCAATCCGACGAGGAGGCGACCGCGCACCTCGACGCCATCAACCGCCTGGGCGACCTGCCCTGGTCGGTCACCTTCTCGTATGGCCGCGCGCTGCAGGCCGCGCCGCAGAAAGCGTGGTCGGGCAAGAGCGAGAACGTCGCCGCCGCCCAGCGCGCCTTCGCGCACCGCGCCCGCATGAACGGGCTCGCCGCCAAGGGCGAGTGGAGCGCCGAGCTGGAGAACGAGAAGAAGGCGGCCTGAGCGGCAACATCAGCGAAGGCCGATGGGAAAGTCCAAGCACACCCCATTCCGTCGGAATGGGGTGTGCTTTTTTGACTGAGCGGTGCGTGATCGATGTCCGGGAGCTGGCGGCTGCTCAGTTGAGCTCGCAGCGCGCAACGCCTTTGTCATCGATGCAGTGGTAACCTTCCTGGCAGCGGCCGCCGCCGCACTGCGGTCCGGTGCGAGTCCCGCCGAGGCATCCGTTCTTCGGTGCACATCTTTCGCCGGCCGGACAGCAGCCGCGTCCGGGGCCGCACCAGTGATCGCCCGGCGCCGGGCATTTCACCTGCTGGGCAAAGGCCACGGATGTGCAGAAGAGAACGAAAACGAGCGAAGCCGCCGTTAGCAATGCGCGCATGATGTCACCCTCCCGTCGACGATCCATGGCTACCATCTTGTGGCACAAGGATGCCGTCAGCTCTATGTGGAACTCAAGACGGCGGAAAGTCCTTCAACAGGGAAACTCGACCTTCCATCCGAACGATAAGGCGCACCCCGAATTCGAATTCGGACATCGGCTGCCACTTTTTGCCGCCGCGCCACCCCTCGTTGGCTGGCACTATGGTTAGCCGATTCCTACAGTCTTCGGAAACGCGCTAACCGCGTATTTATCGATTTCGGCTAGATACGGACACTTCATCCGGGAGGGGAACCGTGACCGCATCGCAATTTCGCCTGGTGACGCGCAGCGACTTCGACGGGCTCGTGTGCGGCGTGCTGCTCAAGGAGCTCGACCTGATCGACGAGATCGCCTTCGTGCATCCGAAGGACATGCAGGACGGCAAGATCCCGATCTCGGCGCGCGACATCACCACCAACCTTCCTTACGTGCCGGGCTGCCACCTCGCCTTCGATCACCATTCGAGCGAGCTCGCGCGCAACGGCGCGCGGCAGCCGGCGAACTACGTCATCGATCCCGAGGCGTTTTCGGCCGCCCGCGTGGTCTGGCGCCACTTCGGCGGCGCGCAGCGCTTCCCGCGCGTGCGCGAGGATCTGATGGCCGCCGTCGACAAGGCCGACGCCGCTCAGTTCACCCGCGACGAGATCCTCGATCCGCAGGGCTGGCCGCTGCTCAGCTTCCTGATGGATTCGCGCACGGGGCTCGGCCGCTTCCGCCAGTTCCGCATCTCCAACTACGACCTGATGATGCAGCTGATCGACGAGTGCCGCGGGCACAGCGTCGAGGAGATCCTGCAGCTGCCCGACGTCAAGGAGCGGGTCGACCTCTTCCGCAGTCACGAGCCGCAGTTCCGCGCGCAGATCATGCGCTGCGCCGAGGTCAAGGACGACGTGGTCGTGCTCGACCTGCGCAACGAGGAGACCATCTACGCCGGCAACCGGTTCATGATCTACGCGCTCTTTCCGCAGTGCCGCGTCTCGATGCACGTGCTGTGGGGCGTGAAGCAGCAGAACACCGTGTTCGCGATCGGCAAGTCGATCCTCGACCGCACCTCGCCGATCGACGTCGGCGCGATCTGCCTCACCTACGCCGGCGGCGGCCACAAGGCGGCCGGCACCTGTCAGGTCGACAACGCCTGCGCCGAAGCCGTCAAGGCGGAGCTCGTCGGCAAGCTCGCCTCGCCGCGCTGAAACAACCATGGCCCCACGCGATTCCTCATGGTGAGTTGCTCACCGGCGTGGCCGACCCCTACGCATGAAGGCCGCGCCTCTCGAACCAAGCATGTGGCGCCATACGGGGGCGCCGTCGTCCTTCGAAGCGGCTCGCGCGAAGACGCGCGAGGCTCCCGATGCAAGGATGAGCGCGGAGCAAGCGCCGGACGAAGTGGAGTCAAATGCCCAGATACGCCGCCTGCACCTGCTTGTTGCCGGCGAGATCGGCGCTGGTGCCGTGCATGATCACCTTGCCGCCTTCCAGCACATAGGCGTGCTGCACCAGTGTGAGCGCGCGGCTCACGTTCTGCTCGACCAGCAGCACGGCGGTGCCCATCCGGTGGATTTCGGCGATTTTCTCGAACGTCACGTCGGTCATCACGGGCGCAAGGCCGAGTGAGGGCTCGTCCAGCATCAGCAGACGCGGCTTGAGCATCAGCCCGCGGCCGACCGCGAGCATCTGCTGCTCGCCGCCGCTCATGGTGCCGGCGCGCTGCCGGCGGCGCTCGGCCAGCACCGGAAAGATGCCATAGACGGTCTCGAGCGTGCGGCTGCGCTCGGCCTTGGCGCGCGGCACGTAGGCGCCGATCTCGAGGTTCTCCTGCACGGTGAGCTCGGGGAAGACCTGCCGGCCCTCCGGCACATGGGCGATGCCGAGCTCGGCCACGCGATAGGGCGGCAACGCCGCGACATCCCGGCCCGCGAACGTGATCCGGCCGGCGGTGAGCCGCACCAGCCCGGAGATCGCGCGCAAGGTCGTGCTCTTGCCTGCGCCGTTGGCGCCGAGCAGGCCGACCGCCTCGCCCTCGCCCACCGCGATGGTGACGCCGTCGATCGCTGGCACCGTGCCGTAGGCGGCGCCCACGCCGTCGAGGGTCAGCATGGCGCGGCTCCCGCCGCAGATGACGCAAGGTGCGCATAGCCGGTGCCGAGATAGGCGCGGATCACCTCCGGGTTCGCCATCACGTCCTGCGGGCTGCCCTCGGCGATCTTCTGGCCGTGGTCGAGCACCACGATATGGCGCGCCACCGCCATGATGGCGCGCATCACGTGCTCGACGATCACGATGGTGAGCCCGCGCGCCGCGAGCTTGCCCACCAGCGCGACCGCCTGGTCGATCTCCGAGGGGTTGAGCCCCGCCATCACCTCATCGAGCAGCAGGAGCCGCGGCGCCGTCGCGAGCGCGCGCGCCATCTCGAGCCGGCGCTGGTCGATGGTGGTGAGGTCGCGCGCCTGCCTTTGCGCCTTGGCGGCGAGCCCGACGAACTCGATCGCTTCCAGCGCCTTCTCGCGCGCGGCGTCGGGGCGCCTGTCGCGCAGGAAGGCGCCCGTCATGACGTTGGCGAGCACCGTCATGGCGCCGAACGGCCGCGCCACCTGGAAGGTCCGCGCAAGGCCGTGGGCGCAGATCTGGTGCGGCCGCAAACCGACCAGCTCGCGGCCGAACGCCGTCACCGAGCCGGCATCGGCGCGGTGAAAGCCGGTGATCAGGTGGAAGCTCGTGGTCTTGCCCGCCCCGTTCGGTCCGATCAGCGCGAGCGTCTCGCCTTCGCGCACCGTGAAGCTCACGTCGTGCACGGCGCGCAGCCCGCCGAAGCGCTTGCTGAGATCCTTGACGACCAGCGCCTCAGCCATCGGCGGCCGCCTTCGCGTCCTTCCCGCGCCCCGCGACGGCGCGGCGCCAGAAATCGGTGATGAGGCCCATGAGACCGCTCGGTCGCCACAGGATCACGGCCATCAGGATCAGGCTGTAGACCGTGAGCTGGAGCCCGCTGCGACCGCTGCCAAGCCAGCTCTGCAGCAGGGCCGAGCCGGCCTCGAGCAGCACGGTCCCGAGCACCGGCCCCCACAGGGTGCCGATGCCGCCGACGATCGACACCAGCGCCGCCTCGACCGAGATGTTGAAGCTGAACGCCGTGTTGGGATCGATGAAATAGATGTACTGGACGTAGAACGTGCCGGCGAGCGCGGTCAGAAAGGCGCTGATGAGATAGATGTCGCGCTTGATCCTCGCCGCATCGACGCCGACCGCTTCCGCGGCGTCCTCGTCCTCGCCGATCGCCACCAGATAATAACCGACATGGGAGCGCTCGATCAGCCAGGTGACGACCAGGCCGAGCGCGAGCAGGCCGAGTGCGATGTAGTAATACGGGGCCTTACCTTCGAACTGCATCATCAGCGGCGCGCTGCCGAGGTTGGGCATGGTCGTGCCCTCGGCGCCCCAGGTGAGGTCGTGGAACTTGAGGCACCATGCGGTGCTGCACGAGCCGCCGGCGAGGAAGAGCAGCATCAACACCTGGGCGGTCGCGATGGTGGCGATCGCGAAATAGGGGCCGCGCAGGCGGAAGCAGAGCCAGCCGATCGGCAGGCTCGCCGCCATCGCGACGACGCCGCCCGCCATCATGCCGATCCACGGCGACACGCCGTAGTGGATCAGCAGGACGGACGACGTATAGGCGCCGAGCCCGAAATATGCGGCGTGGCCGAGCGAGAGCTGCTTGGCGTAGCCGCCCATCAGGTTCCAGGCAACGCCGATGAAGGCGAACAAGAGGACGCGGATGAGGATGTCGATCGCGAACTTGCTCGTCACCACTTGCGGCAGCAGCAGCATCACGAGGGCGAGCGCGGCGAGCCAGAGCGCGCCCGGCGGCGTGAGCTTCGTCGTCATCGCGCGCCCCCGGCGAGCCCGCTCGGGCGCACCGCGAGCGTCAGCAGCAGCATGGCGAAGACGACGATCAGGCCAGAGTCGGCGCCGACGAACTGGATGCCGAGCGACTCCGCGACGCCCATCATCAGGCTCGCGATCAGCGCGCCCGTGACGTTGCCGAGCGTGCCCAGCACCACGGCGACGAAAGCCAACAGCACGAACACTTGCCCCACCGTCGGATAAACCGGATAGAACGGCACCAGCAGCGAGCCCGCCGCCCCCGCGAGCGCGAGCGCGATGCCCACGGCGACCGCGAACACGCGGTCGGGATTGATCCCCATCAGCATCGCGACGTCGCGGTTCTGCGCCGCCGCGCGCATCGCCTTGCCGAGGTCTGTGGTGTGCAGGAAGACCCACAGCAGCGCGCTCAGCGTCATCGCCAGCGCAAACGCGATCAGCTTGGCGACCGGCACGTAGATCTCGCCGAAATGGAGGGCGGCGTCGGTATAGGACGTCATCACGGTGCGATTGTCGGCGGTGAACAGAAGGAGCGCGAGATTCAGAAGCAGCAGCGACAGCGCGAAGGTGAGGAAGATCTGCGGCATGTCGCCCAGCCCGAGCACGCGGCGGATGAGGAAATGCTGCAGCAGCGCGCCGATCACGAACAGGGCCGGCATCGAGATGACGAGCGAGAGAACCGGATCGATGCCGAGATACGTGGCGAGGAAGTAGCTGATGTACATCCCGATCATCACGAACTCGCCCTGGGCGAAGTTCACGATCTTGACCACGCCGAAGATGAGCGAGACGCCGATGCTGACCAGCGCGTAGATTCCGCCGATCAGCAAGCCGTTCACCACGGCCTGTGCGATTGTGGCCAGCATCGGGACGGCGCCGGTTCAGGCTCAGGCTTTCATCAGCGGCGCGCGGGCGTCTTCCTTGGGGAATACGGCGGCGAGATCGCCGTGCTGCCATTGGACGCCGACCGGATGCGCATAGATGTTCTTGCCGTCCGGACCGAACTTCACCTTGCCGCCCGGCCCCATCGCGGCATAGCCGGACGAAACATCGAGCGTCGCCAACGCGTCGCGCACCTTCTGCGGATCGGGCGACTTCGCCCGCTCGAGCGCGTCGGCGATCATGAAGGTCTGCGCCACCAGGCCGCCGGCATATTCGAACAGGAACTCGCCATACTGCTGCTTGTAGGCCTCGTTCACCTTCTGCGCGTCGGCATTGCAGTCGTGGTTCCAATGCGCGACGCCGAGCAGGCCTTCCGCATCCTTGCCGACGTTCTTGTAGAAATCCGGAATGACGAAGCCGCCGGAGCCGCCGTTGATCGCGATCTTCAGGCCGGATTGCTTGATGGCGCGGATGATCAGGATCAGGTCCTGCAGATAGGAGACCGGGAACAGCATATTGGCGCCCGATGCCTTGACCTTGTTGATCAGCGGCCCGGCATCGGCGAGACCCGCCGAGTACGGCTCGAACATCACGATGTCGACGCCCTCGCCCGGCGCCTGCTCGCGCAGCCCTTTCGAGGTCGCGGTGCCGAAGGCGGTATTCTCGAACACCACCGCGACCTTCGGCTTGTCGCTCACGAGCTTCGACATCTGCAATTGCGCGAGCGCGAACTGCGAGGCGCGCGAGAACGGCGTGAAGGTGTAGTGGCGGTTCTTGTTGAGGAGGTCCGAGCTCGAGCCGGTCAGCAGGGGCATCCTGGCGCGCTCGCACACCTCGCTCGCGATCAGCGTGAGCGCGCTCGCAAAGCAGCCGTGCACCGCCGAGAGCTTGTAGCCGTTGATCAGCCGGTCGGTCTCGGTGCGCGTCACCGTCGTATCGCTCTGCACGTCGGAGACGATCAGGTTGAGCTTGGCGCCGCCGAGCGACTTGATGCCGCCGGCGTCGTTGATCATCTGCACGGCGAGCTTCGCCGCGTTGACGCACCCCTGGCCGATCTGCGCGAAACTTCCGGTGGTCGGATATAGCGCGCCGATGTTGACGGTCTCGGCCGCGAAGGCCGCGCGCGGCAGGATCGCGGCTGCCGCGACGGCGCCGGGCGCCGTCTTGGTGAGGAAAGCGCGCCGGTGCTGCGCGCCGAAGCCTGTGCGGATGCGTGTCATCATGTCCTCCCGGCCGAAGTAGCGCCGTGTACCCACCGTTGCAGAGGGCCCGGCTTTGCAGATTGTATACAATATTGTATACGGGACGCGCATGCCCGATCAAGAGCGCAGATTGCCACGGCAACGCCCCGCCATGCGCGCCAGCCGGAGACTGCGACCAAAGCCGGCGGCGCGCAACACGCCTGCGCTCCCGCGCGGCGCCAGGGAGCCGGCCGCGAAGCCGGCGCGCCCGCGGCCGGTGGACGTGGCCGGCACGATCGCCCGCAGCCTCGAGGAGGACATCGTGCTCGGCCGTCGCCATCCGCGCGAGCGCCTGGTCGAGCAGGACCTGTGCGACCGCTTCGATACGCATCGCGGCGACGTGCGCCACGCGTTGTTCGAGCTCGAGAAGAAAGGCATCGTCGAGCGCATTCCCAACCGCGGCGCGATCGTGCGCGATCTCACGCCGGCGGAGGTGACCGCGATCTATGCGGTGCGCGAGGAGCTCGAGGTGATGGCGGTGCGCATCCTGCCGTTTCCGGTCGCCGCCGCCGACCTCGCACGGCTCGACGCGCTGCAGCGGAAGCACAGCGCCGCCATCGATGCCGGCGACATGCTCGGCATGTTCTACGCCAACCTGCACTTCCACCAGGCGCTCTACGGTCTGTGCCGCAATCCCTGTCTGATCGACACGATCGAGCTCCTGGCGCAGAAGTGCTATGGCATCCGCTCCTACGCCAACGCCTTCCCCGAATCCCTCGACCGCGCCCGCCGCGACCACGTCGCCATCATCGCGGCGCTGCGCCGCTCCCGCCGCGACGAGCTGATCGCGCTGACGCGCTCGCACCTGCGGCCGTCGCCGCAGGCCTATATTCGCGCCTATGAGCAGCGGTTCGGGCCGTCACGGCAATAAAGAGAGGCCCGCCGCTCTCGCGGCAGCCGCGCGTTGATGATACTCAGGGCCTGCCAGCTCAGGTGGGCGTCCGGATCATGACCGACTCCACGCAATCGTCAACGACGTCTGCCGCACGCGATGGCGTGACGGTCGTGCTGCTGCTGCCGGACGCCCTCGGCGAGGTCGACGAGGTGCTGCTGCGCGCGAGCCTCGGGGCGGCCGCGACACCGATCCGCGCGCTGGTCTGCCTGCCGGACCAGAAGGGCATCCCGCTCGTCGGCATCCTGGCGCGCCTCGGCGTCGCGACGGAGGTCCTGCTCGGTCCCGCCGTCGCGGCCCCGCCGACGTCCGCCTTCGTCGCACGCGCGCTTCCGGGCACATCATCGACCGATCTGACCGAGCTGGCGCTCGCCCTGTCCGACGTCGTACTGGTGTCACCGACGCCGGCGGACAAGTCGCTCCCGCCCGCGCTCGCGGCGCTCGGCAAGAAGATCATCGCGCCGGGTGAGCCGGTCCCCGCGGTGGAGCGCATCGACTTCGTCCATGACCTCGATCCCGACGCGCCGACCTCGCGGCGCGCCTTTGGACGGCGGACCTGCGGGCGGCTCGAGCAGTTCCTGGTCGAGCTGTTCGCCTTCAATTGGCGCCGAAAAGACAAAGGTGAGCACAAGGGCGGCGTCGCCGAAAGCTGGCGGCGGCTGCGGCGCTGCTTCGGCCGGGCCTGGGGTCCGACCGCCTATTTTGCGCCCGCCGGCTGGGAGAAGCTCGAGCCCGATCGCACCGTACAGGCATCCTCCCCGATCCTGTCCTGCTTCAGGGCGCTCGACCGCAGCGCCCTCTATGGCGCCTACATCCACCGTGACCTGGTGTCGCTCGAGCACGCTGGCGCCGCCTTCGCGGTGTTCGCGGCGGTCGCCGGCCATATCGACCTCGGGATGGCGTTCTGGCGCGACCTCGGTTGGGCGTGGTTCAGCGAGCACATATGGGGGGTCGCCGAGTTGATCACCCTGGTGATGGTCGCCGCGATGGTGCTTCGCGCGCGCATGACGAACTTGCAGGATCGCTGGACCGCGTGCCGCCTCGGCGCCGAACAGCTGCGCATCGCCCTGATGTCCATGCCGTTGCTCGTGCTGCCGTCGGCGCTCGCCACTGCGGACAAGCCGCCGCCCGCCAAGGAGCAGGGCCGCGGCCGCAAAGAAACCCAGTACGGCTTCCTGGCGCTCGCGCAGGTGAAACGCGCTGTGCGCGACCATGGATTACCGCGGGTGGATCCGGCCTGGACCCCGATGCAGGCGGCCGAGTGGGTGCGTTTGATCGTCAACGATCAGATCGCCTATCACCGCAACAACCACGCCAAGCTCGAGCGGGCCGAATCCGGTCTGCGGATTCTCACTCAACTGATTTTCGCGCTCGCCGTGATCGCCGTGATGGCGCATTTCTGGAGCGACTCGCGGCTCCTCATCCTGGCCACCGCCGCCTTGCCGGCCTTCGCGGCCGCCGTACACGGGACGGGAACGCGGCTCGGTATCGTCCATCGCGCCGCGCTCAGCGGCGAGATGGAGGAATCGTTGGCGAAGATCGATGAGGATCTCGCCAAAGCCGCCACGGCGACGCCGCCCGAGGAGGCCTGGGACACGCTGCGGCGCCTTGCCTTCAGGGCCGCAGAAGCCATGGGCAGGGAGAACACGTCGTGGCACGGTCTCGTGCGCCGCTACCGAGATGATCTTCCATGAACGAAAAGCCGACCGACGAGCTGCCCGATCTGAATGCCGATCCGCGGTCGCTGCGTTTGTGCAAGAAGCCGATTCCTGTGCGCGTCGAGTTCGCGACGGCGGATGGCGTGTGCACGACGCTCGAGGGGCCGGTGCGCTATCGCGCTGGCGACGCCATCCTGACCGGCGTGCGCGGCGAGCGATGGCCGTTCGAGCGCGCCAAGTTTTCGGCGAGCTACCACCCCGTGCCGCCGACCCGCGCCGGCGAGAGCGGGAGCTACCGCAAGGCTCCAAGCCTGACCCTCGCGCTGCGGCTCGATCGCCCGCGCGACGTTCCCGTTGGCTGGCAGAACGACCCATTGCACGGCCGGCCCGGGGACTGGTTGCTGCAGTATGCGGACGGCAGCTACAGCGTGATCAGTGACGATGTTCTGCGCGAGACCTACGCGCCGGCCGCGGATGAGACGCGCTGGCCACCGCGATAGGGCATGACCGCGATGGAGTCTGCGTTCCGTTCGTAAGCGGAGGTGGCCGGCTCTCGCCTTGACACGCGCGCCGAGCTTGCCTCCTTTCCGCCGACCTTACCCGATCGGAACTGGGCCGATTCATGGCTTCCCGACCATCAGACAAGGCGCCTGCCACGCGCCCGACCGCACGGCTCTACCTCGTCACGCCGCCGCTCGATGACGTAGCGGCAGTGACGGCCCTGCTCGCGCCAGCGCTGGCAACCGCCGACATCGCGGCCGTGCTGTTGCACCTCTCCGCGGCCGATGAGCGCACATTGATCAACCGAATTCGCGAGGTGGCGCCCCTGGTGCAGGATCGTGGAGCCGCGCTGCTGATCGAGGGGCGACCCGATCTCGTGGCGCGCGCGGGCGCCGACGGCGCCCATGTCGGCGCCATCGCGGCCGTCCAGGAGGCGATCGCCGCGCTCAAGCCCGACCGCATCGTCGGCGCTGGCGGCCTGGCGAGCCGGCATGACGCAATGGTCGCGGCCGAGGCGGGCGCCGACTACGTGATGTTCGGCGAGCCGGACGCTGCCGGAAAAAGGCCTTCGTTCGAGGCCATCCGGGAGCGGGTTGAATGGTGGAGCGAAGTGTTCGAGATTCCTTGCGTCGCCTATGCGGCGAGCCTCGCCGAGGTGCCTTCGTTGGCGGCGGCGGAGTTCGTCGCGCTCGCGCCAGCCATTCTGGCGGATGCGCGCGGGCCCGCGGCGGCTGTCGCGGAGGCATTGCAGCGTCTGACGGCGGAGACGAACGCATGAGGGTGAGAGCCCGCCCTGTCGCGGCGGCCATGCCGCTGCTGGCCCTGCTGGCAGCTCTGCTCGCTTGCGCGGCGCCGGCCGTGGCGCAGGCGCCGATGCAGATTTCGCCGCCCGCGACGGCGACGAAGCCCACGACGTCCACCAAGGCCACGCCGCATCGGGAGGCGCCGAGGCGCGTCAAGCCGACGGCGATCCGGCCGCCACAGGCGCCCGTGCGGCCGACGCCGACCGCCCCGGCCACGCAGGCGCCGGCCGCGACCGCCGGGCATGAGCCCGACCTCGCCTATGGCGCCTATCAGCGCGGCTATTATCTCACGGCCTTCGCGGAAGCGACCAAGCGCATCAACGAGAAGGGCGATCCCAAGGCGATGACGCTGATCGCCGAGCTCTATGCGAATGGGCTCGGCGTGCCCAACAACGATACCGAGGCGGTCAAGTGGTACTCGCTCGCGGCCGAGCGCGGCGACCGCGACGCCATGTTCGCGCTGGCGATGTTCCGCCTCGGCGGGCGCGGCGGGCCGCGCGACGTCAACGAGGCGACACGCCTCCTGGCCGAAGCAGCCAAGCTCGGCCACGCCGCCGCGACCTATGACCTCGGGCTCATGTATCTCGAGGGCAATCAGTTCCCGCAGGACGTCGCGCGTGCCGCCCAGCTGTTCCAGATGGCCGCCAAGGCCGGCAACCCGGAAGCGCAATACGCCCTGGCGACGCTCTACAAGGACGGCCGCGGCGTGCCGCAGAACACCGGGGAGGCGACCCGCCTGATGGGCCTCGCCGCGCAAGCGGATCTGATCGACGCCGAGGTCGAGTACGCGATCGCGCTGTTCAATGGCACCGGCGTCGCTAAGGACGAGCCCGCCGCGGTCGCGATGCTGCGCAAGGCGGCGCTGCGCGGCAACCCGATCGCGCAGGATCGCCTGGCGCGCGTGCTCGCCGCCGGCCGCGGCGTGCCGGCCCCCGACCCGGTCGCCGCCACCATGTGGCACCTGATCGCCAAAGCCGGCGGCGCCAATGACACTTCGCTCGACGATTTCGTCGCGAAGCAGACCCCCGAGGTCCGCGCCGAAGGCGAGAAACGCGCCAAGCCCTGGCTCGAGGTGATCAAGGCGAGCCATTCTTAGGCGAAGCTGAAGGGACCCAGGGTGCGTCCCGACAGCCCGCGGCCATCACGCTTCGACAGTTTCCAACAGCGCGAGCAAGCCGCGCAGCAGCGCCTTGGGCGATGGCGGACATCCGGCGATGTGGAGATCGACCGGAACGACCGCGGAGACGCGACCCACGCAGGCATAGCTCGCGGCGAAGACGCCGCTGCCGGCGGCGCAATCGCCGACGGCGATCACCCACTTGGGATCCGGCGTCGCGGTGTAGGTGCGTTCGAGCGCTTCGCGCATGTTCTTGGTCACCGGGCCGGTCACCATCAGCACGTCGGCATGGCGCGGCGAGGCGACGAAATGCAGGCCGTAACGTTCGAGATCGTAGAACGCATTGTTGAGCGCGTGGATCTCGAGCTCGCAGCCGTTGCACGAGCCGGCGTCGACCTGCCGGATCGCCAGGCTGCGGCCGAGCCGGCGGCGCGCCGCGCGATCGAGGCTCGCGGCCAACGCTTTCATCGCCGCGTCGTCGCGAGCGGGCGGCGCCTCGGTGAGCGGCGAGCGGATCAGGCTTTCGAGCAGCATCCTGCGCATGTGGATCCCGCGCCCTAAAGGTCATGCCCCGAATAGGAGCAGTTGAACGACTTGTTGCAGAGCGGGAAGTCGGCGACGATGTTGCCCTCGATCGCGGCCTCCAGCAGCGGCCACTGGAACCAGGACGGATCGCGCAAGTGACACCGCACCACGCGGCCGTTCTCGATCCGCAGCCATACGAGCACATCGCCGCGGAATCCTTCCACCAGGCCCATGCCCTCGGCCGCGCTCGAGCCCGCCGCAATGTCGGCCTTGATCGCTCCCACCGGCATGCCGCGCTGAATCTGCTCCACCAGATCGAGGCTCTGCTCGACCTCTCGGATGCGGACCCAGACGCGCGCGTTCACGTCGCCGGCCCCGTGGGTCGCCACCGCGAAATCGAGCTGATCGTAAGGCGGATACCCGGGGCGCTTGCGCGCGTCGAAGGCACGCCCGCTGGCGCGGCCGACGTGGCCGCCGGCCCCGAACTGGCGCGCGAGATCGCGGCGCAAGATGCCGCTGCCTGCGGTCCGGTCCTGCAGCGAGGCGGTGTTGTCGTAGAGATTGACCAGGCGGGGAAAGACACGCCGCGCCTCGTCCACGAGCCCGCGCAGCTCGCCAGCGGCTGCCGGCGGCAGCTCGCAGGTCACGCCGCCGGGCACGATGCGGTCCATCATCAGCCGGTGGCCGAAGCAGGTGTCCGCGGCGCGTAGAACCCGTTCGCGCAGAATGCCGCATTGGGCGTGCATGAGCGCAAACGAGGCATCATTGCAGATCGCGCCGATGTCACCGAAGTGATTGGCGAGTCGCTCCAGCTCGGCCATCAGCGCGCGCAGATGAATCGCGCGCGGCGGCGGCTCGATCGCCAGCGCGGCTTCCGCGGCACGGGCGAAGGCCAGCCCGTAGGCGACGGTGCTGTCGCCCGAGGTGCGCGCCGCGAGCCGCGCCGCCTGGTCGAGCGGCGCGCCCGCCATCAGCGACTCGATGCCCTTGTGGGTAAAGCCCAGGCGTTCCTCCAGCCGGAGGACCGTCTCGCCGCTCGCGGTGAAGCGGAAGTGCCCCGGCTCGATGATGCCGGCGTGCACCGGTCCGACTGGAATCTGGTGCAGGCTCTCGCCTTGAGTCGGCAGGAATGCGTAGGGGCGCGGATCGGGTAGGGCATCTTCGCGGGTGCCGAGCGGATGTCGCACGCCCCAGACGCCGCGGTCGAGCCATGGGCGCATATCCGCAAGACCGAGCGGCGTGAGGCCATACAGGTCGCGCAACGCGCGCTCGAGACGGATCGCGGGCAAATGCGCCGCGCCAATCGATGGAAACGATCCGTGCGGACATTCGATCGAGGCAACGACGATCTCCGCCGTCACCTCGTCGAGCAGGGCCATATGCACGACACCTGCATCGCCCCACAAGCCAAGCAGCGTCAGGTGGCCGCCCGCCAACTCCCTGGCGATCGCACGCCAGGCGCTATCGGTCACGACTACACGCGGCCAAGGACGGTGACGTTCCACCCGCGTGCCAGCGATCCGGTCGATCAGCCCCATGGTGCTACCCGAGCAGCTTCGCGACGTTCTGGAACCAGGACACCAGGATCGGCGGCATGTATACGCCGGCGAGCAGCACCAGCGCGAGATGCGCGAACATCGGGACGTAAGAGGCCTTCGCCGGCGCCGCGGCGCCGCGCGGCTCGCCGAACGCGATGCCGTTGAGGCGCAGGAGAAGCGCCGCGACCCCGAGCAGGATACCGGCCACGAGCACGAGCGCGAGCCACGGCGCGCGCGCGAAGGTCGACGTCACCACCAGGAACTCGCTCATGAAGATGCCGAGGGGCGGCAGGCCCGCGATGGCGACGACGCCCGCCACGAGGCCCCAGCCGAGCACCGGGTTGGTCTCCGTCAGGCCGCCCATATCGGCGATCCGCTGGGTGCCTTTGACCTGCGCGACGTGCCCGACCGCGAAGAAGATCGCCGACTTCGTGAGCGAATGCATGGTCATGTGCAGCAGCCCGGCGAAGTTCGCGAGCGGCCCGCCCATGCCGAACGCGAATGCGATGATCCCCATGTGCTCGATCGACGAGTAGGCGAACATGCGCTTGATGTCGCGCCGGCGGTAAAGCATGAACGATGCGAAGACCAGCGAGATGAGCCCCATCGTCACCATCAGCGGGCCGGGCGCGACCGCGTGCGGGTTGGCGGCAAGCAGGATCTTGAATCTCAAGAGCGCATAGAGCGCGACGTTGAGCAGCAGGCCCGACAGCACCGCGGAGATCGGCGTCGGGCCCTCCGCATGCGCGTCCGGCAGCCAGGCATGCAGCGGGGCAAGGCCGACCTTGGTGCCGTAGCCGAGCAGCAGAAAAACGAAGGCGACGTTGAGCAGCGCCGGGTCGAACTCCCGCGCGTGCGCGATCAGCGTGGTCCACACCATGGCGTCGAGACCTTCGCCGACCGCCGGCCGCGCCGCCATGTAGACCAGGATGGTGCCGAAGAGCGCGAGCGCGATGCCGACGCTGCCGAGAATGAAGTATTTCCAGGCCGCTTCCAGCGCCTCGTGGGTGCGGTAGATGCCGACCATCAGCACGGTAGTGAGCGTGGCGATCTCGATCGCGACCCACATCACGCCGATATTGTTGGCCATCAGCGCGAGGTTCATCGCGAACATCAGCACCTGATACATGGCGTGATAGAAGCGCAGGAACCGCGGCGTCAGGCGTCCGATGTCGAGCTCATGGCCGATGTAGCTTGCACTGAACCCGCTGGTGGTGAGACCGACGAAGGTGGTCAGCACGATGAACACGTTGTTGAGGTCGTCGACGTGGAGGTAGGGGCCGGCCGACGGCCGGCTGACGAACAGCGTGAGCGAGATCGCGAAGGTGGCGAGCGCCGCGACCACGTTGAGGCGCGCGGTCAGCCGATAGCCGGGCAGGACCGCCAACAGCGCGGCCGACAGCGCCGGAATGATGAGCACGGCGGTCGCCGCATCGACGGTCATTGGCGCTCTCCGCGGCGGATGTCGAGCGCGCCGACGTCCACCGTGTCGAAGCGCTCGCGGATGCGGAACAGGAAGATGCCGATGACGATGAAGGCGATCAGGATCGAGAAGGCGACGCTGATCTCGACGACGAGCGGCATGCCCCTGGCGCCGGTCGCGGCGAGCACGAGCCCGTTCTCCAGCGACATGAAGCCGACCACCTGGCTGACCGCGTTGCGCCGGGTCACCATCATCAAGAGCCCGAGCAGCACCACCGACAGCGCGAAGGCGAGGTCCTCGCGCGCGAGCGGCTCGGCCTCCGCCGTCACCCGCAGCATCACCACCATCGAGAGGGCGACGAGGCCCATGCCAAGCAGCATGGCGGGCCCGACACCCACCACCTTCTCGATCTCGCGGTGGATGCCCAGGCGCACGATGATCCGGTGCAGCGCGACCGGAATGACGATCGCCTTGAAGCCGAGCGCGATCGCGGCGGTGACATAGAGATGCGGAGCGTCTTGCACGTGCGCCTGCCACGCGACCGACAGCGCCAGCATCAGCGCGTGGACCGCGAAGACGTTGATCAGTGCGTAGAGCCGGTCCTGGTAGAGCTGCAGGAAGCTCACCAGCACGAGCGAGCCGGCGAGCAGGTGGGCGACGTCGAAATTCAGTCCGTGCATCACAGGCTCCGCGACACGAACAGGAGGAGCATCGCGAGCAGGCCGAGCATGAGACCGGCGCCGAGGAACTCGGGCACGCGGAAGACGCGCATCTTGGCGATCGAGGTCTCGAACAGCGCAAGCAGCCAGCCGCCCGCCGCGAGCTTCCCGAGATAGCTCACGAGCCCGAGCGCCAGTGCGGCCGGGCCCGCGTCGGGCCGGCCGATGCCCCAGGGTGTGAACACGCAGGCGATCAGCGACACGTAGAGCAGCAGCTTGAGCGAGGCGGCGAGATCGATCAGGGCGAGATGCCGGCCCGAATATTCCAGCACCATCGCCTCATGCACCATCGTGAGCTCGAGGTGGGTCGCCGGGTTGTCCACCGGGATGCGCGCATTCTCGGCGAGCGCGACCATCATCAGCGCGAACAGGGCGAGCCCGAGGGATACGCGCAGCCCGACGGCGGAATTGAGCAGCGCGCCCGCCATGGTGGAGAGCTGGGTCGAGCCGGCGATCAGCGCCAGCGTGAAGACGACCATGATCATCGCCGGCTCGGCGAGCGAGGCGATCATCACCTCGCGGCTCGAGCCGATGCCGCCGAAGCTGGTGCCGACATCCATGCCGGCGAGCGCCAGGAAGAACCGCGCGCTGCCGAGGAGCGCGATGATGGCGATCAAGTCGGCCGACCACGAGAAGAGCAATCCGGTGCGGAAGGTGGGTACCAGCGAGGCCGCGACCCAAATCGCGGCAAAGACCAGATAGGGAATGACGCGGAACAGCCACGACGAGGTTTGCGCGAGCACGACTTCTTTGCGCATCAACCGCACGAGATCGCGATAGGGCTGCAGCAGCGAGGGTCCGCGCCGGCGCAGCAACCGCGCTTTGGTCTTGCGCACCAGGGCGGTGAGCAGCGGTGCCAGGGCCAGCACCAGCAGCATCTGTGCGCCTTGCACGGCGAGATCGACGATCATGGCCATATCGCCAGCACCAGCAGCAGGAGCACGAGGGAGGCGAAGACGAGGCTGAGGAACTGACGGATGGTCAGGAACTGCAGCCGGTTGAGCCGGTCGGCCGCAAAGCCGACGGCGCGCGCGACCGGCGCGTAGAGAGTCTCCCAGATGAGGTCATGCAGCTCCACGGTCAGCCGAGCCGGGCGCATGTCGCCGGGCAGCGGCATCTCGCCATGCTCGCGCGCGCGAAACACGATGGTGCCGAAGACGCGGCGGATCGGCTGGGCGAAGCTCGCCGCGCTGTATTGTGTGACGGGGCTCGGATCGGGATAGCCGCAATCCCAGGCGGGTCCCCGTCGCAGCCGATCGGATGCCAGCCGATGGATGGCGGAGGCCGCGAGCGTGCCGGATATCACCATGAACAGAAAAACCAGAAGCCCATTGTAGGAGCTGCGGCTTTGCGCGATCGGCACGATCGAGAGCCAGTCGACGCCGGCCTGCACCGGCATGCTGGCGCCGACGAAGGCGTGCACGACCGGGGCCAGCGCATCCATGAACAGGCCCGGCAGGACGCCCACAATCAGACACAAGGCGGCGAGGAAAAACATCGCGGCGCGCGAGAAGCGATCGGTTTCGGCGGCGCGTGTGGCCGCCTCGGTGCGCGGGCGGCCGAGGAACGTCACGCCGAACGCCTTGACGAAGCAGGCGGCGGCGAGCGCGGCCGACAGCGCGAGCAGCGCGCCGACCGCCGGCACCAAGAGCTTGAGGCCCCATGACGGCAATTGCGGGCTGAGCAGGATCGCCTGGAAGGTCAACCACTCGGAGACGAAGCCGTTGAGCGGCGGCAGGGCGGAGATCGCGGCACAGCCGACCAGAAAGACGAACGCCGTCTGCGGCATGCGATGGATGAGGCCGCCGAGATGCTCCATGTCACGCTCGCCGGTTGCGGTGAGCACCGCGCCGGCGCCGAAGAACAAGAGGCTCTTGAAAACCGAATGGTTGAGCACGTGCAGCAGGCCGGCGGTCATTGCCAGCGCCGCGGCGAATTCCATGCCGTGCGCTTCGAACGCGAGCGCAAGGCCGAGCCCGATGAAGATGATGCCGATGTTCTCGACCGTGTGATAGGCGAGCAGCCGCTTGAGGTCGTGTTGCATCAGGGCATAGAGCACGCCCATCACGGCCGTGATGCCGCCGAGGGCGAGCACCACGAGGCTCCACCACCAGGCGGGCGGGCCGAGCAGATCGAAGACGATGCGGACGAAGCCGTAGACCGCGACCTTGGTCATGACGCCGCTCATCAGCGCCGACACGTGGCTCGGCGCCGCCGGATGCGCGAGTGGCAGCCACACGTGCAGCGGCACGAGGCCGGCCTTCGAGCCGGCGCCGACCAGCGCCAGGATCAGAGCCAGCGCCGCGAGGCCCGCCGGCGGATGCGCGTTGCGGATCTCAGCGAACGCATAGCCGCCGCCCGGGCCCGCCAACAGCCCGAAGGTGAGCAGCAGCGCCAGGGTGCCGAAGCTCGCCATCACGAGATACACGTAGCCGGCGCGCACGTTCTCGCGATCGTGGTGATGCGCCATCACCAGCGCCCACGAGGTCAGCGACATGAATTCCCACGACAACAGGAACGTGAAGGCGTCGTCGGCCATCACGACGAGGCTCATCCCGGCGAGAAACGCCGGATAGAACGGCAGCACTCGCGCTGGCACCGCCTCGTGCCGTCCGTAACCGAGCCCAAACAGGCTGGCGGCGCCAGCGCCGAGCGAGACGACGGCGAGAAAGTAGGCGGACAGCGCATCGAAACGGAAATGCGCGCCGAGCCACGGAACCCCGAGCGGCAACGTCACGCTCGCCGGCGCGGATCCGCGCAGGAGCTCGGCGATGGCGGCCCCGCACGATGCCAGCGATGCCAGCAGGCAGAGCGTGTAGACAACCGGCGTGGCCGCTTTGACCCGCGCAATCCCCACGGCCAATGCGGAGGTGGCAAGGAGCAAGCCGACGCAGGCGAGGAGGAGCGCCAGGATCATGTCGCCGGCCTCTTCAAGCGGACGCCGCGGCCGCCGGCGACGCTCGTGGCGTTGTCGGTGATGAGCTCGATGCCGGCAGCATCCAGCGCGGCGACGAGCTTCATCAGCGAGTCGACGTTGCCGCGAACAACCCCGTCACTTGCTTCCATCCGCTGGACGGTCGGCAGCGACAGGCCGGACAATTCGGCGAGCTTGCGCTGGTCGATGCCAAGGAAGGCGCGGGCCGCGCGCATCTGGGCACCTGTGATCATTGGAACCTGCCGACGTATGAAGCAGCCTTAATGCAATATTAAATCTCTATTTTGATGTGTCAAGCATCAGTTTTGTTTTCGACAAACAACCTTTCGTTCGGATTGGTGTAGCCGCACTGGAGCGGAGGGGAATGCGGGGGCAGACCTTCGGATTACGACGCTGAGCCTCATCAGGCGGCGCTTCGCGCCGACCGGTTGGCGCCTCCATACGGGCTACGAATCACCGGCGCGCCGGGTAGCGCCCGTGCGCGCCGCCGTGTAATCAGCGCGCCCATGCTCCGCTCCGCTCTCCTCAACGTCATGGTTTCCGCTGCGCGCAAAGCCGCGCGCGGCTTGAAGCGCGACTTCGGCGAGATCGAAAAGCTGCAGGTCTCGCTCAAGGGCCCGGCCAATTTCGTCTCCGCGGCCGATCATCGCGCCGAGGAGGTGCTGCGCGCCGAGCTCGCCAAGGCCCGGCCGGGCTACGGCTTTCTCGGCGAGGAAGGCGGCCGACAGGAAGGTTCCGACAGGACCCATTGCTGGATCGTCGATCCGCTCGACGGCACCACCAACTTCCTGCACGGCATTCCGCAGTTCGCGATCTCGATCGGGCTCGAGCGCGAAGGCACCATCGTCGCCGGCGTCATCTACAACCCGGCGAACGAGGAGCTGTTCATGGCCGAGCGCGGCAAGGGCGCGTTCCTCAACGATCAGCGCCTGCGCGTCGCCGCGCGCCAACGCCTTGCCGAGTCGGTCGTTGCGTGCGGATTGCCGCATCTCGGCCGCGGCGATCTCGCGCTGTTTCGCAAGGAGTTCGCCGCCGTCCAGGAGAAGGTCGCCGGCATCCGCCGCTTCGGCGCGGCGGCGCTCGATCTCGCCTGGGTTGCGGCCGGCCGCGTCGACGCCTACTGGGAGCGCAATTTGTCGCCCTGGGACATGGCCGCCGGCCTGCTGATGGTACGCGAGGCCGGCGGGTTCGTCAGCGACCTCGACGGGCGCGAGGACATCTTCGCCAAAGGGGAGATCATCGCCGGTAACGAGACCATGCAGCGCGAAATCCTGGCGCTGATCCGGGCTGCCGCCCGCGCGTGAACCAAGCGGCTGAGCCGTGCGGCCAAATCGGCGTGATGCGCCATCGCGTCAGGTTACCTTCCGCCGCGGCTGTGCCATATTTACATGACCCTTAGCGGATGTTGCGGCGAAACGAGTCCCGGGTCGCCGACCAGAGCATGCGCCGAGCGTAACGCGTGTAAACGGCGCCTTCCGGCGCCGAATGTAGACGGCGCTTTCCGGCGCGGATCCGTCCGTGGGGTGGGCGCGTAGGCCGGTTCATCTGCGGCATGTGCCGCAGCCATAACGCCCGATAAAAACGCCGAACGACCATGGCGCCGCGCGATCACGATATCGACCCGTTCAAGGTGAGCTCGCCCCGGATCTTCCTCGTCCGGATGCTGCTCTTTCTCATCCTCGCCGCGCTCATCGGCGTGATCCTCTACCAGCAGATCTGGAACGCGTTCGAGGCCAACCCGGGGCTGAACTCGCTGATCATCATCGTGCTGGCGATCGGCATCATCTTCGCGTTCCGCCAGGTGATCCGCCTGTTTCCCGAAGTCGCCTGGGTGAACAGCTTCCGCCTCGCCGATCCGGGCCTCGCGGTCGAGCGCTCGCCCACCCTGCTCGCCCCGATGGCGACCATGCTCGGCGACCGCATGGGCCGCATGTCGATGTCGCCGCAGACCATGCGCACGCTGATGGATTCGATCGCGACCCGGCTCGACGAGGCGCGCGACATCTCGCGCTACATGACCGGGCTCCTCGTCTTCCTCGGCCTGCTCGGCACGTTCTGGGGCCTGATCGAGACCGTGACGTCGGTGCGCGGCGTGATCCAGGGCCTCAAGGTAGGGGGCGACGCCGGCCAGATGTTCGACGCCCTCAAGGACGGCCTCGGCGCCCCGCTCGGCGGCATGGGCATCTCGTTCTCGTCCTCGCTGTTCGGCCTCGCCGGCTCGCTCATTCTCGGCTTTCTCGACCTGCAGACCAGCCAGGCGCAGAACCGCTTCTACACCGATCTCGAGGACTGGCTCGCCACCACGGTGCGCGACCTCGGCGTCGAGACGGCCCCGGACATCGCCGCCGGCGGCGTGGCGAGCGGCGAGCTGCGTGCCGCGATCGAGCGCCTGCGCGAGTCGCTCGCCGACAGCGGCGGCAAGCAGGCGAACACCGCGATGGTCAACCTCGCCGAGTCGCTGCAGGGCCTCATCCATCACATGCGCACCGAGCAGCAGATGATCCGCGATTGGGTCGACGCCCAGGCCGAGCAGCACCGCGACATCCGCAAGCTGCTCGAGGTCCTGGTGCGCGAGAACCACAAGATGTGAGCTGGACCGATGGCGCTCGCCCGCAGCCGCCGCGATGTCGGCATCAACTATTGGCCCGGCTTCGTCGACGCGCTGTCGACGTTGGTGCTCGGCGTCATTTTCCTGCTCACCATCTTCGTCGTGGTGCAGTTCTTCCTGTCGCAGGAGGTGGCCGGCAAGGACACGGCGCTGACGCGGCTCAACAAGCTCGTCGCCAGCCTGACCGACGAGCTCGCGCTGGAGAAATCGAGCAAGGTCTCGCTCGAGGACGAGATCACGAGCCTGCGCGCGAGCCTCGCCGGCGCCGAGAACGAGCGCAACCGCCTGCAGAATGAGGCGCAACAGGCCGGCGTCGCCTCGGGCGCGGCCTCCGCGGCCCAGAACAAGGCCAACGAGCTCAGCGGCGCTCTGGATTCGCAGAAGCAGATCAGCGCCCGCGCGCTCGCCCAGGTCGAGGTGCTCGGCCAGCAGATCGAGGCGCTGCGCCGCCAGCTCGCCGCCGTGCAGGCCGCGCTCGACGCCAGCGAGAAAAACGGCCAGGCCGCGCAGGAGAAGATCGCCGACCTCGGCCAGCGTCTCAACGTCGCGCTGGCGCAGCGCGTGCAGGAGCTCTCGCGCTACCGCTCGGATTTCTTCGGCCGCCTGCGCACCATTCTCGGTGATCGTCCAGACATTCGCATCGTCGGCGACCGCTTCGTGTTCCAATCCGAGGTCTTCTTCGATCCCGGCCAGGCGACGCTGCGCCCGGAAGGCAAGGTCGAGATCGACAAGATCGCCGCCGTGCTCGTCGACCTGGAAAAGCAGATCCCGAGCGACATCGCCTGGGTGCTGCGCGTCGACGGTCACACCGACGTGCGGCCGATCGCGAGCGCGCAATTTCCTTCGAACTGGGCGCTGTCGTCGGCGCGCGCGATCTCGGTCGTGCAGTACCTGATCTCCAAGGGCATCTCGCCACAGCATCTGGTCGCCGCCGGCTTCGGCGAATTCCAGCCGCTCGATCCCGGCAATACCGAGGAGGCCTATCGCAAGAACCGCCGCATCGAGCTGAAGCTGACCGAGCGATAATCGCTCGCGCCTTCTGTGTGGACAGGGGCAAGGAGGGGATGACCTCTCCCGAACAGACAAACCTCTCACCACAGGAGATTTCCATGAATACCCGCACCTTCATCGCCCTCGCGCTCGCCTCGGCCTCGATCAGACCTGTGTCGCGCCCCCCGCCGCGACGGCGGGACTACTTCCAGCACCGGGACCATGGCGGGCCCCCCGCCGCCAGCGAGTCCCGAGCGGCACGCGCCGTCGGGCTTTTTTGCTCGATGGAGCCGGCCAGCAGAATGCTGCGAGCGCGGTCGTCGGTCATGCCCGCACCTTCCGAAGGGCCGATGCCTCTCCTCCCAGATCGTGCTTTAACCCGTGGCTCCACGCCCTCGGGGACACGCATGCCTCGCCTGCCCTTCACGCTCCGCCGCTACACCGAAGCCGACGAGGACGCCGCGATCGAGCTGTGGCGGCGCACCTGGCAGCGCGCCTATCCGCATCTCGACTTCGCCGCGCGCGTCGCGTGGTGGCGCGCGCGATGGCGCGGCGAGCTCGTGCCGACGACCATCATTACGGTCGCGGAACGTGACGGCGCGATGCGCGGATTCGTGACGGTCGATCCGTCGACCGGCTATCTGGATCAGCTCGTCGTTGCGCCCGAAGCGTGGGGTTCGGCGCTCGCGGCCGCGCTCCTCGACGAGGCGAAGCGCACCACGCCGCAAGGCCTCGATCTGCTGGTCAACCAGGACAACGCCCGCGCCATCCGCTTCTACGCGAAGCACGGCTTCGCGATCACCGGCGCCGACGTGAACGAGCGCTCGGGCGCGCCGCTGCACAAGATGAGCTGGCGGCCATAGCGGCCGTGGCCCGCGTGGAGCGAAGCGGGATGCGGGGTCAGCGCTCCGGCTGATAGATCAATCCCGCATTACGGCGCTGCGCGCCTCCATGCGGGCTACAAACCTACGTCCCCTGAAATTGCAATTTCGCCAGCCGCGCATAGAGCCCACCCGCCGCGGCGAGCTGATCATGCGTGCCTTCCTCGACGATGCGGCCATGGTCCATCACCAGGATGCGGTCGCACGAGAGCACGGTGGCGAGCCGATGCGCGATCACGATCGTGGTACGGCCGGCCATCAGCCGCTCGAGCGCCGCCTGCACCAGGGTCTCGCTCTCGGCGTCGAGCGAGGAGGTCGCCTCGTCGAGCAGCAGCAGCGGGGCGGCGCGCAGAATCGCCCGCGCGATCGCGATGCGCTGGCGCTGGCCGCCCGACAGCGTCACGCCGCGCTCGCCGATCATCGTGTCGTAGCCCTGCGGCAGGCGGCGGATGAACTCGACGGCGGCCGCCTGCTCGGCGGCTTGCGCGACCTCGGCGTCGCTCGCGTCGGGACGGCCGAAGCGGATGTTGTCGGCGACAGTCGCCGCGAATATCGCGACCTCCTGCGGCACCAGCGCGATGCGCGAACGCAGCGCCTGCGGATCCGCCCGGTCTATGCGCGCGCCGTCGAACGTGACGGTGCCGGCGGCCGGATCGTAGAAGCGCAGCAGCAGGTGAAACACCGTGCTCTTGCCCGCGCCCGAGGGGCCGACGATCGCGACGCGCTCGCCGGCCCGTACTTTTAACGACAGGCCATCGAGCACCGCCGCCTGCGGCCGGGTCGGATAGGCGAAGCGCACACGCTCGAGCGCGACCTCGCCGCGCGGCGGCGACGGCAGCGGCAATGACGCCGCCGGCGCCTGGATGGTCGGCTCGATCGCGAGCAGCTCGCCGAGCCGCTCGGCCGAGCCTGCGGCCTGCGAGATCTCGCCCCACACCTCGCTCAATTGCCCGAGACCCGAGGCCGCGAAGACGGCGAACAGCACGAACTGGCTCAGCGTCCCGGCCGTTAGCCGGCCGGCGAGCACGTCCTTGGCGCCGATCCACAGGATCCACACGACGCTCGCCGAGGCGAGGAAGATGATGATGGCGGTCAGAATGGCGCGCGCACGGGTCGAGTGCAGCGCCGCCGTGTAGGCGCGCTCGACCGCGGTGCCGAAGCGCGTGTCGGCGAGGCGCTCGTTGGTGAAGGCCTGCAGTGTGCGCACGGCGCCGATGAGCTCGGCCGCGTAGGCGGAGGCCTCGGCGAGCGTGTCCTGCGCGGTGCGCGAGCGGCGGCGCACCATCCGCCCAAACGCGACCAGCGGCAGAACGATCGCCGGAATCACGACGAGGACGAAGCCGGAGAGGCGCGGGCTCGTCACCACCATCATGACGACCGAGCCGAAGAACAGCACGAGGTTGCGCAACGCGACCGATACCGAGGCGCCCACCGCGGATTTGATCTGCGTGGTGTCGGCGGTGAGGCGCGAGACCAACTCGCCGGATTTTGCAGTGTCGAAGAAGTCGGCCGAGAGCTGCGTGATACGGTCGAACACCGCGCGGCGCACATCGGCGACCACCCGCTCGCCGATGGTCGTGACCAGGTAGTAGCGCGCCGCACTCGCGAGCGCGAGCACGGCGACGACCGCGATCATCGCGGCGAAATACTGGTTGATCAGCTCGATCCGCTCGGCCGAGAAGCCGAGATCGATCATGCGGCGGACCGCGATCGGCACCGCGAGCGTCGCCAGCGAGGCGACCACCAGCGCGATCAGCGCGAGGGCGGCGCGCCCCTTGTAGCGCTTGACGAACGGCACCAGCATCGCGAGCGGGCGCAGCTTTCCGCGCGCCGCGGAAGGCTGCACGGCCGGCGTTTCTGCCGGCGCAGCGTTGGGAACTTCGGCCGCGATTGCGGCGTGTGCGGTCACGTCGTTCATCGTTTCTCTTTGATCTGGACGCGTTCACGCCTTGTCCGGAGGCGGGCGGACAATGCCCCGGCCGCTCCGGCAAGACAATCGGCAGATCGGCCGCAGTCCCCGGGCGAGCGGAGGTCATGCGAAGCCAACCGGTCCGGCGGCCGCCTTGTTTCCGCTGCGGCCCTCATGTATACGGGCGCCAATTCCAACCGTTTCGCAGCCAGCTGCCGGACGCGCAGGAGCGTCAGCCATGAAAGCCGACACCCATCCCGATTATCATACCGTCAAGGTCATCATGACCGACGGGACCGAATTCACCACCCGCACGACCTGGGGCAAGGAAGGCGACACGCTTCACCTCGACATCGACCCCAAGTCGCATCCGGCCTGGACCGGCGGCACCCAGCAGCTGCTCGACCGCGGCGGCCGTCTTTCGCGCTTCCAGAAGAAGTTCTCGGGCCTCGGCCTGAAAAAGTAACGCGCGCAATCAGCCGAAGACAAAAGCCCCCGCTTCGCGGGGGTTTTCTGTTGCGTCGTAGGGTGGGCAAAGGCGGCCGAGCGACCGAGGCTTTTGGCACGGCGCCACAACGCAGCCATCTCGGCCGCCTTTGCGGACCCGACGGATCGATTGCGTGGAAAAATCCTCAGCGCTCGTTGCGCTCGAACGCGGCCCGCAGCAGGCCCATCTGGCGATCCAGCGGATTCGTCGCGACCAGCTCCTCGGGAGCCGGCGCATGGATGGTCGCGTCGAGCCGGCGCACATCGTCATGCAGCTTCTGGGCACGGCCGATCAACGCGCGCAGCTTCTCGGGCAGCACCTTCATGGCGTTGAGGTCGATCGGCTCGCCGGGCGCGAGCTTGACCTTGGTCTTTTCCTTGTTGGCCTGGGCGAGCGACATCTCACCTTCGTTGACGGCGCGGTGCAGCAGCAGCCATGACGCGAGCTGCATCAGCCGCGTGGTGAGACGCATGCTCTCGGTTGCGTAAGTGAGCGCGGCGCCGCGCTCGAGCTTTTTCGAATCCTTGCGGCCGGGGCCATCGAGGTAGGAGGCGGTCTCCTCGACGAGCTTCATGCCGTCACGAAAGAGCGCCGAAAAGGACTGCGATGATGCAAGACGCGCACCGAACGACACCGGCTGCTCGCCGACCAGTTTCTCTACCATGTGCCTCACGCCCGCCGACAAGCGGTCATAAGACCCCGGCCCCGCCGGCCTGTCCAGAGTCGGTTACGAAAAGGTAAAAATATGGTTGCCAACGCACGGCCTGCCCCAAAACGGGACAGCAGCGCACGGCGAAAGCACGCGCGCTAGCTCGACGCGCGGCGTACAAAAAAGAGCCGCCGTTGCCGGCGGCTCGAAGTGATAACAGGGAGGCGTCAAACAGAGTGGACAGGAGCCACTCGGTGTCCAGAAGATGGACGGTATCAGTAATGGACGAGAAAGCTTAATTAAAGGTTAATATTAAGCGTGCGATCGAGCCGATTTTGTTGACGAATGGAATTGCGATCCAGCTCGCGAGCCGAATACCGCCCGCAAGTGTCGGGCTACTTCTTGAAGAACTGATCGGCGGCCGAGCGGGTGGCCTGCTTCCTGGCGATGTCGGCCTCGAGCCGCGCGATCTCGTCCTTGAGCAGCCCGATCCGCTCGGTCAACTCGTTGACCGACAGCAGCGTCAGATCCTGCCCGATCTCGTGGGCGATCTTCTTCTTTGGCCGGTCGTCCTCGTCGGTCGCTGGCATCGGCTGGCTCCGCCCCCGAGGATAGCGAGCACTCGCGTGCTTGTCACACGCCCCGGCACGCGAACCTCCTCATGGTGAGTTGCTCACCGGCGTGGCCGACCCCTACGCATGAAACGCGCGGTAGGCGGGAGTGCTATCCTGAGGGTCCGCTGGCACCGAGGTCGGAAACTCCTTGGTGCAATCAGCCCGACGGTGAGTTTGACCC
>DATGLS010000053.1:0-24643 GCA_035293985.1 Xanthobacteraceae bacterium
CTTCGCTGAAAGCTTCCTCACCAGCTTCGCAGTTGCATCCGGCGTGTTGTCGATCTCGCCAAAGAACCGAACCTCGCCTGTTCGTCCTTCCTCGGCAATTGCCACCGAATTACGTAACTTCGACGTATCAATCCCGACAAAGCTGCGATATGCTCGTCCATGACTCGCCCTCCTTGCGTGAGGCTCTGCCCGGCCTATCCGGGTAACCCTCGCACTCGCATCGAGGGCGAGTCGCCTCCGCAAGGAAAGGGACATACAGTCTTCGGCCCGCTGCGCGGGCCTCGCCATGACGAAGTCTTCACTTCGTCGGCGTGACGTAGCGCTGCACGATCTCGGCGACCTGCGCGTCCTCGTTCTGCCCGCGCTGCGCGAGCCCGGCGGCGGTGGTGACGCGGTCGCGCATCTCGCGGTTCTGGCTCATCTTCCACTTGCCCTCGAGGCGCGCGATGTCGAAGCGGAAGCCGACGATGCCGCGCAGCATCACGTCGATGAAGCTCTCGGGCGCGTCCGTGACGGCCCACGGCTTCGCCTCGCTCGCCTCCTGCTGGGCGGTGAGCTCGCCGACGTGGCGGCGCAGCCAGTCCTTGTCCTGCATCACCAGCGGCCGACCGTAGGCGTGCACGGCCGCATAGTTCCAGGTGGGCACGACCTTGCCGGTCTCGGCTTTCGATGCGTACCAGTTGGGCGTGATGTAGGCCTCGGGGCCCTGGAAGATCATCAGCGCCTCGCCGCTCTCGGCGAGGTCCTTCCAGTGCGGGTTGGCGCGCGCGAGGTGGCACTCGATCGCGCCGAACTCACCCTCGGACTTGAGCACCGTCGGCAGGTGGGTGCCGTAGAGGCCGGAGGGGCCGGCGGAGACGAGGGCGGCGAGCGGACGCGCGCGCATCAGCGCGTGCATCTCGGCGACATCATCGACGCGGAAGTGGTCGGGGCGGTACATGGCGGTCGGGCCGTTGCAAATGTTGGACAGGCAACAGACCGCGTAGCGCGCCCGGATTCCAATTACAAATTCGAATGCGGGGAAATCGGCTTACGAATGGGTGGGTGCCGAGGCGCCGTGCGTCACTTTCTTGGGCAATGACTCGCGGAAGCGCCCCTCACCCCCGACCCTCTCCCCTCGAGGGGCCTCGAGGGGGAGAGGAGCGCGGTACCGTGTGCTTGGGGTCAGTCGAGTGGCTCGACTCGCACCAGGGCGTGGTCGTGGTTGCTGCCGGTCCAGAAGGTGACCGGGCTGGTCGAGTTGTCGATGTAGAGCGAGCGCATGTTGGTGTCGCCCGGCATCAGGTACTCGATCGCCTTGCCCGACTTCGGATCGAGCCGGATGGCGCGGTCGGTCTGCATGCCGGCGACCCAGATGTCGCCATTCTTGTCGGTCTGGGCCCGGTACGGGCCGCTGTAGGGCGTCGGCAGCTTGTACTCGGCGAGCCACTTCTCGGCCCGCGTGTCGAACAGCGCGACCGCGTTGCCGCGGTATTCGGTGAGCAGGATGCGATCCTGGTCGTCGATCTCCATGCGGCGGCCGCGGCCGTGCGCGGTCGGCAGCGGATACCAGGTGACGGCGCCGGTCTTGGCGTCGATCTTGCCGATGTGGCCGTCGACGAATTCCGCCATCCACAGATTGTTCTTCGAGTCGGAGATCACCTGGTAGATCGAGTAGTGCCCGGCCGGCAGCGACGAGGTCGGGTGGAATTTGTCCCAGTCGCCGGTCTTGAGATCGAGCCGGAAGATATCCTGAGTGCCGACGCTCTTGGTCCACACCTTGCCGTCGACGTCGTGGCGCAACCCGACGAAGTTGAGCTGAACGCGATCATCGTTCCATTTCGCCGGCAGCGGATAGAACTTGGTCTCGCCGGTCCTGGGATCGAGCATGCCGAGCGCGCCCTGGTACATGGTATCGAACCAGAGATTGCCGTCGACGTCGTACTCGAGGCTGAGCTGGCCTTCCGGCGCCGTCGGCTTGTATTTCTGCACCGGGTATTCGGTGAGCTTGAGCGTCTTCGGATCGAACTTGGAGATGAACATCTCGCCGAAGTCCGAGTACCAGACGCTGCCGTCCTTGGCGACGATCACATCATGTGGCTCGGTGGTGGGGCGGCCGACCTTGTACTCGGTGACGATCGCGCGCGTCGCCTCGCCCTTCGGGCGCGGCAGCGTCTTGAGCTGATACTGCCAGGTGTCGGTCTTGCTGAGATTCACGGTCGCGAGGTACTCGGCGAACTTGCGGTACTGCTCGGGCGAGCCCTGACGCGAGGCGTCGAGCATGCGCTGCGGTTTCACCGGCTGGCTCACGGCGCCGTAGCCCATCATGCGGGTGACGACGTGGGTCCACTCGTCGGCGTCATGGGTCGAGCGGGCGATGCGCTCGAGCGTGTGGCAGCTGGTGCAGTTCAAGAGCAATGCCTTCTGGTCCTCAGGGCCCGGCATGCTCATCATCCATTCGGCATTGGTGAGCTGGCTCGCGAGATTGTGCGTCGGCACGAGCTGGAGGTCGGCCGTCGCGGTCTGCTCGGCCGCGACTTTGGCGATGGCGGGCGCCGCGATGTCGTAACCGACCGCGCGGATCGTGATGGTGTACTCGCCCGGCTCCAGCCGGCTGTCGGGGAAGCTGTAGCGGCCCTTGGCGTCGGTCGTGACGCTGACGGTGACGATCGAGCCCGGCTTGTGGGCGCTGACGACCACGCCCTCCATGGCGCCTTCCTGCGCCGAGCTGACGACGCCGGTCAGCGCGGCGGCGCCCTGGGCGAGCGCGGAGTTCGGCAACGCTTGCGGCGCCAGCACGGCCACGCCGGCCATCAGGCTCCACATCAGGCTGTGTCGCATCGTTTTCTCCCTGGCAATCGTTCTGGTTCTTTGGGCTTGCTTCTTCGCTCGTCCGGGCCGCAACACACCGGATCGATCGCACGCAAAAATGATCAACGCCGCCGACGCAAGGGCGTCGACGGCGTCGCAGTCTGCTCCTGGTCCGGCCCGCCGACAAGCGGGCGGGCCTACTCGGTCGTGTGCATATTAGGGTTGCGGTACGTGCTTGACGGCGCGGTGTCAGCGCCACCAGTTACCGCCGATGATGTGATCGGTGATCTGGCGCTCGATCTCATCAGTGAGGCGGCCGCCGGTACGGGCGATGTAGTTCGCGGCATTGCGCTCGGCTTGCGCCTCGCGCGTCTCGAAGACGCCGCCAAAGAGGCGGCGGAGCACGCCGCGCTTCGGGGCAGCGATCGTACGCGCCAGGGCGGCGGGTGCCTCGAAATAGGGGACGAACTCGTTCGGACGGGGTGCGTAGGTCATCGTCTTATCTCCACGCCATCGCGGCTTTGAATGAACACCATTCGCAGCGTGAATGATTGAGAGTTTCTCATCTTTCCGTGTGGCGTTATATGTATGGGCGCGATTCGTCTCCGGGACAAAGGATCAGTTCTCAGCCGATAATTGAGATTTTCTCATGCCAACAGCGATGCCTCCGCTCAACGCGCTACGCGCCTTCGAGGCTGCGGCGCGTCACCTGAGCCTCACGCGCGCGGCCGAGGAGCTGCACGTGACGGCGGGCGCCTTGAGCCACCAGATCCGCGGGCTCGAGGAGTTCCTCGGGGTCAAGCTGTTCGAGCGACGGGTGCGCTCGATCGCGCTGACGCCGGCCGGCAAGCTGCTCTATCCCGGCCTGCAGACGGGCTTCGCTCGCATCCAGGAAGCGGTCGCGGGCCTCGGCCTTGCCGGTGACCACCGGGTGCTGGTGCTGAGCACGCCGCCGGGCTTCACGGCGAAGTGGCTGGCGCCGCGGCTCTACCGCTTCACCAATGCCAACCCCGAGACCGACATCCGGGTGTCCTCGTCGTTCGGCTTTGCCAATTTCACCACTGACCGGGTCGACGTCGCGGTGCGCAACCTGGCCTCGGATGCGACGAGCGATTCGGTGCTGATGATCGACAAACTCACCGACGTGTCGCTCCTGCCGGTGTGCAGCCAGCGGTTCATGGCCGAGCACGGCCCGCTCGATACCCCCGAGGCGCTGGCGCGCGCCCCGCTGATTCACGACGACACCTTCACGAGCCGCCCCGAGGTGCCGACCTGGACGGATTGGTTCAAGGCGGCCGGGCTCGAGGGCGTGCGGGTCGGCCACGGTCTGCGCTTCAACAGCACTGATCATGCGCTCGATGCAGCCGGCGAAGGTGCCGGTGTGCTGCTCGCTCACGACCTTCCCGCCTACGACGACCTGCGCACCGGGCGCCTCGTCATCCCGGTGCGGCTCGGGTTGCGCACCGGGCGCGGCTACTTCTTCGTCAACCCGAAAAGCCGCGGAGAGCGTCCCGACGTGCGCGCGTTCCACGCCTGGCTCAAGCAGGAGTTGGCGGCGATCGACTGGAAGCCGATGGGGACGATCCGCTTCGAGGACAAAAGATAGGCCCTGTTTCGGCGCATGTTCTTGTCGGCGAAGCCGTGTCCACTTCGCCCGAACATGGCGCGCAAAAGGAAATCGGCCGGCAGAGCCGGCCGATTTCGGGTCGAAACCACCAACGGGGGAGGTGCCGTTAGCGGCTGCCGACCGCCTGGAAGTCCACGTTGCTCTGGTTGATGCTCGGAGCCACGAAGCGCTCGGCGCGCGGAGCACGCTGTGCGGAAGCATAAGCGCCGGCCGGAACGGTCGTCTGAACCTGAGCCTGCGAAGCCTCGGTGGACGCCTGCTGGTCAATGGCGAAGGCCGGAGCCGCAACGAGGGTGGTGAGAGCCGCAACGAGGGCGAGCTTGCTGTTGACCGACATGGTGTTTCTCCATTCCCAAAATTCGGCGAGACGAAGCGTCTCGACTGAAGGGTCCTTCGATCCGGGGGTCGGAGGCTGACTGCTTCCGCCTCGATCGATGGCGTGTACATAGACCACAATTCGATTGTTCGCAATTGAATTGTGCATGTTACATCATCGTATCTGCTATGCACAATTGAATTGCACGCTATCTTATTGTTTCAGGGTCGATTCCGATATGATGCTGACGGATACCCGCCATCGGTAGGGACGGCAGGAGGCGCGGCCATGGGCAAGAATCACAGCAAGAATCACGACGAGGCGAAGTCCCGCCTAGGCTCCATGTTGTGCTTCACGGTCTATTCGACCGCGCACGCCTTCAATCGCGCCTACAAGCCGCTGCTCGATGCGCTCGGTCTCACATATCCGCAGTACCTTGCGATGTTCGCCCTCTGGGAGAGCGACAATCTTTCGGTCAAGGAGCTCGGCGAGCTACTTCGCCTCGATTCAGGCACGCTGACGCCGCTGCTCAGGCGGCTCGAGGCGATGGGTCTGGTGCGGCGCACGCGCGACCCTGCCGATGAGCGCAGCTTGCGGATCACTCTCACGGCGGCTGGTGTCGCTATGAAGTGCAAGGAGCGCACCGTCCACGCGGGTCTGATGGGGGCCAGCGGTCTCAGCGCGGAGGAATTCAAGGCGATCACGGCGGAACTCATTCGGGTGCGCGACGGGCTCGATGCCGCGGCCGCCCGTGCTGCGGGCGGAGCCGAGAAGACGGTTTCGGCGTGATCGTTCTACCGAAGCCGTAGGATGTTCTTTGCCCGCAAAAGCAGGCACTAGCCAGAGACATCAGATTGGGAATGTCGACTGCGCCCTCGGGAGCCTGCAGAGTACTGGATCGTCCGCTTTTACGGCCGATGAGGGTGGTGGAATTATCCACGAGCGCGGAACCGATCGGCGCGCGCCTTTCCACGAAAGAAAATCGGCCGGCAGAGCCGGCCGATTTCGGGTCGAAACCACTTAACGCGGGAGGATGACGTTAGTGGCTGCCGACCGCTTGGAAGTCCACGTTGCTGTGCTCGATCGTCGGAGCGATGAAGCGCTCACCACGGGGCGCCGCGGAGGCATAGGCACCGGCGGGGACCGTCGACTGGATCTGCGTCTGCGACGCTTCGGTGGACGCCTGTTGGTCAATCGCGAGGGCCGGAGCCGCGACGAGGGTGGTGAGGGCCGCAACGAGGGCGAGCTTGGTGTTGATCGACATGGTGTTCTCCATTCCCGAAAATTTGGCGAGAGCTGTCGTCTCGTCTGAAGATCCTCGATCCGGGGTGGAGGCCGGATGCTTCCGCCTCGATCGATGACCCGTACATAGCTCGCAATTTGATTGTTCGCAATTGAATTGTGCATGCTATATTGCGTGGCTGCTATGCACAATTGAATTGCGCACTATCTTCTTGTTTCCAACGAGAATTCCGATATAATGCCCATCAGCACCCGCCGTCAGAAGGCGGGGCAGGAGGTACGACCATGGGTAAAAAACACGGAGAGGCGAAGTCGCGGCTGGGCTCGATGCTCTGCTTCACGGTCTATTCGACCGCGCACGCCTTCAATCGCGCCTACAAGCCGCTGCTCGATGCGCTGGGTCTCACCTATCCGCAATATCTGGCCATGTTTGCGCTGTGGGAGAGCGACAACCTCGCCGTCAAGGAGCTCGGCGAGCTCCTGCATCTCGACTCCGGCACGCTGACGCCATTACTCAAGCGGCTCGAGGGCATGGGGCTCGTACGCCGTGCGCGCGACCCGGCCGACGAGCGCAGCGTGCGCATCAGCCTCACGCCGAAGGGCCTCGATATGAAGTGCAAGGAGCGCACCGTGCACGAGGGCCTGATCAGCGCCTGCGGTCACACGGCCGAGGAGCTCAAGTCGCTCACAGCGGCCCTCATTCGCGTGCGGGATGGTCTCGACGCGGCGGCGGAGCGTGCGGAAGCCGCCGGAGCAGACGAGAAGAGCGTCTCGGCGGCCTGATCTTTTGCGAAGACCGGCACCCGCTCCTGTCGCGTACGGGCCAAGCGTTTTCGGGTGATGCTGCCGGCTTGACAAGCGCAGCGCCGCCGTGGCCCTTGCGCTCTGACGAGCACGCGACGCCTCGTCGCGACGCCACTGCCCGCCTGCCGGCGCGGCTTTCCGCACACCACGTTGGAGGAAATCTCCCATGATGCGCATCGACGCATGGACGCACTTCATCCCGAAACCTTTCGCCGACAAGATGGAGCAGATCGCCGGCAACTTCGCCGACATCGGCAAGCGCATGCGCGAGATCCCCTGCATCCATGACCTCGACGAGCGCCGCCGCGTGGTCGATACGTTTCCGGACTATGCGCAGATCCTCATGCACGGCATGCCGCCGATCGAGAACGTCGTGCAGGGCGCGCAGACCGAGGAGCTGTGCAAGCTGATCAATGACGGCTTCGTCGACATTTGCGCCAAGCACAAGGACCAGTTCCCGGGCTGGGTCGGCCAGGTGTCGCTCGGCTACCCGGAAGGCGCGGTGCGCGAGGCGCAGCGCGCGATCAAGAACGGCGCGCTCGGCGTGCAGATCTACACCAACATCAACGGCAAGGCGCTCGACCGGCCGGAATACGCCGAGTTCTTCGCCACCATGCGCAAGCTCGACAAGCCGGTCTGGATCCATCCGACGCGCGACGCGAACTTTCCCGACTATCTCGACGAGAAGAAGTCGCTCTACGAAATCTGGTGGACGTTCGGCTGGTCGTACGAGACCGCGGCCGCGATGGCGCGCCTCGTCTTTTCCAAGACGCTCGACAACAATCCGGGCCTCAAGCTGGTGATGCATCACTTCGGCGGCATCGTGCCGATGACCGAAGGGCGCATCGGCCCGGGCTGGGACCAGATCGGCGCGCGCACCTCGGACGCCGACTACCAGGCCCTCAAGCGCAGCCTGAAGAAGCGGCCGCTCGACTACTTCAAGCAGGACTTCATCGTCGACACCGCGGTGTTCACCTCCGACGCGGCAACGCGGCTCGGGCTCGAGTTCTATCCGAACGAGCACATCGTGTTCGCCTCCGATTGCCCGTTCGATCCCGAGAAGGGCACCATGTACACCCGCGAGACGCTGCGCATCCTCGACGCCGCCGAGATGCCGAAGGCCGAGAAGGAAAACATCTACTTCCGCAATCTCGAGAAGCTGACCGGCACCAAGCTTGTCAAATAGCGGAAAGCACTCCGTGACCGATCTGCCGGTCGTCATCGCGGGGGCCGGCCCGACCGGGCTGATGTGCGCGCTCGCGCTCGGCCGCCAGGGCATTCCGGTGATCGTGCTGGAGAGCGAGCCGGCGCTCGCGCACGACCTGCGCGCCGGCACCTATCACCCGCCCACGCTGGAGATGATGGCGCCGTACGGCATTACGGCGCGCATGCACGAGGCCGGCATCAAGGTGCGGCACTGGCAGATCCGCGACCGCGCCGGCGAGCTCGTCGCCGAGTTCGATCTCGGCCGCCTCGCCGACGTGACGCCCTATCCGTACCGGCTGCATCTCGAGCAACATCGCCTCACGCCGATCCAGCTCGACATCCTGCGCCGCGAGAGCAGCGCCGACATCCGCTTCGGCTGCCGCCTCTTCGGCTACACGCAGAGGCCCGACCACGTGCGCATCGACGCCGTGGCAGGCGACGCCAAGGTGGCGATCGCGGCGTCATGGTTGATCGGCGCCGACGGCGGGCGCAGCGCCGTGCGCAAGGGCATGAACGTCGAGTTCGAGGGTTTCACCTGGCCGGAGCAGTTCCTCGTCGCCAGCACCTCGTTCGATTTCGCCACGAAGGGATTCGCGTTCAATTCCTACGTCTCCGATCCGCGCGAATGGGCGGCGGTGTTCAAGATGCCGCACACCGGGCCGCCCGGCATCTGGCGCGCGGTGTTTCCGACCGACGCGGCGCTGTCGGAGGAGCAGGTGCTCGACACCGAGGCCGTCGAGGCCGCGTTGCAGCGCCTGATGCCGCGCAGCGAACGCTATGCGGTCCGCTACAAGAGCGTCTATCGCGTGCATCAGCGGGTGGCGAAGACGTTTCGCGACAACCGTGTGCTGCTCGCGGGCGACGCCGCGCATCTCAACAATCCGCTCGGCGGCTTCGGCCTCAACAGCGGCATCCACGATGCGATCAACCTCGCCGACAAGCTCGGCCGGGTGCTCCGCCGCGAGGCGAACGAGGACGCGCTCGACCTCTATGTGCGCCAGCGCCGCGCGGCGGCGGTCGCGCAGGTGCAGGCGATGTCGATCCGCAACAAGCGCCTGCTCGAGGAGCGCGACCCGCAAGTCCAGCGCGAGCAACTGCTGAACCTGATCGCGACTGCCGAGGATGCGGACAAGGCGCGGACGTATCTGCTCGAATCGTCGATGATCGCGGGCCTCGCGCGCGCGAACGAGGTGCAATGAGCCGTAGGATGGGCAAAGCGAAGCCTACCCACCAATGGTGAGCCCGCCGGTAGCGCGTGCGCACGGCGCTCCGCGCCTTTGCGCACCCTAACGGCACGACGCACCCGGGTAACGAGAGTTGTGGGTTGCGGCGCTCCACGCATGAAAACGCCGCGCTCATCTGCTACTTTCCGGCCATGACGCTCGCCCGACTCCGAGTTCGCGACGAACCGACTGAGCCGACGGCTGCTCCTGGGCCCGACGCCGCCCGCGTCACGCCGATGATGGAGCAGTACGTCGAGATCAAAGCGGCCAATTCGGACTGCCTGCTCTTTTACCGGATGGGTGATTTCTACGAGATGTTCTTCCAGGACGCCGAGATCGCGAGCCGCGCGCTCGGCATCGTGCTCACCAAGCGCGGCAAGCACCTCGGCCAGGACATTCCGATGTGCGGCGTGCCGGTCGAGCGCGCAGACGAGTACCTGCATCGGCTGATCGCGCAGGGCCACCGCGTCGCCGTGTGCGAGCAGACCGAGGATCCGGCCGAGGCGCGGAAGCGCGGCGGCAAGGCCGTGGTGCGGCGCGATGTCGTGCGGCTGGTCACCCCCGGCACACTCACCGAGGACACGCTGCTCGACGCCAAGCGCAACAACTACCTGGTCTCGATCGTGCGGGCGCGGGTCTCCTCGCCGGCGGACGAGGGCCGCTTCGCGCTCGCCTTTCTCGACATCTCGACCGGCGAATTCCGTCTCACCGAATGCGATCGCGTGGGCTTGGCCGCCGAGCTCGCGCGGCTCGAGCCGGGCGAGATCATCGTCTCGGACGCGCTCTACGGCGATGCCGACACGGCGCCGATGCTGCGTACGCTGCCGGTGGTGACGCCGCTCACCCGCGACGTCTTCGACGGCGCGACCGCCGAGCGCCGGCTCGCGTCCTATTTCGCGGTCGCGACCACCGACGCGTTCGGCGCCTTCTCGCGCCTCGAGCTGACCGCGGCCGCCGCCTGCGTCACCTACGTGGAGCGCACGCAGATCGGCAAGCGGCCGCCGCTGTCGCCGCCGGTGCGCGAGGCGCAAGGGGCGACGCTCGCGATCGACGCCGCGACGCGAGCGAACCTCGAGCTGATGCGCACCCTCGCCGGCGAGCGGCGCGGCTCGCTCGCCGCCGCGATAGACCGCACGGTGAGCGCGGCCGGCTCGCGCCTCCTGACGCAGCGGCTCGCGGCGCCACTCACCGATCCGCCGGCGATCGAGGCACGTCTCGATGCGGTCGCGGCGCTCGTCGCCGATCCGGCCTTGCGCGGCGACGTGCGCACGAGCCTCGCCGCCGCGCCGGATCTCGCCCGCGCGCTCGCCCGCCTCGTCGTGGGCCGCGGCGGACCGCGCGACCTCGCCGCGATCCGCGACGGGCTCGATGCGGCTGCGGCGCTTGCAGTGCGCCTCGCCCAACTCGCGCCGGCGCCGGCCGAGATCGCGCAAGCGGCGGCCGCCTTGCGCGCGCCCGATCCGACGCTCGCGCAGGAACTCGCTGCCGCGCTCGCCGGCGAGCTGCCCGCGTTCAAGCGCGACGGCGGCTTCGTGCGCACCGGCTATGACGGCCGGCTCGATGAGACGCGGGCGCTGCGCGACGAGTCGCGCCGCGTGGTCGCGGCCCTGCAGGCGCGCTATGCCGACGAGACGCAGGTGCGCGGCCTGAAGATCCGGCACAACAACGTGCTGGGTTATTTCGTGGAGGTGACCGCGCTGCATGGCGAGAGGCTGCTCAAGGAGCCCCTCAACAAGACCTTCATCCATCGCCAGACGCTCGCCGGCCAGGTGCGCTTCACCACCACCGAGCTCGCCGATCTCGAGGCGAAGATCGCCAATGCGGCCGACCGCGCGCTCGGGCTCGAGCTCGCGATATTCGAGCGGCTGGCCGACCAGGTGATCGCATCGGCCGAAAGCATCAAGGGCGCCGCGCAGGCGCTCGCCGCGATCGATGTGGCCGCGGGTCTCGCGCTGCTCGCGGCCGAGCGCGACTATGTGCGGCCCGAGATCGTCGCCGGCATCGATTTTTCGATCGAGGGCGGGCGCCACCCGGTGGTCGAACAGGCGATCGACGGGCCGTTCGTCGCCAATGACTGCGATCTCTCGCCGCCGGCAAAGGCCAATGCCGGCCGCATCTATGTGGTCACCGGGCCGAACATGGCCGGCAAGTCGACCTATCTCCGCCAGAACGCGCTCATCGCGGTGCTCGCCCAGATGGGCAGCTTCGTGCCGGCGAAGCGCGCGCGCGTCGGCGTGGTCGACCGCCTGTTCTCGCGCGTGGGCGCCGCCGACGATCTCGCGCGCGGGCGCTCGACCTTCATGGTCGAGATGGTCGAGACCGCCGCGATCCTCAACCAGGCGGGCGCACGCTCGCTCGTGATCCTCGACGAGATCGGCCGCGGCACCGCCACCTTCGACGGCCTCTCGATCGCCTGGGCCGCGATCGAGCATCTGCACGAGACCAACCGCTGCCGCGCGCTGTTCGCGACGCATTTCCACGAGCTCACCGCGCTCGCCGCGAAGCTGCCGCGCTTGTACAACGCGACCGTGCGGGTGCGCGAATGGCATGGTGACGTGGTCTTTTTGCACGAGGTGGTGGCGGGCGCGGCCGACCGCTCCTACGGCATCCAGGTCGCCAAGCTCGCCGGACTGCCGGCGCCGGTGATCGAGCGCGCCAAGGTCGTGCTCGCGAAGCTCGAGGCCGAGGACCGCACCTCGCCGGCGCGCAAGCTGATCGATGACCTGCCGCTGTTCGCCGCGACGCCGCGCGCCGCGCCCCCCGCGGCCCCGCGCGACGAGACCGCCGATGCGGTGATCAAAGCGCTCGCATCGCTCAATCCGGACGAGCTCTCCCCGCGCGAGGCGCTCGAGGCGCTCTACGCGCTCAAGCTCGCGGCGGCGAAGAAGAAGGAATAGGCGCGGCGATCCGCCTGCCGCGCCGCGCCCACCAAAAGATCAGATTGCAGCCGATCGACACCGCGAGCGCGAGCGCAAGCCCGGCGGCCTTGCCGAGCGGCACGACGGCGAGCCGCGCCGCGAGACAGCTCAACGAAAAGCCGACCAGGCCGAGCATGCTGTTGGCGAACACCGCCGCGGTGGCGCGGCCGCCGATGCGCGGATGCAGGATGATCATCAGGCTGCTCATGACGATCGGAAACACCGCGAGGATGCCGGTGACGGTGGGGCCGACGCGGGCGCTGATGGTGACGACGATCGCGACCAGGGTCGCAACCATGCCGGCGCGCAGCGGAATGTCGTACCAGCGCCGCGCGACCAGCGGCATTCGCACGTGGCGCAGGCGGTCGCCGATCGCAAGGCACCCGGCGAGAACGATGACGTTGAACACGATGGCGCTGGTCGTCGTCCACGTCACCAGATGCACCAGAAAGGCGAGGCCGATCCAAATCGCGAGCGCCCCGCCGACACTGACGAGCATCCCACGCCGCTGCGCCAGCAGCGCGTACACCAGCGCCAGCACGCACGTGATCGCGTTCATCACGAAGCTCGCGAGCGCGCTGTCGGCGATGAATTGCGCAGTGTGATCGAGCGAAAGGAAGATGTAGGCCGGTCCTGCCGATACCGGCAGCGTCGCCACCATCGCGCCGACCACCGGCCCGCCGCGCTCGGCCGAATAAACCGCGATCACGACGAATGAGGCCGCGACGGCCATCTTCACGAGCAGCGTGGCGAGGAAGAGAAGGTCGGGAGACATCGATTGGGATACGTAGGTGGGCAAAGGCACGAAGTGCCCGTGCCACGCGCGACTCAGCGGTGGGCACGCTTCGCTTTACCCACCCTACTGACGCGCTTTCGTCGCCAATGACAACCGCGGGATTTATTGATTTCCGTGATGTCTCACATGCGATTGAGGCGCACCTCGACGGGCGGGCCGCTTTTGATGGTCTGATAGACCACGCAGTAACGCTCGGTCAGCTTGAGCAACTGGTCGAGCTTCTCTTGGCTCTCGTCGGTCTCGACCGCGAAGGACAGGCGGATCTGCGCGAATCCGACCGGCGCGTCCTTGGCGACGCCGAGGGTGCCGCGAAAGTCGAGATCGCCCTCGGCCGACACGGTGCCGGACTTGAGCGGGATCGCGAGCGCGGTCGCGACGGCCTTCAGCGTCACGCCGGCGCACGCCACGAGGGCCTCGAGCAGCATGTCGCCGGAGCACAGCTCGAGGCCGGACCCGCCGGTCGCCGGATGCAGGCCCGCCACCGCGAGCGCGCGGCCGGTCTCGACCTTGCAGGCGATGTTGGTATCATCGAGGGTGCCCTTGGCCTTGAGCGTGATGCAGGCGGCCTTGGGATCGGTCTTGTAGCGGTCCTTGATCGGCGCCTGCATCGCGCGCAGTCCGGCGGCATCCATGTCGGTTCTCCTCGCTGTCGCCCGCCACGGCCGGCGCATGCCGGCCATTCACGTCTTGCTTTACGTATAAAGCTGTGGCTGCTCGGGACAAGCCCGGGCATGACGGAATTCAGGGCACTCTCTTCACCACCACAGCGCCGCGCCGGCGCTGGTCTTCGTCTCGGCGTCGTCGCCCGTCACGCGGCGGTCGAGCGAGCGGTCGAGGGCGGCGAGCACGCGGCGCTTGGCGAAGTCGAAGGCAGCGGACTGGCGGTCGCGCGGGCGCTCGAGGTCGGTCGCGATCTCCTCGTAGAGCCGGCCGGGACGCGCGCGCATGACGATCACGCGGTCGGCGAGCACCAGCGCCTCGTCGACGTCGTGGGTGACGATCACGAGGGTCGGCTTCTGATCGGCCCAGACATCGAGCAGATGGTCCTGCAGGTCGGCGCGCGTGAAGGCATCGAGCGCCGAGAACGGCTCGTCGAGGAGGAGCACCTCGGGCCTCGTCACGAAGGCGCGCGCGATGGCGACGCGCTGCGCCTGCCCGCCGGAGAGCTCGCGCGGCCACACGGCCGCCTTGTCGGCCAAGCCGACGCGATCGAGCTGGGCCTTGACGCGCGCGTTGCGTTCGGGCTTCGGGCGATCCTCTAGGCCGAAACCGACGTTCTTGGCGACGCTGAGCCACGGCAGCAGGCGCGGCTCCTGAAAGACGATGCCGATCTTCTCGTGCGGCGCGGTGATCGGCTCACCGTCGAGGGTGACGGTGCCGGTGGTCGGGCGGTCGAGGCCCGACACCGCGCGCAACAAGGTCGACTTGCCGCAGCCCGAGCCCCCGACGATCGCGACGATCTCGCCGGGCGCGACGTTGAGCGTGAATCCGTCGAGCGCGCGCACGCCGTTGGGATAGGTCTTGCCGACATGACGGAGCGCGAGCACTAGCTCTCTCCCTGGCGCGCCCCGAAGGCGTCCTCCCAGCGCAGGAACGGCGCCGCGGCCGCGGCGACGAGCGCGTCGGTGAGCTTGCCGAGCACCGCGAAGGTGAGGATGGCGGCGACGATCTCGGCCGGCTTGCTGAACTGCTGGCCCTCGATCAGCAGATAGCCGACGCCTTCGGAGGCACCCATGTATTCGGCCGCGACGACGAACATCCAGCCGAGCCCGAGCCCCGAGCGCAGCGCCAGCACGTAGGAGGGCAGCACCGCCGGCAGCAGGATGCGGCGGATCATGGCGAAGCCGGAGAGGCGGAACGCGCGGCCGACCTCGACGATCTTGCGGTCGACCGAGAGCACCGCGCCCATGACTCCGAGATAGACCGGAAAGAACACGCCGACCGCGATCAGTGCGTATTTCGACGTCTCGAAGATGCCAAGCCAAAGGACGAACAGCGGGATCCAGGCCATCGACGGGACCGCGCGCAAGCCCTGCAGGGTCGGATCGACCAGGCGACGGGTGAGCGAGGAGTAGCCGGCGAGCGCCCCGAGCAGCGTGCCGGCCGCTGCACCGAGGCCGAAGCCGACGGCGACGCGAAAGAGCGTCACCCAAATGTTCTTCAAGAGGTCGCCGGTGCGCCAAAGGTCGGCATACTCCGCAAAGATGCGCGATGGCGGCGGCACCAGCCGGCCATCCGAGAGGCCGGCATGCACGGCGATCTCCCAGGCGATCGCCGCCGCAAGCGGAATCACGAGGCCGATCACGAGACGCTGGATGCCGGCGGACGCGCCGAAGGCGCGCCGTCTCGCCGGCGGCCTCGGCGCCGCCGCGGATTTTGCCTCAACCGACATGCCGACAGAAGACATGGGACGCAACCTGATTGCAATGCGGCGAGCCGGCACGGCGCTGGTGACCGAAGCCGCTTACTCCGACCTCGCGCCTCCCTCTCCCCGCGAAGACGCGGCCAAACGGGGAAGAAAGGTGGAACAGCTCAGCTCAATTCGTCGGCAGCGGGACGCTGTCGTCGATCTGCGTGTCGAGCGCCTTCTTCACGTCGACGTCGGCGGGGATCACCTTGGCCTGCTGCAGGGCGAGCCCGGCGGCGAGGATCGAGGCGCGCTGCTGGGCGCCGATGCGGTTGAAGTGCAGATCGGTGCGCTCCTTGAGCTGCTTGTCGACGACCGCGTCGGGCAGGCGGGTGACCGCGATGAAGCTCTTCTTGAGCTCGTCGTAGTGCGCGAGCGAATACTTGCGCGCCTCCTCGTAAACGGCGAGCACGCGCTGGACGAGGTCGGGATGCTCCTTGAGGAACTCCTCGCGGGTGTTGAGGATGCCCCAGGTGTTCGCCTCCTTGTTGCGATAGAACAGCCGCGCGCCGTCCTCGATCTCGGCTTGCGCCATCATCGGATCGAGGCCGGCCCAGGCGTCGACATCGCCGCGGATGAGCGCGATCTTGCCGTCCGGGTGCTGCAGCAGCACCGGCACGATGTCCTTCTCGGTCATGCCGACGCTCAAGAGCGCGCGCACCAGGAAGATGTGCGGATCGGTGCCGCGAGTGACGGCGACGCGCTTGCCCTTGAGGTCGGTGATCTTGTCGATCTTGGTCTCCTTGCGAGTGACGAGCGCGGTCCATTCGGGCTGCGAGTAGACGTAGATCGACTTGAGCGGATTGCCGTTGATGCGGGCGAGCAGCGCGGCGGAGCCGGCGGTCGAGCCGAAGTCGATCGAGCCGGCGTTGAGGAACTCGAGCGCCTTGTTGGAGCCGAGCGTCTGCACCCAGCGGATCGAGATGTTGTCCTTGGCGAACTCCTTCTCCATGAGCCCCTTGTCCTTGAGCAGCATGGAGACCGGATTGTAGGTCGCCCAGTCGATGCGGATTTCGCTCGGCTTGGTGGCCGCGCGGACGGCTGGCGCCGCGAGAGCGGCGGCGCTGAGGGCGAGAACGTGACGTCGGGAAATCAGGGTCATGACGACCTCCAGCACGAGGCCGCGCCCACGTCCCTTCAACGCACGCACGACCGGATTGATGGAGGCGGGATTTTCGGCCCGCCATCAGCTCGGCGAGGGGGGCGGGCCCCACGCTTTAGCTGCATTTGTTAAGCGCCCGCAAGCTGTTCGCTCAAATCGGCGCTAGGTTTCTTCTACCGCCGGTTTTTCGGTGACGTCAACGAGAAAGTCTTAGCTGATCTTGGCGGCATTGTTAGACAAATATTCTGCGCCTGCGCCCCCGACCCAAGGTCACCCGGGATCAACAGGCCCCGTGACTGGGTTGCGGCGCTCGTCTATCCAGGAAGCCAATGACCGTCATCGACCATCCGCCCCGCGCCACCGTCGAGCTGCTCGACACTGCCGCCATGTCGGCCGAGCTCGCGCGGTTGGCGCAGGATTTCTCCGGCCGCGAGCGCGAGTTGCGCACCGCCGTGGCGCAACGCCTCAAGGCGGCGCTCGCCGACGCCCGCGTCGTCGCCGAGCAACTGCTGCTCGAGGACCGCCATGGCCGCCGCTGCGCCGAGCGGCTATGCCGGCTGCAGGACGACATCATCGGCGTGCTCTACGACTTCGCGGTGCGCCATCTCTACCCGCCGCAGACCGCATCTGACGCCGAGCACATGGCGGTCGTGGCGACCGGCGGCTACGGCCGCGGCCTGATGGCGCCGGGCTCCGACATCGACCTGCTCTTTCTCCTGCCCTACAAGCAGACCGCCTGGGGCGAGTCGGTCGCAGAAGCCATCCTCTATTGCCTGTGGGACATGGGCCTCAAGGTCGGGCATGCGACGCGCTCGGTCGACGAGTGCATCCGCCAGGCCAAGGCGGACATGACGATCCGCACCGCCGTTCTCGAGGCGCGCTATCTGCTCGGCGAGCGCAAGCTCTACGACCAGCTGGTGGCCCGCTTCGACAAGCAAGTGGCGCAGGGCACGGCGGCGGAGTTCGTCACCGCCAAGCTCGCCGAGCGCGAGGAGCGGCTGCGCCGCGCCGGCCAGTCGCGCTACCTGGTCGAGCCCAACGTCAAGGACGGCAAGGGCGGCTTGCGCGACCTGCACACGCTCTTCTGGATGGCGAAGTACGTCTACCGCGTGCGCGAGCCCGAGGAGCTGATCGAGCACGCCGTATTCGACCGCCAGGAGTATCAGCTCTTTCGCCGATGCGAGGATTTCCTCTGGGCCGTGCGCTGCCACATGCACTTCGTCACCGGGCGCGCCGAGGAGCGGCTCTCGTTCGACTTGCAGCGCGATATCGCGGTGCGCCTCGGCTACACGTCGCATCCCGGCATGCGCGACGTCGAGCGCTTCATGAAGCACTACTTTCTCATCGCCAAGGACGTCGGCGACCTCACCGCGATCCTGTGCGCCGAGCTCGAGGCGCGCCAGGCGAAAGACGTGCCGATGCTCAACCGCATGGTGGCGCGCTTCCGCCGCCGGCCGCGCCGGGTCGCGCTCGACGCCAAGGGTTTCATCGTCGACCACAACCGCATCAGCGTCGTCGACCCGCAGGTGTTCGAGCGTGACCCCGTCAACCTGATCCGCCTCTTCCACCTCGCCCAGCGCCACGCCCTCGATTTCCATCCCGACGCCATGCGGCTCGCGACCCGCTCGCTCAAGCTGATCGACAAGACGGTGCGCGACGACGAAGAGGCGAACCGCCTGTTCGTGGAGATCCTCACTGCCAAGAACGACACCGAGGTGGTGCTCCGCCGCATGAACGAGACGGGCGTGCTCGGCCGCTTCATCCCCGACTTCGGCCGCATCGTGTCGATGATGCAGTTCAACATGTATCACCACTATACGGTCGACGAGCACCTGCTGCGCTGCATCGGCGTGCTCGCCGAGATCGAGGCGGGCAAGAACGAGGAGTACGGCCTCGCCAACGAGCTCGTGCGCACCATCAAGCCCGAGCACCGCGTGGTGCTCCACGTCGCGCTCTTCCTGCACGACATCGCCAAAGGCCGCGTCGAGGACCACTCGATCGCCGGCGCCCGCATCGCCCGCAAGCTCGGGCCGCGGTTCGGGCTCTCGGCGGCGAATACCGAGATCCTGGTCTGGCTGATCGAGCAGCACCTCACCATGTCGAGCATCGCGCAGTCGCGCGACCTCTCCGACCGGCGCACCATCGAGAACTTCAGCGCCGTGGTGCAGTCGCTGGAAAGGATGAAATTGCTCACCATCCTCACCACCGCCGATATCCGCGCGGTCGGCCCGGGCGTGTGGAACGGGTGGAAGGCGCAGCTCCTGCGCGCGCTCTACTACGAGACCGAGCCGGCGCTCACCGGCGGCTTCTCCGAGGTCGACCGCGCGCGCCGCGTCGCGGTGGCGCAGGCCGAATTCCGCGCCGAGATGAAGGCGTGGGAGCCGGCCGAGATCGAGCGCTACGTGGCGCGGCACTATCCGGCCTACTGGCTCAAGGTCGACCTGCCGCGCAAGGTCGCGCATGCGCGCTTCCTCCACGCCGCCGAGCAGGCCGGAAAGAAGCTCGCGACCGCGGTGAGCTTCGACGCCGCCGTCACCGTCCTCACGGTTCTCGCGCCCGACCATCCCTGGCTGCTGTCGGTGATCGCCGGCGCGTGCGCGGCGGCCGGCGCCAACATCGTCGACGCGCAGATCTTCACCACCACCGACGGGCTTGCGCTCGATACCATCTCGGTCACGCGCGAGTTCGAGCTCGACGACGACGAGGGCCGGCGCGCCATCCGCATCACCGAGGCGATCGAGCGCGCGCTGCGCGGCGACCTCAAGCTGCCCGAGGTGGTGGCGAAGCGTGCGGCGCCGAAGGGCCGCATCCGCGCCTTCGCGGTCGAGCCCGAGGTCAACGTCAACAATGCGTGGTCGAACCGCTACACCGTGGTCGAGGTGAGCGGCCTCGACCGGCCGGGCCTGCTCTACGAGATGACGAGCGCGCTCTCCAAGCTCAACCTCAACATCGCCTCGGCGCACGTCGCCACTTTCGGCGAGCGCGTCGTCGACGTGTTCTACGTGACGGATCTCCTAGGCGCGAAGATCTTCTCGCCGACGCGGCATGCGGCGATCAAGCGGGCGCTGATCGCGATGTTCGCGGGCGGGGCGGATGGCCACGCGGGGCGGAACGCGGCGGCGGGGTGATTCACGAACCGAGCAAGCCCTTGTCGGCCGGCCGCGCGAGTCATTGCGACGCGACCGCCACTGCAGCCCCGGCCATGGCGGTGCCGGTCCCGCGATTGAGCCAGCGGAGGGCGCGCGGATGCCTGAAAAGACGGCGCGCGCGCAGCGCCGCAAAGGCATAGGTGCTGAGCACGCCGGACAGGATGATCATGCTTGCCAGCGCCACCTTCAGAAAATCGCCCACGGTGATCTTCCTCAGGTCGAGAACGGTCGGAAGCAGCGCGAGAAAAAACACCATGACCTTCGGATTGCCGATCGTCAGGGCCAGGCTGCCGAAGAACAGCTGCGACGGGCGCTGCCGAACCGACGGCACATTGCCTTCGCCGAGCGGCTGGGGGGCTGACGTCCACAGTCGATGAGCGAGGTAGAGCAGGTAGGCGGCGCCGGCAAATTTGACCACGACGAACACCGAATGCGCGGTCTGGGCGAGCGCCGCCATGCCGGTCGCCGTGCAGGTGAGCCAGATCAGATCGCCGGCCACGAAGCCCGCTATGAATGCGAAGAGGCCATCGTTGCCGCGCGCGAGAACCCGCGCCAGAATCGCGGCGATGCCGGGCCCCGGCGAGGCGGTGGCCAGCAGGTAGACGAGGCAGAACAACGCGTGACCATGAATTGTCATACTGGCCCACATACTCTTCATGTCTTTGTAGACGGCGGTCACGGAAGAAGCCCCCACTTTCATTTTGAAATGGGTGCTTCCGCACACAAAGTTCACAGAAATTTGTGCGCGGATTAGCTGTGGTCGCACTGACCGTTGAAATGCGCGCGCAACCGTGACTGCCGCAACACGTTGAAATGCCTGACATGTCAGCCGCGTGCTCGCTTTCCGAGCATACCGCGCGTTAACTCACTTTTGGTACACGCGGGCGATTGCGAGGGCGTGGGCATGCGTAGCGTTGTCGGTGATCTCCCGAGCGGCGAGGTAAGCGAGCGTCCCGACGTGCGGGGCGAACGCTCGCTGCTGTGGCGCCTGATCGTGCCGATGTGCTGCGGCGTCATGGCTCTCGTCGGCGCGATCGCGTACTACGCGCCGCACGAGGTGATCTCGACCGCCGTCAGCGACGCGCAGGCGCGCGGCGTGCAGACGGCGCGCCAGCTGCAGACCCTGCGCGCGTTCTATTCCGAGCACGTCGTCGTGCCGGCGACCAAGTCGGGCACGGTCGCGTCGCCGACCTACAAGCGCGAGCCCAACGCGATCCCGGTGCCGACGACTTTCATCCAGGACGTCGCCGAGGCGTTCAAGGAGAACGGCGTCCGTATCCGTCTGGTGAGCCCGTATCCGTGGCCGACGCGCGCCGGCCGCCTCCTCGACGGCTTCCAGCAGGAGGCGTGGGCGCATCTCAATCGTGATCCCGGCGGCGTGTGGTCGCGCCGCGAGCAGGTCGACGGGCGCGAGGTGCTGCGCGTCGCGGTCGCCGACCGCATGCAGCAGAGCTGCGTCGGCTGCCACAATGCAAGCTCTGACTCGCCCAAGCGCGACTGGAAGGTGGGCGACGTGCGCGGCCTGATCGAGGTGGTGCAGCCGATCGAGACGATCCTCGCCGGCTCGCGCGCCCTCTCGCGCGATCTCGTCGCCGGCGGCATGATCGCCGGCTTCGTGCTGCTCGGGCTGCTGCTCGCCAACGCGCTGCAGCTGATACGGCCGCTGCGCGACCTCACCCGCTCGATCCACGCGATGGCGGGCGGCAAGCAGGATGAGCCCATTCCGCACACGACGCGCACCGACGAGCTCGGCACCGTCGCGCGCGCGCTCGAGCACCTGCAGCACGAGACCGAGGAACGCGCCCGCGCCGAGGCGCTCGTCACCCACATGGCGCACCACGACGCGCTCACCCGGCTGCCTAATCGCATCCGGTTTCGCGAGGAGCTCGTGCAGGGGCTCGCCCGCGCGCACGGCGACGAGGCGCTGGCGGTGCTGTGCCTCGATCTCGATAACTTCAAGGCGGTCAACGACACGCTCGGCCATCCGGTCGGCGATGCGCTGCTCAAGGTCGTCGCCGAGCGCCTGCTCGCGGGCGCGGGCGAGACCAACACGGTGGCGCGGCTCGGCGGCGACGAATTCGCCATCGTGCAGATCGGTGCCGCCCAGCCGGTCGGCGCGACCGTGCTGGCTCAGCATCTGATCGAGACGATCGCGGCGCCCTACGAGATCGACGGCCACTCGGTCGTCATCGGCACCAGCATCGGCATCGCGGTCGCGCCCAACGACGGCACCGACCCGGACGCCATCCTCAAGAACGCCGACCTCGCGCTCTATCGCGCCAAGGCGGAGGGGCGCGGCATCTACCGCTTCTTCGAGGCCGCGATGGACGCGAGCATGCAGGCGCGCCGCCTGCTCGAGCTCGACCTGCGCTCGGCGCTCGGGCTCGACCAGTTCGAGCTGATGTACCAGCCGCTGGTCGACCTCACCTCCGCCGAGGTGAAGGGCTTCGAGGCGCTGCTGCGCTGGCGCCACCCCGAGCGCGGTCTCGTCTCGCCCGCCGAGTTCATCCCGCTCGCCGAGGATATCGGCCTGATCACCCAGATCGGCGCCTGGGTGCTGCGTCGCGCCTGCGCCGAAGCGGCGACTTGGCCGGGCGAGCTCTCGGTCGCGGTCAACCTGTCGCCGGTCCAGTTCACCAGCAAGACGCTGGTGCTCGACGTGGTGACGGCGCTCGGCGCGTCGGGTCTCGCGCCGCGCCGGCTCGAGCTCGAGATCACCGAGGCGGTGCTGCTGCACGACACCGACGCGACGCTCGCGACGCTCACCCATCTCAAGGAGCTGGGCGCCCATATCTCGATGGATGATTTCGGCACCGGCTACTCGTCGCTGAGCTACCTGCGCAAGTTTCCCTTCGACAAGATCAAGATCGACCAGTCATTCATCCGCGACCTGTCGAAGACGCCGGAATCGATGGCGATCGTGCGCGCGGTCGCCGGCCTCGGCCGCTCGCTCGGCATTTCCACGACCGCCGAGGGCGTCGAGACGGTCGAGCAGTTGCGCACGGTCAAGGCGGAAGGCTGCACCCAGGTGCAGGGCTATCTGTTGTCGCGGCCGCTCGCCGCGCGCGACGTGCCGCGCATGCTGGAGGACTTCGCGGCGGCGAGCAAGACCGCGGCGTAGCGAGCTACTTTATCATCTCCATCGCGTGCCGCAGGCTCTCCCGCATGCGGTTGAACGCGACCGACAGCGCCGAGATCTCGTCCTTGCCAGGCTTGACGTAGGGCTCGACGTCCTCGCCGAGGCTCACCGCCTCCGCCACCGCCGAGACGCGCTTGACCGGCGCGATCACCAGGTAGTGCAGCAGCAGATTGAGGATCACGAACACCACCGCGAAGATCTCGGCGAGGGTGATGAGGAAGCCCACATAAGCGTCGTGCGCGATCTTGAGCGGAACCTCCATGGGCAGCGACAGGATCTGCGCCCCGATGGCCTCGTTGAGCTTCCAGCCGAACCCGTTCGCGGTTCCGTAGGTCTTGGTCAGGGATGCCGGCGCGGCGGCCGGCGTACTGTGACAGGTAAGGCACGCCTCGTCATGGATGGTGATCGGACGGGCGAGGCTCAGCGTCGGCCCAACCGGCGTGTCGCGTTGGACCACAAGCTCCTGCTTATCAGGCTGGTTGCGAAAGACGCCGATGATGTCCGCTTCCCAGTCCTGCGCCCGATCGGACAGGTTGGTCGGGTTGAGCGCCGGCTCGCGATAAACGAAGCCCGCAAACTGCGTCTGCACCGCTTTGAAACTCTTTTGCGCCGCATAGGCCGGCACGGTCTGCGGCACGAACTTGTCGGCCTTCTCCATTGGCAGTAGCGCGTCGAGCTCATCGGCCGTATATGAGCGCACCGCATTCGCGGCCGTGATGACGAGGCGGGCCTGCTGCAGGACTTCGTCACGCGCGCTGGCAACGAAGGAACGCTGCCCGACGAACGCCGCGAAGGCGAACCCGACCACGAAGGCGGCCAGGACCACCAGGTTGAACTTCGTTCTCAGGCCCAAATTCAAACTCCCGCCCTCGCCGAACCGGCGCCGAATCAAACAAAGTCACGCATCCCGATTTCACAAGCGCGAAATACGCTGTAATCTGGATTTTGCCCGGCCTCCACCTACATAGCTTTTTCGCGTGCGGGAATGAAGCACGACACGCGAGCCAGGACCCAATGTCGAACGACCCAATGTCCAAGCCCGCGTCGAACGCTGACCATTTGTTCATCTGCTATTCGTCGAAGGACAGCGCTGCCGCGCTCGGGGTGGTCGACTCGCTCGAAGCCGAGGGGTTGAGATGCTGGATCTCCGCGCGCGACGTTCCGCCCGGGCAGAACTATCAGGAGACGATCGTCCACGCGCTCGAGGGGGCGTATGGTCTCATTTTCCTGTTCTCCGACGAGTCCGCCCGCTCGGGCGAGATCCGCAAAGAGCTGTCGATCGCCGGCAGCCTCGACATGCCGGTCTATCCGCTGCGGCTCTCGCCCGTCCTCCCGACTGGCGCATTACGTTACGAGCTCGCCACAAGACAGTGGATCGACCTGTTTCCCGATCGAACGAAAGGGCTGCGCAAGCTCGTCGAGACGATCCGCAAGGGCGACCGCGCCGGCAGCGACGGCGCGACCATGGCGGCCAGCGCGCCAGCCGTCGCGGTGGCCCGCGCCCGCGAGCCGGAGCGCGCGCCGATCCTCGCGGCCGACAGCAAGGAATTCGAGGCGGTGCGCACGCTGCTTGCCCGCCACGTCGGCCCGATCGCCAAGGTGCTGATCGAGAAGGCGACGGCCGACGCCCGCACGCCGGAGGACCTGTGCGCGCGGCTCGCCACCCACGTGCGCGCCGAGACCGATCGCGCCGCCTTCCTCAAGGCCGCCCGCGCGCAGCTCGCCGCGAAGGCGTAGCGCTGTAGCCCGGATGGAGGTGCGCAGCACCGTAAGCCGGGGAAAGGCTATCCGCCGGGTAGGCGAGGATGTTGCCATCCTCGCCCCCCACAGACCCGGACGTGCAGATTTCCCGCATCCGGTTCTTCGCGCAAGAGCTTCGCTCACGTGGCGTATCGATGGACGATCCGCGGCTTCGGCAATGGAT
>DATGLS010000054.1:0-147303 GCA_035293985.1 Xanthobacteraceae bacterium
ATCCATTGCCGAAGCCGCGGATCGTCCATCGATACGCCACGTGAGCGAAGCTCTTGCGCGAAGAACCGGATGCGGGAAATCTGCACGTCCGGGTCTGTGGGGGGCGAGGATGGCAACATCCTCGCCTACCCGGCGGATAGCGAATGGCGGAACGCGGTAACACGGGATGCGGAAAAGTCATCCCCGGATTACGCCGCTCACGCGCCTCCATCCAGGCTACGCAGCTCCTACCGCTTCGGCGCCCATTTATAAATCTTCGTCACCGTGCCACCCATCAGCTTGACCTTGTCGCTCGCCGAAATGCGCTGCGTGTCGCGGAAGGCGTCGACGCCCTGCTTGAAGGTGAGGAAGTTCACCGCCCGCGTCCAGTCGGTGCCCCACATGCAGCGGTCGAGCCCGAACGCGTCGATCACGCGGCAGATCGGATCCCAGATGTCGTCGTAGGGGTAGGGCTCGCGCGACAGCGTGCAGGCGCCGCTGATCTTGATGGCGACGTTCGGCAGCTTGGCGAGCGCGAGCACCTGCGGCAGCTCGGCCCACGGCTCCGCCGGCACCGGCGGCTCGTGCGGCTGCACCAGGCCGACATGATCGACGATGATCTGAGTGTCGGGATGGCGGCGGATCAGCGCGGTACCCTGCTCGAGCCGGCCCGCGATATGCAGGTTGACCGGCAGCGACATCTTGCCGGCGGTTGCGAGCACGCGGTTGAGCCCGGGATCGGCCGCATCGGTGGCAAGCCCGCTGCGCACCAGCAGCATGCGGCAGGCGACCGCGCCCGGCGTACGCTTCCATTCGGAGACGACGTCCTCGACCGTCGGGTTTGCCGGGTCGACCGGCTTCACCAATGCGAACCGGTTGGGATAGGCGCGGTGCACCGAAAGCGCGTAGCTCGCGTCGTAGCGGTACATCGTGAAGGCCGACACCAGGATCGCGCCGTCGACGCCGGCCTCGTCCATCTTGGCGACCATCTGATCGCCGGTGACCTCGGCGGGGCCGGCCAGCACACCGTGCCACGGCCGGCCAGGATGGTTGCGCTCGTAGGAATGCACTTGGCTGTCGATGATCGGCATGGGGTCCCCGGGATCTGCAATCGGCTGCATTCGATCGCGCCGCGACTTGGTCCGCGCGCCACGGCGGTCGGAAGGAGGCTTGAAGTTCGGATCGGGAAGTTACGGCGATCGGGCCTGCGCCATCAATCGGGGGCGCGCCGCCCGTCAGTTCTGGGTGGCGGCGGGCTGCGGATCGGCGAGGCCGATCTGCCAGTGCGTGTCCTTGGTCAGGAATTCCATCAGCTCGGACGCCGGCATCGGCTTGGCGAAGAAGAAGCCTTGCGCGGTGTCGAACGACTGGCTGATCAGGCTGCGCAGGTCGCCTTCCTGCTCGACGCCTTCGGCGCACACCGTCGCGCCGAAGCGGTGGCCGAGGTCGACCACGGTCTGGCACAGGCTGCGCTTGAGCGGATCGGCCGCGCAGCCGGTGACGAAGCTGCAGTCGAGCTTGAGCTCGCTGAACGGCAGGTCCTTGAGGCGCGAGAGCGACGCGTAGGCCGAGCCGAAATCGTCGATCGAGATCGCCGCATTGTAGAGGCGCACCTGCGTCGCGATCTCGCGCAGCCATTCCGGGTCGCGGATGATCTCGTCCTCGGTGATCTCGAGCACGAGGCCCGGAAAGCCCGGCGCGTCGGGGATCATCCGACGCAGCACGTCGACGAAATCCGGCGTGTTGAGCACCGAGGCCGGAACGTTGACGGCGAGCTTGGGAAAGAATCCGCGCGCCGCGAACACGAGCCAGTCCGCCATCGCCTGCCGCATGACGAAAGCAGTAAGCGGCTTGTAGAGCGGGTCGCTCGCGGGCGGCAGGAAGTCGATCGGCGCCACCACGCCGCGCACGGGATGGCGCACCCGCACCAGCGCCTCGGCGCCGGTGGCGCGCAGCGACTTGAGGTCGATCTTCGGCTGGTACCACACCTCGACCCAGCCCTCGCGCAGCGCCTCGCCGAGATCGGCCTGCGGCGAGGCGGCAAGCCGTGCCGCCGCCGTGTCGCCGGCGCCGTCGTGCGCGGCGGGCGGCTGTGACGGCGCGTCGAGCCGGTGCTGGAGGTCGGCGAGGCGAACCGGCTTCTGCAGCGGCGGCAGCATCCACAGGCCGTGCGCGCGGCCGATGCGCTCGGCCTCCTTGAGGATGGCGATGTCCTTGCCGCTCACGAGCAGCACGCGGCCGCGATATTGCAGCGCCTCGAGCTTGCGGATCAGGTCGATCGCATCCGACTGCCCGAGCGCGAGGTCGAGCAGGATGAGGTCGGGACTGGCGGCCTGCGCCTCGGCGAGGAACGCTGACGGGTCGACGAAGTGGCGGTTCTCGACCGCGAGCGCAGTGAGCATCCTGGACAGCACCAAGCCGACACAGGGGTCGTCATCGAGAACAAATGCCGAGCGTGGACGTTTCAGGGGCTCGTCCATGATCGCACTCCGAGGGACTTTGGACCAAATCTGGTGCCCGATCCGATTGAATAAGCGATTAATGCGCGCGGCCTGACGTGGCGGCAGCCGAACTCTCGTGAATGCTTTCCTACCCTGAAGCTGCAGGCGATATGACTAGACAGCAATCCTGTTCCTCAATCGAAACAGGACCTTGACGCACGCAGATCATCCGTGGCCTATGCTGCCGGCATGTCAGCCGTCCGCACGAATTGCCCGCACTGTGGCGCCGCCTACAAGGTGGTCCAGGTCGAAGCCGCCTCCGATCCCGTCGAGATCACCTGCCGCAGCTGCGGCGGTCCCCTCCAGGGGCGCGAAGGCCGCTTCCTGCTCAAGTATTTCCTCGTCGACAAGCGCCGTAAGGCCCCGCCGCCAGTGACGGGATCCCGGCACATCCGGGTCGAAGGCGCCGCCTGAGCCGACGCCTCAGTCGTTGTGTCGCGGCTGACGACCTCAACGCCTTTCACTTGCACCCGCTGCCGACGCACACCCCGGCTGGACCCTTGAGCGGCCACGGCACGTGCGCCTGCGCCTCGGTGTCGATGCCCTCGCGGCAGCCGACGACGAAGCAGCGATGCGCGCCGCTGCTTCGGCATAGCTTGAGCGCCGCCGCGTGGGCCTTCGCACGCGACACGTAGGCCCATACCGCGCCGTAGCGGCCCTTCTCCAGCCCGGAAAAGCGGTAGCCGCATCCCCACCCGGCCCAGGCCGACGTGAGGGTGAGGCTGCACGCCATGATGATCGAAGCAAACGTGAAGGCATATCGCATCGACGTACCCCAATGCGTCATTCGCTCCCGGCACGAAATCCAATCAGGTTCGGGGGAGGGAATCCACCGGCGGGAGCGGACACGCCCCGCCGCGCCGGTGGCTCGGACGTAGGTTGCCTCGCGCGAGGGCGCCGAATCGAAAGCCGCGGCGGGAGAAGGTGCGCGCATTGAACCACCCATGTTTGAGATTACTGGTGCGCCTGGAGGCGCGATTGGCTAACCGAAGGGACCGCCTGGGGGTTTCAAAAGGGCCATGGCGGGCGGTTCCTCGATAGTGGCCAATGGAAAGGGGCCAGCACCGATTCCTTGAAAAGAACATATTGCGAACTTAGAACAAATAGGGTACATTGCGAACTTGAGGGGACGGCGACGCGGCCCGCGTTGTCGACCCGCCAGAATCATGGCCATAAGGAGGGTGACAATGGTTCAGCCCGCGTTACGCGTCGTCGAAGGTGCCGCAATGGACAAGTCAAAGGCGCTGGATGCAGCGCTGTCGCAGATCGAACGCGCCTTCGGCAAGGGCTCGATCATGCGTCTCGGCAAGAATTCCAAGGCGCTGGACATCGAGACCATCCCGACCGGCTCGCTCGGGCTCGACATCGCGCTCGGCGTCGGCGGCCTTCCGCGCGGGCGCGTGGTCGAGATTTACGGGCCTGAATCCTCCGGCAAGACGACGCTCGCGCTGCATTGCCTCGCCGAGGCGCAGCGCAAGGGCGGCATTTGTGCCTTCATCGACGCCGAGCACGCGCTCGATCCGATCTATGCGAGGAAGCTCGGCGTCAATGTCGACGACCTCCTGATCTCCCAACCCGACGCCGGCGAGCAGGCGCTCGAGATCGCCGATACGCTGGTGCGCTCGGGCGCCATCGACGTGCTGGTGATCGATTCGGTCGCCGCCCTCGTGCCGCGCGCCGAGCTCGAAGGCGAGATGGGCGACAGTCAGCCCGGCCTGCAGGCGCGGCTCATGTCGCAGGCGCTGCGCAAGCTCACCGCGTCGATCAACCGCTCCAACACCATGGTGATCTTCATCAACCAGATCCGCATGAAGATCGGCGTGATGTACGGAAGCCCGGAGACCACCACGGGCGGTCATGCGCTCAAGTTCTACGCCTCGGTGCGCCTCGACATCCGCCGGGTCGGCGTGATCAAGGAGCGCGACGAGGTGGTCGGCAACCAGACACGCGTCAAGGTGGTGAAGAACAAGCTCGCGCCGCCGTTCAAGCAGGTCGAGTTCGACATCATGTACGGCGAGGGCGTCTCCAAGATGGGCGAGATCATCGATCTCGGCGTCAAGGCCGGGGTCGTGGAGAAATCCGGCGCCTGGTTCTCGTACGACAGCCAGCGCATCGGCCAGGGCCGCGAGAACGCAAAAACGTTCCTGAAGAACAACCCCGACATGGCGAACAAGATCGAGGCCGCGATCCGCCAGAACGCCGGCCTCATCGCCGAGAAGATCCTCGCCGGCGAGCGCGAGGAGGGCGATGACGAGGGTGAGGAAGCCGCCGAGGAGTGAGGCGTCGGGCGAACCCGCTCCTATGTCGCAAGCGTCATGGCCGGGCTTTTCCCGGCCATTTCGTTCGTAGGGTGGGCAAATCGCCGGCACGGTCCATCCGCGTGGGCACCGCGCGTCGGCGATTTTGCCCACGCGCCCGTCCCCTGCCACGCGCCGGGCCACCCTACGGGCTGATCGCCTGCCGCTGCTGCGGCAATCTCCGCTGCGCTTCGGCCAGCACCGCCGGCACCCCCGCGTCGTTCCCCGGCGCCATCACGTGCACGCCGGCAACGCCCGGCGTCGCGGCGAGCTGCTCGATCAGCTCGACGCACAGCCGCATCCCCTCGGCGGCCGGATCCGCCGCGCCCTCGAGCCGCGCGATCATCGCGTCCGGAATGATGGTGCCGAACAGGTGCTCCCGCATCCACCGCGCCGAGCGCGCCGAGCGCAGGGGGTTGACGCCGATCAGCACGAACAGCTTGTCGATCAGGCCGGCCTCGGTGAGCCGCGCCACGTAACGGCGCACCACGCCGATATCCATGCAGAACTGGGTCTGCACGAACTGCGTGCCGGACGAGACCTTGCCGGCAAGCGTCGTCGGCTGCCACTCCGGCTTCGGGTCGATCGGCGAATCGGCGCCGCCGAGAAAGAAGGGCGGCACATGCGCGACCTTCTGCCCGTGCGGCAGCGCGCCGTCATCGCGCATCGCCCGCGCCATCGCGGTCAGCCCGCGCGAGTCGAGATCGAACACGGGCTTGGCATCCTTCTGGTCGCCCTGGGTCGGATCGTCGCCGGTCAGCAGCAGCAGGTTGCGGATGCCGAGCGCGCCGGCGCCCATCAGCTCGCCCTGCAGCGCGATGCGATTGCGGTCGCGGCAGGCGAGCTGGAGGATCGGCTCGATCCCGTTCTGCACCAGGATCGCGGCCGCTGCCGTCGCCGCCATATGGGCGCGCGCGCCGGCACCGTCGGTGACGTTGACCGCGTGCGCGAGCCCGCGCAGCGGCAGCGCCTTCTTGAGCAGGTCGTCTGCCGCGCACGAGGCCGGCGGCACCACCTCAGCGGTGAGCACGAAGGCGCCCGCCCGCAAGCTCTGCTCGAGGGCCGATGGAGTCGAAATCGCGTCGTTCATGCACAGTCCGAAGGGAAGGCGAGGGCGGGGCGGTTCGAGCGGCTTATAGCGGACAATCCCTATGCGGTCATTGGCGCACATGCCCACGCGCCTCCCATCACGGCGGCGCGCGGCGGCGCCTTCCTGGACAGTCCCTCGCCCTGTCGCTAGAACCCTTGGAAACATTGGCAAAACGGCTATGCGCGCCCATATGCGGGAGCGCAGAAAGCTTCCCGACAGATAAGTCCGAACAGGCACGTCAATGAGCGGCGTCAACGATATCAGGTCGGCTTTCCTGAGCTACTTCGCGCAGAACGGGCACGAGATCGTCCCGTCCTCGCCGCTCGTGCCGCGCAACGATCCGACCTTGATGTTCACCAATGCGGGCATGGTGCAGTTCAAGAACGTCTTCACCGGCGTCGAGAAGCTTCCCTTCCAGCGCGCCGTCACGGCGCAGAAATGCGTGCGCGCCGGCGGCAAGCACAACGACCTCGACAATGTCGGCTACACGGCGCGCCACCACACCTTTTTCGAGATGCTCGGCAACTTCTCGTTCGGCGACTATTTCAAGGACCGCGCGATCGAGCTCGCCTGGAATCTCGTCACCAAGGAGTTCGGCCTGCCGGCCGACCGCCTGATCGCGACCGTCTACGTCGACGACGACCAGGCGTTCGGCCTATGGAAGAAGATCGCCGGCCTGCCGGAGGCGCGGATCATCCGCATCGCGGGCACGGACAATTTCTGGGCCATGGGCGACACCGGGCCGTGCGGCCCGTGCTCGGAAATCTTCTACGACCACGGGCCGCACATCCCGGGCGGCCCGCCCGGCAGCGCGGACGCCGACGGTGACCGCTTCATCGAGATCTGGAATCTCGTGTTCATGCAGTACGAGCAGATCGCGCCCGGCAACCGCATCGACCTGCCGCGCCCCTCGATCGACACCGGCATGGGCATCGAGCGCGTCGCCGCCGTGCTGCAGGGCGTGCACGACAATTACGACATCGACCTTTTCCGTGCGATCATCGGCGCGGTCGCCGAGCTCACCAAGGTGCGCGCCGATGGCCCGCAGAAAGCCTCGCACCGGGTCATCGCCGACCACCTGCGCGCCAGCTCCTTCCTCATCGCCGACGGCGTGCTGCCCTCGAACGAGGGTCGCGGCTACGTGCTTCGCCGCATCATGCGGCGCGCCATGCGCCATGCCGAGCTCCTCGGCGCCAAAGAGCCGCTGATGTGGAAGCTCGTGCCGGTGCTGGTGCGCGAGATGGGCCAGGCCTATCCGGAGCTTCCCCGCGCCGAGGCGCTGATCACCGAGACGCTGCGGCTCGAGGAGACGCGCTTCCGCCGCACGCTGGAGCGCGGCCTCGCGATCCTCGACGATGCCTCGAAGGCGCTCAAGAAGGGCGACATGTTCGACGGCGAGACCGCCTTCACGCTCTACGACACCTACGGCTTCCCGCTCGATCTCACCCAGGATGCGTTGCGTGCCCGTGGCATCGGCGTCGATCTCGCCTCCTTCAACGACGCCATGGAGCGCCAGCGCGCCAAGGCGCGCGCCTCATGGGCGGGCTCCGGCGAGGCCGCGACCGAGACCATCTGGTTCGGCCTGCGCGAGAAGGTCGGCGCGACCGAGTTTCTCGGCTACGAGACGGAGAGCGCCGAAGGCGTGGTCGCGGCGCTGGTGCGCGACGGCCGCGAGGCCGGCGAGCTCAAGGCCGGCGAGAGCGGCGCGATCGTCATGAATCAGACGCCGTTCTACGGCGAGTCGGGCGGCCAGGTCGGCGACACCGGCGAGATGCGGCGCGAGGGCGTGCGCATCGCGGTCACCGACACGCATAAGCATGCAGGCGACATGTTCGTGCACGACGTGAAGGTCGAGCAGGGCAGCGTGAAGGTAGGCGATCCGCTGCTGCTCGAGGTCGACCACGCGCGCCGCGCCGCGATCCGCCGCAACCACTCGGCGACCCACCTGCTGCACGAGGCGCTGCGCCAGGTGCTGGGCGATCACGTGGCGCAGAAGGGCTCCCTGGTCGCACCCGACCGCCTGCGCTTCGACTTCTCGCACCCCAAGCCGATGACGGCGGCCGAGATCGAGCGGGTCGAGGACATCGCCAACGACATCGTGCTGCAGAACGCGCCCGTCACCACCCGCCTGATGGCGCTCGACGACGCGCGCGCCTCGGGCGCCCGCGCCCTCTTTGGCGAGAAATACGGCGACGAGGTGCGGGTCGTGGCGATGGGTGAGGGCGGCAATGCAATGGGTTGGTCGGTCGAGCTGTGCGGCGGCACCCATGTGCGGCGCACCGGCGACATCGGCCTGATCAGCGGGCTCGCCGATTCGGGGGTCGCCGCCGGCGTGCGCCGCATCGAGGCGCTCACCGGCACGGTCGCGCGCAAGGCCGCTGAAAAGCAGATTCAAGCGGCGAGAAACGCCGCGGCTGAGCTTAAGGTTCAGCTTGAGGATCTTCCCGCGCGGGTCGCGGCCCTGCTCGACGAGCGCCGCAGAATCGAGCGCGAGCTCACTGAAGCGAAAAAGAAAATCGCCATGGGCGGCGGCGGCGCGCGGGCGGACGGCGCCGACGGCGTGCGCAGCGTCGGTGACGTCAAGCTCCTGGCGCGCCACGTCACCGGAATCGAGATGCGCGACCTCAAGAGCCTGGTCGATGAGGGCAAGAAGCAGGTCGGCTCCGGCGTGGTCGCGATCGTCGCCGTGAACCAGGAGGGCAAGGCCGGCGTCGTGGTCGGCGTCACCGCCGACCTCACGAAGCGCTTCAACGCCGTCGATCTCGTCAAGAAGGGCGCCGAGGCGCTCGGCGGCAAGGGCGGCGGCGGTCGCCCCGACATGGCCCAAGCCGGCGGCCCTGACGGCTCCAAAGCCGATGCCGCCCTGGCGGCGATCGCGGCCGCGCTCGCAGGGTGAGCTGCTTTCTTTACCCTCCCCTGCAGGGTCCCTGCAGGGTCCCTGCAGGGGAGGGTCGGATCGCTTCGAGCGGAGCGAAATGCGATCCGGGGTGGGGTGACGTTCGCGCCAAATGAAAGCACTCGGGAGAGTGAGCCACCCCGCCCCGGCTGCGCTCACGTCGTTCGGCTTCGCCGACCCTCCGCCTGCACGGGAGGATCAAGAAGACACCGATGGCCCAGGTCCGCTTCACCAGCTGGCTGCGCGAGATCGTTCCCGACGCCGCGATCGATGCCGACGGCGCGACCGTCGGCGACGCGCTCGCCGCCGTGTTCACGGCGATGCCGCACGTGCGCGGCTACGTCCTCGACGACCGCGGCACCCTGCGCAAGCATATCTGCATCTTCGCCGATGGCCGGCGGTTGCCGCGCGAGACGACGCTGAGCCATCCCATCAAGCACGACTCGCAACTCTATGTGATGCAAGCACTCTCGGGCGGATGAGAGCCACACGAACGGAGCGCAGGCAGTGTGCGTGAACGAAGGGTAATCCGACATGACCTCCGACCACCTCCTCCTCGCCACCCGCAAAGGCCTGCTCACGCTCGCGCGCAACGGCAGTGGCTGGGCCCTCGCCAACACCGCTTTCCCGGGCGTGCCCGTGACCGCGGCGCTCGCCGATCGGCGCGACGGGGCGCTCTATGCGGCGCTCAAGCACGGCCATTTCGGCGCCAAGCTGCATCGCTCCGACGATGGCGGCCGCACCTGGAGCGAGATCGGCACGCCCGCCTTTCCGGCGGACGCCGCCGGCGCGCCATCGGTCTTCCAGTTCTGGACCATCGCGGCGGGCGGGGCGGATGAGTTGGGGCGGCTGTGGATCGGCGCCATCCCGGCCGGCCTCTTTCGCTCGGACGACCGCGGCGCGACCTGGCAGCTCATGCGCGCGCTGTGGGACGTGCCGGAGCGCGCGCGCTGGTTCGGCGGCGGCTACGACGATGCCGGCATCCACTCGATTGCGCCCGACCCGCGCGATCCGCGCCGTCTCGTCGTCGCGCTCTCGTGCGGCGGGATCTGGATGTCGGCGGACGGCGGTACGAGCTGGACGCAGCGCGGGGAGGGGCTCGTCGCCGAATACGCGCCACCCGATGCCGCCAACGACCTCGCGATCCAGGATCCGCATCGCATCGCGCGCTGCGCCGGCACGCCCGACGTGGTGTGGATGCAGCACCATAACGGCATCTTCCGTTCCGCCGACGCCGGCGCGACCTGGACGCGGATCAAGCCGCAGGGTCCGCAAGGTTCAGGCGATGATTTCGGCTTCGCGGTCGCGGCGCATCCGCACGACGGCGCGCCCGCCTGGTTCGTGCCGGCGATCAAGGACGAGATGCGCGTGCCGCGCGATGGGGCGCTCGCGGTGAGCCGCACCCGCGACGGCGGCAAGACTTTCGAGTTGCTGCGCCAAGGCTGCCGCAGCGCGACGCCTTCGACCTCGTCTACCGCCACGGCCTCGACGTCGATGCGACCGGCACCCGCCTCGCGATGGGGTCGACCACCGGCGCCCTGTGGGCGAGCGAGGATGCGGGCGAGAGCTGGGCCCTCGTCAACGCGCACCTGCCGCCGATCTACTCGGTCCAGTTCCTGTACGGTAGCCGCGCAGGGGGTGCCGCAATGATCAATTACCGGATCGCATCGTCATGTAGATGACGAGCTCATGCGATGCCGCGCCCCCGGCAAGTCCTGCCTTGGCCCCGAACCGCGGCCGCGTGATGCTCACCGCGATCTCGCGAATGCCGATCCCCCGGTGCTTTTCCGTGTGCGTGCGCACCGCGATGCGCGGCCAGAAGCGATAAACGACGGCCGAGAGGGCAGCGCCGACGACCGCGAGGGCGGGCAGGGACAATTCCAACGGCATGGTACGCTCCTACTGTCTGGCACGCTCTGTTGTAATTAAAGATTACATAAGCGAAAACTCGGGATCGAGTCAATTGGGTAAATGAGGCGTTAACTTCGTTTTCGATTCACGATCATTACGGGCAGCTGCGGCGCTTGTCAGCTTCCCGCCACCGCTGTAGCTTAGGTTTACAGAGCATTAATGAGCATGATCCCCGAAAGTGGGCGCTCAACTCATACGTTGCCGTCGCGTAGCCGCGTGGGGGTTATGATGGCCTTATCCCAGGACGCAATCCGCCTCTACGAGCAGGATCTGCTGCAGAAGGCCGACATGCTCGCGATCGGCCTCAAGGGCCTGCGCTCGGCCGATGCCGGGCGGGCGGCGGAGCTGATGACGGTCATTTCCGATCGGCTCCAAGCGGCGGCACTGGGCGATGCACCGGTCGGCGCCGAGCCCGCGGCCGAGCGGCAGAAGCCGCTGCTGGTCGCCTCGCGCGGCGGCGACGAGGTCGAGGACTTCATTCTCGAGATTCTCGCCGAGAACCCGGTCGGCCTGTCGGTGCAGGAGATCGTCGATCACCTCGACGAGGCGCAGCTCGACATGAAGCGCCGCACCCTGGTCGTGCGCCTGCACCGCATGGTGCATGCCGGCCGTCTCGCCCAGCGCGCGCACGGCCACTATGCGCTGAGCGAAGCCGAGCGCACCCGCCGGCGCGCGTAGCAGGACGGCGATCAGGAATCAGGGATCGGCAGGGCACGGCCTATGCGGCTGCTGATCCCTGATTTCCGATCCCTGATGCCTGATCACGCCATCGCCTTCTTCAGGTTGGCGTCGATCCTGTCGAGAAAGCCGGTGGTCGAGAGCCAGTTCTGCTCGGGGCCGACCAGGAGGGCGAGGTCTTTGGTCATGGCGCCGCTCTCGACCGTCGCGACGCAGGCTTTCTCGAGCGTGGTGGCGAACCTGGCGAGATCGGCGTTGTCGTCGAGCTTGGCGCGGTGAGCGAGGCCGCGCGTCCAGGCGAAGATCGAGGCCATCGAGTTGGTCGACGTCTGCTCGCCGCGTTCGTGCTGGCGGTAGTGCCGCGTCACCGTGCCATGCGCGGCTTCGGCCTCGACCACCTTGCCGTCCGGGGTGGTCAGCACCGACGTCATCAGGCCGAGCGAGCCGTAGCCCTGCGCCACGGTGTCGGACTGCACGTCGCCATCGTAGTTCTTGCACGCCCACACGTAGCCGCCGGACCACTTGAGCGACGACGCCACCATGTCGTCGATCAGGCGGTGCTGGTAGGTGAGCTTCCTCTCGTCGAACGCGGCCTTGAATTCCTGCTCGAACACCTCCTCGAAGATGTCCTTGAAACGGCCGTCATAGACCTTGAGGATGGTGTTCTTGGTCGAGAGAAAGACCGGATAGTTGCGCGCGAGCCCGTAGTGGAACGAGGCACGGGCGAAGTCGCGGATCGAGTCGTCGAGATTGTACATCGCCATCGTGACGCCGGCACCCGGCGAACTGAACACCTCGCGCTCGATCTTCTTCCCGTCCTCGCCCGTGAACGTGAGCGTTATCGTGCCCTTGCCCGGGAAGGCGAAGTCGGTCGCGCGATACTGATCGCCATAGGCATGACGGCCGACGACGATCGGCTGGGTCCAGCCCGGGACGAGGCGCGGCACGTTTTTGCAGATGATCGGCTCGCGGAAGATGGTGCCGCCGAGGATGTTGCGGATGGTGCCGTTGGGCGAGGGGTACATCGCCTTGAGGTGAAACTCCTCCACCCGCGCCGCGTCGGGCGTGATGGTCGCGCATTTCACCCCGACGCCGACCTTCTTGATCATCTCGGCGGCCGCGATCGTGACCTGATCGTCGGTCGCGTCGCGGTGCTCCATGCCGAGGTCGAAGTAGAGAAGCTCGACGTCGACGTAGGGGTGGATCAGCCTGTCCTTGATCAGCTGCCAGATGATCCGCGTCATCTCGTCCCCGTCGAGATCGCAGATCGGGTTCGTGACCTTTATCTTCGCCATCTGAAGTCGCCCCTCCGTAGGGTGGGCAAAGGCGGCCGAGGTCTCTCGGGCGGTGGCAAGCTGTCGATCCGCCGTGCCCACGCCGCGAGGAAAGTCGGCGTGGGCACGGCGGGTCTGATCCACTGCAATGACGCAGCCAAATCGGCCTCCTTTGCCCACCCTGCGGAGTGGCCGCGCCGGGCACCCGCGTCAGAGCGCGGCGAGCGCGGCGTTGAGCGTCGGGCTCGGCCGCATCGCGGCCGACGCCTTGGCGTCGTCGGGCAGGTAGTAGCCGCCGAGATCGACCGGGCGGCCCTGCGCGCCGATCAGCTCGCCGTTGATCTTCGCCTCGTTCTTGCTGAGCGTTTCGGCGAGCGGCGTGAACCGAGCCTGCAGCTCCTTGTCCTTGGTCTGTGCGGCGAGCGCCTGCGCCCAGTACAGCGCGAGATAGAAATGGCTGCCGCGGTTGTCGATCTCGCCGACCTTGCGTGCCGGCGAGCGGTTGAACGCGAGGATCTTGCCGATCGCGGTGTCGAGCGTCTCGGCGAGAACCTGCGCCTTGCCGTTCTTGTAGGTCTGCGCCAGATGCTCGAGCGAGGCGCCGAGCGCGAGGAACTCGCCGAGCGAATCCCAGCGCAGATAGTCCTCCTGCTGGAACTGCTCCACGTGCTTGGGCGCCGAGCCGCCGGCGCCGGTCTCGAACAGGCCGCCGCCCGCCATCAACGGCACGATCGACAGCATCTTGGCGGAGGTGCCGAGCTCCATGATCGGGAAGAGGTCGGTCAGATAGTCGCGCAGCACGTTGCCGGTGACCGAGATCGTGTCCTGCCCCTTGCGGATGCGCGCGAGCGAGAGCTTGATCGCTTCGACCGGCGGCAGAATGCGGATGTCGAGCCCTTTGGTATCTTCATCCTCGAGGTACTTCTCGACCTTGGCGATGACCTGGGCGTCGTGCGCGCGCTTGGCGTCGAGCCAGAACACCGCCGGGGCGTTGGTGAGGCGCGCGCGGCGCACGCCGAGCTTCACCCAGTCCCGGACCGGCGCGTCGCGGAGCTCGCACATGCGGAAGATGTCGCCGGTCTCGACCGGACGCTCCAGCAGCACCTTGCCGTCGTCGGCGACGACGCGAACCTTTCCGCTGGTCGGCACCTCGAAGGTCTTGTCGTGCGAGCCGTATTCCTCGGCCTTCTGCGCCATCAGGCCGACGTTCGGGACCGAGCCCATCGTCTTGGGATCGAACGCGCCGTGCGCCTTGCAGTCCTCGATCACCGCCTGATAGAGCGTCGCATAGCTGCGGTCCGGGATCGCCGCGATGGCGTCGTGCAGCTTGCCGTCGGCGCCCCACATGCGGCCGGATTCGCGGATCATCGCCGGCATCGACGCGTCGATGATGACGTCGCTCGGCACGTGCAGGCCGGTGATCCCCTTGTCGGAATTGACCATCGCGAGGCCCGGCCGCTTGGCGTACTCGGCCGCGATGTCGTCCTTGATGGCTTTCTTCTCGGCGTCCGGCAGCGTCTCGATCTTCGCCAGCAGATCGCCGAAGCCGTTGTTGAGATTGACGCCGAGACGCTTGAGCGTCGCGGCATGCTTCTCGATCACATCGGCGAAAAAGACCGAAACCGCATGGCCGAACACGATCGGATCGGCGATCTTCATCATCGTCGCCTTGACGTGCAGCGAGAACAGCACGCCTTCCTTCTTGGCCTCCTCGATCTGCTCGGCAAAGAAGGCGCGCAGTGCCTTGCGGCTCATCACCGCCGCGTCGATGATCTCGCCGGCCTCGATCGGCGTCTTCGCCTTCAGCACCGTGACCTTGCCGTCCGTGCCGACCAGCTCGATGCGGACGTTGGTCGCAGATGCGACGGTGGTGGAGATTTCCGAGCCGTAGTAATCGCCGCCCGACATGTACGCCACGCGTGTCTTCGAGCTGGGACTCCAGGCGCCCATCTTGTGGGGATGACTGCGAGCGTATTCCTTGACGGCGCCGGCGGCGCGGCGGTCGGAATTGCCTTCACGCAGCACCGGATTGACCACGCTGCCGAACACCTTGGAATAGCGCGCCTTGATCTCCTTCTCGGCGTCCGTCGTCGGATTGTCCGGATAGTCCGGAACGTTGTAGCCCTTGCCCTGCAGCTCCTTGATCGCGGCCTTGAGCTGCGGGATCGAGGCGGAGATGTTGGGCAGCTTCATGATGTTGGCTTCCGGCCGCAGCGTGAGCTCGCCGAGCTCGGCGAGCTCGTCGTTGACCCGCTGCGCCGGGGTGAGCCGTTCGGGAAAAGTCGCGAGGATACGTCCGGCGAGCGAGATGTCCTTCAGCGTCACCGACACGCCGGCCGCGCCGACGAAGGCCTTGACGATCGGCAGCAGCGAGTAGGTGGCGAGCGCCGGGGCTTCGTCGACCTTCGTCCACATGATTTCGAGCTTTGGCATACTGGCACCTCTGGTCGCCGTGCGTGTTTGGGCCGACCGGAAAGGATCATCGATGGGTGCGGGGAAGACTTCTCTCCGGCCCGCACATGAATCGTTCTCCGGCTGACGAGAATTCGGCGCGCGCCCTATAGCACCGGCCATCGCGGCGGCAAAGGTGGCAAGGGCGTCCGACGCAGGCGATCGGCCCGCACGTCCAAAGGTGGCCGTCCATCCAGGGCGCGGACCGCTGCAATTTGCGGCAGTCCCGCTATAAGGACGCCCGTCTTTTCACCTGGCGTACAGGAGCCGCATGCCCGGGTCCGGGACCGATAGCAGCAAGCCGTGGAGCGACATCGGCGGTCCGATCGTCGTGCTGGTCGAGCCGCAGCTCGGGCAGAACATCGGCACGGCGGCGCGCGCCATGGCGAACTTCGGCCTCTCGCGCCTGCGCCTCGTCAAGCCGCGCGACGGCTGGCCCGACATCCAGGCGGTGCGCGCCGCCTCGGGCGCCGACGCGGTGCTCGACGGGGTGCAGCTGTTCGACACGCTGCAGGAGGCGCTCAGCGATTGCCGCTACGTGCTGGCGACCACGGCGCGCGCCCACGATCAGGCGAAGCCGGTGCTCGGGCCGGACGCCGCCGCGCGCGAGATCGCGCCGCGCGTCGCCGCCGGTGAGACCGTCGCGGTGGTGTTCGGCCGCGAGCGCTGGGGGCTGATGAACGACGAGGTCGGCTTGGCCGACGCCATCGTCACCTATCCGGTCAATCCGGCCTTCGCCTCGCTCAATCTCGCGCAGGCGGTGCTGGTGATCGCCTATGAATACTTCAAGCTCGCGGGCGGCGGCGCGTTGCCGTTCACGATGCCGGTGCGCTCGCCGCCGGCCGGCAAGGAGCAGCTGTTCGCCTTTTTCGCCGACCTCGAGGCGGAGCTCGAGAAGGTCGAGTTCTTCCGCCCGCCGGAAAAGCGCCCGACCATGTCGATCAACCTGCGCAACATCTTCTTGCGCATGCAGCCGACCCAGCAGGACGTCCAGACCCTGCACGGCGTGATCATGGCGATCGCCGAGGGCCGCAAGGGGCCGGCGCACGGCGGTGTGCTCGACGGCCGCGAAGCCAGCCAGCTGCGCGCGCTCCTGGCCGAGCACGGCGCCGGCCGCGTGCCGAACGAGCGTGGCCCGGTGCGCGGCCTCTCACGCCTCCTGCGCCGCAATCCGACCGACGCCGAGCGCGCCTTGTGGAATGCGCTCGTCAAGGACCGCCGCTTCGCCGGCCGGGGGTTCAAGCGAAACGTGCCGGTCGGCCCGCACATCACAGACCTCGTGTCGTTTCCGCTGCGCGCCGTGATCGATCTCGTCCCGAACGAGGAAAGCGCCGCTGCCGCCGCGGCGCGCGCCGAGAAGCAGGCCTGGCTCGCCGAGCGCGACTATCGCGTGCTGCCGGTGCGACTCGCCGACGTCGAGGCCGATGTCGGGAAGGTGTTGGACGAGTTGGCGAGGGCGATCGGCTCGTAGAATCGTACGCCGGGCGGCCGAAGTGCCGGCGTTGTTGCATCACGTCAGACCCGCCGTGCCCACGTGGACGCGCCTCACGCCGTGGGCACGGCGGGTCGGGCAGTGTGCCATCACCGAGCGAGCTCGGCCGTCTTTGCCCACCCTACGAAGTGCGACTACGATTTCAAAATCTTCATCTGTGCGGCGGCGCCCATGCGCAGGAAGCCGAGGTCGCTGCCGACCGCGAGGAAGCGGAAGCCGCGTCTGGCGGCGAACACGGCACGGTCGGCGTTGGCGCAGTAGAGACCCGGCACCTTGCCGGCCTTCTTCGCGGCTGCGATCACCCGGTCGAGCTCGCGCTCGACCAGGGCCGAGTGCGGCTCGACCTCCTTGCCGTCGGTGAGCGCGATCGACAGATCGGACGGCCCGACGAACAGCACGTCGATCCCCTCGGTGGCCGCGATGGCGTCGAGATTATCGAGCGCGGTCTGCGTCTCGATCATCGCGATCGTGACCGTCTGCGCGTTGGCGTCGCGCAGATATTCCTTCTGGTCGGTCATGCCGGTCAGCATCATGACGCGCGACGGCCCCCAGCTGCGCTCGCCGATCGGCGGATATTTGGTGGCCTCGACGAAGGCACGGGCGTCGGCGACGGTGTTGATCATCGGCGCGATGACGCCCTCGGCGCCGAGGTCGAGCACGCGGCTTGCGACCGCGAAGCCGCCGAGCGGAATGCGCACGATCGGGGCGGCGCCGCCCTGCCGGATCGAGGCGAGGCCCGTGACGGTCGCCCCCATGTCCCAAAAGCCGTGCTGCTGATCGATGGTGACGGCCGGAAAGCCTTCACGCGCGAGCGTCTCGGCGACGATCGGATAGGGCAGGGGACACCAGCCGGTGTGCACGGTCTCGCCCGCCTTGAGACGCCGCGCGAGCGAAAATTGCGCCGTCATCGCTTCCTCCCTGCGCACCGGGTTGCAGCCGGCGCTTGCCGTGCTTACTTGCCGGCCTTGATCTCGCCGATCGCGCGCGCCATCAGCTCGGTCATGACGCGGCGGATGTGCTCGTCGGATTCCTTGATGCCCTTGGCGTCGAAGTCCCGGCGCACCTTTCCGAACGGATCGTGCGTCTCGATATCGGCGATGACGATCGATTTCGCGTAGGCCGCGGCCTCGTCGCCGGCGAGGCCGAGCTTTTCCGCCGCCCACTGGCCGAGCAGGCGGTCGCGGCGCGCGGTCGCCTTGAACTTGAGCTCCTCGTCGTGCGCGAACTGCTTCTCGAAGCCTTCCTCGCGCTTGTCGAACGTGGTCATGTGTCGCGGCCCCTGAAATACGCCCTGAAATGATTCGTCCATCACGGACGGTGCCCGCTTCTTGTCGTCGCCTTGCATATCGACTGGTGGGCGTCAAGGCAACCGACGCATCGGTAGCAATGCGGAAGTTGCGCTGACCGCGTGGCGGGTCTATGTCGATTGTACTCCGCACCGCGTTCGGGTAGCTTGATCGTTGCGGAGGAGCCGGTCGCCGTCATGAGTAGCGAGCCCGCTCTAGTTCCGCCGCCGCGGACACTGATCACTTACGGGAGCCACGGCATCATGGACTTTCTCAAGCCACGGTACACACCGATGAGCCGCCGTCGCCGCATCTACGAGGGCAAGGCGAAGGTCCTCTATGAGGGACCGGAGCCGGGAACACTGATTCAGCACTTCAAGGACGATGCCACCGCCTTCAATGCCAAGAAGCATCAGGTGATCGAAGGCAAGGGCGTGCTCAACAACCGCATCTCCGAGTACGTCTTCCAGCATCTCAACGACATCGGCGTGCCGACGCACTTCATCCGCCGGCTCAACATGCGCGAGCAACTGATCCGCGAGGTCGAGATCGTGCCGCTCGAGGTGGTGGTGCGAAATGTCGCGGCGGGATCGCTGGCGCAGCGGCTCGGCATCGAGGAAGGCACTCAGCTACCGCGCTCGATCATCGAGTTCTACTACAAGAACGATGCGCTCAACGACCCGATGGTCTCGGAGGAGCACATCACGGCGTTCGGCTGGGCGACGCCGCAGGAGATCGACGACATCATGGCGCTCGCCATCCGCGTCAACGATTTCCTCTCCGGCCTTTTCCTCGGCGTCGGCATCCGTCTCGTCGACTTCAAGATGGAGTGCGGGCGGCTGTGGGAAAACGATCTCATGCGCATCGTCGTCGCCGACGAGATCTCGCCCGACTCGTGCCGGCTCTGGGACATCAAGTCGAACGAGAAGCTCGACAAGGACCGCTTCCGCCGCGATCTCGGCGGCCTCGTCGAGGCCTACACCGAGGTCGCCAAGCGCCTCGGCATCATGAGCGAAGGCGAGCGCCCGCAGGGCAACGGCCCGGTGCTGGTGAAGGGCTGAGCGGAGACCGGCGGCAAGAGGGACTCCTGATCAGGCCGAAGGCGCCCCGCGCGGGACGCGAGTGCGACGACGCCATTATCGCCGTCGAGGTCTTGTCGGAATCGACGGCCGATCGCGATCTTGGCTGGAAGCGAAAGGCGTATGCGCGCCTCGCCACGGTCATGTATTACGTCGTCATAGCCCAGGACACGATCGAGGTCGTGGTCTACGCGCGTGCGTCCAACTTCGCTGAGCAGCGGCTCGAATCGCCGACAGCGACGCTCGACCTTCCGGCGCTCGGGCTCTCGCTGCCGCTCGCCGAAATCTATCAGGACACTGACCTCTCTTAACATTCGCTGCGGCCCCACACGCTCCGAGCCGCTTGAAGAATCGGCCGTGCGGGCGCATTTACGGTGTGATTCGGAGCTCATTTCATGAAAGCGCGCGTCACCGTCACCCTCAAGTCCGGCATCCTCGATCCGCAAGGCAAGGCGATCGAGGGCGCGCTCAAATCGCTCGGCGTCGAGGGCGTCGCCAGCGTGCGTCAGGGCAAGGTGTTCGACATCGAGCTCGCCGGCACCGACAAGGCCAAGGCCGAGGCGGTGCTCAAGCAGGCGGCCGACAAGCTGCTCGCCAACACCGTGATCGAGAACTACCGCGTCGAGGTGACCGGATGAAATCCGCCGTCCTCGTCTTTCCCGGCATCAATCGCGAGCGCGACATGGCGCGCGCGCTGACGCTGATCTCCGGCCGCGCGCCCGCCATGGTGTGGCACGCCGAGACGGCACTGCCGGCGGGCACCGACCTCGTCGTCATTCCAGGCGGCTTCTCGTACGGCGACTACCTGCGCTGCGGCGCGATCGCGGCGCGCTCGCCGATCATGGACGCGGTGCGCGCGCACGCCGAGAAGGGCGGGCTGGTGCTCGCGATCTGCAACGGCTTCCAGATCGCGTGCGAGGCCGGCCTCCTGCCGGGCGTGCTGATGCGCAACGCGCAGCTCAAATTCATCTGCAAGGACGTCTATCTGCGGGTCGAGCGCTCCGATACGCCGTTCAGCCGCGGCTACAATGCGGGGCAGGTTATCCGTGTGCCGTGCGCCCATGGCGAAGGCAATTACATCGCCGATGCCGAAACGATCGCGCGACTCGAGGCCGAGGGCCGTGTTCTCTATCGCTATGTCTCGCCCGAGGGCGTGCTCGATCCGGCCTGGAATCATAATGGTGCGACCAACGCGATCGCCGGCATCGTCAACGAGCGCGGCAACGTGCTCGGAATGATGCCGCATCCGGAGAACCACGTCGAAGCCGTGATGGGCTGCACCGACGGGCGCGGTCTTTTTGCCGGGCTGGTCGAGCACGTGGCGCGGGCCGCATAGCCGGTTCTGGCTGCCGGATCGCTACGAAATCGTCCATATTTGCGGCATAGAAGGCCGTGAACCGGTCGCCCGCACGGAGCGACTGATATTGATCTATGGTTTGCCGGAGGAGCTGGGGGAGACATTATGCCTATTGTCGCGATCCTTGGCGTCATCGATCTCGTGCTGCTCTTCCACGCGGCCAAGACCGGGCGATTCTCCCCCTGGGGCTACGTGATCCTGATGGTCCCGGGGTTCGGGGCGCTCGCCTATGTGCTGATCGAGCTGATCCCCGAATGGCTCGGCACCTACCAGGGCCAGAAGGTGCGCAAACGCGTCGTCAGCGCGGTCAATCCCGAGGCCCGGTACCGGGTGCTGATGGATCAGCTCGCCATCACGGATACCATCGCCAACCGCGAGGCGCTTGCCGCCGAATGTCTGCAGCTCGACAAATTCCAGGAGGCGAAGCAGCACTACGACGAGATCCTGACGCGCCCGCTCGGTGAGGAGCCGATCTTCATGCTCGGCCGCGCCCGGGCGGAGTTCGGCCTCGGCCAGGCGGCGGAGACGGTCGCGACCCTCGACGAGCTGCGCCGGCGCTGGCCCGACTACCAATCGGCCGACGGACACCTGCTCTATGCGCGCGCCCTCGAGGGCAGCGGCCATACCGACCACGCGATCGAGGAGTACAAGGCGCTCGCCAATTATTATCCTGGTGCGGAGGCGCGGGTCCGCTACGGCCTGTTGCTCGACCGGCTGGGCCGGCGCGACGAGGCGCGGCAGGTGCTCAACGACGTGTTGACCCATATGCGGCGGGCACCCAAATACGTGCGCAAGGTCCAGGCCGAGTGGATCGGCATCGCCCAGAAGGCGCTGCGCAGCTGACTTCCCCCCGTCATGCCCGGCCTAGTGCCGGGCATTCACGGTCTTGCCATAGAGAAAAAAGTCGTGGATGGCCCGGACAGGCGCGGCCATGACGCGGCAGCAGTGTGCGCTTCGTTCGACTATATAAGGCACATGATTCCCAATGAACCCAGGGTCACCCCGGAGCTGGTCGCCGAGCACGGGCTCAAGCCCGAGGAACACGAGCGCATCCTCAAGCTGATCGGCCGCGAGCCGACGGTGACCGAGCTCGGCATCTTCTCGGCCATGTGGAACGAGCACTGCTCGTACAAGTCCTCCAAAATCCATCTGCGCACGCTGCCGACCGAGGCGCCCTGGGTGATCCAGGGCCCGGGCGAGAACGCCGGCGTCATCGACATCGGCGATGGGCTCGCGTGCGTGTTCAAGATGGAGAGCCACAACCACCCAAGCTACATCGAGCCCTACCAGGGCGCCGCGACCGGGGTCGGCGGCATTCTGCGCGACGTGTTCACCATGGGGGCGCGGCCGATCGCCTGTCTCAATGCGCTGAGCTTCGGCGATCCGAAGCACCCGAAGACGCGGCACCTCGTGTCGGGCGTGGTCGCGGGCATCGGCGGATATGGGAATTCGTTCGGCGTGCCGACGGTCGGCGGGCAGGTGCGCTTCCATCCGCGCTACAACGGCAACAACCTCGTGAATGCCATGGCGGTCGGCCTCGCCGAGAGCGACAAGATCTTCTATGCGGCCGCGACCGGCGTCGGCAAGCCGATCGTCTATCTCGGCTCGAAGACCGGGCGCGACGGCATCCACGGCGCCACCATGGCGTCGGCCGAGTTCGGCGCCGACGCCGAGGAGAAGCGCCCGACCGTGCAGGTGGGCGATCCGTTTGCCGAGAAGCTGCTGCTCGAAGCCTGTCTCGAGATCATGCACAAGGACTGCGTGATCGCGATCCAGGACATGGGCGCCGCCGGGCTCACCTGCTCGGCCGTCGAGATGGGCGCCAAGGGCGATCTCGGCGTGACCCTCGAGCTCGACAAGGTGCCATGCCGCGAAACCGGCATGACGGCCTACGAGATGATGCTGTCGGAGAGCCAGGAGCGCATGCTGATGGTGCTGCGCCCCGAGAAGGAAGCCGAGGCCGAGGCGATCTTCCGCAAGTGGGGGCTCGATTTCGCGGTGGTCGGCGAGACCACGCCGACCAGGCGCTTCATCGTGCGCCACCGCGGCGACGTGATGGTGGACCTGCCCATCAAGGAGCTGGGCGACCAGGCACCCGAGTACAAGCGGCCGTTCGTCGACACGCCGACGCTGCCGGTGATTTCGCCCGCCGACGTCACGCCGCCGATGTCGACAGCCGACGCGCTGGAGAAGCTCATCGCCTGCCCCGATCTCTGCTCGCGCCGCTGGGTGTGGGAGCAATACGATCACGTGATCGGCGGCAACACGGTGCAGCGCCCGGGCGGCGATGCCGCGGTGGTGCGCGTCAACGACGGGCCGAAGGCGCTCGCGCTCACGGCTGACGTGACGCCGCGCTATTGCGAGGCCGATCCGCTCGAGGGCGGCAAGCAGGCGGTGGCGGAAGCCTGGCGCAACATCACGGCGGTCGGCGGCACGCCGCTCGCGGTCACCGACAACCTCAATTTCGGCAATCCGGAGCGGCCCGAGATCATGGGCCAGTTCGTCGGCTGCGTGCGCGGCATCGGCGAGGCCTGCAAGGCGCTCGACTTCCCGGTCGTGTCAGGCAACGTGTCGCTCTACAACGAGACCAACGGCCGCGCGATCCTGCCGACGCCGACCATCGGCGGCGTCGGCGTGCTGGCGGATTTCCAGAAGTCCGCGACGATCGCGTTCAAGGCGGCGGGTGAGGCGATCCTGCTGATCGGCGAGACGAAGGGCTGGCTCGGTCAGTCGCTGTACCTGCGCGACGTCTGTGGACGCGAAGAGGGGGCGCCCCCGCCGGTCGATCTCGCGACGGAGAAGCGCAACGGCGATTTCGTCCGGGAGCTGATCGGGGAGGGAATCGCGACGGCGGTGCATGATGTATCCGATGGTGGTCTGGCGGTGTCGCTCGCCGAGATGGCGATGGCCTCCGGCATCGGCGCGAAGCTCGACGCCTCGCCGGCAGCTGCGCATGCATTCTGGTTCGGTGAAGATCAGGCTCGCTACGTGGTCACGGTTGCGGCAGCCCGCGCCGGCGAAATCATGGCGCGCGCCGCGAAAGCTGGCGCGGCGGCGCTCCGGCTCGGTGTCACGGGAGGCGATGCGTTGACGCTCGGCATGGAGCGGCCCATTCTGGTCAAAACCTTGGTGCAAGCGTTTGAAGGCTGGTTGCCCGCCTATATGGCCGGGCCCGACGTGACGTAGAGCATGATCCCGAACAAGCTTGCCCCCGACCCGATCGGGGGGGCGCCGGTTTTCGGATAAGATCATGCCCCGAACCTATTGGAGGCCGCCATGGCGATGGATGCCCGCGAGATCGAGCGCCTGATCAAGGCGAGCATTCCGGACGCCGAGGTGACGATCCGCGACCTCGCGGGCGACGGCGACCACTATGCCGCGACCGTGGTGTCGGCGAGCTTTCGCGGCAAGTCTCGGGTGCAGCAGCATCAGCTGGTCTACGCCGCGCTGAAGGGCCAGATGGGCGGCGTGCTGCACGCGCTCGCGCTGCAGACCGGCGTGCCCGCCGCCTGATGCAGCATGGCCGAGACCTCGCCGAACCGCGTGAAGACGCTTTCGCCCGCGGGGGCCATCGAGCCTACCGGCACCTGGAGCGTCGGCACGCGCGCCGGCGATTTCGTCTTCGTGGCCGGAATGCGCGGGATCGATCCCGCCACCAACAGCCTGATGGCCGGCGACGAGCCGCGCATCCGCCAGGCCTTCCGCAACATGGAGCTGATCGCGCAGTCGGAAGGCGCGACCCTGCGCGATGCGGTCCGCCTCGTCGTCTATGTCACCGACATGGGGCGCTATCGGCCACTGGTGAACGCAATCCAAGAGGAAATCTGGGGACAGGGACCGTTTCCGCCGCGCACCATCGTCGAGGTCGCCCGGCTCAATCAGGACGACATCGTCGAGGTGGAGGGCACATTCTTCGCCCCGGTGAAAAAGTGAGCCCAGGAGCCTGCCGCCGGTTGGGTGAAATCCGCTCTTGGGGTATATATATGCTTCGAACCGGCGGGTTCTTGACCCCGCCCCGGACACGAAGGACGACATAAATGGCCATCGAGCAATTCATCACCAACGAGGTGAAATCCAACGACGTGGTGCTGTTCATGAAGGGCACGCCGCAATTCCCGATGTGCGGGTTCTCGGGCCAGGTCGTGCAGATCCTCGATTACCTCGGCGTTCCCTACAAGGGCCTCAACGTGCTCGAGAACGACGAGCTGCGCCAGGGCATCAAGTCGTTCTCCAACTGGCCGACCATTCCGCAGCTCTACGTCAAGGGCGAGTTCGTCGGCGGCTGCGACATCATCCGCGAGATGTTCCAGGCGGGCGAGCTGCAGAGCCTGTTCAAGGACAAGGGCGTGCCCGTTAAGGAGAGCGCCGGCGCCTGACGCGCCACGCGATCGATCTCTGGAAATGACAAAGCCGCCCGAACGGGCGGCTTTGCGATTCTTGGATCGTGGCGTGACGATCAGCGCGAATAATATTCCACGACCAGATGCGGCTCCATCACGGCCGCGTAGGGCACCTCGCCGGGCTGCGGGATGCGGGTGAGCTTCGCGGTCATCTTCGAGTGGTTGGCCTCGATGTAATCGGGGACGTCGCGCTCGGCGAGGCCGACCGCTTCCAGCACCAGGGCGAGCTGCTTCGAGGCTTCCTTGACCTCGATCTCCTCGTTGACCTTGAGCCGATAGCTCGGGATGGTGACGCGCCGGCCGTTCACCTTGATGTGGCCGTGGTTGATGAACTGACGCGCCGCGAAGATGGTCGGCACGAGCTTCGCCCGGTAGACCACGGCGTCGAGGCGCCGCTCCAAAAGGGCGATCAGGTGGGCACCGGAGTCGCCCTTCATGCGGATCGCCTCTTCGTAGATGCCGCGGAACTGGCGCTCCGAGATGTTGGCGTAATAGCCCTTGAGCTGCTGCTTGGCGCGTAGCTGGATGCCGTAGTCGGAGAGCTTGCCTTTGCGGCGCTGGCCGTGCTGGCCGGGGCCATATTCGCGGCGATTGACGGGGCTCTTCGGGCGGCCCCAGATGTTCTTGCCCATGCGGCGATCGATCTTGTACTTCGCCTCGGTGCGCTTGGTCATCGCGTCCTCAGTTGCGGCAGGCGTCCGGCCGGCCAGTTGATGATGTGGTTGTCGAGGATCGCGCCCTCCTCCTTCCCCGTTTCGGGGACGACAGGCGTGGGCCCAAATCAGCGCCAAGGCCCGGCCGCGGGTCGCGAAACGCCACGCCGGCCTTGTAAAAAAGGCCGGCGGGACGGCAGGTTTCTAGGAAGAAAGCCGCTTCTTGTCAAATTGCCGGCGCGTCGGCCATCGCCTTGATTCCGAAGCCGGAAAGCGCCTCTGCCAGGCGCGGCGCGATAGGGCGGCCAGAGGTGAAGCGCGCGAGGGCCGGCGCGGCGACGACGCCCGCTTGCGGTGGACCCAACAGCTCGACGACCCGCCGCGCGATCGCGGGGGCCGGGTCGATCCAGGCGACCGGCCAGGGGGCGAGCCGCACCAGGCTGTCGAGCAGCAACGGAAAGTGGGTGCAGGCGAGCACGACCGTGTCGGTCCGCCGGCCGCCACTGTCGACGAAGCAGGGCGCGATCTCGGCCATGATGGCGGCCTCATCCACCGGTTGGCCCCGCAGTGCGGCCTCGGTGATCGCCGCCAATCGTGCCGCGCCCACCAGGGTGACGGCGCAGCCCTGGGCGAAATCGTCGATAAGCTTGCGGGTGTATTCCCGCCGCACGGTGGCCTCGGTGCCGAGGACCGAGACGAGCTTGCTGCGCGACGCTGCGCAGGCCGGCTTGATGGCAGGCACGGTGCCGACGAACGCCACGGTGTGGCGCGCGCGCAGCGCCGGCAGCGCCAGGGTCGAGGCGGTGTTGCAGGCGATGACGACGAGATCGGGCGTGGTGTCGGCGATCAGCTTCCCCATGAGCGGCACGATGCGCGCGACCAGCGCCGTCTCGCTGTGCCGGCCGTAGGGGAAGAATGCGTCGTCCGCCACATAGACGAGCCGGGCGTCGGGCCGCGCCGCCGCGATTTCGCGAAAGACCGTCAACCCGCCGAGGCCGGAGTCGAACACCAGGATCGTGGCTTCAGTCATCGGGGAGCGCATCTGCGGGAGGAACTGTGACGACGAATCGACGACAGCACGCAAGGAATACGGCGGGCAGGCGAGTTTTTCCAAATCTGCGACCATTTGGCAAATCCGCGTGCCGGCCGGAACGCAGCCAAAAAAGTGGCGTTTCACCGCCGGGAGCCCGGGGGGAATCCGTATCCGCCCAGGTGAGGAGTTCCAAAATGACGCTGAGAAGGAAACTGCTGACAAGCGCAGGTCTGCTCGTCGTTTCGACCGGTATTGCTCTCGCCGCACCCGCTGTCGTGGAGAGCGCGGTCAATCTGCGCGCCGGACCCGGCGTTGATTTCCCGGTGATCACCTCGATGCAGGCCGGCACGCCGGTCAACGTGATCGGCTGCGGCGAGAATTGGTGCCGGGTTGCGTTCGGCGGCACCGTCGGCTTCGCCGATCGCGACTTTCTCGCGCTCGGCGGCCGTGTCGGGCCGCCGTCGGTAACGGTCGGTTCGAGCTACGGTTATGAAGGCCCAGGCTACGCGGGCTATGAAACGGGCCGCTATTCCTACGGAGCCACGCCGGGCTACACACATGGCTACGGCAGCACCGCCTACAGCAGTTACCGCGGCAGTTACGGCACTTATGGGAATGAGAGCCGCCGCGAGCGCGTCGAGACACGCACCCGCTCGGACGAGCCGCGGACCGCGGCCGAGCTCAAGGGCGACAACCCGATGAAGAACTATAAGAGCACGGCAAATCCGAATCTGCGGCGCTCCGAGCAACAGTCGGCCGAGATCAAGGGCGACAATCCGATGAAGAACTACAAGAGCACGGCGAACCCGAACCTGCGCGCCGCGGAACCGCCGGCCGCGATCAAGGGCAACAATCCGATGAAGATGCCTCCGCGCAGCACGGCGACGAACGAGCGCGGCACCCGCCGCTCGGGCGAGACGACCGGGGCCGCCCCGAAGGATGAGCGCCACTACTGAGAGCGTCTCCGGCCGGTGCCACCCGGCGCCGGCCGGAGATCGTGACGAGGTGCTCGGGCAGATCGAAGCGCGCCGCTATTGCGGCAGCTGCTCGATGACGCCGTACCAGCCGAGGCCGCGATAAGTCTCGTAGCCCGGCGTCCGGTGAAAGGCGACGACGCGGCCGGACGGGTCGGTGTAGTTTCCGCTCGGGCTGCCATCTGCTTTGAGTGCGAAGTCGCTGGTGAGAACGCCGCGGCCATCCGAGGCCGCGATGATCCTGCGCTTGGCGTCGACCAGCATCACGCGGGTGCGCGATGCCTCCTCGGGGGTGAGGCGCACGCCTTGCACGATCGCGCGCGATTGCGGCTCCCAATCGAAGTGCACCGCGAGCACGCCGATCGGCTTTCCGTGCGTATCTCCGCCTTCGCGCACGGAAGCGACATAGGTCGCGACTTGCGCCCCTTTGAGCTGCGCGCAGGAGTTGATGTCGCCGACCGCGTACTCCTCGCCCGATGCCAGGTTGCGCCCGCGCGCATACCACGGCTCGTGGCCGACTTGCGCGCCGACGACCGGGTAGCGGTCGGGGCGGCCATTGGCGATGACGCGCCCTGAGAGATCGCACAGCCACAGATCGAGATAGACGGTGTACGAGGAGAGGATGACGCCGAGCCGCTTGCTCGCATATTCGACCGCGTCCGGCGTCGGCGCCGCGGCGCAGTCCACGACGGCCGCGTCGGTCGCCCACCAACGCACGTCGCAGGTGCGCTCATAGAGATTGCGATCGGCGATCTCGATGGCATTGAGCGCGAGGTCGACCAGGCGGTCGGCGCGTGCCTGCATGGCCATCTGCTCGGTCGCCTCCTTGAGCGTCCCGATCCGCCCGCCGAGGCTCTGCTGCAGCTCGGTCGCCACATCGGCGATCTGCGTCGAGACCGAGCGCACCTCGCCGGCGACGACCGCAAAGCCGCGCCCGTGCTCGCCGGCGCGGGCCGCCTCGATCAGCGCATTGAGCGCCAGGATCTTCATGCGGCCGGTGATGTCCTGGATGATGCGGATGTTCGCATCGGTCAGCGAGCTCAGCGCGTCGGCCGCCTCGGCGACGACGCTGGTGAGCGCGCGGGGTTTGCTGTTTGCGGGATTGGGAGCCGGCATGCGTAAAGCCATGAATCGAAGTCGACTCAGAATCGCGGAGGCCGTTTAATCCCCCGTAAATTTTACCGCGTCACGAGCGCCGCTTTTTTGTGCAGCATGCCCTCGGTAAAGCACGCGCAAAATGGGTCAGGCGCCGCCAAAGACGCGGTGAAAGATCGTGTCGACGTGCTTGAGGTGATAGTCGAGATCGAACTCCTTCGCGAGCTCGCTCGCGCCGAGATACTTGCGCACGTCCGCGTCGGCCTGCAGCTGGGCGAGGAAGTCATCCGCCTCGCCGCGCCAGATCTTCATGGCGTTGCGCTGGACCAGGCGGTAGGCGTCCTCGCGGCTCGCGCCCTTCTGGGTGAGCGCGATCAGCACGCGCTGGGAATGCACGAGCCCGCCCAGGCGGCCGAGGTTCTTCTGCATGTTCTCCGGGTAGACGATCAGCCGATCGACCAGGCCGGCGAGGCGGTTGAGCGCGAAATCGAGCGTGACCGTCGCGTCCGGCCCGATCATGCGCTCGACCGAGGAATGCGAGATGTCGCGCTCGTGCCATAGCGCGACATTCTCCAGCGCCGGCGTCACATAGCCGCGCACGACGCGGGCGAGGCCGGTGATGTTCTCCGACAGCACCGGATTGCGCTTGTGCGGCATGGCCGAGGAGCCTTTCTGGCCCTCGGAGAAGAACTCTTCGGCCTCCAGCACCTCGGTGCGCTGCAGGTGGCGGATCTCGGTCGCGAGCCGCTCCATCGACGAGGCGACGACGCCGAGCGTCGCAAAATACATGGCGTGGCGGTCGCGCGGGATCACCTGGGTCGAGATCGGCTCGACCGCGAGCCCCATCGCTTGCGCGACATGCGCCTCCACGCGTGGATCGATCTGCGCGAAGGTGCCGACCGCGCCCGAGATCGCGCAGGTCGCGACCTCGCGCCTCGCCGCGAGGAGCCGCTCGCGGCAGCGGGTGAATTCCGCATAGGCCGAGGCAAGCTTGAGCCCGAAGGTGGTCGGCTCGGCATGGATGCCGTGCGAGCGTCCGATGGTGGGCGTGAGCTTGTGCTCGAAGGCGCGCCGCTTGAGCGCGGCCAGCACCTTGTCGGTATCGGCGATGAGGATGTCGGCGGCGCGCACCAGCTGCACGTTGAAGCAGGTGTCGAGCACATCGGACGACGTCATGCCCTGGTGCACGAACCGGGCAGGGGCCCCGACGATCTCGGCGAGATGGGTGAGAAACGCGATGACGTCGTGCTTGACCTCGCGCTCGATCTCCTCGATGCGCTCGACGTTGAACTTGGCATCCTTGCCCTTGGCCCAGATCGCCTGCGCGGCCTCTTTGGGGATGACGCCCGCCTCGGCGAGGGCATCGGCGGCATGCGCCTCGATCTCGAACCAGATGCGGAAGCGCATCTGCGCGTCCCAGATCGCAGCCATTTCGGGGCGGGTGTAGCGCGGAATCATCGAGGCCTCAGCGGACATTACGCCCTGCGGGCTGTATCATAATCGGCGGCCTTGGCAATCGGCGCCATGGCTATGGGTGAGGGAGACCAGCATGCAATTCGGCGATCTGATGACCCGTGCGGAGCGGATCGGGGCGCTGCTCAAGACGCGGCGCGAGCGCATCGCGGTCGCCGAATCCTCGACCGGCGGGCTGATCTCTGCGTCGCTCCTCGGCGTCGGCGGCGCCTCGGCCTATTTCCTCGGCGGCGCCGTCGTCTACACCCAGACGGCGCGGCGTGCCCTGCTGGACATCCAGGACGCTGCGATGGCGGGCATGCGCGCCTCGACCGAGTCCTATGCGCTGCTGCTCGCGCGCACCGCGCGCACGCGCTTCGCCTCGAGCTGGGCGCTCGCCGAGACCGGTGCGACCGGGCCGACCGGCAACCGCTACGGCGATGCGGCCGGTCACAGCTGCATCGCGGTCGTCGGCGCCACCGAGCGGGCGATCACGCTCGAGACCGGCAAGAGCGATCGCATCGCCAACATGCACGCCTTCGCGGCGGCGGCGCTCGACCTGCTGGAGACGGCGCTGCGCGGCTGAAGTGCGCATGGACGGCCTGCTCCGGCGTCTTGCGGGGCGCCCACCCTCGGGTGCAGCATGGTTGCCGCCGGGGAGGGACCAAGCCATGACTGCAGCGACGGCCGCGACCGGAGCGCCTGGCGAACGCAGCCGCGAGGCGGTTGTCGCCGGCGTGATCGGCAATATCCTCGAATGGTACGACTTCGCCGTCTACGGCTACCTCGCCGCGACGATTTCCGGGTTGTTCTTCCCCTCGAGCGACAAGCTCGCTTCGCTGCTGACAACCTACCTGGTGTTCGGCATCGGCTTCGTGATGCGGCCGGTGGGCTCGATCGTGTTCGGCATCTACGGCGACCGTCACGGCCGGCGCAAGGCGCTCAGTGCCGTGATCTTCCTGATGGCGATCTCGACCTGCGCGATCGGCTTCCTGCCGACCTATAGCCAGGTCGGCGTGCTGGCCCCGATCCTCCTCGTCGTCTGCCGGCTGGCGCAGGGCCTCTCGGCCGGGGGCGAGTGGGGCGGATCGACCGCCTATATCGTGGAATATGCGCCCGAGGGTCGCCGCGGCTTCATCGGCTCGTGGCAGCAATTCAGCGTCGGCGCGGGCTTCCTGCTCGGCTCGCTCTCGGCGACCGTGATGAGCTTCACCCTCGCGCCGGCGACGCTTTCGTCGGTCGGCTGGCGGATTCCGTTTCTCCTCGGCATCGTGCTCGGCGGCCTCGGCGCCTATCTGCGCTGGCGGCTCGCCGACACGCCGAAATTCACCGAGATCGAGGAGCATCACGCGGTCGCGGCGGCCCCGCTCGCGGAGGCGCTGACGAAATATCCGCGCGAGACCTTCACGGCGTTCGGCCTCACGCTGCACAACACGGTCGCGTACTACATCTCGCTCATCTACATGGCGGGCTACCTCACGCAGGTCGGCAATATCCCGAAGCCGACAGCGCAGCTCATCGGAACCATTTGCCTCGCCGTCTTCGTCGTGCTGATCCCGTTCATGGGCAAGCTGTCGGATCGGTTCGGCCGTCGGCCGCAGCTCATGGCCTCGTGCATCGGCTTTGCGCTGCTCGGCTATCCGTTCTTCCTGCTCGGATCGTCCGGCCGCATCGAGCTAGCGTTCCTCGCCCAGTTCCTGATGGTGGCGTTCCTGTCGCTCTATGCGGGCGCCTGTCCGGCCGCCTATGCGGAGCTCTTCCCGACCCGGGTGCGCTACACGGCGCTGTCCATCGGCTACAACATCGCGGTCGCGATCTTCGGCGGTTTCGCACCGTCGATCGCGACTTGGCTGATCAAGGTGACCGGCAATCCGCTGTCGCCGGCGTTCTATGTCATCGGGGCCGCCGTGATCACACTGGTGCTCCTGACGCGGATCCGCGAGACCGCGTTCACGCCGTTGAAGTAGGGGGAAAATCGCGCGCGCCTCACCGTACGGGCAAAAGCGCACTGATCGGCGGTCGATGACCCTCTTCACGAGGTGGGATTTTTTTCTGAAGAAAATACAGGCGATTTACAGGGCGCCGACGCCGGCCAAATACAGGAAAAGCCATTCAAATACCTGAGGAAATGGCCTGAGCGCACAGCAGGCGAACAACAGGAGCGAAAAACAGGAAGAACAGGACGAGCGCTGCGGTTTCGGGCGGGCGCGATCCGGCTTCCTATGCGGTTGCCAGAAAATCGGCGGCGCGCAACGACGAACCCATCGCGCTCTGCGGCGGCCGGGCCCCCGAAGCGCGCAGCTCCGGACACGCGAATGTCACTCTGCACTTAATGCCATGCGCCCCTCGCGCTGGGAATGCAAGCCGACTTCAATCTATCCCCGTTATTCAGGTTTTTATCGGGCTTGACGGAGCTTGGCGCGTAGTGTGGGCAGAGGCGCAAATCTCCGCTCTCGCCGCGTGGGCAAAATCGCCGATGCGCCCTTGCCGACGCGGGTGATTCCGAGCAGGCGATTTTGCCCACCTGCGGCCTACGCCCTATGGCCGCAGCAGCTCCGGGGGGCGCCGCGCCATGGTCTGCCGGCCGCGCTTGAAGGCGGCGAGGGGGTTGCGGATTTCGGCGATCGCCTGCTCCGGCGTGTGGGCATCGAACACGACCACGTCGGCGGGCTTGCCGACCGCGAGGCCGTAGTCGGCGAGGTTGAGCAGCTGTGCCGAGCGCTCGGTCAGCATGGCGAAGCATTCGCGTAGCTCGCGCGGGTGGCGCACCTGCAGCACGTTTGCGTGGAGATTAGCCATGCGGATGAGCGAGCAGTCGCCGTAGGGCGTCGCGGGGTTGAGCACGTTGTTGCTCGACAGCGAGCAGTTGACGCCGTGGGCGACCAAGAGGTTCGCGTCAGCGACGCCGCGGCGGACATTGTGGTCCTGGTCGCGGCCCATGAGGTACAGGTCGGTCGCCGGCAGCACCGTGACGGCGACGCCGACATCGGCCATGCGCCGCGCCACCGCCTTGAGCGCCTCCGGCCGCATGGTCGAGAGCTTCGCCATATGGCCGACCACCACGCGCCCGCCGCGCCGGTACTTCTCCGTGAGGTCGCACACCTGGTGCACATAGAGGTGATCGGCGTTCGGGCCGACGTCGAGGTGGATGTCGATCTCGACGTCGAACTCGCGCCCGAGCTCGAAGATGCGGTTGATCTGGGTGACACCATCGGTGTCGTAGCGCGGCGCGCCGCCGACCGCGCGGGCGCCGCGGCGCAGCGCCTCGACTAGGATCTCGTCGGTGCCCGGATAGTTGGTGAGCCCGTCCTGGGGAAAGACGCACATCTCGATGTCGATCGCCCATTTGTAGTCGGTGATCAGCGCGGCAATCGCCTCATAGCCGCGCAGCCCGATGCCGGGATCGACCTCGACCTGGGTGCGCATGCGCGTCGCGCCGTGCAGGATGCATTCCTCCAGCGTGCGGGCGGCGCGCTTGTAGGTGTCCTCGACCGTGAACGTATGCTTGAGCGGTGCGACGGTCTTGACCGGATTGACGTCGCGGCCCTCCTCGGGCGGGAAGCGCTCGATGATGCGCGACTTGTCGAGATGGATATGCGTCTCGATCAACCCGGCGCAGACGAGGCCGCCGGCTGCGTCGAATTCTTTGCCCTCGGCTGCGAGCGCCGGCGCGATCGCGGCGATGCGGCCCTGCTCGATGCCGATGTCGACCGGCGGATCGGCCGGCCGCGTGCTCAGGCGCGCGTGGCGGATGATCAGGTCCATGGAGCTCGTCTCAGTGCATGTTGAATCGTAGGGTGCGCAAAGGCGGCCGAGGTGTTTCCACTATGGTACGTCGTCAGACCCGCCGTGCCCACGCGTGAAGCGCGTCCGCGTGGGCACGGCGGCTCTCACCCTGTGCTGGAACGGAGGCACCTCGGCCGCCTTTGCCCACCCTACGGCGGCTACGTCGACTCCGCTTTATTGCTGCAGGTCGATCGGCACCTCGGTGGTGATCTTCTTCCAGCGCGCCATCTCGCCGGCGAGCCAGGCTTTCGCGTCGTCGAGCGAGGCGGTCGGCACGCGGTTGAAATGCTGCTTGTCGAAATTCGCCACCACGGCCGGCGACGCCAGCGCCGCCGTCATCGCCGTGCGCAGCGTCTCCAGCACGTCCTTCGGCGTGCCGGCGGGCGCGAACAGGGCCTGCCAGGCGAGCGTGCCGACGCCGTCGAAGCCGACCTCCTGCATGGTCGGCACGTCGGGATAGGCGGGCAGACGCGTGCGGTTGACGAGCGCGAGCGGGCGCAGCTGGCCGGACGCGATCAGCCCGGCGCTGCTCGCCACATTGAGGAAGGACACCTGCGTGCTGCCGCTCAGCATATCGGTGAGCACGCCCGACGCGCCCGCCTTGTTGGGGATGCCTTGCATCTTGAGGTCGCCGGCACGCTTGGCGAACAACGCCATGTCGTAGTCCGGATAGCTGCCGACGCCGACCGAGCCGTAATTGACCTTGCCGGGATTCTTCCTCGCATAGTCGGCGAGCTCCGGCACCGTCTTCGGCGCGAAGTTCTTGGTCGCGGCGAGCAGGAACTCGGGGATGTCGACCAGCCGCAACACCGGCACGACGTCCTTCTCGTAATTGATGTGCAGCTTGTCGTGATAAAGGATCGGCGTGATCGCGTTGGTGGTCACGTTGCCGAGCATCAGCGTGTAGCCGTCGGGCGCCGAGCGCGCCATGCTCTCGAGCGCCAGAATGCCGTAGGCGCCGGGCTTGTTCTCGACCACCACCGACGCACCGATCGCGTCGCGCAGTCGGTCGCCGAGCACGCGCGCAACGATGTCGGTCGCGCCGCCCGGCGCATAGGGCACGAGGATCTTGATCGGCCGAGATGGATACTTGTCCTGCGCGGCCGCCGGTGCGGCGGCGAAGGCAAGGCAGATGCACGTCAGCAGGATCGACAGCAGCGATTTCATCTCGTTCTCCCGGGCGGCGTTGTCAGCCCGCAACGCTTGCGTCATGATACATCTTGCCGCGAACAGAGGAAGCACGCCAATGAACGCAGCTCCCGTCTACGACCTCATCCTGCAGGGCGGACACATCATCTGCCCGGCCTCGGGTATCGACGGCGTGACGGACGTCGCCATCGCCGACGGCAAGATCGCCCAGGTGGCGAAGAGCATCATTCCGTCATCGGCGAAAAGCACGATCGATGTGCGCGGCAAGATCGTGCTGCCCGGCATGATCGACACCCACGCGCACATCTATCGCTATGTCACCGGCCGCTTCGGCCTCGACGCCGACATGGTGGGCGTGCAGAGCGGCGTCACAGCGCTGATCGACCAGGGCGGCGCCTCGTGCATGACCTTTCCGGGCTTTCGCCACTTCGTCGCCGAGCCGGCCGCGACCCGCTGTTTTGCCTTCATTTCCGCCTATCTGGTCGGTGGGCTCGAGGGCCACTATTACCCGCAGCTCTATTCGCCCGAGGGCGTCGACGTCGCCGCGACGGTTGCCGCCGCCAAGGCCAACCGCGATCTCGTCAAAGGCGTGAAGGCGCATGCGGAGATCGGCGGCTTCGCGCGCTGGGGCACGCGGGTGATGGAGCTCGGGGCGCAGATCGGCCGCGACGCCAACCTGCCGGTCTACGTCCATTTCGGCCAGCTGTGGTCGCTGCCGCCGGAGGGCGCGAACGGGGTCGATGCCGACACGATCGTCGAGCGCACCGTCGCGCTGCTGCGCCCGGGCGACATTCTGGCGCACCCGTTCACCCGCCATCCCGGCGGCTTCGTCGACAAGAGCGGCAAGGTGCATCCGATCGTGCGCGCCGCAATCGACATGGGCCTCAAGATCGACGTCGGCCACGGCAGCCACTTCTCGTACAAGATGGCGCGCCGGGCGCTTGACGCCGGCGTGGTGCCGCACACGCTCGGCGCTGACATGCACGGCTACAACACGTTCCTGCCGCCGCCGCCCGGCACCCCGACCGAGCATCCCGACGAGGAGAACCACCCGTTCGCGGGCCAGGCGCGCTTCAGCCTGAGCCAGGCGATGAGCTCGATGCTCGCGCTCGGCCTCACGCTGCAGCAGGTGGTGCCGATGGTCACCAGCAATGCGGCGGTGATGGCCGGAATGCCGAACGAGATCGGCGCGCTCAAGCCCGGGATGGCGGCCGACGTCTCGGTGCTCGACGACCTGCGCGGCCGCTTCAAGCTGCAGGACAACGAGCGCACCGTGATCACGGCCGAGCGCCTGCTCGAGCCCGCCTTCTGCCTGCGTGCCGGCCGGCGCTACGACGCGACCGCGCCGATCCTGCCGCGCGCGGTCGCGGCCTGAGGGCCGAGCGCCGCCGTGATCGCAAACTGGGCGACGCTGAGCCAGGCCGAGCGCGATGCCGCCTACAACAACAGCGCGGCGGTGGCGAACAGCCCCGCGCTGGTCGAGCGGCGCAATGCGGCCTCGGCCGCCTTCCGCAAGGCCCACCCGGCGGGCCTCGATGTGCCCTACGGGCCGGCGCCGCGGCAAAAATGGGACCTCTTTGCCGCGAAGAATGTCGCCGCGCCGTGCCTCGTCTTCATCCATGGCGGTTATTGGCAGCGCAACGCGCGCGAGGATTTCGCCTGCTTCGCCGAAGGCATCATGGCGCACGGCTGGTCGATGGCGCTGCCGGGCTACACGCTCGCCCCCGACGCCTCGCTCGCGGCGATCGTCGACGAGATCCGCCGCGCGCTCGATTGGCTCGCCGCGCATGGGCCTTCGCACGGCATTGCGGGCGGCACAGTCATCGTGTCCGGCTGGTCGGCGGGTGGGCACCTGACCGCCATGGCGCTGTCGCATCCGCGGGTCGCGGCCGGCCTCGCGATCTCCGGCGTCTACGAGCTCGCGCCCATCCGCGATACCTATCTCAACGAGCTGCTACGCCTGAGCGATGACGAGATCGCGACGCTGTCACCCTTGCGGCTGCCGGTGGTGCGCAAGCCGCTCGCGATCGCCTATGGGACCGAGGAATTGCCGGCGCTCGTTGCCGACAGCCGCGATCTGCATGCGCGCCGCGTTGCGGCGCAGGCGGAAGGTCCGCTCATTCCGATCGATGGCGCCGACCACTTCACGATCATGGAAGAGTTGCGCCGACCTGATGGCGCGCTCGTCTCTGCAACGCGAGCGCTGACGTAGAGGTTCTCGCGCCATCGCTGCGGACCGGCGTATCCGTGGCAAGCGGAATCGATTTGCTCGATCTTCCGAGGTTGATGCGAAGCGGAAATGACTTGCACCCACATTAGAGGCCGAAACTTGCGGGGGTTCGCTTCAAGCTCCGCGCGCGCTGCGCGAAATGCGCGGCCGCAACCGTGCGGCGGGGTACGGCGCCTGATAGCTTCCGGACAGCCGTGCACAGACACCCATTCGGGAGTTGGAGCCCGCGAGAGGGGGACCAACGTGAAGTAAGTGAGCCCTGACTCGCGTCGACCGGCCTGTGTCGTTCAATTTATGAGTATACGCCCTAAGCCGCTTCGCCGCGCGCGAGCGCGGCCGCATCGCGGATCGCCGCGATATTGGCGCGATAGCTCTCGGCCGTGCCGCCCTTGAACACGGCGGAGCCCGCGACCAGCACGTTGGCGCCGGCGCGGGTGACGACCGGAGCGGTCTCGGGCGTGATGCCGCCGTCGACCTCGATGTCGATCGGCCGGCCGCCGGCCAGCGCCCGCAGCTGCGCGACCTTCTCGACCGCCGTCGCGATGAACTTCTGGCCGCCGAAGCCCGGATTGACCGACATCACCAGGATCAGGTCGACGAGGTCGATCACCGGTTCGAGCGTGCTCGCGGGCGTGCCCGGATTGAGGGTGACGCCGGCCTTCTTGCCGAGCGCGCGGATCGCCTGCAGCGAGCGGTGAATGTGCGGACCCGCTTCCACGTGAACCGTGATGATGTCGGAGCCGGCCTTGGCGAAGGCCTCGAGATAGGGGTCGGCGGGCGCGATCATCAGATGCACGTCGAAGGTCTTGCGGGTGTGCGGGCGCAGCGCCTTCACGATGTCGGGGCCGATCGAGATGTTGGGCACGAAGTGTCCGTCCATCACGTCGACATGGATCCAGTCGGCGCCAGCGGCGTCGGCCGCGCGCACCTCCTCGCCGAGCCGGGCGAAATCGGCGGCGAGGATCGAAGGAGCGATGAGCAGCGGCCGCGACACGTGCCTTCCTCTCATGGGTTTCCGGTTCGCCTAACATGCGCGGCCGCGCCGGGCAACGCGCCGGAGCCCCTGGGCATGAATTGCCGGCACGGGGCGTTTTTGCCCAGCGGAACCCTGAAGCGGTTCAATGTTTTCAGGGACTTACGGCTGTCGCCGGCGCGGCACGGCGTTTGCACCGGAAGGGGCGGTGATTCAGATTCCAGTGGAGTAGTGTCATGTTCTTTCTTGCTGGTGCAGCCGCTTCGAGCGCGCTCGATCTCCTCTCCTCGCTGCAACAGGCGCTGGGGGGCAGCGGCACGGGCGCGCAATCGTCGAACAGCTTCGACGCCTCGGCGACCACCTCGACCACGTCTGCGAGCACCACGACATCCGGCACCGCCAGCGCCAGCGCGCCCGGCTCACCGCTGTCGTCGGCGACGCTCAATGCGCTGTTTTCGCTGCAGGGGCAGGACAACGGCCAAGGCAACAGCCAGCCGCTGCTGATGGTCAACGGCAACGCGTTGACCCAGGATATCTTCTCCATGCTCGACCAGAATGGCGACGGCCAGATCAGCCAGTCGGAGTTCGACAAGCTCTTCGGGCAGAACGGCAACACGACCCAGGCGAACAACCTCTTCGCGCAGATCGACACCAACGGCGATGGCTCGATCAGCCTGCAGGAGCTCACCAACGCGCTCGACGGTCAGGACTCGGCGGCAACGCAAGGCGCGCAGCAGCAGGGCTGGAATCCAGGCATGGGCCACCACCATCACGGCGGCGACGACTTCGACATCGCGAGCCTGCTCGGCGGCGCCGCCGACGGGGGCGCGAGCGCCGGCGCCGGGGCGAACAGCAATACGAGCGGCGACACCACGCAGACCGTCACCAATGCGGACGGCTCGACCACGACCACCATCACGTATGCGGACGGCTCGACCGTGTCGATGACGACACCGGCCGCCAGCAGCAGCTCCAGCTCGAGTCAGAACGGCAACTCCAACTCCAACGCCAGCGCGTCGGCGTCGCTCAACAACATCATCGAGCAGATGATCCAGCGCCAGGCGCAGATGCTGGCGGCGGGCGCGTCGGTCGGCCAGTCGGTCGCGGTCAGCGCTTAGGCTCCGGGCTGAACCGGTCGAGCGCGGCCTTGAGCGCGTGCGGCAGCAGGTAGACCGGAAACTGCGCCATCGCGACGTAGAGCCAGGTGAGCGCCGGCACGCGTCCCCCGGTCGCCGCGATCATCACGCCGAGATTGCGCAGGCCGGCGCATAGCGCGAGCGTCAGCGCGGCTTCGCGGCCGGCACGCCAGAACACGAGCGCGGTCATGGCGCCGAGCGCGACCGAGGTCGCGAGGGCGAGCCCGAGCAATCCCGCGACGAAGGCCGGCCGCGCGACGGTCTGCGCCACCACGCCATCCATCACGGCCACCGCGAAGACGAAGAGCGCGATGACGCTGAGCCCATCGATGCGCTCGGTCTGACGCTCGACCCAGGCCTGCCCGGCGAGACGGCGCACCAGAGCGGCGATCACGGCCGCGCCCGCCAGCATCGCGAACAGATGCAGCCCGAGGCTGATCGGCGAGAGCTCGATCGCATTGCCGAGAAACAGCGCCGCGAAGACCGCGGCCGTCACCGGCGTCGCCACCGCGCCGGCGGTGAGCACGGCCAGCGCCAGCGCCGCATCGAGCCCCATCAGGGCGGCGAGTGACGACGTCGCGACCACCGGCGGTGCCGCGGCCTGAAAGATCAGAGCGATGAGCAGGCCGCGCTCGAGGCCGAGCGCATGAAGCGGATAGCCGCAGACCAGCGGGGTTGCGATCACCATCCAGGCGGTGGCGGCCAGCACGAGGCCGGGGCGGCCGAAGTGGCGGCGCAAGGCAGCGGGATCGACGCGCAGGAACGCGAGGGTGAGCAGCACGAACACGCTGGGCGTGAACGCGGGCTTGAACAGCGCCGCGAGCCACGGCAGGGCGAGGCCGGCAAAGAGCGAAAACGCGACTGCGCGTGTGCCCTGCCGGCCGAGCCAGGCCAGGAGCGAGGCGAGGGCGGCAGCCGGTCGCAAAAGCCAAGACATCGGGATTCCGCGGCAGTGACGTCGGCGGCATGGCTGTCATACCGCGCGCCTGTGATACTGATTTCGTGCAGCGGGTGCCATATATGAGACCGCGCCACTTTACCTTCCCCCGAAAGGGAGGGTGGGCGAGCGCAGCGAGCCGGGGTGGGGTGAGGCTCTTTGCGTTGATCACATCGTTCATGGTGGGTGCGTCACCCCACCCCGACCGGCTTCGCTTCGCTCAGGCGGTCGATTCTCCCCCTTCAGGGCTCCTCAGGGGAGGGTAAAGGCCAGAGGACAGGATCATGGCACGCACGGACGCCATCGTGCTCGGGGCCGGCATCGTCGGCACCGCGATCGCGCTGCATCTCGTAAAGCGTGGGCTCGCGGTCGCGCTGGTCGACCGCCGCGGCCCCGGCGAGGAGACCTCGTACGGCAACACCGGGATCATCGAGGGCAGCACGATCTTTCCGGCCGCCTTTCCGAAAAGCCTCGGCGCACTCGCGCGCGTCGCGCTGAAGCGGGCGCCGGAGGCGAACTATCATCTGTCCTTCCTGCCCAAGGTCGCGCCCTGGCTGCTCGCATTCCGATATTGGTCGCAGCCCGGCAAGCTGGTCGAGACCGCGCGGGTGATGCGCCCGCTGTTCGGCCGGTCGATCGCCGAGCACGAGGCGCTGATGGCGGAATCGAACGCCACCCACCTGATGCGCCGCAACGGCTGGCTCAAGCTCTATCGCGGCGACGAAAGCTTCGCGGCGACCCGGCGCGAGCGCGCGCTGGCGGAAGAATTCGGCATCACGATCCGGGCGCTGGACACCGATGGCGCCCGCGAGCTCGAGCCCTCGCTCAATCCGGTGTTTCGCCACGCGCTCAACCTGGAGGGCGCGGTCAGCATCTCGGATTCGATCTCGCTCACGCGCGCCTATGCGGCGCGGTTCACCGCGCTCGGCGGCGTCATCCTCGCGGGCGATGCGCGCACGCTGCATCGCGACGGCGGCCATTGGCGCGTCGACACCGCCGCGGGGCCGATCGATGCGGCCGACGCCGTGGTGGCGCTCGGACCATGGTCGCCCGACCTCCTGGCGCCGCTCGGCATCCGGCTGCCGATGGCGGTCAAGCGCGGCTATCACCTGCATTTCCGTCCGCGCGGCAATGCCGCGCTGGCGCGGCCGATCCTCGATGCCGAGAACGGCTATTGCATCACGCCGATGCAGCAGGGCATCCGCCTCACCACCGGCGCCGAGTTTGCCGATCGCGACGCGCCGCCGACGCCGGTGCAGCTCGCCCGGCTGATGCCGGCCGCGCAGGAGCTCTTCCCGCTCGGCGAGACGGTCGAGAGCAAGCCGTGGATGGGCAGCCGTCCGTGCTTTGCGGATTCGCGTCCGGTGATCGGCCCGGCGCCCGGGCAGGCGAACCTGTGGCTCGCCGTCGGTCACGCGCATTGGGGACTGACGCTCGCCGGAATCACGGGCCGGCTGGTCGCGGATCTGATCAGCAAAACGGCGCCGGTGATCGATCCGGCGCCGTTCGCAGCTGAGCGTTTTGCCCGCTGAGATTACTGGATCGTCTGGACGATGTTCGACGTCGGCCGCTGGTCGATCGTCGGCAGCTTCTGGTCCTTGAGAACCATTTCGTCGTATTGCGGCAGCGACTGCAGCTGATACTTCGGCACCATGTGCACGATCTTGTAGCCGCCGGCCTTGAGCTTGGCGAGAATCTCGGGCAGCGCCTGCGCGGTGTGCTTGTGGAAGTCGTGCATCAGGATGATGCCCTTGCCGTGCTTGGCGAGCTTCTCCATCACCGATTTAACCACCTGGTCGGACCGGTGCATCTTGAAATCGAAGGAGTCGAAATCGCACGAGAAGATGCCGATGTTGCGCTCGCCCAGGTAGGTGACCATCTCGGGCGGATGGCGCAGGGCCGGAAAACGGAAGAACGGCGCGATCGGTCCACCGAGCGCCCAGTGAACCGCGCTGATGCCCTTCTCGATCTCGTCTTTCGCCTGCTCGGGCGTGAGCTTCGTCAGGTCCTTGTGCGACCAGGTGTGGCTGCCGACCGTATTTCCGGCCGCCGCCACCCGCTTGAGGATCTCGGGATAGTAGGTCGAGTGCAGCCCGATCGCGAAGAAGGTCGCGCGGATGCACTGATCGGCGAGCGCCTTGAGGACCGCGTCGGTGTTGTTGAGCCACGGCCCGTCGTCGAAGGTGAGCACGACCTCGTGGTCGTTGAGAAAATCATGATTACGGAAGTGCTGGAGGCCGAAGCCGGGGCCCCCGGTGGTGTCGATCTGCACGACGCGCGAGATTCCGAGCGCGTTGGGATTTTTGCAGTCGATCGGCGGCGGCACCGGCATCGGAGTGGGCGGCGGGCCGGCGTTGGCCGCAGGCGCGGGCTGCGCGGCTGGGGCGGCGGGCGCGGCCGGCGCTGCGGGAGTGGCCTGCGCGGCGGCGAGTTGCATGCCCGGCGCGGATGTGGGTGCGGGCGGCTGCGCAGCCTGCGGCGCGGCGGCAGTCTGCGGCGCGGGTGCGGCTTGCGGCGCAGGGGCAATCTGCGGCGCAGCTGCGGGCGGCGTGGCGGCGGCTTTGGGGGTGGCTTGGGATGCGACGACAGGCGCTGATGTCGCTTGTGGCGGCGGTGCCGCCTGCGGTGCCAGGGTCTGCACCGGAATCTCGGTCACGACCGCGCGCGGCGCCTGCGGCTGCACCGGCGGGGCCGCGACCGGCGCGGCCGACGCGGTTGTCGCCGTCGGCATGCCCGTATCGCCGATCGCCGAGCGGATCGTCGACGTGATGGTCGATGCGACCTTGTCGATGATCGGAAACTTCTGCGCCTCGACGGCGCCGTAGGCTCCAAGGCATCCGGCGACCAACAAGCCACCGATCGCAACTGCGGCACGCATCAACCCGTCTCCTCAAACGCAACTTTGCCCCGCCGCGATGTTAGGGCGGAACGGATCCCGGAGCAGCCCCAAAGGGGGCCGAAGAGCGCCCAAGCCGGCTCCACGTCAGATTATGGTTATTTTAACCGAATTGGCGCGCTGAAGCGAGAACGGTTTGCGGCAAAAAATCGTCTGCGCCGATGGTGCTGTGGACGAGTCAGGTTCCAAAAGTAGCGCGCCAGCCGGGCAGGGGATCGCTCGGCAAGGCCTCGGCCTCGTAGATGCCGCGCGCGATCGCGCGCGCCACCACCTGCACGGCCACGGTGCCGAGCCGCATGAGACCATGGACCGGATCGGTGAGCGGCCGGCGGCCCGTCGATGCGGCGAACAGGAGGTCGCCATCGAGCGGAGTGTGCGCGGGAAAGATCGCGCGGGCGAGCCCATCCTGCGCCATCACGGCGAGGCGCCGCGCCTGCGACTTGGTCAGCGCCGCGTCGGTTGCGACGACGGCGAGCGTGGTGTTGGCGCGCACGCTGCCTTTGGTGCGCGGCTCGAGCGCGCGGGCCGGAAGCGGCGAGGGGAAACCGCGGCCACCGAACTCGTTGGCGATCTCGAAGGGCGCCGCCCAGAACCACGGGCCGTCCTCGACCACGATGCTGCCGGCCGCATTCGCGGCCGCGATGGCGCCAACCGTGAAGCCGTCGCAGGCCGCGGCCGCCGAGCCGATGCCGCCCTTGAAGTTGACGGTGCGCGCGCCGAGGCCGGCGCCGACGCTGCCGAGCGCGAAATCGGCGCCCGCCGCGACGGCGGCCGCGTAGCCGAGCTCGCGATAGGGCGGATAGCGGCCCCAGTCGTTGTCGCCGCCGTTGTTGAGGTCGAACAGGATCGCGCCCGGCACGATCGGCACGCGCGCCGGGCCGACCGCAAAGCCGCGTCCGTGCTCGCGCAGCCAGGCCTGCACGCCGCTCGCCGTATCGAGGCCGAACGCCGAGCCGCCCGACAACGCGATGGCGTCGATGTGCTCGACCAGCATGCCCGGGTCGAGCAGGTCGGTCTCGCGCGTGCCGGGGGCCCCGCCGCGCACGTCGACGGCAGCGACCGCCGGCCGGTCGAACACGATCGCGGTCGCGCCGGAGGCGAGCCGCGCATCCTGGGCGTGGCCGATCGTCACGCCGGGAACGTCGGTGATCAGATTGCGCATGGGGTCGAGTGTCTCGTTTTCGTTGCCGCGGTCAATCCAGGGAGGTGCCTCACGCGACTTCACAATCGAGCCATCATGGCATGCCGCCGCTTGCATCGCGCCGCCCACCATCGCATCAAGGGCGCCATGTCGTCCGACGTCTCAATCGCGGCCGCCCTGCTTGCGGGCCTGCTCAGCTTTCTATCGCCCTGCGTGCTGCCGCTGGTGCCGCCGTATCTCGTCTATCTCGCCGGCGCGTCGCTCGAGCGCTTCGCCGAGGCGGAGCCCGAGCCGCGGGTGCGACGCGAGACGATACTGGCGGCGCTGCTGTTCGTCGCCGGCTTCTCTACCGTGTTCGTCGCGCTCGGGGCGAGCGCCAGCGTGATCGGCGTGCTGATCCGGCGCTATTCGGCCGAGCTCGCGATCGCGGCGGGCATCATCATCATCATCATGGGCCTGCATTTCCTCGGGCTCACGCGCATTGCGCCGATGATGCGCGAGAAGCGCTGGGAGATGGCGAAGCCGGTCGGCCTGTGGGGCGCCTACGTCATGGGGCTCGCCTTCGCGTTCGGCTGGACGCCATGCATCGGTCCGATCCTCGCCGCGATCCTCGCGGTCGCGGCCTCGAAGGAGACGGTGGCGAAAGGCGCCGGGCTGCTCGCGGTCTATTCGGCGGGCCTCGGCATTCCGTTCCTGATCGCCGCCTTCGCGGTCGAGCCGTTCGCCGCATTCCTGGCCCGGTTCAAGCGCCATGTCGCCAAGGTCGAGCGCGCCATGGGCATGCTCATGGTGCTCACGGGCGTCGCGTTCCTCACCGGATTCGTCGGCCAGGTGGGCAACTGGCTCCTCGACTGGTTTCCGGCGCTCAGCAAGATCGGCTAGCCGTGGATTTTCTCGTCCTTAGTCGCGACGTCGTGCCGGGGAATTGCCGGGCATCCGCCTCTCGGCGGCGCGAAGAGGCCGATAGGCGGGACATAGGCGAGCGAAGTGACGCGTTCTTCGAACGGGCTATGCTCGCCGACGGATCTAAGCGAAACGGCCGGGCTTTGGCCCGGCCGTGACGCTCTCACTTTGTGCGTTCGGCCGGATGGCCTCCTCAGTTGGTCATCGGCGGCGCTTCGACGTAGGTGATGTGGCCGTCCGGCTGTTTCTTCCAGATGTAGAGCACGTAGCGGTCCTTGTTCTTGCCGTCGACCAGGTAGCCGTTGATGTCGCCCTTCTGGTCGAACGAGATGTCGCCCAGCACCGTGTGGAACACCTTGCCGGAGTGTATCACCGCCGCGACCTTCTTGCTGTCGAGCGACTTCGCGGCTTCCGCCGCCTGCTTGTAGACCTGCACGATCGCGTAGCTGTAGAGCGTGTAGGCCTGCGGCTCGAACCCGCGCTGCTTGCGAAAGAGGTCGATGATCGCCTTGTTCTTGGCGTTGGTGCGCGGATCGGGCGAGAAGGTCATCAGCGTGCCTTCGGCGCCGGGACCCGCGATCGAGGCGAACTCGTCGTCGGCGATGCCGTCGCCGCCCATCAGCGGCGCTTTGAGGCCCTGGTCGCGCATCTGGCGCAGGATGAGGCCGCCGGTGTCCTGCAGGCCACCCCAGTAGACCAGGTCGGGATTGACCGATTTGAGCTTGGAGACGAGGGCGGTGAAATCCTTGTCGTCCTTGTTGACGCCCTCGAAGAACACTTCCTTCATGCCGTGGGCATTGAGCGACTTGCGCGCTTCCTCGGCGAGACCCTGGCCGTAGGTCGTCTTGTCGTGCACGAAGGCGATCTTCTTGCCCTTGAACCGCTGCGCGATGATCGCGCCGGCGACGCCGCCCTGCTGGTCGTCGCGGCCGCACACGCGGAAGATGTTCCACATCTTGCGATCGGTGACCTTCGGGTTGGTGGCGGAGGGCGAGATCTCGAGGATGCCGTTCTCCTGGTAGACTTCCGAGGCCGGGATGGTGACGCCGGAGTTGAAGTGGCCGACCACGAACTTGACGCCGTCGGCGGCGAATTTGTTGGCGACGGACACGCCTTCCTTCGGGTCGGCGCGGTCGTCGCCGATCTCGATCACGAGCTTCTGGCCGAGGATGCCGCCGGCCTTGTTGATGTCGGCGACCGCCTGCTCGGAACCCTGCTTGAGCTGGGCGCCGAAGGTCGCGTTGCCGCCGGTCATCGGGCCGGCGACACCGATCTTGATGTCGGCCGAGGCGTAGCCCGCCACGGCGACGCTGAGGCCCAGCGCAAGGCCGAGCGTCTTCAATCTGGTCATGCGTATCTCCCCGCGGTTGCGGCAGCCCAAGCCGAACTCGAGTTCAGCCGGGCTGCGACTGCCCAGGATCATCCGCTAATTTGCAACGCGAGAAAAGCGCAAAATCCGGGGCTGATCTTCGTCATTCGCCGAGGTCGTCAGGGCGCGGCGTCCTGCCGCGCGGCAGCCGGCGGCGCGATCGTCTGCAGGAACCCGTATTGGCGCGCCATCTGGGCCTGCCGTCGCGCGCGGAAGCCGAGGGTCGCCATCCCGATCAGGATGGCGGTATCGACCACGTAGTAGTGGAGCGACAGAAGCGTGCCGGAGAACAGCGCATAGTGGAAGAAGCGCACCGCGAGGCCGAGGATCAGCATGTAGGCGACGGCGCTCCACCACGGACGCCAGGTCTGCGCGATCGCGCGCCCCGCGAGCCAAGCGGCGCCGCCGCCGAGCAGGATGGTGAAGAGCAGGAAGCTGCGCAGCGCGTCGTCCTCATAGATGAGCTGGTGCATGGGATTCATGCCTATTCGCTACTCGCCATTCGCTATTCGCCTTTCGCATCAATGCCGTCCCCCTTCGAGATAGGCCGCCTGCACCTCCTGGCGCTGCAGCAGCTCGGCGCCGCGGCCCGTGAGCGTGATCAGGCCATTGACCATCACGTAGCCGCGGTGGGCGAGCTTGAGGGCGTGAAAGGCGTTCTGCTCGACCAGGAACACCGTCATGCCGTCGCGCGCATTGAGCTCGCGCACGGTGTCGAAAATCTGCTGGGCGATCAGCGGCGCGAGGCCGAGCGAGGGCTCGTCGAGCAGGAGCAGGCGGGGGCGGCCCATCAGGGCGCGGGCGATCGCCAGCATCTGCTGCTCGCCGCCCGACAGCGTGCCGCCGCGCTGGGTCTGGCGCTCGGCGAGGCGGGGGAACAGCGCGAAGACGCGCTCGAGATCGGCCGCGAAGTCGCCGTCCGGATTGACGGTCGCGCCCATCTGCAGGTTCTCCATTACGGTCATGCGCGGAAAGATGCGACGGCCCTCGGGCGCCTGGGCGATCTTGAGGCGGGCGATCTGGTGGGTGGGCAGCTCGGTGATGTCGCGGCCCGCGAAGGTGATGCGGCCCTCGCGCGCGCGCGGCTTGCCGAAGATGGTCATCATCAGGGTCGATTTGCCGGCGCCGTTGGCGCCGATCAGGGTGACGATCTCGCCCTCGTTGACGTCGAGGTCGACGCCCTTGAGCGCCATCACGGCGCCGTAGAACGATTTCACGCCGCGCACCGCGAGGAGCGGCTCGGCCGCCGCCGCGCTCACAGCCCGACCTCCGCCTCGACGGCCTCGACCGCGCGCTCGTCGGCAACGCCCAGATAGGCGGCGATCACCTTGGCGTCGTTGCGGATCGCGCTCGGCGTGCCGTCCGCGATCTTGACGCCGTAATCGAGCACGACGATGTGGTCGGATATCTCCATCACCACCGACATGTCGTGCTCGATCAGCAGCACCGAGGTGTGATGGTCGTCGCGGATCGAGGTGATCAGCGCGTTGAGATCGGCGCTTTCGCGCGGGTTGAGGCCGGCGGCGGGCTCGTCGAGGCAGAGCAGCACCGGGTCGGTGCACATCGCGCGGGCGATCTCGAGCCGGCGCTGGGCGCCGTAGGGCAGGTCGCCGGCGGGGTCGTCGGCGCGGTCGGTGAGGCGGGTGAGCTCGAGCCAGTGGCGCGCCTTGTCGATCGCGGCGCGCTCGGCGCCGCGATAGCCGATGCCGAGCACGCCGAGGAGCGTGTAGCCGGACGCCACCATCAGCGGATTGTGCTGGGCGACCAGCAGATTCTCCAGCACCGTCATGCCGGCGAACAGGCGGATGTTCTGGAACGTGCGGGCGATGCGCGCCTTTTGCGCGACGAGGTAGTCGGGCATGCGCTCGAGCAGGAAGAGGGCGCCGTCGGCGGTCTGCGCGCTGCGGTCGCCGCGCCGGGTCAACGCGTCGAGCTCGTTCCACAGCGTCGGTGCGCCGTGCACCAGCGCGATGCGGCCCTCGGTCGGCTTGTAGAAGCCCGTGATGCAGTTGAATACGGTGGTCTTGCCGGCGCCGTTCGGGCCGATCAGCGCGGTGATCTCGCCGCGCGCGGCCGCGAAGGAGAGGTCGTGCACGGCGACCAGCCCGCCGAAGCGCATGACGAGATGCTCGACCGTGAGCAGCGGCTCGGCGGCGGCGCCCATCAGCCGTGCCCTTCCTTGACCAGGCTCGCCGAGATGGTCTTGCGCTCCTTGAGGAAGACCGAGGGCGCGCGGGTCGAGATCAGCCCACGCGGGCGCCACACCATGATGGCCACCATGGCGAAGCCGAACAGCAGCATGCGGTACTGGGTCGGATCGAAGTCCTGGCCGAAATAGTACTTGAGGAAATCGAGGTCGCGCAGGATCTCGGTGCCGCCGATCATGGCGATCGCCGCGATGGCGACGCCGATCTGGCTGCCCATGCCGCCGAGGACGACGATGGCGAGGATCGTCGCGGACTCGAGAAAGGTGAAAGACTCAGGCGAGATGAAGCCCTGCCGCGCGGCGAAGAACGAGCCGGCGAAGCCGGCGAACATGGCGCCCATCGCGAACGCCGTGAGCTTGGTGTTGGTGGTGTTGATGCCGAGCGAGCGGCAGGCGATCTCGTCCTCGCGCAGCGCCTCCCAGGCGCGGCCGATCGGCAGCCGGCGCAGCCGCACGGTCACGAACGCGGTGAGCATCGCCAGCGCGAGGATCACGTAATAGAGGAAGATGGTGCGATAGATCGGGCTGAACTCGAGGCCGAAGACGGCCGCGAAGCCGTCGTCGTCGGCATTGAACGGAATGCCGAAGAAGGTCGGCCGCGGGATCCCGGAGATGCCCGCATAGCCGTTTGTCACCGGCACCCAGTTGATCAGCACCAAGCGGATGATCTCGCCGAACGCGAGCGTGACGATGGCGAGATAGTCGCCGCGTAGCCGCAGCACCGGAAAGCCGAGCAGGATGCCCCAGAACGCCGCCAGGCAGCCGGCGAGCGGCAGCAGGGTGAAGAACGAGAAGCCGAAGGTCTTGGCGAGCAGTGCGTACGAGTAGGCGCCGACCGCGTAGAACGCCACGTAGCCGAGGTCGAGCAGGCCCGCGAGGCCGACCACGATGTTGAGGCCGAAGCCGAGCATGACATAGATCAGGATCTGGATGCCGAAATTGTCGACCCACTTGGCGGCGCCGGTGAAGCCGACGAGGAGCAGCACCAGCGCCGGGTAGATCAGCACGAAGCCGATGGCGGAGGGCGCAAACCAGCGCGCGAAGACCGCGCGCAGGCGTGTCGCGGTCGCGCTCGGCTCGCGCGGTTTGAGCGCGCGCCACTCGAGCCAGGGCGCGATGGTGATCAGCCAGGCCAGCCGGCCGACGCCGGCTATCGCGACGAACTTGAACAGGAGCGGCCAGCGCGCGGCGAGCGTGAGCTCGTTGTGGATGTCCTGGAACGTGTTGAAGCCGATCAGCGGCAGCAGCAGGAAGAAGGCGAGGAGGGCGGTGAGCCCAGCGTCCTTGAGGGCGCCGATGAAATCGATGCCCTTTAGGACGCCGAAGAAATCGAAGCGCGCAACGGCTCCCGGCATGTCAGACTTTCTCGACGTCGGGCCGGCCGAGCAGGCCCTGGGGCAGGAAGATCAGCGTGATGGCGAGCACCGAGAAGGCGGCGACGTCCTTGTAGTCGATCGAGAAGTAGGTCGACCACAAGGTCTCGATCAGCCCGATCAGGAGGCCGCCGATCACCGCGCCGGGCAGCGAGCCGATGCCGCCGAGCACCGCGGCGGTGAACGCCTTCACGCCGGGCACGAAGCCGTCGGAGAAATTCACGACGCCGTAGAACATGAGGTACATCGTGCCGGCGACCGCCGCGAGGGCGGCGCCCATCACGAAGGTGATCGAGATGGTGCGGTCGACGTCGATGCCGAGCAGGGCCGCCATCTTCTGGTCCTGCTCGCAGGCGCGCTGAGCGCGGCCGAGCGGGGTCTTCGCCACGACGTACCAGAACGCGAGCAGCAACACCGCGGTGACGCCCCACACGATCATCTGCTTGTAGGACAGCGTGACCTGGTAGCCGTTCTGGTTGAACAGCGCGAGCTCGCCCGGGACGAGCGGCGGGATCGACTTGTTGCGCGGGCCCTGTGCGACCTGCACGAAGTTGGAGAGGAAGATCGACATCCCGATCGCCGAGATCAGCGGGGCGAGGCGGAACGAGCCGCGCAGCGGCCGGTAGGCGACGCGCTCGATCGCCCAGTTGACGAGCGAGGTCAGCACCATGGCGACGATCAGCACGATCAGCAGCGCCAGCGCGACCGAGGCGATGCCGAGCCACGTGGTCACCACCAGCAGCGTGATCAGGCCGATGAAGGCCGAGACCATGAAAACGTCGCCGTGCGCGAAGTTCACCATGCCGATGATGCCGAACACCATCGTGTAGCCGATTGCGATCAGGCCGTAGATCGAGCCGAGCGTGATGCCGTTGATCAGCTGCTGGACGAAGATATCCATGCGTGCCGTGGCTCCCCTGCGCGGCCGCCCCCGCGTTCCCGGCTGGCGGCAGCGTTCCGACATGCAACCGCCTTGCCAATTCTTAACAGGGGCCTCGCGGGGCGGCAACGCGACGGCGGGGCGCGGCTGTGTGTTCCGTTGCGGCTCGATCGGCCGGTGCGCGCCGAGGTAGCATATCGAGTGCGTGCGTAATAGCGGGCGTTTCCGAACGAGGGGCTCCGCCGCAGGCACGGATGCCGGATTTTTGACCGATTGCGATATAAGATCGGCTTTCGCGAGAGCCGGCGCCCAATGAACGACCACACCATCCGTCTCGCGGCTTTTACGGGCATCTTCCTCGCGATGGCCCTTTGGGAGATTCTCGCGCCGCGCCGCCCGTGGGCGGTCGGCCGTGCGGCGCGCTGGCCGAGCAATCTCGCCATCCTGATCGTCGATGCGCTTGCGGTACGCCTCCTGATCCCGACTGCGGCGGTGGGCGTCGCGCTGATCGTGGCGGCGCGCGGATTTGGCTTGTTCCACCTGATTGGATGGCCCGGCTGGCCCGCCGGGGTCGTCGGCTTCGTCGTTCTCGATCTCGTCATCTATGGCCAGCACGTCGTCTTCCACCATGTGCCGTGGCTGTGGCGGCTGCACCGCATGCACCATGCCGATCTCGACATCGACGTCACCACGGGAGTGCGCTTCCATCCCATCGAAATTCTCATCTCCATGGCGATCAAGATCGCGACCGTCGCGCTGCTCGGCATCCCGGCTGCCGCCGTCGTCGCCTTCGAGGTCGTGCTCAACGCCACGTCGATGTTCAACCACGCGAACGCGATGCTGCCCCGCTGGCTCGATCGCGCGGTGCGCCTCGTCGTGGTGACGCCCGACATGCACCGTGTGCATCACTCCGTGTTGCGCGCCGAGACCGACAGCAATTTCGGCTTCAATCTGCCGTGGTGGGACAGGCTGTTCGGCACCTACCGGGCCGCGCCGGCGGCCGGTCACGACGCCATGACCATCGGGCTGCCGATCTTCCGCGAGCGCGGCGAGCTGCGCGTCGACCGGCTGCTGACACAGCCGTTCCGCACGCCGGCGCAAGACGACGCCACGGCGCCGCTCGGCGCCTCGGACGCACGCACCTCCTGATTGATCCGCGCCGATCGCCCCTAGGTCCGCGGTTCCTGTATTTGCGTTGGGCGGTCGGCTAAAACATGATTCATCTGCCGCACGGCGGACGATCACGAGCGGATGAGCATGAGCGAGCGCAAGCCCGAGGACATCATCGCCGGCAAGAACCGGCCGTTCACCGGCGCCGAATATCTCGAGAGCCTGCGCGACGGGCGCGAGGTCTACATCCAGGGCGAGCGCGTCGCCGACGTCACCATCCATCCGGCCTTCCGCAATTCCGCGCGCTCGATCGCGCGGCTCTACGACGCGCTGCACGATCCCGCGAGCCAGGGCGTGCTGACCGGCCCGACCGATTCGGGAACGGGCGGCTTCACCCATAAATTTTTCCGCGTCGCCCGGTCGCGCGACGATCTCATCGCCCAGCGCGAGGCGATCGCGACCTGGGCACGCATGACCTACGGCTGGATGGGCCGCACGCCCGATTACAAGGCGTCGCTGATGAACACGCTCGGCGCCAATTACGAGTTCTACGGAAAGTTCGCCGACAACGCCAAGCGCTGGTATCGGCGCGCGCAGGACAACGTCCTGTTCATGAACCACGCGATCGTCAATCCGCCGGTCGATCGCGACAAGGCTGCCGAGCAGGTCAAGGACGTGTTCATCAACATCCAGAAGGAGACCGACGCCGGCATCATCGTGTCGGGCGCCAAGGTGGTGGCGACGTCCTCCGCCATCACGCACTACAATTTCCTCGGCCAGAACGCCGCCATGCCGGTCAACGATCCCGACCTCGCCGTGATGTTCATCGCGCCGATGAATGCGCCGGGCGTGAAGCTGATCTGCCGCACCTCCTACGAGGCGACCGCGGACGCGGTCGGCAGCCCGTTCGACTATCCGCTGTCGTCGCGCTTCGACGAGAACGACGCCATCTTCGTTTTCGACAACGTGCTGGTGCCGTGGGAGAACGTGCTGGTCCACCGCGACATCGAGAAGCTCAAGACGTTCTATCCCCGCTCCGGTTTCCTCGCCGGCTACCAGTTCCAGGGCTGCACGCGGCTCGCCGTCAAGCTCGACTTCCTCGTCGGCATCATCGCCAAGGCGCTGCACGCGATCGGCTCGGACGAATTCCGCGGCAACCAGGCGATGCTCGGCGAGATCATCGCGTGGCGCAATCTGTTCTGGGCGCTGTCCGACGCGATGGCCATGAACCCGGTGGCATGGGTCGGCGACACGGTGCTGCCGAACGCGCAGTCGGGCTCGAGCTACCGCGTGTTCGCGGGCGACGCCTATGGCCGCGTCCGCGAGATCGTGGAGAAGATCGTCGCCTCGGCGCTCATCTATCTTCCGTCGTCCGCAAAGGACTTCCAGAACCCCGACATCGACAAGTACCTGGTGCGCTACGTGCGCGGCTCGCACGGCATCGGCCACAAGGAGCGCATCAAGGTCATGAAGCTCCTGTGGGACGCGATCGGCACCGAGTTCGGCGCCCGCCACGAGCTCTACGAGCGCAACTACGCCGGCAATCACGAGGACATCCGCATCCAGGCGCTGTGGAACGCGCGCACCTCCGGCGCCCTCGACCGCATGATCGGCCTCGCCGAGGACTGCATGGCCGACTACGACGAGAACGGCTGGACCGACGCGACCTGGCTCAATCCGGGCGAGAAGGCGAAAGCGCCGTAGCCAATGGCGAATGGGGAGTAGCGAATAGCGAATAGCGAACAGGGAAGAGCGGCGGCGCATCTTTCACCATTCGCCAATCGCTACTCGCTATTCCCTATTCGCCAACTCCCGTTCACCATTCGGGAACCGCAACGGGGCCATGCCCACGCCTGCCCATGACCGTTGGGCTGCTTGCTGTTATGCTTCGAGTCGCAAGCAGATGAGCTGGATCGACCAACGCCCCGACGACGCGATGGCCGGCGCCTTCGAGGCGGTCGGCGAGGATCATGTCGCGACCGTCGACCCGCTGCAGTTTCGCGAGGCGATGAGCCGTCTCGGCGCCGCCGTGCACGTGGTGACGACGGCGGGCCCCGCCGGCAAGACCGGCTTCACGGCGACCGCCGTGTGCTCGGTGTCGGACGCGCCGCCGACCGTGCTCGTGTGCATCAACCGCAAGAGCCAGGGCGGACCGCTGATGCGGCAGAACGGCGCCTTCTGCGTCAACACGCTCGGCGCCGACGCCGAGCCGATCGCCGACATGTTCGCGGGCCGCACCGGCGCGCAGGCGGAGGCGCGCTTCCAGCTCGGCGCCTGGGGCGCGCTCGCAACCGGCGCCCCGGTGCTTGCGACCGCCGTCGTCGCGCTCGATTGCCGCGTCATCGAGGTGAAGGCGGTGGCGAGCCACTACGTGATCTTCGGCGCGGTCGCGGCGGTGCAGATGGGCGCATCCGGGCCGGCGCTCGTCTATCATGACCGCGCGTACAAACGCGTGTAGGCGCGGTGGCACGCATCGTCGCTTGCCTTTGACTGAACATCGCCCAGCTGCGCTTTCGACATCGTCAACCACGGCAGCTTTGTTCCACTGTCGGATCAGGAACGTTGGTCGCATTCGAGGGTTTCGGGACGGGGCCGGGGCTCATGGGAGAAAGCGATGAGCCGAAATCCGCAGAACCCTAACCATGGCCAGCAAGCCAACCGGCAGAAGCCCGGTCAGCAGCAGGGCGGCCAGCGACCTGGCCAGCAGACCCAGAATCCCGGTCAGGGCGGCCAGCACGGCGGTCAGCAGCATGCCGGGCAGCACAGTGGCGGCCAACAGGGCAGCCAGGACGGCGGCGACCGCAACCGCTAAATCCAGCTTCAACACGCTCTCCCCGCAGGCCTCGCTCGTTTTGAGCGGGGCCTTGCGTTTGCGCGCTTCGAGAGGCCCACACGGTATCTCAGGAATGAGACCGAGGCCGCCCGGCGGCTACCTGAAGGGAATCTCGACCTCGGTGTACATGCCGGGTTGCGCCACGCCGACAGCAGCGACGATGCGTTCAAACTCGAGTTCGACGCGCGACCACTTCGTGGAACGGCTTAGAACAACGATCGCAAATTTTCGTGCCGTGAGGTTCTGCTGGTAGCGGATACGCCGGTCGGTCGTGAGCAGAAGGTCGACAGCGGCTGCCGCGGCAGCTTGGAGTAGTGCCCCCATTGTCGAGCGTGTCCCATCCTCTCGCCTGGGCCGTGATAACCGTGTGGCCTGCGCGCGCGCGGATGCGACCCTTAGGCGTTTCGGGGTCAAAGAGGATGAGCATCAGCGGGCATAGATTGCTCGCCCGAAGCTTTCAGGCTTTGTGCCACGAAATCCAGCACCGCCGTGATCTGATCGCGCGTAACGTCGAATTGCTCCATCTCTTCCTCGACGCTCAAGTCTTCCAGATTTTCGACGACGGTCGCGACGGGCAAACGGGTCCCGCGAAAGACCCATGCCCCCAACCTTGCCGGGAATTCTTTCAACCGCCGGGCACTGGGACCCAATCGAGCTGCGCCATAGCCAGTCCCCTCTTAGCCGGAGCTTTTTTACTCGCCACGGGGGTCGAAACGGTAGCCTACCAACGCCCCTCGAGAGGATCACGCCGCGCGCGGCCGCCCAATCCCGGAGCTCGCAGTTTCCGTCGAAAACTGCAGTCGCGCGTCATTTTGGCTGTGCGCGACGCCTCCGAGACGATATCCAGGCCGGTCCGAACTGCGCTAAGCTTGTGGGCATGTCGCTCGCCCTGCCGTTGTTTCACCTCTACGGCGATCCGCCGGACGATCAGGCATTCGACTTCATCCACATCGAGACGATCTCGTCGCGCTCCTCGGTGCACGATTGGACGATCCGGGCGCATCGTCATCGCAACCTCTTCCAGATCCTGCTGATCGAGCGCGGCGGCGGCCACATGAACGTGGAGGCGTCGGCCGCGCCGTTTTCGGCGCCGGCCGCGATCCTGTTGCCGGCGACGGTCGCGCATGGCTTCCGCTTCACGCCGCAGGAGACCGAGGGCTGGGTGGTGAGCTTCACCGAGGACGTGACGCACGGCCTCGGCGGGCGCGACGTCGAGGCGCTCGCCCGCCTGCGCGCGCTCGCGGCCGAGCCCGTGGTGCCGCTCGCCGAGGAGGAGCTCGCGCGTCTCTCGGGCCTCTGCCGCGACCTCTACGAGGAGCGCTTCCTCGCGCGCGAAGGCTATCGGCTGGCCATGCGCGGGTACCTGGCGCTGCTCGCGATCGCGGTGGCGCGCCTCGCGGCGAGCCGGGCGCGCACCGGCGCGATCACGCTCAAGCCGACCGATCCGACCGTCGAGGCCTTGCGCGGGCTGTTGGAGGAGCATTTCCGCAAGCAGCGGCTGCTCGGCTTCTATGCCGAGAAGCTCGCGATGACGCCCGATCGCCTCAACGACATCGTCAAGCGCGCGACCGGCGTCACCGCCGGCCACCTGATCCGCCAGCGCGTGCTCACCGAGGCGAAGCGCCAGCTCGTCTTCACCAATGTGGCGATCCACGAGATCGCGTACGATCTCGCGTTCTCCGATCCGTCGCATTTCGCCCGCTTCTTCAGAAAGCAGACCGGGACGACGCCGCAGGATTTTCGCGAGCAGGGGGGCGGGTAGGGGTGCGAATGGCGCGTGGCGAATAGGCAAGTAGCACTGCTTCCTATTCGCTACTCCCTATTCGCTATTCGCCCCTCATCAATGCTCCCATGGATCGAACGCGTCGGACTTCTGCGCCTCGATCTTCTTGGCATCCTGCAGGAATTTGTCGATCGCGTTGACGGGCTTCTTGTCCGGATTGGCCTTGCAGAACTCGACCACGACCTTGGTGATGGTCGGCTCGTCGACCGCACCGACGTCGACATAGTCGGTGTTCTCGTTGAGCATGTGGATGTTGGCGGCGCTCATGTAGCCCTGCGCCCAGTAGAACAGCAGCGCGTTGGGCAAGTGGTCGAGCCCGCCGCCGACCTTGAGGTCGGCCGCGAGCTTGGCGCAGCTCGTGAGGCCGATGCCCGAACGCAGCAGCGGGTCCGCATGCGCGGCGACCGAGAGCGCGAGAGCGCAGCCCAATGCCAACAGCGATGTCGATCGCATGCGAGACGATTGCATGAAAATCCTCCGTGCGAGGCCTTTTCGGCCTGTAAACCGAGAGTGCTGGCACACACGCGAATATTGAAACCGACGTTTGTTGCGGCGCTAGCGGCCGTCAGGAGATTTACCCTGAATTTTTTCTGAATTCTCCAATTCCCTTGACGATCTCGCCTGCTTCGCGGAACGGCATGATTGCCGGCGGGCGCCCCGCAATAAGCCGTCTGCGGCAGGATGATCTCCTTGATGTCGTCCGCCGTGAGCGCGCCGGGACATAGGCGAGCGAAGCGACGCCGTTCCCCGAACGGCTATGCCCGCCCATGACGGAATCCTATCGTCGCGGCACGCGCGACTGCGCGGAGGCGACCAGCCGCTCGATGAAGGTCTGCGCCACGCCTTGATACGAGAGCGGCTCGAACAGGCGGGCGACCTCGCCGGGCGTCATCATCAAGGTGACGCGCTCGTCCTCGCCGAGGATGTCGCGCAGGTGGCGCTTCTCGGCGAGCGTCTTCGCCACCGCTTCGTCCATCACCTGGGCGGCGATCGACTTGCCGAGCTTCTCGGCCAGCGCGGCCGCGACGGCTTCGGCGACGATCAGCCCGTTGGTGACCTCGAAATTGGCTCGCATGCGCTCGTTGTCGATGTCGAGCCGCTCGCCGATGTCGGCGATGCCGGCGAGCGCGCCCGACACCGCGAGCAGGAGCGCCGGAAACGTCGCCCATTCGGATTGCCAGGCGCCGGCGGCGCGCTCGTGCTCGTGCGACTCGGCGCCCATGATGGTGGCGGCGAGCGGCGCCGCCATGGTGGCGCAGGCCGCGACGGTCGCGGCCGCGATCGGCTGGCGCTGGCGCGGCGGGGTGGCGCCATTGCCCGAGGGCGCCGGCTCGAACGCCTCGGCGACCTCGGTCTGCATCAGCAGCGCCACGTCGCGGCCGATCTTGCCGCAGGTGCCGGCGAGGATCGCGAGCGCGGCCGCGACCTCGGCGAGGCGGTCGCGATGGCTGTGCCAGGGCGCGTCGGGCAGCGGCAGGTCGAGCAGCGCGGCGAGGCGCTCGTACACGTCGAAGCCACGCTCGTTGAGCGAGGCGAGCGTGCCCGCGGCGCCGCCGAACTGCATGATCAGCGCCTCGCGGCGCAGTCGCTTCAAGCGCTCGCGCGCGCGGCCGAGGGCGCCGGCGTAACCCGCGACCTTGAGCCCGAACGGCATCGGCAGCGCGTGCTGCAAGGCGGTGCGCGCGACCGTCGCGGTGCGCCGATAGCGGCCCGCGAGCGCCACATAGGCTGCGACCGCGCGGTCGAGATCGGCGAGCAGGACATCGAGGCCGGCGCGCAGCTCGAGCACCAGCGCGGTGTCGATCGCATCCTGGCTGCTGGCGCCCCAATGCACGAAGGCGGCAGCGTCGACGCTCGTCTTGCCGACCTCGGCGGTCAGCGCCGCCATCAGGGGGCTCAGCACATTGCCGGCGGCCGGCGCCGCGGCGGCGATCGCGGCCAGGTCGTATTTGTCGGCCTGTGCGGCCGCCACGATCGGATCGACGGCTTCGTGCGGGATGACGCCGACGGCCGCCTCGGCGCGGGCCAGCGCCGCCTCGAAGTCGAGCATGCGCTGAATGCGGGCGCGATCGTCGACCACGGCCCGCATGGCCGAGCTGGAAAACATCGGCAATAGCAAGGAGGAAGGCGCAAGCGCTTCGGTCATGAGCGAAAATAAGCCTCCGGCGGCACACCCTTACCCGCCCGCGTGGCTGCCGCCAACCCCGGGGGAACAGACGCATGGCTTGCGGGGCGGCTCGCCAGTTTCCGCCCCTTTCCAGAGCGATCCATTCGCTCTAAAGCCGTCATGGTCGGGCTTGTCCCGGCCCTCCACGTCTTTCTTCATTGCAGAGTCCAAAGACGTGAAAGACGTGGATGCCCGGGACAAGCCCCGGGCATGACGGAGTGCTATTTGCTGATCGAGGAGACGCCGCCATGGCCATGACGATGAACGGAGAGGTCCAGCTCAACGCGACCCGCGAGGCGGTGTGGGCGAAGCTCAACGACGCCGCGGTGCTCAAAGCCTGCATCCCGGGTTGCGAGCAGCTCGACAAGAGCTCGGACACCGAATTCCAGGCGATCGCCGTGACCAAGATCGGGCCCGTGAAGGCGAAGTGGAAGGGCAAGGTGCATCTCACCGACCTCGATCCGCCGAACGGCTACAAGATCTCCGGCGAAGGCGAGGGCGGCATCGCGGGTTTCGCCAAGGGCGGCGCCGTGGTGGCGCTCGCCGAGAAGGACGGCGGTACGCTGCTCACTTACAATGTCGAGGCGCAGATCGGTGGCAAGCTCGCCCAGCTCGGCCAGCGCCTGATCGCCGGCGCCGCAAAGAAGATGGCGGACGATTTCTTCGCCAAGTTCGCCGCCGCCGTTGCGGCGGGCTGATGGCCCGCCGCGCCCTAAGTCATGCGGCGATCTGCCTTGACCCTGCGGGGCGGTGGGTTAACACTCCGCCTTGTTCCGATCCGGCAAATCGGGCAAAAACGCCGCGATTCCGCCCGTGAATTTCGCCATGGCCTCGGGCGAACGCGAAAATCAGGCCATTTGCAGACAATTCGGGAGAAGCTCAATGCCCGCCGTCAAGTTGATCGTGAACGGCAAGCCCGTCAGCGCCGATGTCGATCCGCGCACCCTGCTGGTCCAGTTCCTACGTGAGAACCTGCGGCTGACCGGCACCCATGTCGGCTGCGACACCTCGCAGTGCGGGGCCTGCGTGGTGCACGTGAATGGGAAGGCCGTGAAGTCCTGCACCATGCTGGTGCTGACCGCGGATGGCGCGGACGTGCGCACCATCGAGAGCCTTGCGACCGGCGAGAAGCTGCATCCGATGCAGGAGGCGTTCCGCGAGAACCACGGTCTGCAGTGCGGTTTCTGCACCCCAGGCATGATCATGACGGCGGTCGACATCGTGCGCCGCAAGGGCAACGACCTCGACGAGAAGACCATCCGCGAGGAGCTCGAGGGCAACCTCTGCCGCTGCACCGGCTATCACAACATCGTCAAGGCGATCGCGGCCGGCGCCAAGGCGATGGCGACTTGATGGATTCCACGGCCGCTCCCAGTGCGGCCGACTGACGGAAAAGGGAGACGTTCCACCCAAGGAGTCCGCCCATGACTGCGACCGGGATCGGCGCGGCGGTGCGCCGCAAGGAAGATTTCCGTTTCATCACCGGCAAAGGCCAGTACACCGACGACATCACGCGGCCGGGCGAAACGCATGCGCACTTCCTGCGCTCGCCGCACGCGCGGGCGAGGATCAAGTCGATCGACGTCGAGGCCGCGAAGGCAATGCCCGGCGTGGTCGCGGTGCTCACCGGCGCCGATCTCGCCGAGGACAAGGTCGGCGGCCTCATCTGCGGCTGGATGATCCATTCCAAGGACGGCTCGCCGATGAAGATGGCGCCGCATCCGGCGATCGCCAACGGCACCGCCAACTACGTCGGCGATCCGGTCGCCGTGGTAGTGGCCGAGACGCTCGACCTGGCCGAGGACGCGGCCGAGAAGATCGTGGTCGACTACGAGGTGCTGCCCGCGGTCGCCGATCCCGCCAAGGCGCAACACAAGGACGTGCCGCAGATCCACGAGGTCGCGCCGCACAATACGATCTATCAGTGGCATCTCGGCGACCACAAGGCGACCGCCGAGGCGATCAGACAAGCCAAGCACGTCACCAAGCTGCACATCGTCAACAACCGGCTGGTGCCGAACGCGATGGAGCCGCGCGCCGCGATCGGCGAGTACGACGCCGGCAACGAGAGCTTCACGCTGTGGAACACGACGCAGAACCCGCACGTGGCGCGCCTCGTCATCGCGGCCTTCGTCGGCATGGCGCCCGAGCACAAGCTGCGCGTGATCGCGCCCGACGTCGGCGGCGGCTTCGGCTCCAAGATCTTCATCTATCCCGAGGAGGTCGTGTGCCTGTGGGCGGCCAAGAGAGCCGGTCGGCCGGTGAAATGGGTCGCGGACCGCAGCGAAGCGTTCATCGCCGACGCGCACGGCCGCGACCACGTCACCAATGCCGAGATGGCGTTCGACGCCGACGGCAAGATCACGGCGCTGAAGGTGAAGACCATCGCCAATATCGGCGCCTACATGTCGACCTTCTCGTCGTCGGTGCCGACGTATCTCTACGGCACGCTGCTGTCGGGCCAGTACGACATCCCGCACATCTATTGCGAGGTCGATGCCGTCTACACCAACACGGTGCCGGTCGACGCCTATCGCGGCGCGGGGCGGCCGGAGGCGACCTTCGTTGTCGAGCGCCTCGTCGAGGTGGGCGCGCGCGAGCTCGGCATCGATCCGGCCGAGCTGCGGCGCAAGAACTTCATCCGCAAGTTTCCGCACCAGACGCCCGTGATCATGGCCTACGACGCCGGCGACTACGAGGCCTCGCTCAAGCGCGCGCTCGAGCTCGCCGACTACAAGGGGCTCGCCAAGCGCAAGCGCGAGTCGGAGCGGAACGGCAAGCTGCGCGGCTTCGGCTTCTCGACCTACATCGAGGCCTGCGGGATCGCGCCGAGCCAAGCGGTCGGCTCGCTCGGCGCCGGCGTCGGCTTGTGGGAATCCGCCGAGGTGCGGGTCAACCCGACCGGCTCGGTCGAGGTGCTGACCGGCTCGCACAGCCACGGCCAGGGCCACGAGACGACGTTCGCCCAGCTCGTGTCCGAGCGGCTCGGCATCCCGATCGGCAACATCTCGATCGTGCACGGCGACACCGATAAGGTGCAGTTCGGCATGGGCACCTACGGCTCGCGCTCGGGCGCGGTCGGCATGTCGGCGATCGTCAAGGCGCTCGACAAGGTCGAGGCCAAGGCCAAGAAGGTCGCGTCGCACCTGCTGGAAGCGGCCGAGAACGACATCGTGTTCAAGGACGGCAAGTTCACCGTCGCGGGCACCGACAAGTCGGCCGCCTGGGGCGACGTCGCGCTGCACGCCTATATCGCGCACAAGTTCACCGGCGCGCAGCTCGAGCCGGGCCTCAAGGAGGGCGCGTTCTACGACCCGACCAACTTCACGTTCCCGGCCGGCTGCCACCTGTGCGAGGTCGAGATCGATCCCGAGACCGGGAACGTCACGATCGCCAACTGGGTCGCGGTCGACGACTTCGGCGTGGTGATCAATCCGATGATCGTCGAGGGCCAGGTGCACGGCGGCATCGCCCAGGGCGTCGGCCAGGCGTTGTTGGAGGGCGTGGTCTACAACGCCGACGGCCAGCTCGTGAGCGGCTCGTTCATGGACTACACCATGCCGCGTGCCGACAACCTGCCGACCTTCACGGTCGGCACCACCGTGACCAAGTGCCCCGGCAACCCGCTCGGCATGAAGGGGTGCGGCGAGGCGGGCGCGATCGCGGCGCCGGCCGCGGTCATGAACGCGATCACCGATGCGATCGGCAGCGAGAATATCGCGATGCCGGCGACGCCGGCCGCCGTGTGGGCGGCGATCGCCAAGCATCACAAGGCACACGAGGCGGCCTGAACGGATTTAACGGATAGAGACGGAGAAAGCGGATGTACAACTTCACCTATCATCGTGCGAGCGGCCTGCGCCAGGCGCAGAACCTGATGGGCAAGCTCGAGGACGCAAAGCTCCTCGCCGGCGGCATGACGCTGCTGCCGACCATGAAGATGCGGCTCGCCTCGCCGGCGAATCTCGTCGACCTCGATCGGGTCGAGGGCCTCAACGGCATCGAGCTCAAGGGCCGCTCGCTCGTCATCGGCGCGCTCGCGCGCCACGCCGACGTCGCCAACGACCCGACCGTCGGCGAGGCGATCCCGGCGCTCGCCAACCTCGCCGGCATGATCGGCGATCCGGCGGTACGCCACCGCGGCACGCTCGGCGGCTCGGTCGCCAACAACGACCCGAACGCCGACTATCCGGCGGCGTGCCTCGGCCTCGGCGCCACCATCATCACGACCAAGCGCAAGATCCCGGCCGACGAGTTCTTCAAGGGCCTGTTCGAGACCGCGCTCGAGCCCGACGAGATCATCACCAAGGTGAGCTTCCCGCTGCCCAAGAAGGCGGCCTACATGAAGTTCCGCAACCCGGCCTCGCGCTACGCCCTGGTCGGCGTGTTCGTCGCCAAGCGTCCGTCCGAGATCCGTGTGGCGGTGACCGGCGCCGGCGCGTCGGGCGTCTTCCGCGTGCCGCAGTTCGAGGAGGCGCTCAAGAAGCGCTTCTCGCCCAAGGTGCTGGAAGGCCTCACTGTGCCGGCCGACGGCCTCGCGAGCGACATCCATGGCAGCGCCGAATATCGCGCGCACCTGATCGGCGTGATGGCGCGCCGCGCGGTGGCGGCGGCGGCCGAGTAAGCGGCAGGTTGTGATCTTTTACCGTCCCCTGGAGGGGGAGGGCCGCGAGCGAAGCGAGGCCGTCGTCGTGAATCGCGGCGGCGTCACCCCACTCCGGATCGTCTTTCGCTTCGCTCAAGACGATCCCCCCTGCAGGAGAGGGTAACGGCCCGCCTCAATCGCAGAGCTTCGCTTTCACCAGCACGCGCCGCATCTCGCTGCGGGCGTGGCAGGCGCTGGCGACGAGCCGCATGGCCTCGTCGCGCCGTCCCTGCTCGAGCAGGACCATGGCGAGCATGACTTCCGCCTGATCGCGTACAGCGCCGCCGGCGGCATCCGTCGATGCCAGCGCGAGCGTCTGGCGCAGTTCCGCCTCGGCCGCCGTGAGCTGTTGCGCCTCCCCGAGCGCATAGCCCCGCAGCAGGTGGGCGCGCGGATCTTTCGGATAACGGGCGAGCAGATCGGAGGATCGCTCCGCGCCGGCCTGCAGCGTCGCCGGCATCTCGGCGGCCGGAATGTAGTCCCGCGCCTGGACCGCGTAGGCGCCAAAGTGCGTGGCCGCAAAGGCCGAACAGGCGAGCGATCCGGCGAGACCCGTCAGTGCGATCATGCCGGCGAGCCGCGCGAAGCGCGGCTGCGGGCTGTGGGACCAGATGGCGCAAATGACCATGCCGAGCGCGCCGCCTGCGATCGCGCCGCCGGCGTGGGCGAAATAGTCGACATGGCCGGAGGCGCCGAACGCGAGCGGCAGGAGCGCCGGCACGCCGAAGCGCAGCGCCGTCTTGCGCATCCGCTGCTGCTGGTCGTCGTCCGCATAGGGGTTGAAGCTCATGACGAACAGCGCCGCGACGAGGCCCGTGATCGCGCCCGAGGCGCCGACGCTCGGCAAGCCGGGCAGATTGCCGCAGAGCGATCCGATGACGCCGCCGAGCCCGCTCGCGACGAAGACGAGAATGAACCAGCGGCGGCCGATCATCGGCTCGAGCCGCAGGCCGACGAAGAACAGCGCAACGCTGTTGCCGACGATGTGCGAGATGCTGGCATGCAACAGCGGCGCGAGCCCGATCCGCCACCACTGCCCGGACCCGATGACGAGATCGCGGCTGACCGCGCCGAAGGCAATCAGCGACTGCACGCTCAGATTCCCACCTTTGGCGATGTCGAAGGCGAAACGCGTCTCGGCCCAGAAGATGAGGGCCAAGAGGGCGATCAGACCCACCGTCAGATAGGGCAGGTCGTTGAGCAGCGGGTTGTCGCGGAATATCTCGTCAAAGGCGGACGGCTCGCTCGGCGCGGCGATCGACGCGGCTGGTGCAGCCGCGACGCGCGCCGGCTGCAGGTCGCGCGGGAGGCCGCGCGGCACCGCCGTGCGCCGGCCAAAGGTCTTCGTCGTCATGGTTCGCCCCGCGATGTCGGCCGGGGCGATTCAAGAAGCGAACGCGTTTGCGTCGCGTTAGCGGCCGCGCGCACAAATCGGCGGGATTGCTGGGATGGTAACGAAACGGTTGCGCCGATCCATCAAAAGTGCGGGATCGCCGCGCGTCATGCCCGCGCCTTCTCGAGCTCCGCCAGAAGATCGCGCAGATCGAGCGGATGGGTGTACATGCGCAGGCCGCCGTCGGGGCGTTGCGGCCACATCTCTTTCGGCCGATCCCAGTAGAGCTCGACGCCGTTGTCGTCCGGATCGCGCAGATAGAGCGCCTCGCTCACGCCGTGATCGCTCGCGCCTTCGAGCGGGATTTTCGCGACGATCAGCCGGCGCAGCGCGTCGGCGAGCAGGCGCCGCGTCGGGTATAGGATCGCGGTGTGATAAAGGCCGGTGGTCCCGGGTGCGGGCGGCGAGCCGCCGAGGCTTTCCCAGGTGTTGAGCCCGATGTGGTGGTGATAGCCGCCGGCCGAGATGAAGGCGGCCCCGGGCCGGCTCGTGGTGAGCTCGAAGCCGAGCACGCCGCAATAGAAGTCGAGCGCGCGCTGCAGGTCGGCGACCTTGAGGTGGACATGGCCGATGCGCACGCCCGCGTCGATCGTGGGGAATTGCACGGCTTCTTTCGCGATATCGACCGGCTTGTTCATGGACGCGGGTCCCGTGAAGATTTTCGTCATATGTAAGGTACCGCCTGCGCCGGCAAAAGGCCCGCACTCTCGGCCGCCAAACACGACTCCTCATCCTGTGAGGAGCTTGTCTTCGCGGAGCGAAGACAAGTGTCTCGAAGGATGGGTCGAGCGCATTTGCGGCGTCACTTGCGCCCGTGGCCCATGGTTCGAGACGCGCCGCCGCAAGTGCGGCCGCGCTCCCCACCATGAGCCGGAGAAGAATTTTTCGGCTGATCGGCAAAGGCGACGGCGCACCGCTTCACCTTAAGCCAGAAGATGAACACTATGTCGGCGTTCCGCCGGCGCGCCGGTTTTCGGCAGCCCCGCCATGCATTTGCGGGCTTTTCGTGTTGCGCGACATCGGCGCCGCGACGATATAGATTGGATCAATGGACAAGACCCCACACCCCCGCCCCATCCCGGCATCGATCGACGCCACCCTGAGCCTGCTCGGCGAGGCCGACTACCTCGCCGACCGTTCGCTCGCGACCGTGCTGTTTCTCGCCCTCAAGATGGGCCGGCCGATCTTCCTCGAAGGGGAGGCGGGGGTCGGCAAGACCGAGATCGCCAAGGTGCTCTCCGCGACGCTCGGGCGGCGGCTGATCCGCCTGCAGTGCTACGAGGGGCTCGACGTCGCGGCTGCGGTCTATGAATGGAACTATGCCGAGCAGATGATCGCGATCCGGCTCGCCGAGGCCGAAGGAAACATCGACCGCGACCGGCTGTCGCATGACGTCTTCTCCGACCGGTTCCTGATCAAGCGGCCGCTGCTGCAGGCGCACGAGCCCGACACGTCCGGGGCGCCGGTGCTGCTGATCGACGAGCTCGACCGCACCGATGAGGCGTTCGAGGCCTTCCTGCTCGAGGTGCTGGCCGATTTCCAGGTGACGATTCCGGAGCTCGGCACCGTGAAGGCCACGCACGCGCCGATCGTGGTGATCACCTCCAACCGCACCCGCGAGATCCACGACGCGCTCAAGCGGCGCTGCCTCTATCACTGGGTCGGCTATCCGACCGCCGAGCGCGAGCTCGCCATCGTGCGCACCAAGGTGCCGGGCATCGGCAAGAAGCTGTCGCAGGAGATCGTGCTGTTCGTGCAGGCGCTGCGCAAGCAGGACCTGTTCAAGGCGCCCGGCGTCGCCGAGACGCTCGACTGGGCGAGCGCGCTCACCGAGCTCGACGCGGTCGCGCTCGATCCCGCGACCGTGTCGGATACCCTCGGCGTGCTGCTCAAGTACCAGGACGACATCGCGCGGCTCGAAGGCTCGGGCGCGAAAGAGCTGATCGAGCAGGTGCGGGCGGAGATGCGCGCCGCGGAGTGACGCTTCCCCTCCCCCGTGCGACCCGCGTGCGGGGGAGGGCCGGGGAGGGGGCGAGTCAGAAAAGCACGATGTAATGGCATGACCGATCCACTTGCCCCCTCCCTGTCCGGCTTCGCCGGACGTCCCTCCTCCGCAAGCGGGCGAGGGGAAGCAAGCGCCGGTCGCCTCGCGGACAACATCGTCCATTTCGCGCGTGCGTTGCGCGCGGCGGGGCTGCCGGTGGGGCCGGGCGCGGTGCTCGACGCGCTGCAGGCGGTGCAAACGGCGGGCGTCGGCACCAAGGACGACTTCTACTGGACCCTGCACGCCGTGTTCGTGAAGCGACACGAGCAATCGATCATCTTCGAGCAGGCGTTTCGCATCTTCTTCCGCAAGCGCGGCTACCTCGACCAATTGATGGCGATGCTGCTGCCGCAGGCGCCGGGCGCGCCCGCGGCGCCGCCGCCGCCCGCCGCGACCCGCGTGCAGGATGCGCTCTTTGCCGAGATGAAAGACAAGCTCAAGCCGGAGGAGCGTGAGATCGAGCTCGACACCACCTACACGGTATCGGACCGCGAGCTCTTGCAGAAGAAGGACTTCGCCCAGATGACCGCCGAGGAGATCGCGGCGGCGCGGCTTGCGATCGCCCGCATGGTTCTCTCGCTCGACGAGGTTAAGACCCGCCGCCTCACGCCCGACCGGCGCGGCCACGTCATCGACATGCGCCGGACGCTGCGCGCCAGCATGAAGGCGGGCGGCGCCTTCATCGATCTCAAATATCTGGGCGTGAAGACCAAGCTCCCGCCGATCGTCGCGCTGCTCGACATCTCGGGCTCGATGAGCGACTACACGCGGCTCTTTCTGCACTTTCTCCACGCCGTGACGGATGCGCGGAAGCGCGTGCACACCTTTCTGTTCGGCACCCGGCTCACCAACGTGACGCGGGCGCTCAAGGCGCGCGATCCCGACGAGGCGCTCAGCGCCTGCTCGGCGAGCGTGCTCGACTGGTCCGGCGGCACGCGCATCGCCACCTCGCTGCACGTTTTCAACAAGCAATGGGCGCGCCGCATGCTCGGTCACGGCGCGATCGTGCTGCTCATCACCGATGGGCTCGAGCGCGACCCCGACGACCGCCTCGCCTTCGAGATCGACCGGCTGCACCGCTCCTGCCGGCGGCTGATCTGGCTCAACCCGCTGCTGCGCTTCGAGGGCTTCGAGGCCAAAGCCAAGGGCATCCAGACCATTTTGCCGCACGTCGACGAGTTCCGCCCGATCCACAATCTCGAATCGATGGCCGAGCTGACCCGGGCGCTATCGGCGCAAGGCGGCCGGCGGGGGCATCTTGGCGATCCGAAGGAGTGGCTGCGGCGGGTGGCGTGATATATATTGGGGAATAACGGTTTCCGTCATTGCGGGGCGGGCGCCGCCCGCCGAAGCAACCTCGCTCCACGGCTAGGGATTGCTTCGTCGCGGAGCCCGTGCTCGGGCCGCGCCTAGCGACCCCGAGTGCTCCTCGCAATGACCTTATGGAAGGAGATGGCGATGGAGAAGATGGAAACGCTGGCGCGTGACGAGGACATCCTCAAGGCCGCCGAGGACTGGCGCAAGGCCGGCAAGGGCGTGGCGCTCGCGACCGTGGTCGAGACCTGGGGCTCGGCCCCGCGGCCGGTCGGCTCCAATTTGGTGATCGACCAGGAGGGCAACTTCCTCGGGTCGGTGTCGGGCGGCTGCGTCGAGGGCGCCGTGGTCACCGAGGCGATGGATGTGATCGATTCGGGCAAGCCGCGAATGCTCGAGTTCGGCGTCGCCGACGATACGGCCTGGAAGGTCGGCCTGTCGTGCGGCGGGACGATCCGGGTGTATGTAGAGAAGGTGGACTGAGACCAATTAACTCGGCCACCAAACCAACCCGTCATCCTGAGGTGCGAGCGTAGCGAGCTTCGAAGGATGATCGGCCGAGGTGGCGCCACTTGGGCCGTCGCCCTTCGGCCGCGCTTCCCGCAGCCGTCTCAGCGTCACGGGTCTGATGATTGAGCAAGGTGCAGACGAGAGAACAGATTCATGCGTCTCGATATCCTCAAATCCCTCAACGCCGAGCGCGCCGCGCGGCGCGCCGCGATCGTCGTCACCGATGTCGCGAGCGGCGACCAGCGTTTCGTCAAGCGGGCGGACGTCGCGCGCGATCCGCTGCGCGACGCGCTCGAGGCGGCGCTGCGCTCGGGCAAGAGCGGCATGGTCGAGACGCCGCAAGGCAAGGTCTTTCTCACCGTGCATGTGCCGCCGACGCGGCTGGTCGTCACCGGCGCGGTGCACATCAGCCAGGCGCTGGCGCCGATGGCGAAGCTCCTCGGCTATGACGTCGTGATCGTCGATCCGCGCACGGCGTTCGCGACGCCCGAGCGCTTCCCCGACGTGAAGCTGATCGCCGAGTGGCCCGACGTCGCGCTGCCGCCGCTCAATGTCGACAGCTACACGGCGTTCGTCGCCCTTACGCACGATCCGAAGATCGACGACCCGGCCCTCACGCACGCGCTCGAGCGCGACTGCTTCTATATCGGCGCGCTCGGCTCGCGGAAGACCCATGCGCGCCGCATCGAGCGGCTCAAGGGACAGGGCATTGCGGCGGACGCGCTCGGCCGCATCCATGCGCCGATCGGGCTGCCGATCGGCGCGGTGTCGCCGCCCGAGATCGCGCTCGCGATCATGGGCGAGATCACGGCGCGGCTGCGGCTCGCGCCCGAAAAGGCGGAGAAGGCGGCATGAAGTTCGGCGCCGTCGCGCCGGCCGACGCCAAGGGCGCGATCGTCGTTCACTCGATCCGCTCCGCCGGCCTCGTGCTCAAGAAGGGGACTGTGGTGGGCGAGCCCGAGATCGCCGCGCTGCGCGCGGCGGGCATTCCATCGATCACCGTGGCGCGGCTCGAGCCGGGCGACGTGTCGGAGGATACGGCGGCGGCCGAGATCGCGGCTGCCGTCGCGGGCGAGGGCGTGCACGTCGATCGCGCCTTCACGGGCCGCGCCAACCTGTTCGCCGAGGACGCCGGCGTGCTGGTCGTCAATGAGGACGCCATCGACCGCCTCAACGAGGTCGATCCCGACATCACGCTGGCGACGCTCGAAGCGTTCGCGCCGGTGGTGGTCGGCAAGATGATCGCGACCGTGAAAATCATCCCGTTCGCGGTGTCGAAGGATGCCTGCGATCGCGCGCTCGCCGCCGCGCGCGGGGCAAAGCCGCTGGTGCGCGTCGCGCCGTACAAAATCCGCAAGGTGGGCGTGATCTCGACACTGCTGCCGGGCCTCGCCGACAAGGTGATCGACAAGACGCTGCGCGTCACCCTCGACCGCCTCGCGCCCGCCCATGCGACGATCGTCGCCGAGCGGCGCGTGCCGCACGAGACCCAGGCGCTCGCGCGCGCGCTCGAGGAGGTGCTCAAAAGCGGCGCCGAGCTCGTGATCGTGTTCGGCGCCTCGGCGATTGCAGACAAGCGCGACGTCATTCCGGCCGCCGTCGAGGCGGTCGGCGGCGAGATCGAGCATTTCGGCATGCCGGTCGACCCCGGCAACCTGATGCTGGTCGCGCACGCGAACGGCCTGCCGGTGCTCGGCGCGCCCGGCTGCGCCCGCAGCCCGAAGGAGAACGGCTTCGACTGGATCCTGGCCCGCCTCTTGTGCGGTCTGCCGGTGCGGCGCCGCGATATCACCGGCATGGGCGTCGGCGGCCTGCTGATGGAGATCGTGACCCGACCGCAGCCGCGCGAGAACGAGGCGCCGGCCGGCCGGCGCGTCGCCGCAATCGTGCTCGCCGCGGGCCGCTCGACCCGCATGGGCGGGCCGAACAAGCTCACCGCCGAGATCGGCGGCAAGCCGCTGGTGCGCATCGCGGTCGAGCAGGCGCTCGCCTCGCGCGCCCGGCCGGTCGTGGTGGTGACCGGCCATCAACGCGAGCAGGTGGAAGCCGCCCTCAAGGGCCTTTCGGTCAAGCTCGTGCACAATCCCGATTACGCCGACGGCCTCTCGACCTCGCTCAAGGCCGGCATCGCGGCGCTGCCCGCCGACGCGGACGGCGCAATCGTCTGTCTGGGCGACATGCCGCAGGTCGATGCTGCCCTGATCGACCGCCTGATCGCGGCGTTCGACCCGGAGAAGGGGGCGCTCGTCGCGGTGCCGACCATCGCGGGCAAGCGCGGCAACCCGGTCGTGTGGTCGCGCCGCTTCTTCGCCGATCTCGCCAAGCTCGACGGCGATATCGGTGCGCGTCACCTGATCGGGACGTACCCGGAGGCGGTCGTCGAGGTGCCGGTGACGGGCAATGGCGCGCTGGTCGACGTCGACACGCCGGACGCGCTGCGCGCCGTGAAGGCGGAAATCGAGGGATGAGGCGAATAGCGAATAGCGAATAGCGAATAGTAAGGGGCTTACCCTACTAGCTATTCGCCATTCGCTGCTCGCTCTCCAGTTCTTTCACCAAGTGGCAACGATTCGCTCCTAACCTCGGATCATTCCTTTCGGGGGAGGGGGACTCCATGACGCGCGTTTCGCGGGCGCTCGCCTGCATGGCGGCAGGCATCTGCGTGTGGGCGGCCAGCATGACATCGGGGCAGGCTGCGGGCGCGATGGCGATCGGCGCCTGCGCGGCCTACGGCTACGCCTTCGACTATCGCAGCGCCGACGCGGCGCGCACGGCCGCGGAGGGCAAGTGCACCGGCGTCAACTGCAAGGTCGTGCTGATGCTGCGACACAGCTGCGGCGCCTTCGCGATCGACGGCCACCGCCCGTGCGGCCCGCATGGCTATGCCTCGGCGCGCCGGCTCGGCGAGGCCGAGAACGTCGCCCTCAAGAGCTGCTACAAATTTGGCGGCAAGGACTGCGTGATCCGCGCCTTCGCGTGCGACGTGAAAGGCTGAGGGCGTCTCGATCGCCGGAGGGCGCGCGGCCGCGGCGCCGCGGCCCGGTCAATGCCACCGCAACTATGTAGGATCGTTGATATTTCCGGCTTGTGCCGCCGCGAAAGTGCAGTCGTTCGGCGGGGCTTGATTATGACTGACTAGTCAGTCATAATATCGCTCAGCGTGGCGAGCGAAGGCTCTCGCGCATGGTTATGACTGACTGTTCAGTCAGCAATTCCTGCATCGTGTATCGGCGGCAGATTTTCGAAGCCGGGAGACAGGTGATGCGCACGACGACATCGCGAGGACGGGGTAGCGCGCGGCGGGCATTTCGCCGCTCTCACCCGGTGCGGCCGGCCGCGGCCGAGCCGCGGCCGCCGGCGCGCAAGCGGCCGACCAACCGCGCCGCCAAGAGCGAGGCGCGGCGCGCCGCGATCGTTCAGGGGGCCCTCGACGAGTTCTCCGCGCGCGGCTTTGCGGCCACCCGCATCGACGACGTCGCGGCGCGCGCCGGCGTCGCCAAGGGTACGATCTACCTCTACTTCGACGACAAGGAGGCGCTGTTTCGCGAGATCGTCACCACCATGCTGGTGCCGCTCGTCGCGACGCTCGAGGCGCCGCCGCCCGACGTCCCCGTCCGCGCCGTGATCACGCGGTTCATGGAGCTGTTCGTGCGGGAAATCTACGCGACGCAACGGTGCAACGTCATCCGCCTCGTCATGACCGAAGGCGCACGCTTTCCCGAGCTCGCCGAATTCCACTACCGCAACGTGGTCGCGCGCGCGATCGCGGCGATGCGGGCGCTGCTCACGCGCGCGCACGAGCGCGGCGAGCTCAAGGACGACAGGTTGATCCGCTTTCCCCAGCTCATCGCGGCGCCCGCCATGATGGCGATCGTCTGGAGCGGCCTGTTCGAACGCTTCGCCCCGCTCGACGTCGAGGCGATGATGCGCGCCCACATCGACACGCTGTTCGAAGGATGCGCGCCATGACGATGCGCGTCCCAGGGCAAGGGGATTGCGCAAGCACCGCCCGCGGGGCGCTCGCCGCGGCATTGCTCGCGCTCTTCGCACTGCCGCTCGCTGGCTGCAACGACAAGCCGCCCGCCTTCCAGGGCTGGGTCGAGGCGAACCTGATCTTCGTCGGCGCCGACGAGAACGGCCGCGTCGAGACGCTTTCGGTCAAGGAAGGCGATCACATCGACAAGGGCGCGCCGCTGTTCACGCTCGACGACGACCTGTTCAAGGCGGATCTCAACATGAACATGGCGACGCTCGCCAACGCGCAGCAGACCTTCGACCGCGCCCAGCAGTTGCTGCGGACCGGCGCCGGCACGCAGAAGGATTTCGACACCGCGCAGGCGGCCCTGCGTCAGGCCAAGGCGCAGGTGAACTCGTCGCAGACGCGGCTCGCGCGCCGCGCCATCGCGAGCCCGGTGACCGGTACCGTCGAGCAGGTCTACTTCCGGCCGGGCGAGGTCGTCACCGCCTCCAAGCCGATCGTCGCGCTGCTGCCGCCCGGCAACATCAAGATTCGCTTCTTCGTCGCCGAGACTGCGCTCGCCCGCCTGTCCTACGGCCAGGAGGTGCGGGTGCATTGCGACGGCTGCGCGAGAGACATCGTCGCCAAGGTGAGCTTCATCGCCAAGAGCGCCGAGTTCACGCCGCCCGTCATCTACAGCGAGGCGGAACGCGCCAAGCTCGTCTACCTGATCGAGGCGCTCCCGGTCGATCCCGGCAATTTGCGGGTCGGCCAGCCGGTCGACGTCACATTCGCCGACGAGAAGGGCGCGGAGGCGAAGCGGTGACCGCGGGCTCCGATATCGCGCGCGACGCGAGCACTCCCGCGTCGGACATCGCGATCGAGGTCGAAGGGCTGAGCAAGTCGTTCGACGGTCATCCCGCCGTCAAGGACCTCACCATGCGGGTCAAGCGCGGGCTGATCTACGGCTTCCTCGGTCCCAACGGCTCGGGCAAGACCACGACAATTCGCATGCTGTGCGGCCTGCTCACGCCGGATTCCGGCCGCGGCACCTGCCTCGGCTACGACATCCGCACCGACGCCGAGAAGATCAAGGTCCACGTCGGCTACATGACGCAGCGCTTCAGCCTCTACGACGACCTCTCGGTGCGCGAGAACCTCGAGTTCGTCGCCCGCATCTACGGGATTCCCAACCCGCGCGCGGCGGCGCGCGGCGCGATCGAGCGGCTCGGCCTCGGCGGCCGCGAGGAGCAGATCGCCGGCAGTCTCTCGGGCGGCTGGAAGCAGCGGCTCGCGCTCGGCGCCTGCACGCTGCCCAATCCGCAGCTCCTGCTGCTCGACGAGCCGACCGCCGGCGTCGACCCGAAGGCGCGGCGCGAGTTCTGGAACGAGATCCATGCGCTGGCGGGCGAAGGTCTGACCGTGCTGGTCTCGACCCACTACATGGACGAGGCCGAGCGCTGTCACGAGATCGCCTACATCGCCTACGGCCAGCTGCTCGCCCAGGGGACGGTCGAGCAGGTCATCGCCGGGGCGCATCTTGCGACCTACACGGTCTCGGGCGGCGACCTCACGCGGCTCGGCGAGGAGCTCGCGCATCGCCACGGCGTCACTATGGTGGCGCCATTCGGCGCGAGCTTGCACGTGTCGGGGCGCGATGAGGCCGCGCTCGAGGCCGCGATCGCGCCTTATCGCGCCGATCCGGCCGTGCGCTGGGAAAAGTCCGAAGCTTCGCTCGAGGACGTGTTCATCGAGCTGATGAGTCACGCATCCGACAACCGACGCGATACCCAATAGGGAGGCAAACGATGAGCGGCGCGATCGCCTTCCGCTCCGGTTTCTGGCGCCGCACCGGGGCCATGCTGCTCAAGGAATTCCTGCAGCTGCGGCGCGACCGCATTACGTTCGCGACGATGATCTCGATTCCGATCATGCAGCTCGTGCTGTTCGGCTATGCCATCAACACGGTGCCGCGCGACCTGCCGACCGCCGTGCTGGCGCAGGAATCGAGCGACGTCGGTCGCACCATCCTCAAGGCGCTGGAGAACACCCGCTACTTCAAGGTGACGCGGCGCGTGCGCGATGAGGCCGAGTTCGACCAGGTGCTGCAATCCGGCCAGGTCCTGTTCGGCATCGAGATCCCGCAGAACTTCGAGCGCGATCTGCGCCGCGGCGACCAGCCCACGATCCTGGTCGCCGCCGACGCGACCGATCCGGTCGCCACCGGCAATGCGCTCGGCGCGCTCAACCAGCTGGTCCAGACCGCGCTCGTCAACGACCGTGAAATTCCCGCCGGGGGGCCGATGCCGTTCAGCATCGTCGCGCATGCGCGCTACAATCCGGCGCAGTCGAGCCAGTACAACATCGTGCCCGGCCTGCTCGGCACCATCCTGACGCTGACGATGCTGATCTTCACGGCGCTGTCGGTCACCCGCGAAACCGAGCGCGGCACCATGGAGAACCTGCTGTCGATGCCGATCACGCCGCTCGAGATCATGCTCGGCAAGATCACGCCCTACGTGCTGGTCGGCTTCCTGCAGGCCACCGTCATCGTGGTCGCCGGCCTTGCGCTGTTCGCAGTGCCGATCGTCGGCAATCCGCTGCTGCTGGCGGCGCTCACCACCCTGTTCATCGCCACCAACCTCGCCACCGGCTACACCTTCTCGACGCTCGCCCAGAACCAGCTGCAGGCCATGCAGATGGCGATGATGTACTTCTTGCCCAACCTGCTGCTGTCGGGCTTTCTTTTTCCGTTCGCCGGCATGCCGGCCTGGGCGCGGTATGTCGGCGAGTGTCTGCCGCTGACGCACTACATCCGCATCGTGCGCGCCATCATGCTCAAGGGCGCGGCGCTTGAGGATCTGCAGTACGACACGCTGGCGCTGGTCGGGCTGATGCTGGTCGCGATGCTGATCGCGGTGACCAGGTTCAGAAGGACGCTGGATTGATCAGGCGATGTCGTAGCCCGGATGAGCCGAGGGTCGCGCCTTCGGCAAGCCAAGCGAGAACTTCGCCAAATCCGGTATCAGCAGCCGCGCATGTCGCGCTCATGCGGGCTACGAAGCGGCGCGTACCAATCGTCTCGGTGCCTCGCCCAGACTCCGCCGCACCATCGCGGTGAACGCGCTCGGGCTGTCGTAGCCGACCGCATTGGCAGAGGCGGCGACCGAGTCGCCCGCGGAGAGCCGCGCCAGCCCTTCGACAGCCCTCAACCTTGCCCGCCATTCCGCAAAGCTCAGGCCCGTCTCGAGGCGAAACAATCGTGCCAAGGTGCGCCGGCTCGCCCCGCTGCGCTCGGCCCATTGGTCGAGATCGAGCGGGAGTGCCGGCCGATCGAGCAAAGCGCGTGCTACCCGAAGCGCCCGCGGGTCGCGCGGCATCGGCAGCTCGAGCGGACGGTCCTTGATGCGGGCAAGCTCGACCAGGATCAGGCGGGCGACGAGGCCGCCGCGGCCGGCCTCGTCATAGGCGGCAGGCTCTTCCAGCGCCGCGAGGATCAGCTCGCGCAGCAGGCCGGAGACCTCGATCAGCGTCGGCGCGCGTGGCAGCGCCGTTGCGGCCCGCGCGTCAATGAATAGAGTGCGCATCTCGACGCGGCTGCGCATGGTGACGCGGTGGCCGATGTGGGGCGGCATCCACAGCGCGCGCGCCGGCGGCACGAGCCAGGCCGCATCTGCGGTTTCGATGCGCATGATGCCGCTGACCGCATGCAGAAGCTGGCCGCGGCGGTGCTTGTGCACGCTCGTGCGGTCGCCATCCTCGAAGGATTTGCCCATGGCGGCCACGGGCCGCGGCGCATCGTCGAGGATCGGGTGCAGCTCGACCTGCTGGAATCTCGCCATCTGGTTTGGCCCAAACGCGACGAAAATCGGCAGAACATCGCGAACGCGCAAGAGTAGGGTGCCCTCCAAATCCTGGCAAGAGCCGGGTCGCGATTCTTCAAAGAGATAAAGAGATAGAGCCATGGACCTGGCCGCGAACACCCCAGCCGCCACCGGCAAGCGACTGCAGATCGGCTTCCTCAACTGGGCCCACGCGATCGATCATTTCGTGCTCGGCATCTACCCGACCATCGTGATCGGCCTCGAGGTCATCTATCATCGGCCCTATGCGGAGCTGATCGCGCTCGCGACGGCGATGTTCATCGCCTTCGGCGTCTTCTCGCTGCCGGCCGGCTGGCTCGCCGACCGCTGGAGCCGGCGCAACATGATGGTTGCGTTCTTCATCGGTTGCGGCCTCTCGCTCGGCGTCGCGGGCTTCGCCCCCAACATGGCCGTCATGGCGACGGCGCTGTTCGCGCTCGGCGTCTTCGCCGCCATCTACCACCCGGTCGGAATGGCGATGCTGATCGAGATCTCCCAGGCCAAGGGGCGCGTGCTCGCCTTCAACGGCGTGTGCGGCAACCTCGGCGTCGCGCTCGCGGCCGGCATCACCGGCCTTCTCGCCTCTTGGCTCGGCTGGCGCGCCGCGTTCCTGGTGCCTGCGGTCATCTGCGTCGCGACCGGCATCGTCTATCGCGCGGTCGTCGCCGACGACACCCATACGATCGCGCAGCGCAAGAAGACCGCCGAGGTCACGCTGACGGCGCGCGCCGCCATCACCATGTTCGCGCTGTTCGTGGTGATCTCGATCTCGAGCGGGCTCGTGTTCAACACCGTGCTGGTGGCGCTGCCCAAGCTCGTCGACGAGCAGCTCGGCAACACCGTCAACCTGACGATCGTGGGCGGGCTCGCGACCGCGGTTTTTCTCTGCGGCGCGGTCTCCCAGGTCATCGTCGGCCGGCTGATCGAGCGCATGTCCGGGCCGATGCTGTTCGCGATCGTGGTGACCATCCAGTTCGCCGGCGTCATGCTCGCGGCGCGCACGAGCGGCGCCGTGCTGCTGATCTCGCTCGCCATCGCGATGGCGGCGATCTACGGTCAGGTGACGGTCGGCGACATCGTGGTGGCGCGGTTCACCGCCGATGCCTGGCGCGGGCGCATCTACTCGGTGCGCTACTTCCTAAACTTCACCTCGTCGGCCGGCGCGGTGGCGATGATCGCCTTCCTGCACGACCGCGGCGGGTTTGCGCTGGTGCTCGCCGTGATCGCGGCTTGCGCCGGGGTGATGCTCGCGGGTGTCTACGGGTTCGCGGGACTCGCGTTCGCGGTGGAGAGCCGTCAGCGGGCGGCGGTGCAGCCGGCGGAATGAGGCTGGCTCGTAGGCGGTTGGGCAAAGGCGCGGAAGCGCCGTGCCCACGCGCCGTGAGGGTGCGCCGTGAGGGTGGGCACGCTTCCCTTTGCCCACCCGACGAAAACGTCACACCGGCGCGCAGAACAGATGCTCCACCTTCGCGCCGGTGCGCTCGTGGATGAGCTCGGCGACCCGGCGGCGGTGGCAGCCTTCGGGGTCGCGCTCGTAGCACAGGAGACAGACGCGGCGGTCCTTGGCGAGGGATGCGAGCTCGTCCATCTCGGCGCGCGCATCCGGCGTCTTGAGATGCTTTTCGTAGATGCGAAAGAGCTCGTCGCGACGGCCGGCGCGCGCGGCAAGCCGGCCTTCCTTCGGCGTGCCGAGCGCGCGCAGGTGGATATAGGCGATGCCGCGCTCGTCCAGGCCGGCGGCGAGCTGGTTCTTCGAGAAGCCGGGGCGGCGCGAGGAAGTGACGGCGCGCACGTCGACCACGAGGTCGACCTTGGCGCCGCGCAATTCGTCGAGCATCGCGGCCGTCGTCGCGTGCTCATAGCCGATGGTGAAGAGCGGTTTCTTCATCGAAAAACCTTTCCGCTTGGGGGCTTGCCGAGAAAAAGCCCGGTAAAAGCCGCGGCGTCGTCGCGAAAGCGTGTCGAACGGATCACACCGCGCCGAGAACTTAACCTAAGTGCAAGTCGGCGCCCACTCAACGCTTGCGCAAATCGTCGACTTCGATCATAAGCCCGCTCCTTCGCGCAGCTTGGCACGGGTTCACAAGACACCGGCTGGCGCGGGCCGCTTTGCGGTTTCGCGTTCCGCTGCACGTAGACCAGCAGTCCGTCGTTGGGACACCGGAGAAATCCGGAGCCGGTTCGAGTCCGGTCGATTGCTCCAATGCGAGGATAGCTCATTGGGTAGAGCGGATGACTGATAATCATCAGGCAGCAGGTTCGAATCCTGTTCCACGCGCCATCAGCCTTCTCAGCTGACAAGGCCCTCATGAAGGGGACCGGGCGCGCGCTTCAGTCGCGGTCCGGTCGTTGAGCCGCAAGGCTCTTTCGTCCGAGCTCAGACACCGTGAGACCGGCTTTGCGCCGGGGCGGATACCGCCCGCGCGCGATTCCGGGTTCGCCGCTCGGCCGCCGTGCGCAAGCACGGAGGACGGGCACGCGCGCCCAGAATCCTGCGCGGGCTCAAGCCCCGGCCCGCTGTTCTGACGGGAAGTGCGCGTCCGGAACCCGGTCCTCGTGACATCAACCAGGCCACGCGGCAACGCGCGGCCAACGCAGGAGAAGTGCCATGGACCGGCACCTGTTCACGCTGAGCGTGACGGTACGCGATGGCGAGCGTGCGCTCGTCTCGCGCGACGGCCGGTTCGAGCAGGTGCTCGAGGCGGGCCGCCACTCGCTGTACGACCCCGGCCGTCGGATCGCGGTCGAGCAGTTCAATGTCGTGCGCGCCGAATTCCCGGCCGATCGTTACGCCGTGCTCAAGGCGGCGCGGCCCGATCTCGCGGCCGAGCTGTTCGAGCTCGTCGAGTCGGGCGCGAGCGAGCTCGCGATCGTGAGCCTCGACGGCCGGCCGGTGCACCTGATCGGCCCGTGGCAGTCGCGCGTGTTCTGGAAGGTCGCAACCCGCGTCGAGGTCGAGCGCATCGACGTCGCGAGCGACCCGAAGGTCGCGCCGCGCCATCTCGCGATGGTGAACCGCACGAAGAACCAGTATCTCTCCGAGAACGTGGTCGAGAACCACGAGGCGGGCCTGCTCTATGTCGAGGGCCGGCTCGTCGAGCGGCTCGCCCCGGGCCGGCACGCCTACTGGACGGTCGACCGCAAGGTCGAGGTCAAGCGCGTCGACCTGCGCCCGCAGCTCCTGGAGATCACGGCGCAGGAGATGCTGACCAAGGACCGCGTATCGCTGCGCGTGACGCTCACGGCGTTCCGCCGGATCGTCGATCCGGAGCGGGTCGCCGCGACGGTCGCGGACGTCGACGCCTGGCTCTACCGCCTGGTGCAGTTCGCGATCCGCGAGGCGGTGGCGGCGCGCACGCTCGACGAGGTGCTCGCCGCGAAGAATGCGCTCGACGCGGAGCTGCGCGGCTTCGTGCGCGAGCGCGTCGCCGAGGCGGGCCTCGAGGTGACGGAGCTCGGCGTGAAGGATGTGATCCTGCCCGGCGAGATCCGCGAGCTCGTCAACAAGGTGGTGGAGGCGGAGCGGACGGCCAAGGCCAACCAGATCCGTCGCCAGGAGGAGACCGCGGCGACGCGCTCGCTCCTCAACACCGCGAAGCTGATGGAGGACAACCCGCTCCTCCTGCGGCTCAAGGAGCTCGAGTCGCTCGAGCGGCTGGTCGAGAAGGTCGGCAAGATCGACCTGCACGCCGGCCGCGGCGAGGGCCTCGATGCGCTGCTCACCGACCTCGTGCGCCTCAAGGCGCCCGAGAGCGCGTGAGCAGCGTGACGGGAGTACGGAGCAAGAAGAAGGGCCGCCGGGCGACCGGCGGCCCTTCGATTGTCAAAGCACGCCGGCGTAGATTGCTCGGTCCGATGTCGAGGCCGAAATCTGCGATCACGGCCCATTCGCGCGCGTCGAGCTGAGCTTGTATGACCTCTCGTCGAGGGAGGGAAGATGATCGAGAAGTCGCTCCGCGCAAGAATCGACTCTTGATTACGACTTCAACCTTTCGATCAGCGCCATTGCGCCGGCGGGTGCGCGCACCTTCCCTTCATGGATGAAATAGGCGAACACGTCGCGCGGCGTCTTCTTGAGCTTGTGCGCCGTGTCGACGCGCTCGAGGTCGTCGGGCGCGCCGCCTTCGGCCCACAGGCGCACGCGCTTCGCCCAGGCGTCGAGCGCCTTCGGCGGATACGCGGTCGGGATGTCGTCCTCGCCCTTCTGCAGGCGGGCATAGACGAAATCGCTGGTCACGTCGGCGATGCCCGGATAGATGGCGTGCTCGGCGTAGACGACCGCGACATTGAATTCGCGGATCAGCTTGATGAATTCGGGCGAGCGGAAGCTGTCGTGGCGCACCTCGACGACGTGCCGCAGCTTGAGGCCGTCGGCCTCGGCGGGCAGCAGCTCGAGAAAGCCGCCGAAGTCGGGGGCGTCGAACTTCTTGAAGGGCGAGAACTGCCACAACAGCGGGCCGAGCCGGTCGCCGAGCTCGGTCACGCCCGAGCCGAGGAAGCGTTTGACCGAGTCGCCCCCCTCGCGCAGGACGCGGCGGTTGGTGGAAAAGCGCGATGCCTTGACCGAGAACTTGAACCCGTCCGGCACCGACGCCGCCCATTTTCGGAAGCTCTCCGGCTTCTGCGAGCCGTAATAGGTGGCGTTGATCTCGATCGCGGTCAGATGCTGCCCGGCATATTCGAGCTCCTTCGCCTGCGGCAGCCCTTTGGGATAGAACACCCCGCGCCACGGCGGGAAATTCCAGCCGCCGATGCCGGTATAGATATGGCCCTGCTTGTCTGTCATCGATTTGTCGCCGGCGCGCCTTGTAAACGTCGCGATCCTCGCCTATCTAAGTGACCATAGCGCTGTCGAGTGGAAACGTTCCAGCGCTATGTGACGACCACGAGACGATCGGCGACGCCGGATGTACGCGCGCCTGTTGTTCGTGGTCGTTGGCATTTCTGGGCCCCCCTTAGCGAAGGTCGCGCTCATCGAAACCCCCCTCATGGTGAGTAGCGCGGCCGCCCTTGCGGGCGCGCGCTCCGAACCATGTGGCGGCCCGTGTGGCGCGCTTTTCGTCTCCCGAGCTGCCGCGAACGTTCAACGAAAAAGGCCCGGGCTTTCGCCCGGGCCTCGTTGTTTGCGATCAGGCTTTGCGCCGATCAGAAGTCCATGCCGCCGCCGCCCGGCATGGCCGGGGCCGGCGCCTGCTTCTTCGGCACCTCGGCGACCATGGCCTCGGTGGTGATCAGCAGGCCCGCGACCGAAGCGGCGTTCTGCAGCGCGGCGCGCACAACCTTGGTCGGGTCGATGATGCCCTTGGACATCATGTTCACGTACTCGCCCGACTGCGCGTCGAAGCCGTAGGCATACTGATCCTTCTCGAGGATCTTGCCGACGATCACCGAGCCGTCGTCGCCCGCGTTGAGCGCGATCTGGCGGGCCGGCGCGGACAGCGCCTTGCGCACGATCTCGACGCCGGTCTTCTGGTCGTCGTTCTGGGTGCGGATCTTCTTGAGCGAGTCGATCGCGCGCAGCAGCGCGACGCCGCCGCCCGGAAGGATGCCCTCCTCGACCGCCGCACGGGTCGCATGCATGGCGTCATCCACGCGATCCTTGCGCTCCTTCACCTCCACCTCGGTCGCGCCGCCGACGCGGATCACCGCGACGCCGCCCGCGAGCTTGGCGAGACGCTCCTGCAGCTTCTCACGGTCGTAGTCCGAGGTGGTCTCCTCGATCTGCGCCTTGATCTGGGCGATGCGCGCCTCGATGTCGGCCTTCTTGCCGGCGCCGTTGACGATCGTGGTGTTCTCCTTCTCGATCATCACCTTCTTGGCGCGGCCGAGCATGGAGAGGTTGACGTTCTCGAGCTTGATGCCGAGGTCTTCCGAGATCGCCTGGCCGCCGGTCAGGATCGCGATGTCCTGCAGCATGGCCTTGCGGCGATCGCCGAAGCCCGGCGCCTTGACGGCCGCGACCTTGAGGCCGCCGCGCAGCTTGTTGACCACGAGGGTGGCGAGCGCCTCGCCCTCGACGTCCTCAGCGACGATCACCAGCGGCTTGCCGGTCTGCACCACCGCCTCGAGCAGCGGGAGGAGCTCCTGCAGGCCCGAGAGCTTCTTCTCGTTGATCAGGATGTAGGCGTCCTCGAGCTCGACCCGCATCTTGTCGGCGTTGGTGACGAAGTACGGCGAGATGTAGCCGCGGTCGAACTGCATGCCCTCGACGACGTCGAGCTCGGTCTCGAGGCTCTTCGCCTCCTCGACCGTGATCACGCCCTCGTTGCCGACCTTCTTCATCGCCTCGGCGAGGAACTTGCCGATCTCGGTATCGCCATTGGCGGAAATCGTGCCGACCTGGGCGATCTCCTCGTTCGAGGTGACCTTTTTCGAGTTGGCCTTGAGGTGCTCGACCACGGACTCGACCGCGAGGTCGATGCCGCGCTTGAGGTCCATCGGGTTCATGCCGGCCGCGACCGACTTCGCGCCTTCGCGCACGATGGAAGCCGCGAGAACCGTCGCCGTGGTGGTGCCGTCACCGGCGAAGTCCGACGACTTCGAGGCGACCTCGCGCACCATCTGCGCGCCCATGTTCTCGAACTTGTCCTCGAGCTCGATCTCCTTGGCGACCGTCACACCGTCCTTGGTGATGCGCGGGGCGCCGAAGCTCTTGTCGAGCACGACGTTGCGGCCCTTCGGACCGAGCGTGACCTTCACCGCATTGGCGAGGATCTCGACGCCGCGCAGCATCTTGTCGCGCGCGTCGGTGGAGAATTTGACGTCCTTGGCAGCCATATCAATTCACTCCGTAGCTTGTGCGATTGATCCGCCTCAGGCGGCCTTTTTCTTCGCGACCTCGGCGTCGAGGACGCCCATGATGTCGCTCTCTTTCATGATGAGGTAGTCGACCCCGTCGATCTTGACCTCGGTGCCCGACCACTTGCCGAACAGCACGCGGTCGCCGATCCTGACATCGATCGGGATCAGCTTACCGCTTTCGTCGCGCCCACCCGGCCCGACTGAGATGACCTCGCCCTGCGACGGCTTCTCCTTGGCGGTGTCGGGAATGATGATGCCGCCAGCGGTCTTCTCCTCGGCGTCGATGCGCTTGACGACGACACGGTCGTGAAGCGGACGGAACTTCATGATGTCCTCCTTACGTGCTGATTTGACGAGAGTATCTTCAGAAACCGCGGCCCAGCAGACCCCTCTGCTCGGCCGCTTGCGCGCCACATAAGTGGCGCCGCAAAAAGCCGCAAGACGGCTCCGAAAATTTTTTAGCACTCATCTGGACGGAGTGCCAACAACGGTCGGCCGAATGGTTAACTGCCATTAGTTCCGGGTTTCACAAGGTTTTTAGTCCTGGAACGGCGGTGCCGCGGTGCTGGTTGGGACCATGCGGTTTCCCTCTCGGATGCCGCGGCCTGAAGGGTGAAAAGTGCCGCCAGGGTGCTTGTTAGCAGACCGTCATAACTGCTGCTAGCGCCTTGATTCTCAACACTTTATTCAACTTTTGGGCTTGCAATGAATCGTCCCTGCGATTCAACTTCGCGCATGGGGCATGGAGGGCAGAATGACCTCACACGGCGTATCGGAAGACTTCCTCAAACAGGTGAACGGCTACGGCCTCACCACGGCACACATCCTCTACCGGCTGCCGGACCACCCACGCTTCCTGCAGACCTATGTGTGGCAAGACTACGATCTTTGCCCGCATTTCCCGGCGCTCTTCAAGTTCCTCGGATTCTGGCAGAAGAAGCTCGAGGGGCCGTTGCACTCGGTGAGCGTTGCGCACTGCGACCTGGTGAAGCCGGTGGAATTCAACACGGTCAACGGCGTCTTCATGTTGAATTGATGATGATTTCGCCCGTCGCGGCCCCTAGATTGGGCAGGACGGAGACATCCGATGACCAAGCGCGCGGTCGACCTTTCGCTCGGCGAGCTGGCCGCCCTGGGCGCCAAGGCGGCGCGCACGGCGGCGCAGGAAACGCAGCGCGCCGGCCACGCGATCACCGGGCTGATCACGGTCTATGACGAGGCGCAGCCTCAATCGGTTCTCGCGCAGCTGCATTCGTCCGGCACCGTGACGCTGGTGCGCGCCGCCGATGACGTCGGCGCGCCAGACCCTGCGGACGGCGCTCGAGCCAAGCCGAACAAGGCGGCCGATTGACGGACCCACCATTTCTCCTGGTGATCGGCGGCCCGAACGGGTCGGGCAGGACCACTCTCACCAGGACGCTGCGCGACGCCGGGATCGATTTCGGCGTCTACGTCAATCCGGACGACATCGCGCAGACCCTCGATCTGCCCGAGCCGCAACGCACCAGACAGGCGCAGCTGATCGCCGATTTCAAGCGCGCCACATGTCTGCAGCGACGCGAGAGCTTCAGCTTCGAAACAGTGCTGTCGCATCCGAGCGAGATCGCCGCAATGGTCGACGCCCATCGTGCCGGCTACGAGCTCACGCTCTACTTCGTCGCGACGGCCGACCCCGAGATCAACGTGCGGCGCGTCGAAAACCGCGTTGCCAAGGGCGGGCACGACGTCCCGCACGATCGCATCCGGGCGCGATATGCGCGCTCGCTTGGCTTGCTCGCCGGCGCAGCGCTCGTCGCCCAACGTACCGTCGTCTTCGACAATAGCGCGCTCGTCGGGAACTCGCCGCACGCGTCCGTCGTCAATACCAAGAGCGGCCTGCGGCCGGTTGCCGAGGTCAACCGCACGGACGATCACGTCGACATTCGGCTCGAGAACGACGTGCCCGAGTGGGTGCTCGTCGCGCTGGTGGAAGGAATCGACGATATCATCCGTCGGTCCGAAGGGCGCGTGACGGCGGCATTGCTGCAGAGCGAGGGGTTGCTCGACTGACGGGCGGATCGCATTTGTCGTATGTTTGCTGTCATCGTCCAGCCGATGCGAGCGTGCTCGCGGCGCTGGCCAAAGCCGCGCCCGGCTGAGAGCGACGAGGTACCATGACGACACGCATTCATTTCGATTTCGGCACGCTCACGCTCGACGCCGAGCTGCTCGACACGCCGACCGCGAAGGCGGTTGCGGCGAAGCTGCCGATCACGTCCTCGGCGCTCACCTGGGGCGAGGAGGTCTATTTCGATGCGCCGGTCACGGTCCCGCGCGAGAAGGACGCGCGTGCCGTGGTGACGCCGGGCGAGATCGCCTACTGGCCGGAAGGGCCCGCGATCGCCATCGGCTTCGGCCGTACGCCGATCTCGAAAGGCAGCGAGACGCGGCTCGCGAGCCCGTGCAACGTGTTCGCAAAAGCGCTCGGCGACGTGAAGGCGCTCGCGGCGATACGCGCGGGGACGCGCGTGGTGGTGACGAAGGTCGACTGAATGTCCTTGCGAGCGAGGCGAGGCAATCTCGATCCGCAAATGCATGAGCCAGCGGATCGAGATTGCGTCGTCGCGCTACGCGCGCCTCGCAATGAGGGGGCTACTGCTCCGGCTTGATGCCGGTCGCCTCGACGACGTGGGCGTACTTGTCGCTCTCGGCCTTGATGAAGTCGGCGAATTGATCGACCGACATCGGCACGATGTCGGCGCCCGCGTCGTCCATCTTCTTCTTGATGTCGGTCACCGCGAGGGCGTCGTTGATGGCTTTGTTGAGGGAGGCGACCACGTCACGCGGCGTGCCGTGCGGGGCGAAGAAGCCGGCCCACAGGCTGAAGTCGAAATCCTCGATGCCGGCGCCTTCCCCGACCGTCGGCACGTCCGGGGCCGTCGAAGCGCGGTGCAGGGTCGAGACCGCGAGCATCTTCATCTGACCGGCCTTGACGAACGGCAGCGCCGCCGGAAAGCCGGGGAAATAGAAGTCGACATGATTGCCGAGCAGATCGGCGAGGGCGGGACCGGCGCCCTTGTAGGGCACGTGCGTCATGTTGCCATGGCTCGCGACCTTGAGCAGCTCGCCGGCGAAATGGCCGGGCGTGCCGGTGCCGGCGGAGGCGAACAGGAGGCCCTTCGGGCTCCGGGCCGCCTTGAGCAACTCCGGCACGGTCGAATAGGGCGCGCTCTTCGGCACGACGAGCGCGAGCGGCACGACGCCGCCGAGCGCGACCGGGGCAAGATCGCGCATGACGTCGAGGCCGCTGTTGAGGAACGACGGGTTGATGGCGATCTCGGGCGTTTGCCCAAGCAAAATGGTGTAGCCGTCCGGCGCCGCCTTCGCGACGTATTGCGCGGCGATGAGCCCGCTCGCGCCGCCGCGGTTCTCCACTACGACAGGGCGGCTGAATTTCTCGCTCAGCTTGGCGCCGACGAGGCGCGCGATGAAGTCACCGGTGCCGCCCGGCGCGTAGCCGACCACGAGCGTGATGGTGCGGGCCGGGTAGGGCTGGGCGCTTGCCGCGAGGGGCGTGAGTGCAATTGCCGCCGCGACCAGCGCCAAGCGAGCGGCGAGTACCGAATGGCGAATAGGGCAAGCCGGTCGCACGTCCACGTCTCTCACCCCTCGTCCTTCTTTCCTACCCCCGCCCGACGAACGGCATCTGGTTCGCCATCACGGTCATGAACAGCACGTTGGTGTCGAGCGGCAGGCTCGCCATGTAGACGATGGCGTTGCCGACATGGTCGGCATCCATGCGCGCCTCCTGCTTCATGCTGCCGTCCGGCTGCATCACGCCGGCGCCCTGCACCATGCGGTCGGTGAGCGGGGTCGCCGCATTGCCGATGTCGATCTGACCGCAGCAGATGTCGTATTGCCGGCCGTCGAGCGCGGTCTGCTTGGTGAGGCCCGAAATGGCGTGCTTGGTCGACGTGTAGGCGGCGGCGAGGGGGCGCGGCGTGTGCGCCGAGATAGAGCCGTTGTTGATGATGCGCCCGCCGCGCGGCGACTGGTTCTTCATCATGCGGAAGGCTTCCTGCGTGCACACGAAGGGGCCGGTGAGATTGGTGTCGACCACCTTCTTCCACGTCTCGATCGGCAGGTCCTCGAGCGGTACCGCGGGCGCGCCGATGCCGGCATTGTTGAAGAGCACGTCGAGCCGCCCGTAGGCCTCCTTCGCCTTGGCGAACAGGGCCTTGATCGAGGTGGGATCGGAGACGTCGGTCGGCACCACGAGGCTCGTGCCGTTGGTCGCCTTGCCCTCCTGGGCGACCTCGTCGAGCTTGTCCTTGCGCCGCCCGGCGAGCACGACCGCGTAGCCGACCTTCATCAAGGCGAGCGCCGCCGCGCGGCCCACGCCCGTGCCGGCGCCGGTGACGATCGCAATCTTCTGTCCGCTCATTGATCAAGCCTCGTCTCGCGCGCGATCCGCGCCGTCGCGGCCGCGTCCCATGAGCGGCAAGCTTTCCATAATTCAGGCCCGAGGGGAACGGCCCGCCTTGCTGCCGCGCGGCCCACCTTTGTTGGCGAGTCCCCACTTGGCGAGTGCGACGAGGGCGGGTCTCAGTGTCGCGCCATGTGTCGTGAACGAGTACTCGGTCGCGTGCACGCCGCCGTCGAGGAATTCCCGCCGCTTCACGATGCCGTCCCCCTCGAGCTGGCGCAGGTGGGTCGAAAGTACCTTTTCGGAGATTCCCGAAAGGACCCGCTTGAGGTCGCTGAAGCGGCGCGGACCTTCGTTGAGCTCGCACAAAATCCCCGGCTTCCATTTGCCCGCGATAACGTCGATCGCGACGTTGACCGGACAAAAGTATCGACGTGGCGGCGCGCTCATGCTCGCGTGCTCCGATTCGCATCGTGGGTCGAAACTGACACGAATGTCAGGTTTATCGCTACTGGTCATGACATCCGCGCGATCATACCGGCGGCAGCGATTTCGCGCGACCACTTACCGACCAGTAAGTCATTGCCAATCGAATTTCGATACAGCATTTTTTGCGCACGCGGGTCGACCTCGGCCCGCGTCGCTCATTCCCTCGCGTGTCCCTCCGCAAAACCTGAGCTCGGGCACGCTGCTGCCGGTCGAACCGCCGCGGGTGAAACGATGCTTCGACGCGTTACTTATCTTGTTGCATTGTGCCTGATCGTCGCCGCGGCCGGTTCAATAACCGAAAAAACCCGGGCGCAATCGAGCGACCGCGCTGCGGGTCTCGCGGCCTACGCTCGTATCGCTTCGGTTCTGATGAGTCCGCGCTGCATGAACTGTCACCCGCGCGGCGAGCGACCGCGACAAGGCGACGACCGGCACGTCCATCTGCAGAACGTTCAGCGCGGCCCGGATGATCGCGGCATGGCGGTGATGCGGTGCACGCAATGCCATCAGGAGCACAACAACGACATGGCGGGCGTCCCCGGGGCGCCGAACTGGCACGTCGCTCCCCGCTCGATGGCGTGGGAGGGCCTCACCGCCGGCGAGATTTGCCGCCGGGTGCTCGACAAGCAGCGCAACGGCGGCCGCAGCATCGCTGATCTCGTCGAGCACTTTAAGACGGATGAGCTGGTGCTGTGGGGATTTTCCCCGGGCGTCGGACGCGCACGGCCGCCGTTGACCAGGGATGAATTTGAAAAAGCGGTCGAAATCTGGGCCAAGGCCGGCGCCCCGTGTCCGCCGGACAAATCGTGACGCGGTCGACGCGGGGGATCTTTGCGGCGCCCACGTGGCGCACAAGGATCGCTGCCACATCATGTCGAGGTACCTCGAATGAGGAATGAGGTCTGCCATGCGCGTTGAAGGCACCGTGTTGTCGCGTCGCGACGTAATGCAAGGGTTGGCGGCCGGCGCCGTCGTTCTCGTCGGCGGCCGCCTCGTCGCAAACGAGGCAGCGGCGCAAGCGAGCGCCGCGGCGCCGCTCAATGCCTGGATCGCGGTCGCGACCGACGGCAGGGTGACGCTGCAATGCGCCCATTCCGAGATGGGGCAGGGCATCTACACGACCTTCGCGGCCATCATGGCGGACGAGCTCGAGGCCGACTGGGCGAAATGCGACATCGTGTTCTCGCCGGTGGCGCCCGCCTATCGACACCCGGTCTACAACTGGCAATTCACCGGCAACGCCGAATCGATCCGCTCTTATCACGGGCTGATCCGCAAGATGGCGGCGGCCGCGCGCGAGATGCTGATCGCGGCCGCCGCCGACCAGCTCAAGGTGCCGGTGAGCGAGCTCGCGGCGCGCGGCGGCAAGGTGCTGCACCACGCGAGCGGACGCGCGCTCGACTTCGGCGCGCTGGCGCAGGCCGCGGCCGCCCGGACGCCGCCGGCGCAGCCCAACGTGAAGCCGGAGACGGAATGGCGCCTCGTCGGCCATGGCCGCTCGCTGCCGCGTCGCGATGTGCCCGACAAGGTGCACGGCACCGCGGTGTTCGGCATCGACGTCAAGGTGCCCGGCATGGTCTACGCCGCCGTCATGAGCACGCCGGTGCTCGGCGGCAAGGCCGCGTCATTCGACGAGGCGTTGGTCGCCGGCATGCCGGGCGTCATCAAGGTGGTGCCGCTCGGCAGCGCCGTCGCGGTCGTCGCCGAGCACTACTGGCAGGCCCGGCTCGCGCTCGCCAAGCTGAAGATCGAATGGCAGGGCGGCGAAAGCTTCGACGACGCGGCGCTGGAAAAAAGCTACCGCGCCGCGCAGCAGAGCAAGGATGGCTGGGCGCTCGCCGAGAACAAGGGCGACGCCGTGACGACGCTCGCCGGCGCCAAGCATGTCATCACGGCCGAGTATCGCGCCCCCTGGGTTGCGCATGCGCCGATGGAGCCGATGAACGCGACCGTCGCGGTGACCGAAGCGGGCGTGACGATCTGGGCGCCGACCCAGGGCATGGAGATGACCCAGATCGTGGTCGCGAAGGTGCTCGGCGTCGCGCCCGACAAGATCAACATCCATCGCACTTATCTCGGCGGCGGCTTCGGCCGCCGGCTGCTCGCCGACTTCGTCGCCCAGGCGGCGCTGTGCGCGAAGGCCGCCGGCCGACCCGTGAAGCTGATCTGGTCGCGCGAGGAGGACATCAAGCAGGACGTTTTCCGCCCCGGCTTCCTCAACGAGGTGCGCGCGAGCCTCGCGGCCGATGGCATGCCGGAGGCGATCCATTTCCGGCTGGTGGCGCCGACCATCCTGGCGCCCGTGTCGCCGACGCCGGTGCGGCCCGGGATGGTCGATGCGCTGTGCTGCGAAGGGCTGATGGAGAACCCGTACGGGATCGCTCACCGCCGGGTCGACTACAACATGCTCGCGACGCCGGTCCCGACCATGGTGCTGCGCACGACGGGGCACGGGCCGAACAACTTCACCGTCGAGTCGTTCGTGGACGAGCTCGCGCATGCGGCGAAGCGCGATCCGTACGAGTATCGCCGCCGGTTGCTCGCGGAAAATCCCGTCGCGCTGAAGGCGCTCGATCGTGCCGCCGAGCTCGCCGCATGGGGCAAGGCGGCGCCCGGCCGCTTCCAGGGCATGGCATTCGCCGACTGCTTCGGCTCGTATCTGGTGCAGGTGGCCGAGCTGTCGATCGAGAACGGCGCGGTCAAGCTGCATAAGATCACCTCGGTGTGCGATCCCGGCCGCGTGCTCGACCGGGTCAATGCCACCTCGATGATCGAGGGCGGCGTGGTGTGGGGGCTCTCGGCTGCGCTCTACTCGGCGCTGAGCTTCGACAAAGGCCACGTCCGTGAGACGAATTTCGACCGTTTCCGCGTCGTCACCCTGCCGGATACGCCGGAGCTCGTCACCGACTTCCTGGAGAACCGCCAGGTGATCGGCGGGCTCGGCGAGGTCGGGCCGGTGGCCGTGCCGGCGGCGATCGCCAACGCCCTCTTCGCCGCGACCGGCGTGCGCCACCGCCGCTATCCGTTCGCGGCGGACGGCGTGCTCACCACCTACGGCAAGATCTTCGGTTGAGAGGACACCATGGCAAGCTTCAGCTTCAGGCTCAACGGCGCGCCGGTCACGCTCGAGCTCGATCCCTCGACGCCGCTGTTGTGGGCGTTGCGCGATCACCTCGGCATGACCGGAACCAAGTTCGGCTGCGGCATCGCGCAGTGCGGCGCCTGCACGGTGCATGTCGACGGCGAGGCGGTGCGCTCGTGCGTCTACACGATCGACTCGGTCGCGGGCGCCGAGGTGACGACGATCGAGGGCCTGACCCGGGACGGTCCGCATCGCCTGCAGGAGGAGTGGATCAAGGCGCAGGTGCCGCAGTGCGGCTACTGCCAGCCCGGCATGATCATGGCGGCCGCCGCACTGCTCAAGGCGAAGCCGCATCCGACCGAGGCCGATCTGGAGAACTCGATCACCAACATCTGCCGCTGCGGCACCTATGCGCGGATCAAGAAGGCGATCCTCGCGGCGGCGGGGTGAGGCGGGAGGCAGAACACCGTCATGGCCGGGCTTGTCCAGGCTTGTCCCGGCCATCCACGTCTCGCCGCAACGAAAGACGTGAATGCCCGGACCAAGCCCGGGCATGACGATGTGGAATCAACCCGGATTGGCATACGGCGGGCGCGGGATCGCGAGGTGGGCGGCGCGCAGCGCGCCGGACCAGCGCTGGCGCAGGTCCTGGAAATAGGGCTCGCCCGGCTCGATGCGGTAGGAAAGCTCGGCCGTGCAGGTGTCGCGGCGCACCACCAGCAGGTCGAGCGGCATGCCGACCGAGAGGTTCGAGCGCATGGTCGAGTCGACCGAGATCAGGCCGATCTTGAGCGCATCGTAGAGGTCGGTGTCGTACGTGACGGCGCGGTCGAGCACCGGCTTGCCGTACTTGTGCTCGCCAACCTGCAGGTAGGGCGTGTCGGTGGTGCATTCGATGAAGTTGCCGGCCGAGTAGATCATGAACAGGCGCGGCCGCTCGCCCTTGATCTGGCCGCCGAACAGCATCGAGATGTCGAACTTGACGTCGGCCGCCTGCAACGCCGCCTCGTCGGTGTGGTGCACCTCGCGGATGGCGCGGCCGATGCGTTGCGCCGCCTGGAACATGGTCGGCGCGTTGAGCAGCGTCTCGCGCGCGCCGGTCGCCTCGTTCGGAAAGCCTTCCTGCAGGATGCTCAGCACCGACTGGCTGAGCGAGAGGTTGCCCGAGGAGGCGATCGCCAGCACGCGCTCGCCCGGCACCGCGAAGGTATGCAGCTTGCGAAACACCGAGATGTTGTCGAGCCCCGCATTGGTGCGGGTGTCGGCGATCATCACGAGGCCGTCGCGGACGAGGATGCCGCAGCAATAGGTCATCAGGGGCGCCCGTGCATTTCGGCGGAGGCGAATAGCGAGTGGCGAACAGCGAATAGCGAATAGCGAATAGCGATTCTCGGCCCTGTTCGCTACTCCCTGGTTCGCTGCTCGCCCACTCAATTCTGCATCTGCCGCTGCGCCTGGTCGACCACCACGGTGACGGCGAGCTCCTCGTCGCCGCCGCCGTAGCGGGTGCCGCGCACCGGTGCGGCGCCGAGGTAGTCGAGCCCGACCGCGACGCGCACATGCGCGTCGGTAGCGCAGATGCCGTTCGCGGGATCGAACGCGATCCAGCCGAAATCGGGCAGGTGCGCCTCGGCCCAGGCGTGGCCGGCCTCCTGGCGCACCACGCCGTCGGCGCGGTGGAAGTAGCCGGACACGTAGCGGGCCGGAAAGCCGAGCTCGCGCGCCGCCGCGATGAAGATGTGAGTGAGGTCCTGGCACACCCCGCGCTTGAGCGCGAAGGCCTCGGCCGCGGTGGTCGAGGCCTTGGTCGGGTCGGTGTCGAAGGCGACCTCGTCGTGGATGCGCGCGAGCAGCGCGTGCAGCAGGCCGAGCGGGCTGTCGCTGCCACGGTCGCGCACGTCCCGAGCGCAGGCGATGATGGCGTCGTCCGGCGCGGTCAGCGGGGTCGTGCGCAGAAACAGGCTCGGCGGGAAGTGCTCGATCGTTCCGCGCATGATGCCGTGCGCGTCCTGCGTCTCGATCTCGCCCTCGACCAGGAGGCGCAGGGTGTCGAGCGGCCCGTCGACGCTGAACGTGTGGGTGACGTTGCCGAACGCGTCCTCCTGGGCGTCGAGCCGGCAGTCGGCGGAGACGTCGATGCGCCAGTCGACCACGTACTGGCCGTCGTGGTTGCGCGGCGTCATGCGCAGCGTCTGGATCACGCCCTTCGGCGGCTCGGCGTAGCGGTAGACCGTTTCGTGCGAGACTCGGATGCGCATGGAATGAGTGTAGCGCGCGAATAGGGAATGGCGAATAGCCCAAATTCGCCACTCGCCATTCGCTACTCGCTATTCGCCCCTACATCAAATACTGCTCGCTGACGGCGGCGCCGAGCGCGTTGTTGTCGACGATGAAGCCGCTGATGAACTCGTGCAGGCCGCTTTGGAAGATCTCGTTCATGCGGCTGTTCTGCAGGCGCGTACGCACCGCGCGCGCCTTGCGCTGGGCCGGGCCCTGGCGGCCGTAGGCGTGCGCGATGGCGTCGAAGAAGCGCACGAGATTCTCGTAGCAGCTCGCGAGCGAGCGCGGCATCTGCTCGTTCAAGATCAGCAGGTCGGCGACCAGCCAGGGCTTGAGGTTTTCCTTGTAGACCCAGTGATAGGCGGTGAGCGCCGAGACCGTGCGCAGGATCGCGGCCCACTGGAAATAGTCGAGCGAGCCGCCGACCGGCTCGGTCGCCGGCAGCAGCAGGTGATACTTCACGTCGAGGATACGCGCGGTGTTGTCGGCGCGCTCGAGGTAGACGCCCAACCGCGTGAAGTAATAGGCGTCGTTGCGCAGCATGGTGCGGTAGGCGGAGCCGTCGAAGCGCAGCGACGTCTCCTGCACCCAGCGCAGGAAGCGGATGAGCTCCTCGCGCGAGGAAAGGCCGTTGCCGTAGCGCTTGAGCTCGAGCCAGCCGGAATTGATCACGTCCCACATCTCGGCGGTGAGCGCGGTGCGCACCGCGCGCGCGTTGGTGCGCGCCATCTCGAAGCAGTTGCGGATCGAGGAGGGGTTGTCGGTCGAGAAGGCGAGGAAATCGATCGCGTTCTCCTCGGTCGCCTCGGCGTAGCGCGCCGCGAAGGCCTTGGCGCTGCCGGCGGTCGCGATCGCCGACTCCCATTCGTTGGTGGCGCCCACATAGGAGAGCGGCATGGCGGTGAGCCGCTGCGTCGCCTCGAGGATGCGGGCGACGAACTCGGCGCGCTCGATGTAGCGCGCGAGCCAGTAGAGGTTGTCGGCCGTGCGGGAGAGCATGGGGATTCACTCTCCGCTGCTACCCTCCCGCCCGTTGGCGGGGAGGGTCGGCCGACGTCGCGCAGCGACGGCGGACGGGGTGGGGGGGCTACGCTTGCTCGGGACGCGAAGTAAGAAACACACGCTTGCTCGGAGCAAGCGGCGCCCCCCACCCCCGACCCCTTCCCGCCACGCGCTTCGCGCGCGGGGGGAGGGGAGCGCAGGCGGATGCGCAAGCTTTCTCATGAATCCAGCACCCAGGTATCCTTGGTCCCGCCGCCCTGGCTCGAGTTGACCACGAGCGAGCCGGCCTTGAGGGCGACGCGGGTGAGGCCGCCGGGGACGATGCGGACCTTGTCGCGGCCGGTGAGCACGAAGGGGCGCAGATCGACGTGGCGCGGCGCGACGCCTTCGGCGACCAACGTCGGGCAGGTGGAGAGCGCGAGCGTCGGCTGGGCGATGAAGTTCTTCGGGTCGGTCTTGAGCTTGGCGCGGAACGCCGCGAGCATGGTCTTGTCCGCCTTCGGCCCGATCAGCATGCCGTAGCCGCCCGAGCCGTGCACCTCCTTCACGACCAGCTCCTCCAGGTGATCGAGCACGTAGGCGAGATGCTCGCCCTCGCGGCAGCGCCAGGTCGGCACGTTCTTCAGGATCGGCTCCTCGCCGAGATAGAACTTCACGATCTCGGGCATGTACGAATACACCGCCTTGTCGTCGGCGATGCCGGTGCCGACGGCATTCGCGAGCGTGACGTTGCCGGCCTGGTAGGCGGCCATCAGGCCGGGGACGCCGAGAGCGGAATCGGGGCGGAACGCGAGCGGGTCGATGAAGTCGTCGTCGACGCGGCGGTAGATCACGTCGACGCGCTTCAAGCCCTCCGTGGTGCGCATGTAGACGACCGCGCCCTTGACCACGAGGTCGCGGCCCTCGACCAGCTCGACGCCGAGCTTGTCGGCGAGGAACGAGTGCTCGTAATAAGCCGAGTTGTAGACGCCGGGCGTGAGGATCACGACGGTCGGATCGGACGAGGCCGCGTGCGGCGCGACCGATTTGAGCGTGGCGAGCAACTCGTCCGGATAGTTCTCGACCGGGGCGACGCGGTGGCGCGAGAACAGCTCGGGGAAGAGCCGCAGCATGATCTCGCGGTTCTCCAGCATGTACGACACGCCCGACGGCGTGCGCGCATTGTCTTCGAGCACGTAGAAGCTGCCGGCGTCGACGCGCACGATGTCGATGCCGGCGATGTGCACGTAGATGTCGTGCGGCACGCTCTGCCCGTTCATCTCCGGGCGAAAGACCGGGTTGCGGAAGACGAGCTCCTCGGGGACGATGCCGGCGCGGATGATGTCGCGGCGGTGGTAGACGTCCTTGATGTAGGCGTTGAGCGCGCGCACGCGCTGCTCGAGGCCGCGTGAGAGCGCCTTCCATTCCTCGGCGGCGAGGATGCGCGGCAGCACGTCGAACGGGATCAGCCGCTCGGTCGACTCGGCCTCGCCGTAGACCGCGAAGGTGATGCCGATGCGGCGGAAGATGAGCTCGGCCTCGCGCCGGCGATGATCGAGGAAATCGGCCGGCAGGGTGCCGAGCCAGGCGTCGAGGGCCGAGTAGGCCGGCCGCACCTCGCCGTCGCTGCCTCGCATCTCGTCGAACGCAATCACCCGAACCCCCGCGGCGGTGACTCCGGACTTAAATCCGGAGCATGATCTTTTCCGAAAATCGGTACCCACTTTTCGGGATCATGCTCGGCAACGTGCAAGCTCCGCGCCAATGGGAAACACTGCGAAAAAAGCGCGGATTTTTCAATGCGGTTGAGAAGATTTGCCTAGGACTTGGGCGGGTTGTGAACAGGGAACGGGCGGGCAACGGGCGCTTTCTGCTGCCCTTCCCCGCGAGCCGCGTGGCGGGGAGGGGGTGGGGGGCGCTTCCGCTTGCTCGGAGCACGCGTCTTCGAGCCTCACCGCAAATTCGCAGCAAGCGTAGGCCCCCACCCCTCGCTTCGGCAGCTTCGCTGCCTCGCTCGACCCTCCCGCCAACGGGCGGGAGGATAGCCGCGCGGCCTGGTCAGACCACAATTACGTCTGCATCCGGCGTGGCTGCATAGAGGCGCATTACATCTGCGGCGCGTCTTTCCAGGGCGAGGCGCTGGTTGATGTAGCCTTTGTCGGTGATCTCGTTCGCGTCGATCGAGGGCAGGTCGGGCAGCAGCAACGCGCGGGCGATGCGCTCGGAGGAGCCGGGGTGCGTGGCGTTCCACGCCGTGAGCGCGCGGGCGACGTGGGCGCGCACGGTCGGATGCTTCGCGAGCTCGGGCAGCGTCATCGGTGCGGCGTCATCAGGAACATTTTGGCCGATGAGCTTCTGGCAGCCGGCGGCATTGAGCCAGCACAGGATCGCGATGTCGGCGCGGTCGGCGCCCGCGATCAGCGCGTCCTGCAGCGCGGGCGAGGCGGCGGCGAGGAGGGCGACGCGCAGCGCGCCGACGTGCACCCAGGTGCCGGACAGAAGCTTGAAGTCCTCGGCGAGCCGGCCGTCGAACAGGACGCCCTTGTCGGGGTCGGCCGGATCGGCGAGGCGCACGGCATCGCCGGGCTGGTAGAAGCCTTCCGCGTCGAAGGCCGCCGCCGTGAGGTCGGGGCGCTTCCAGTAGCCGGGCGTGACGTTCGGGCCGCGCACGCGGATCTCGAGCTTGGCGCCGCTCGGCACGAGCTTGATCTCGACGCCCGGCGCCGGCACGCCGATCGGGCCGGCGCGGTCGATCAGAAAATGCGCGGCGGTCGCGAGCGGCGCGGTCTCGGTCGTGCCCCACGACGAGGTGAGCGGGACGCGCTCGCCGGTGACGCGCGCCGCGACCGCCTCGAGCCGCGTCCACACGTCCTGCGGAAGCGCTGCGCCGGCGTAGAAGATGAAGCGCAGGCCGGCGAAGAAGCTGCGGGCGAAGCGCTCGTCCTGCTCGAGCCGCGGCAGCAGCATCGCGTAGCCGGCCGGCACGTTGAAATAGACCGTGGGCGAAACCTCCGAGAGGTTGCGGATGGTCGTATCGACGAGCGCCGGCAGCGGCCGTCCCCCGTCGATGTAGAGCGTGCCGGCGTGGCGCAGCACCATGTTGAAGTTGTGGTTGCCGCCGAAGGTGTGGTTCCACGGCAGCCAGTCGACCAGCACCAGCGGCTGCTCGGCGAGGAACGGCCAGATCTGCGCCGCCTGCTGCTGGTTGGCGGTGAGCATGCCGTGCGTGTTGACGACGGCTTTCGGGTGCCCGGTCGAGCCCGAGGTGAAGAGGAATTTGGCGATGGTGTCGGGCCGGATCGCGGCGCGCGCCTTCTCGACCGCGGCGCCCGGTCGGGTCGCGGCGAGCGCCTCGAACGAGGTGACGCGCTCGAGATTGGCGCCGTTGCGGCCGGCGACGATCTCGGTGTTGGTCAGGTCGAGTGCGGCGAGCGCCTTGGCGTAAGCCGCGGTGTCGGCGACGTAGACGAGGCCGGGCTTGAGCAGGGAAGCGATCGCCTTGAGCTTGGCGTGATCCTGGCTCTGCAGCGAGTAGGCGACCGATATCGGCGCAACCGGAATGCCGGACGTGTAGCCGGCGAGCATGATGAGCGCGTGCTCGATGGAATTGCCGGACAGCACCATGACGGGGCGCTCGGCGTCGAGGCCGCGCTCGAGCAGCGCCTGCGCGAGCGCGTCGACCTGGCGGCGCGCCTGCGCGTAGCTGAGGCGGCGCCAATCGCCGGTGTCGCGGCGCTCGGCGAGAAAGACGCGGTCGGGCGCCGCCTCGACGGCGGCGCGGAAGAGCCGCGCGAGGCTCGGGTCGTAGGGCGCGAGCGGCGCCGCGGCGCGCAGCACGATCGCGCCGTCGGGGCGGGCCTCGCGCAGCACCCGCGGCTCGGCGTAGGCGATGGCGCGGATCGGCGCGGCGGGCGGGGGAGAGGGGGCGTGCATTACGGTCAAATCGATCTCTAACTCATGCTTCCGCTCAATCAAACCACAGTCCCGTCATCCTGAGGCGCGAGCGAAGCGGGCCTCGAAGGATGATCGGCCGTGGTGATGCCGCAACGAGCAAGTGGCCACGGACGCGTCGTCGCCCTTCGAGGGCAGCGCTGCGCGCAGCCGCCTCCGGGTGACGGTCGCAGATTTGATTCCGTCTCACGCTAATTCGCCACCAGAGGGCAGCCGCCGTCCTTCAGGGGGCGGAAGGCGTCCTCGGCCGGGATGGTGCTGACCAGCTTGTAGTAGTCCCAGGGGTATTTCGATTCCGCGGGCGTCTTCACCTGGAAGAGATACATCGGGTGGATCTTGCGGCCGTCGATCCGGATCTGGCCTTTGCCGAACAGCGGGTCGTCGGTCGGCATCGCCTTCATGGCGGCGACGACGGCGCGGCCGTCGGTGGCGGCGCCGGTCTTCGCCACGGCTTTGAGATAATGCAGCACCGAGGCGTAGACGCCGGCATGCATGTCGTTCGGCATCAGGTGCTTGGGATGGCGGGCCTCGAAGCGGTGCGCGAAGGCGCGGGTCGCCTCGTTCATGTCCCAGTAGAACGGCACGATCAGCTGCGTGCCTTGCGCGGCCTCGAGGCCGAGCGCGCGCACGTTGTTCTGGCCCATGATCAGCGCGAGCAGCTTCTGCTTGGCGCCGAGGCCGAACTCGCGCGCCTGCTTGAGCGAGTTGGTCGTATCGCCGCCCGCGTTCGCGAAGGCGACCGCGTCGGCGCCGGAGCCCTGCGCCTGCACGAGCAGCGCGCTGAAATCCGAGGTGCCGATCGGATGGCGCGCCGAGCCGAGGATCCTGATGCCCGAGCGCACCGCCTCGTCGGTGAACTGCTTCTCGAGATCCTGGCCGAACGCGTAGTTGGCGGTGATGAAGAACACGCTTTTCACGCCCTGCTGCGTGACCGCGCGGGCGAGGCCGTGGCCGTAGGCCCAGGTGTCGTAGGTCCAGTGCACGGTGTTGGGCGAGCACTTCGGGCCGGTCAGCACCGAGGAGCCGGCGCCGGAGCCGATCATCACCCGGTTGCGGTCGCGCACGATGTCGGAGACCGCGATCGCGATCGCCGAGTTGGGCAGATCGACGATCAGGCTGACGCCCTCGTTGTCGAGCCAGCGGCGGGCGATCTCGGCGCCGACGTCGGTCTTGTTCTGGTGATCGCCGGAGAGCACCTCGATCTTCTGGCCGGCGACGCTGCCGCCGAAATCCTCGACCGCCATCTGGGCGGCGAGCACCGAGCCGGCGCCTTGGTCGTCGGAGTAGACGCCCGACATGTCGTTGAGGACGCCGATGCGGACTTGCGCGCGGACCTGCGTGGTTGCGGAAGCCGCCGCCAGCGCGCATAAAGCGGCGACGACCAATCGGAATGTCCTCATCGCATCCTCCCAGATGACGCGGGCCCGCTTGATGACGGGTCATGCGCACTATAGTGCAGTAATCCGCCCAATGCAGCTTCGCTCACCATAACCACCTCGTCATGGCCGGGCTTGGCCGGGCTTGGCCGGGCTTGCCCCGGGCTTGGCGGGGCTTGCCCCGGGCATCCACGTCTTGCTCAATGTCGGCAAAAAAGACGTGGATGGCCGGGCCAAGCCGGCCATGACGACGTGGATCGCGACCACAGGACCAGTATCATGACCGAGACCGGCAAGATCATCACGGCGGCTCTGCTCGTCATCGGCGACGAGATCCTGTCGGGGCGCACCAAGGACAAGAACATCGGCTACATCGCCGAGTATCTGACCACGATCGGCATCGACTTGTCAGAGGTGCGCGTCGTCCCCGACGTCGAGGACGAGATCGTGGCGGCGATCAACGCGCTGCGCCGGCGCTACACTTATCTCTTCACCACCGGCGGCATCGGGCCGACGCACGACGACATCACGGCCGACTGCGTCGCCAAGGCGTTCGGCGTCACGATCGACCACGACCCGCGCGCGGTCGCGATCATGAAGGAGCGCTTCGCCCAGACCGGCTCGGAGATGAACGAGGCGCGCATGCGCATGGCGCGCATTCCGGCCGGGGCCGAGCTCGTGCTCAACAAGGTGTCGGCGGCGCCCGGGTTCTGGATCGGCAACGTCATCACCATGGCGGGCGTGCCGTCGATCATGCAGGCGATGCTCGACTACGTGGCGCCGAAGCTCGCGACCGGCACCAAGATGCTGTCGGAGAGCGTGCGCGGCGACGTGCGTGAGGGCGACATCGGCACCGAGCTCGGCGCGATCGCGAAGGCCCATCCCGACGTGATGATCGGCAGCTATCCGTTCGTCGACGAGCGCGGGCCGAACACCAACATCGTGGTGCGCGCGCGCGATGCGGAGAAGCTCGCCGCCGCGAAGGCGGACGTCGAGGCGATGCTCGCACGGGTGCGCCCGACGATCGTGCGGTGATCCGCTTTCCGCACCCTCCCCTGCAGGGCCCTGCAGGGGAGGGTGCAGAGAGCGCGCGCGCCAGCGGCTCCGTCTCACATGCGATTCGTTGCATGAGTAAAGGAGTGTGTGGCGGCTGTGGATAACTCGGCGGTGTCATAGGCCGCCTGCAGCAGGATCGTACCGAAGCGTCGTCAAATCATCGGATCGAGTGATCTATCTGGCGCGAGTCGCGTTGCGGACCGAGCGCGTGCCGCAGCAATGCCGCAAATGGTGCGTCACTATGGAGATGCGGTGTCGCGGTCCGGTGGTGGAACCGGGCGATGCCGCCCTTCGAGGCGCGGCTGTGGCGCGCTCCTCGCGGTGATGGGGTCGGGCCATCGGGGGATGGTCGGGGTGAGGCGCAGACGTTCCAATAGCACCGTCAGGACGGTCAGCGATGCCGTTTGCTGAAGCTCGCCGTGAGGGGACGGCGGGGTCCGGATTTGCCTGGCTGCGCGGGGGGCGCCTCGCGATCGTCGCGTGCGCGCTCGCGTTCGCCGGCGCGCTCGCGCTGCCGGTCGAGGTCGCGGCGGCGAAATCGGGCCACCACGGCGCCAAGCACGCGGTGAAGAAGAGCGACGACGACGACAACAACAGCGACGCCAGCAACAGCGCCGGCAATGCGACCGCGTCGCCGGCCGCGACGCTCAACGGCGAGACCAACGCGGCCGAGCCCGCGCCGAGCGTGAGCGTCACCACCACGCGCAACGGCACGGGCGGCAACCTGCTGGGCGACCACGGCTCGAACGCGCCGCGCCTCGGCGTCGAGGTCAACAACAGCGGCGCGAGCGTCAACGCCAGCATTCCGCTCGGTGCCCACCATGCGCTCGAGCCGCCGCACAATCGCATCAGCCATCCGGTGCTGACGATCCCGTTCGAGCATCATCCCGCCGGGCTCGCGCATGTGCTCTCGCCCACGACCCCCTCGCACGCGCTGTCCTATGGCGACACCGGCACGCCGCTGTTCGGCGGCGGCAATCATGCGCTCACCAACCGGCTGATCCGCAGCGTCACCACCACCTACTCGGACCACTTCGTCAACCACCTGACCCATTCGCTGCGCATGCAGGAGCCGGGCGGGATGCGCGAGGTCAGCATTCCGAGCGCCAGTGCGGGCGCGCCGCACGACCTCGCGACGCGTCTGCAGGAGGCGAAGCACGCGATCGCCGCCGCGGCGGGTCCGCGCGCCGGGACGGCGGCGCCGCGCAGCCCGGCGGCCGTCGTCAACAACCGCTTCGCCGGCATCAGCGGCAATGCGCTCGAGGCGCGCATGTTCACGGTGCCGGCGCCCGGCGAGACGCGCTACGTGCCGAACGAGATCGTGGTCGGCGCGCCGGCCGGGCTCTCGACCGAGCAGGTTGCCGACATCGCGCGCCGCAACGGGCTCGAGCCGATCGCGGGCGGCACGTTCTCGGCGGCGGGCGTGACGCTGCAGCGCTGGCGCGTGCCCGCCGACCGGCCGATCGGCGACGTCATCCGCTCGCTGCAGGCCGAGCCCGGCCTGCAGAGCGCGCAGCCGAACTTCCGCTTCAAGCTCGCCCAGGCGGCGGCGGTCTCGGAGCAGCCGGCGGACGGCTTCTCGGCGCAGTATGCGCCCGCGAAGCTGCATCTCGCGCAGGCGCATCGGCTGAGCAACGGCGCCGGTGTGCTCATCGCCGTGATCGACACCGGCATCGACCGCACGCATCCCGAGCTCACCGGCGCGATCGCGGCGAGCTTCGACGCGATCGGCGCGCGCGAGCCGCCCGACGCGCACGGCACCGCGATCGCGGGCGCGATCTTCGCGCATGGCCGGCTGACGGGCGTCGCGCCGGGCGCGCGGCTGCTCGCGATCCGCGCCTTCTCGACCGCCGGCCCCGACGCCGAGGCGACCACCATGACGATCGTGCGCAGCATCGAGTGGGCGCAGGCGCACGGCGCGCGGGTGATCAACATGAGCTTCGCGGGCGCGCATGATCCGGTGATCAGCCGCGCGCTCGCGCAGGCGCGCGCCCGCGGCATCGTGCTGATCGCCGCCGCCGGCAATGCGGGGCCCGACTCGCCGCCGCTCTATCCGGCGGCGGATGCGAACGTGATCGCGGTGTCGGCGACCGACATCGACGACCACCTGCTCGACGTCGCCAACCGCGGCCGGCAGATCGCGATCGCGGCGCCGGGCGTCGACGTGCTGCTGCCCGCCCCGCATGCGCGCTACCAGCTCGCGACCGGCACCTCGTTCGCGGCCGCCCACGTCGCCGGCATCGCGGCGCTGATGCTGGCGCGGAACCCGCACCTCACCCCCGACGACCTGCGCGCCGAGCTCGTCGCGACCGCGCGCGACCTCGGCCCCAAGGGCCGCGACGACATGTTCGGCGCCGGCCTCGCCGACGCCTACAAGGCGGTGGTCGCCGCGACGGGCGCCACCCCGCAGACGGTCGCGGCGAAGTAATCAACAGAGAAGAGAAACCGTCAGCACGAAAACGTCATGGCCGGGCTTGTCCAGGCTTGTCCCGGCCGTCCCCGTCTTGCTTGATGGCGCGCGTCGGGTGGGCAAAGGCGGCCGAGCCACCGCGGCCTGTGGCAGGCCGCCACCCGGGCCGCCTTTGCCCACCTCGACGGCGTGCCAGGACGTGAAAAGGAGGCGCCATGACCGCGCCGGCGACACCCGAGAAGCACTTTCCCGTCTCGTGGGACCAGTTCCACCGCGATGCGCGCGCGCTCACCTGGCGGCTTGCCGGCGCGGGGCCGTTCGAGGCGATCGTCGCGGTGACGCGCGGCGGGCTGGTGCCGGCCGCGATCGTCGCGCGCGAGCTCGGCATCCGCGTGATCGAGACCGTGTGCGTCGCGAGCTACAGCCACCAGGCGCAGGGCGAGCTGCGCCTGCTCAAGGGCGTGGCGGATGGCATCCGCAGCCAGGACGGCGAGCGCGTGCTGATCGTCGACGACCTCGTCGACACCGGCAAGACCGCCCGCATGGTGCGCGAGATCCTGCCGAAGGCGCATTTCGCGACCGTCTATGCAAAGCCGATGGGCCGGCCGCTGGTCGACACCTTCATCACCGAGGTGTCGCAGGACACCTGGATCTTCTTTCCCTGGGACACCGGCCTCGCGTTCCAGCCGCCGATCCGTCCCGGGGGCGAGTAGGCTGCTGATTCTGCTGCTGTTATCCCAGTTGGGTCACGCTGCCAAAATTGGTCACGGGCTGGCCGCGGCGGGGATCCACTGACATCATTCGATTTTCCAGCTTTGATTTGCGCCGCAGCTCCCCGATCGAGGCGATTGGCATCTCGAACTTGGCTTCGTTCGGGCCGTTTGGCTTCGTTCGGGCCGTTTGGCTTCGTTCGGGCCGTTTGGCTTCGTTCGGGCCGTTTGGCTTCGTTCGGGCCCGTTTGGCTTCGTTCGGGCCCGTTTGGCTTCGTTCGGTCAGATCGCGTTTGTCCACCGCCTCCGCCGTCATGCCCGCATTCGCGTCGCGAAGGCGGGCATCCACGTCTTTGCCGCCGCGAGGGCAAATGCGCCGTAGCAGCGGCCCCCGTCCCGGCAGACATTCTATCAACCCGGCCTGCCATGCGCAAGAACATTCAGTGAACACCGATGCCGCCCGCCGCGCGATCCGCTATCATCGCGCCGACCCGACTTTTGGCGCGTGTCCTGTTTCGGCGAACCGGGGACCGCTTCGCCGGGACATGTGCAAACCAAGGAGGAAAACCATGGACGCCGTCGCTCCCAAGCATCCCGCCAGCGCCGACCAGCATTCGCACGTCGTGCGCCCGGCGCAGATGGAATGGCAGAAGACGCGCTTCGCCGGCTGCGAGGCGAAGACGCTGCTGTTCGACAAGTCGACCGGCCTCGTCACCGCGCTGATGCGCTTCGCCCCCGGCGCCGTGCTGCCCGACCATGAGCACGTCAAGATCGAGCAGACCTACGTGCTCGAAGGCCGCCTGGTCGACAAGGAAGGCCCGGCCGCCGGCATCGAGGCGAAGCAGGGCGAGTTCGTCTGGCGCGAGCCCGGCAGCCGCCACGTCGCCTGGTGCCCCGAGGGCGGCCTGATGCTCGCCATGTTCCAAATCCCGAACAAGTTCTTCGAGAAGGACGGCCGGGTGACGGACGCGAACGGGCAGGATTGGGAGAGTGTATGGGGCGAGATGATGGAGGCGGAGTAGCCGCTTTCGCTCGCGGTGCGAGCTACGGCGCGACAAGGTCCGCCTTCGCGCGGCGGGCCACGGCGGCCAGGGCCGCGAGCACCCATCATAAACCCGTCACCCTGAGGCGGCCGCGCGAAGCGCGGCCCTCCAAGGGCGAGGGCCGGTGAGGGGCCGCTTGCTCCAGGCTTTCTTCACTGCCGCATGCTAGAAGCGCGGCGTCCGGGCTACGGCGGACATCCGCCTTCGCTCGCTGTGCGAGCTACGGCGCGACAAGAGCGGGCGTGGCGAAATGGTAGACGCAAGGGACTTAAAATCCCTCGGCGCGAAAGCGCTGTGCCGGTTCGAGTCCGGCCGCCCGCACCAACATTCATCCCATATAGGATCGAAGCCTCATTCGAGGGCACCATCTCCACAGGCCGACCAAAATGAGGCCAGGCCAACATCCTGCAGATTTTGCGCCACCGCCATGCGGCCCTCCCGTAGTGCTCGCGCCGGCCGTAGGCCCGGCTCGGGACTCGCCGATTTGGCGCTTGCCTAAACTGAAAAATAAGCCTCTCGCTCCCTATATTGGATCGTGTACAGTTTGGATTCGGAGTAGGATCGGGGAACACGATGACGGACGCGCTACGCACACTGCTGGAAGCTGCAAAGAAGGCCCAACCCACCGCGGAACAACGGGAGCAGCAGCGGCGGAGCTTTGCCTTTGGCAATACCGCGTTCGAAAACAGTCTGATCACGAGAGAGATGGTGGATCGTCAGGCTGAGCAGCTTGCGCGAGAGGTCCATGACCAACTCGCCGTCCGAAAATAAGAAGCGGGACAGCAGGGCGCTTGAGCCGGATCTAATTACAGACCCTCAGCAGAAGGCTGAAGCCGAAGCCCGGAACGGGCTTCGGCAATATGACGCAGGCATTCGATCAATCCAAACGGCGCTTGAGCGGGGCTCGTTCAAGCTCCGGCTGTCGCTGATTCTAGCATTACATCGCGAAGCTCTCGCGGGGATCAGTACGTATGCGGGAAATTTTCGACCCGCTGGCGTGGCGATCCGGGGGAGCAAGCATGAACCGCCGGGTGCTCACCTAGTGCCCGAGTTGGTTGAGGAACTGTGCGATTATGTGAACGACAATTGGGATAAAGCGAGCCCGATCCATTTAGGGGCCTACCTGATGTGGCGACTGAATTGGATCCATCCGTTTGCCGATGGCAACGGCAGGACTTCTCGGATTCTGTCCTATGTTGTTCTTTCAATTCGGGCTGGGTTCGTCGTGCCGGGCACCCCAACCATTCCTGACCAGATCGTCAGCAATCGCGACCCCTACTTTGAGGCGTTGGATGCGGCCGACGAGGCGTATAGCAAGAGGAACGTCATTGACGTGACGAAGATGGAAGGTTTGATCGGAGCCCTGCTCGCGAACCAACTCGCCGAGTTCTACAAAGCTGTAGGAGGCAGGCTACCGGGTGAAGAGCCGCGATAAGGCACGCTCCTCGGGCTCATGCAGTCGACACGCCACTCTACTCGACCGGTTTGTTGCGGGCTGCACGGTGCCCTCGGAATGCCGACCTTCACGCGCCCCGCGTCGAACGAGGAAGGCTCGCGCATTGCGATGCTTTCTCGTCTCCGATTAAGTCTACAACCACTCGAGATGGCGCGGCAAACCCGCATGCGCGCGGCGATAAGCGCTCCTAAGACCGCAACGCTCAGCGCCGGCTCCGGAGCAACTTCCCGACAGGCTCATACGCAAGCAGATCGACCGTAGCGGCAAGGAACACCTCCCTATATCGTTCGGCGCAGATGCGACTTGCTTTGCGCTCATCGATCACTGCGACTGCCCTGGTTTCAACGCATAACCGATAGTGGCGGCCTTCCCGTCATCCAGTGTCACAGCGGCGTCGCTGATCACGAGTCTTCGAAGCATTTCCAACCGATCGCTCCAAGAGACACCACCCGAAAGAAACCCAATTCAGCCAGCCGCTGCGTGAGCTCGGCATCTTTACGCCCCTTTGGCACTGTTCCTCAACTCTCCCATAACGACATCGGACACGACAATGCGTTGGCCAAAACACGACAGGATGTCGACGGCCTGCCCTGTCGCGTTCAAATTGATGGCGGTACTCGCGTCTAGTGCGATTTTGGTTGGATCGCCTGTTTCCGCTCTTAGCAAAGGGAGTTTTTGTTATCGTTGCTTTCGTAGCTTTTTCACCCGGGGCTCCCCGGGGCATGCAGGCGTCCATCCCTCCTTCCGCAACTCGCCGCATACAGGGTGCGGATAACAATTATTTTCCAAATTCACCCAATTTGCATGTGCGTTGCACTCCTGGAAAGCGCGCCAACCACTTAGTCCGTGCCGTAGAATGCGATTGTACATGCAGGCGTTAGCGTCGTGGTCTTGTTTAAGAAATCTCAGGTCATCATTCATCGACCGGATGTCGCACTCCGCAGCCTTCCCCTCGCGGACAAAACAAAAAGCAATAACAGCCAACACCAAGCCGCACTTCATATTCTTCCTCCTTGACAGCAACGTTCACCCATTGTGGGCAACGTGGCACATCAGGGGTTGACTTGCAAGGCGACCGGCGCAGTTCCGCTCTGACGTTTTCTTATTGCCGTAGCCATCTGTTAGGGATGCATTAGAATGTAGTTCGAGAGCCGTGGCGTTCTCACGGCTATTTTTGTTGTCCGCTTTGACGATAAACGCATCTCAACCTTAAATACAATCCCCTTCTGAAGTTTCTAATAAGCGGGATCAACAGCGGCTGCATTACGATCTGCTTCCATAAAAACACGATGGATAAGCCGAATCCGTTCACGCACGAAGGTGCGCGAAAAAATTATCAGACGAGCGACTATCGCAGTACATGGCATAGACCCCAAGCGCTTGGCGGCTCAATATGGTGTTCGCGTCTGCGCCACGGACGAGATGGTCCACCCGCATGGCCTGCGGACGCTCCCCGAGAAACGCCCGTTCGCTTGCGCGGTCGATGAGATGGACATGCACGCGCGTTGGCTGAATATCGCCGGGAAGACCAGCAACCCTGAAGGCGCTCTGCAAAACCTACTTGTGCGCGATGCGCTGTTCACCGATCATGTGAGGAAGGGAGAGGGCCGGCCTTCCTGCGATCGCGGTCGACGCCTCGATGAGTGAAGATTCTCTGGTTGAACGCGTTGCCAGGCGAGAGCAAGCGGCTCCCCATCTTGCGCGCGGGGGAGGGGAGCGCAGGCGGCGCGCGCGGTCGAGATCGGCGCCGTGCGTCTTGAAGCGCCGCGCTTCAGGCGCGGCGTTGAGTCGAAGTGCGAGATGCTCCCCCGCGACCCAACGCTGTCTCTGCAGAATGCTACGACCATCCAGGGCGCCGCCCGAGCGGCGGCTTCACGGCATCGCGAGCGCCGTGAGGGTGAAGACGGCGACGCAGAGGCCCCCGACGGTCCAGCCGAGGATGGCGAGGGTCTGGCGTTCATTCAGCATGTTCGTCTCGCTTATGCTCGGCTCGGCGTGGTTGCGGGCGGCCTGACGCGGGGCGTGCAATCTTCGGGGCCGGGAGGCCGCATCGCGGCGGCCTCCCGTTCGACGTTTACTTGATGTCCACCCAGGTCTCGCCCCGCCAGTAGCCACGGCCCTCGTGCTCGTGGAATTTGATCGAAGGGCCAGGCTTCCAGCTGTCCTCGTGAATGACGACATGGGACTCGGCCGGGTATTTGTATCTTTCCTTGACGTGCCAGCAGACATCGCCACTGCACGCGACGTCGGCCACGGCGCTCGTGGCGAAGAACGCAACAGCCGCGGCGCCGATCGCGGCGCCGAAAAAGGTTTTAGTCGCACGGGTCATATTCCAAGCCTCCTGGAATGACCCTCCCCAGGGTACGAAACTACACACGAGCGCTCCTGTTCCCTGAAAGCCGCGCGGCCGCCACGCGGCCGCCCCATGTTCGGTGCGCGGAACCGGACTCATCTCCCAGAGTTCTCATCCTGCAAGCGAGGATGAACTCGCGAACCTTACAGGGAGCAAACCCATGCCAGTCATTCTGTTTTGGGGAATTCCGGTTCTGCTCGTCGTCGGTGGCGGCGCTTACTGGATCGCCCACCTTCACTGACGCCGTCTCGACTATTCGGGGATGCCGGCTGCGTGCCGGCATTCCCCGCACGCGCCTTGCTCTCAAAGCAGCGCGACGCTTTGCACGCGCACCACGATCTCGTCCTGGCGGAAGAGTCGCTCGAGCTTTCGCCGATAGGTTTTCCACCAAGAGCGTGCAATCCGAGGCGTCATCACCTCGAAAATGACGATGTCGTCCGTTTTCGTCTTGCGGCCTGAAATCCACGGTCCGTGCGCCGGCGATCGCGCATAGGCCGTGAGACCACCGAAACGCTCCATCAAGTCGGCACGGACGCGCGAATAGAGCTCGGGCTCGAATCGGCGACCCCGGTTGTCGCGAAGCGGGAGAAAGATTTGCACGAGCTTCATGAGGTCGGCGCTCGATTGAACCTGCGTCCTTGATGCCGGATCCGGTCTGTTTCGACGATGAAAACCAGTTTCTAGATGGAGTTAATAACGGCCACTTGCCAATCTCACGTTTTGTATTCGAGGCCTCGTCGAGGAAAGACCAAGCTTTGAAATGGCGGGCCGTGTGTTGGCGCTCGCGCGGCCGAGACGGGAGGGCCGCACGAATGCGGGCTCGCGTCAGTGGTTATTCCTGACGGCTACTCGTTCGGCTCGCTCCGCCTGGACGAGGTATCGGCGCGCGAGATCCCGATAGTATCGCGCAAGGGTAGGGATGGCGCAGCGCTCGGCGACCTGCGCGAAAATCTCGGCCTGCTTGCGGTAGAAGGTGGGGTCCATGGGCTCTCACTCTGCGCTTCTCGCTCGTGATAATGCCGCAGGATTTCACATCGTTCCGGGATCGCACGAGGACGGGCGTGCGAGCGCGGCACCATCATGAGATCAGGGGAATGCAATGCCGGTCGCGCGCTTTCTTGGCGAGCTGATGGTTCGACCTCGTCGGTGCGCCGACGCGGCGGCGCATCATGCTTTGCGCGGCTTTGCGCGGTTGATGCCACAAAGGGAGTCGAGCCGAACGCTTGTTCTGAGCAAGCCCCACCCCCGACCCTCCCCGCCATTCGCTTCGCGAATGGGGGACGGAGCGCACGCGCCGGTGCAGACTTTCTTTCGCACGGCGCCGTTCGAGGTCGACGGCGTGCGGCTCGACGAAGGGCGCAAGGTGCTGCTGTTTCTCGGCGCCGCCAATCGCGATGCGCCGCGGCGGCGGAGTAATACGTTGTGCGCGCTTGCGAGCTTGCGGATGAGAGCGGTGCAATACGGAATGGTGCAATGAGCCGCTCGTTCTGAGCAAGCGGCGCCCCCCATCCCCGACCCCTCCCCGCCACGCGCTTCGCGCGCGGGGGGAGGGGAGCGCAGGCAGCATCTCATTCTGCGCGCGTGGGTCGAGAGTCCGACGGAGAAACGAACGGGTGCATTCGCCCGTTACACGGGCGTGAGCGCCGACAACAAAATTGTCGTAATTGGTACATCCGCCGGCGGCGTGTCGGCGCTGCAACGATTGATCGCGCGCATGCACGCCGATTGGCGTGTGTCGGTTTTCATAACCATTCACATCGGCCGCCACCGAAGCCTGATGCCGTCGATCCTGAACTGGCACTCGTCTTTGCCGGCGCGATTCGCGCAGCACCGGATGGCGTTCGATCGAGGCATTCTGGTCGCGCCGCCGGACCGCCACCTCATCATTGGTAAGAATGCGACGTTCCTGAGCGCCGGTCCGAAAGAGAACCATGCGCGGCCCGCGATCGATCCGATGTTTCGTTCGGCGGCGCGGCATCACGGCCCAAACGTCATCGGCGTCCTGCTGACCGGATACCTCTACGACGGCGTGAACGGCCTCTACGACATCCAGAGATCGGGCGGCACGACCATCGTGCAGGACCCGACGGACGCCGAGGTCCCGCAGATTCCGCTGAACGCGCTGCGTCGCCTGAAGCCCACCCACGTCCTGCCGCTCGCCGATATCCCGAAGGCGATCGCGCAGGAGATCGAACGCTCTGCGAGCAAGGAAACCGAACGCCTCCCCAGCGAAGGAGAAAAGACCCCGGGAGCCATCCATGAGTGAAGAATATGTGCTCGACCGGCCGACCTCATTGACGTGTCCCGAATGCGGCGGCGCGCTGGCCAAGATCGAAGACGATCTGATCCCGAAGTACGTGTGTCATATCGGCCATGTGCTCACCAGCGAGGCGATGCTCGATGCCCAGGCCGAACGCATCGAAACCACGCTGACCAGCGCGCTCGCCATTCTCAACGAGCGGCGCGAGCTTTGCCGACAGCTGCTTCAGGATGCCGTGAACGAGCCCGGCCGGCTCGAGGGGATCCTGGCGGAGACGACCGCGACGGCCGAAGACCTGCGCAAGCTCCTCAACAGACAGGAACGTTTCCCGACGCCGACGTAGACGCGGAACGCGACGGCTCGATCACAGAAGCGGAGATCGATGGCGCCTTCGAACCGAATATTGGCCGCGCTGCCGCGCCAGGAGCTGGAAGCGATCAGCCCCGACCTCGAGCCGGTGCAGCTTGCGTTCAAGCAGGTGCTGCATGCACCGTTCGAGCCGATCGAGCACGTGCTCTTTCTCACCCGCGGCGTCGCCTCGCTGGTGAACGAGCCGGAAACCGGAGAGATCGTCGAGCTTGCCACCATCGGGTCGGAAGGAATCGTCGGCTTCCCGGTGGTGCTCGGGACGCGGTCCGTGCCGAGCCGGGCGATCATGCAGATCCCGGGCGCGGCCCTGCGCATGACCGCGTCCGACCTCGAACGCGCGCTCGCCCGCACGCCGACGCTGCACAAGCTGATGCTGCGCTACACCATGGCGTTGCTCAACCAGATCGCCCAGGGCACCTCGTGCAATCGGCTGCACGAGGTGCAGGAGCGATGTGCGCGCTGGCTGCTGCAGACGCACGATCGGGTGGAGGGCGACAGCTTTCCGATCACGCACGAATTCCTGTCGCAGATGCTCGGCGTGCATCGGCCGACCGTGAGCGTGGCGGCCGCGGCGCTGCAGAGGGCCGGGCTCATCGATTACACGCGCGGGCAGATCACGGTCGTCGATCGCAAAGGCCTCGAGGCGGCCGCCTGCGCCTGCTACCGGATCATCAAGGAGGAATACGATCGCCTGCTGGGCGCCGGGTAGCGCTGCGATGGCGCGGGGAGCGCCGCCGGAATGGCGGAGCCGGCAACGCCATCCGGCTTGCAATCTCGGGGCCTACGACCGGTTTCCGTGCTATTGTGCGGAATGACCGAGAGCTCCCGCGAGATCGCCGCAAGGCATGTGCGAGAAGGTCGTCGCGTCGTCGAGCGGCAGCGCCGGCTCATCCGGCGCCAGCAGGAGCATGGCCACGATACGACTCTGTCCAAGTCATTGTTGATGGCCTTCGAACGTACGCTCGACATCTTCGAAGCAGATTTGGCCGCGCTCGCCGAGAAAGCGTAGGTCTGCCCGTCGGGTCGTGCGTGTGGTGGCGGATTGGAGCGCACTCGCCTGGCCGCAGCAAGCGCCGCCCCCCACCCCCGGCCCCTCCCCGCCACGCGCTTCGCGCGTGGGGGGAGGGGAGCGCAGGCAGCGTGCGCGGGGGGAGCGGGAGCGCAGGCAGCGTGCGGGGGAGGGGAGCGCTGGCAGGATCACGCGGCGGCGGTGCCGGCTTTCGGCGTGGGCGCGGCATCGGCTTGCGGCGCCGTGCCGGATGCGGCGGCGATGCAGGCGTCGAGCGCTTCGCGCAGGGAGAATACGTGGCGGTCGGCGGACGCAAGGGCCGGCAGGCGCTCGCGATCGGGCGTATCCTCGTGGCCCCACAGGCCGACCACGACGGTCGCGGCGGGAATTCGCTTGCGGATGCGCTGGACCGAGAGGCGCAGATGCGCCGGGCTGGCGCCGAGATCGAGATAGGACAAGCAGACGATCTTCACGCCGGCCGTGTCGAGCCGCACGATGTTCGACGACGACACGGCCGCGTCGGTTTCGCAGCGGGATCCGAGGCCGTGCTTTGCGAGCAGCGCCGCGAGCATCATGGCGGCGGCGCCATCGAAGGGCCCGCGCCCGGCGACGCACAGGATCGGCGTCCCCGACCATTCGGGCGGCAGATCCTGCAGCAGCGGCAGATCGGGGAAAGAGGCGGCAGCGCCGTCCGGGTCGCCCGCCGGCTCATCCGCCTGCGCGGCGCCCTCCTTCTCGCGTCGCGGCGCCGGCGTCACGTCGTCATAGTCGGCGGTGCTCGCGATCAGCTCGCGGATGCCCTCGTTGATGTGCTCGATGTGATCGCCGTCGAGCAACCCGCGCCGCAGGTCGATCTGGGCGAGGATCAGCGCCTTGAGCGCCACCTGGTCGTAGACATAGGAGAGCGAGCGGCGCCGCAGCGTCTGCTCGGCCTGGTCGACGGCCTCGTCGACATCGCCGGCGAGCGTGCGCTGATAGAAGCTTTGCGCCGGCGTGAGCGGCGGCTCGTCGCCGATCATGATGTCGAGGAATTCCAAGCCGGGGACATGCCGGCCGATCACGCCCAGGCAGACGGTCAGCGGGGTCGAGAGCAAGAGGCCGATCGGCCCCCACAGCCAGGTCCAGAACGTCGCCGCAATGATGATGGCGACGGGCGTCAATCCGGTGCTGTGGCCGTAGACGAGCGGCTCCAGCACCTGGCCGACGAGCGGCTCGAGCACCAGAAACACGGCGGCGGTCATCAGCGCCATGCTCCAGCCGGGATCGACCGCGATCGCCAGCGTGATGGGAAGCGCGGCGGCGATGAAGGCGCCGAGGTAGGGCACGAACCGCAGCAGCATCGCCAGGATGCCGAACAGCGCCGGGTTGGGCACGCCGATGAAGGCGAGCGCGATGCCGACGATGGTGCCGAACACGACGTTGAGCAGGGTCTGGGCGAGGAAATAGCGGCTGAGCCGGTAGGCGCCGTCATTGATGGCGTCGGTGGTGCGCTGCAGGTCGTGCGAGCCGGCGAGGCGAATGAGGCGCGACCTCAGATCCTGGCGCTGCAGCAGGAAGAAGATCACGAAGATGAGGACGAGGCCCGCCGTCGTCAGCGGCTCGACCAGCGGCTCGAGCACCTGGCGGAGGACCTGCACCGGCGTCGGCTCGGGCTGGCGGATCTCCACCGGCACCGGCTTTTGCGGCTCTTCCTTGGGCTGCGGCGGCGCGGCCTGCGGCGGCGCGGCCTGTGGCGCGGGCGGCGTCGGCGCCTGCCGGCGGATCTCCTGGTTGATGCTGCGCAGGAAATTCGACATCCGCTCGAGCGTGCCGCCGCCCGCGGCGGCGCGCAGCGAGCCGATCTTCGACTCGATATTGAACTGGTATTCCGGCAGCTTCTGCGCGAGCTGCGTCACCTGCTGGACGAGCAGCGCGCCGATCCCCAGAATGATGACGGAGCTGACCAGCACCACCAGGACCACGGCGGGCGGTCTCGGCAGTCCCCAGCCGCGCAGCAGCCGGACCGCGGGGGCGAGCAGGAAGGTGAGCAGGATCGCGAGCGCGAGCGGCAGGAAGATCGCCCGCGCGAAATAAAGCGCCGCGATCACTCCCAGCACCGCCAGCACCGTGATCGACCGCGCGATCGCTGCCTCTGCCCGCACGCCACACGTCTCCTGCCGATCGGCAGACGGTCAATATACTGCGGCTCGGTAAGTTCCGTCATGTCCGATCGCCGCTGCGAATGCTGCGTCATTGCCCGCGAAAGCGGGCAATCCAAGTAACCGCGGAAGCCGGAAAGGAAGGAAGGGCTGCCCGAGGCGACGTGGAGCCCTCGAGCGTCCGCTTTCGCGGACGATGACGGCGTGGGGTGGGGCTCAAACGCGGGGGGTTTGGGCGCAGCCCCTTGCGATGGCGTGAGGGCGGCCTATCTACCATCCAGCTGGATGGCATCAGGATGGTAGCAGGATGGCCGACAACGTGCGGGAGCTGCGGCCGAAGGCCGGCGACAGCGAGAAGATCACGATCAACATCGGCTACGTCGACCTCGGCCAGGTCGATCTGCTGGTGCGCGAGGGCTTCTATTCCAACCGGACCGATTTCATTCGCACCGCGATCCGCAACCAGCTCGAGCGCCACGGCGACGTGGTCAAGCGCTCCGCGACGCGAAAGAGCCTCGATCTCGGCCTGCGGCACTACAGCCGTGCGGACCTCGAGGCGGCGCGCGACGCCGGGGAGAAGCTCCGCATCCATGTGCTCGGCCTCGCCAGCATCGCGGCGGACGTGACCCCGGAGCTCGCGCGCGACGCCATTGCGTCGATCGAGGTGCTGGGCGCGCTGCACGCCAGCGCGGCCGTCAAGGCGGCGCTCGCCGACAGAACGCGCTGAGCCGCGGGCGAGGATGTCATCCTGCGCGAAGTACCGCTTGTAGCCGAACGCCAGCACGTTTCTCCCGGAAGCTGGTCGCAAGCCAGGGGACCCCACCACGATGCGAGCAAGAAGGATCTCTCGCGCATGAGCAAGCCGTTGAACAGAGACGCGATGATGGAGGCGACGCGTCTCGTGCGCGCCGGCCGCCTCGCCGAATCGACCGCGCTGATCCGGCGCCTGCTGGCGCCGGGGTCCGGCGACGCGCATGAGCGCGCGGGCAAGCCGGCGAGCAAATCAAGCGCCGGCGGGGGGCGGATCATCGACGCGGAATTTCACATCGTCGAGGAGTCGGACGACACCGGCGCCAATACGGTAGCCGAGCGGCGCGCAATCGCGAGCCGACCGGTAGACGCGGGCGGCGGGGCGACGAGCGAGCCGACGCAGCCGGTGTGGTCCGGGCTGCGCGGCCTGGTCGATCGCATCAAACGCCGCGCGGCGCGCGGACTGCACGGCCTGCGGCAGCCGGGCCCGGCGCCGACGCCGGAGATCGTGCCGCCGGGCGGGCGGTTCGTCGAGGCGATCTACGCCAACGCCGCGGGCCGGCGCGCCTACAAGCTCTATATCCCAAGCGGCTATCGCGGGCAGGCGGTGCCGCTCGTCGTGATGCTGCACGGCTGCACCCAGTCGCCCGACGATTTCGCCGCCGGTACACGCATGAACCTGGTGGCCGAGCAACACACCTGCCTCGTCGTCTATCCGGCGCAGAGCAGCGAGGCGAACGCGGCGAAATGCTGGAACTGGTTTCGCCCGGGCGATCAGCGGCGCGGGCAGGGTGAACCCTCGATCATCGCCGGCATCACGCGCGCGGTGATGCGCGACCATGCGGTCGATCCGCAACGCGTCTATATCGGCGGCCTGTCGGCCGGCGGCGCCGCCGCCGCCGTGATGGGAGCGGCGTATCCGGATCTCTATGCGGCGATGGGCGTGCACTCCGGCCTTGCGTGCGGGGCGGCGCGCGACGTGCCATCGGCGTTCGCGGCGATGCGGCAAGGCCCGTCCGGCGCGGCTTCCAGCAGCGGGATCGCGGGCGGCGAAGAGGGGCGCAGCGTTCCTACCATCGTCTTCCATGGCGATGCCGACAGCACGGTGCATCCGCGCAACGGCGGCCATGTGATCGCGCAGGCCAGAGGCGCGACGCGCGCGACCGTGCAGGTGCAACGCGGCCGCAGCGAGGGCGGACACGCCTATACGCGCACGATCCATCGCGATGCGACGGGGCGCACGATCGTCGAGCAGTGGGAGATCCATGGTGCCGGACACGCGTGGTCGGGCGGCAGCCCGGCCGGCTCCTACACCGATCCGCGCGGCCCGGACGCCGCGCGGGAGATGCTGCGGTTCTTTCTGGAGCATCGGATCGCGGGGCTGTGACGCGGTGATTCGGCTTGCTCCGAGCAAGCGGCGCCCCCACCCGGCCCCCCTGCCATTCGCTTCGCGAATGGGGGGAGGGGAGCGCCCCGAATGGATCGCCGGCGAGGTACCACGCGCTGTGTGCCAAGTGGCGCCAGCGAAAGCGCGGCCATGACGAGAAGGAGGTGGGCTACGCCGCGAGCGCGCGCATCTCGGTGAAGAGATCGCGCTTTCCTTCGAAGCCGATGCCGGGGAGGTCGGGCATGGTGATGTGGCCGTCCTCGACCTCGACGCTGTCCGGGAAGCCGCCGTAGGGCTGGAACAGGTCGGGGTAGCTCTCGTTGCCGCCGAGCCCGAGGCCGGCCGCGATGTTGAGCGACATCTGGTGGCCGCCATGTGGGATGCAGCGGCGTCGGGACCAGCCGCAGGTGGCGAGCACCGCGAGGGTGCGCTCGTACTCGACGAGGCCGTACGAAAGCGCGCAGTCGAACTGCAGCCAGTCGCGGTCCGGGCGCATGCCGCCGTAGCGGATCAAGTTGCGCGCATCCTGGTGGCTGAACAGGTTCTCGCCCGTCGCCATCGGGCCCGGATAGTATTCGGCAAGCGCCGCCTGGAGCGCAAAATCGAGCGGATCGCCGGCCTCCTCGTACCAGAAGAGCGGATAGGCGCGCAGCATCTTGGCGTAGGCGATGGCGGTGTCGAGATCGAAGCGGCCGTTGGCGTCGACCGCAAGGCGGGCGCGGTCGCCGATCTCGGCGAGCACCGCCTCGATGCGCGCGCGGTCCTCCTCGATCGGTGCGCCGCCGATCTTCATCTTCACCACGGTGTAGCCGCGCTCGACGTAGGAGCGCATCTCGGCGCGCAGGGCGTCGAGGTCCTTGCCCGGGTAGTAGTAGCCGCCGGCGGCGTAGACGAAGACGCGCGGGTCGGCGGTGCGGCCATGGCGCTCGGCGAGCAGGCGAAACAGCGGCTTGCCGGCGATCTTGGCGGTGGCGTCCCACACCGCCATGTCGATGGTGCCGACCGCGACCGAGCGCTCGCCGTGGCCGCCCGGCTTCTCGTTCGCCATCATGGCGGTCCAGATGCGGTGGGGATCGAGGTTGGCGCCGCCGTCGTCGAGCAGGCTCCTCGGATCGGCGGCGAGGATGCGATCGGCGAAGCGCTCGCGGATGAGGCCGCCCTGGCCGTAGCGGCCGTTGGAGTTGAAGCCGTAGCCGACCACCCGCTTGCCGTCGCGCACCACGTCGGTGACCAGGGCGACCAGGCTGGTCGTCATCCTGGTGAAGTCGATGTAGGCGTTGCGGATCGGCGAGGCGATCGGCTTGGTGACTTCCTTCACCTCGAGGATGCGGACCGACATTATTTGCTCCTTGTCCCGTTGATCGCGCTTAGATCGAGCCGCCGCCGCAGACGGCGCCCTCACACCCGGATCGGGCTTGTCCGATCTCGGCATTCGCAACGTCATGACCGCGAAAGCGCCGCGAAAGCGGGCATCCACGTCCTCGCTGCGAAAAGCAAGCAAGACGTGGATGGCCGGCCAAGCCCGGCCCCGACAGGCACCAAAGCCCGCCTTGTCGTGGCCGGTCGCGCCACGTAGCTTGCAGGGTGCCGGCCTGGGTGCCGGCCTGGGTGCCGGCCTGGGTACCGGCCTGGGCGCCGGCCTGGGCGCCGGCCTGGGCCGAAATGCCACATGGGCTGCGCCGCGCTCCTCGCTCGATCATTCTCCAGCTGTCACCACAATCATCGTTCGCCTCGCGCAACGCCGACGCATCCTCGAGAGACATCATGAACATCGCCCGTCGCCGCTTCCTGCATCTCACCGCGACCGCCGCCGTCATTCCCGCGGTGTTGCCGGCGCTCTCCGGCACCGCGCGGGCCGAGGACGCCTATCCGTCGCGCCCCGTGCACCTCATCGTCTTCTACGCTGCGGGCGGGGGCAACGACATCATCGCGCGCCTGATGGGGCAGTGGCTGTCGCAGCGGCTCGGGCAATCGTTCGTCATCGAGAACCGGCCCGGCGGCGGCGGCAACATCGGGACCGAGTATGTCGCCCGCGCTGCGGCCGATGGCTACACGCTGATCCTGAGCTCGACCGCGAACGTGGTGAATGCGTCGCTCTACCCCAACCTGAGCTTCGACTTCCTGCGCGATTTCGCGCCGGTCGCCAGCATCAGCTACGAGCCCAACATCATGGTGGTCAATCCATCGGTGCCGGCGAAGACGGTCCCCGAGTTCATCGCCTATGCCAAGGCCAATCCGGGCAAGCTCAACTTCGGATCGGCCGGCATCGGCTCCTCGCAGCAGATGTCGGGCGAGATGTTCAAGATGATGGCCGGGGTCGAGATGACGCACGTGCCGTTCCGCGGCACGGCGCCGGCGCTGACCGCGCTGCTCGGCAATCAGGTGCAGCTCATGTTCGGCAGCATGCCGGCGACGCTGCCCTACGTGAAATCGGGCAAGCTGCGGGCGCTGGCGGTGACGACGGCGAAGCGCTCGGACGCGTTGCCGGATGTCCCGACGGTGGGCGAGTTCCTGCCGGGCTTCGATGCCAGCGTCTATTATGGGATATGCGCGCCGAAGAACACGCCGGCCGCGGTCATCGACAAGCTCAACAAGGAGATCAATGCGGGTCTCGCCGATCCGGGGCTCAAGAAGAAGCTGCTCGATCTCGGCAGCACCGTGCTGCCGGGGTCGCCGGCGGATTTCGGCAAGTTTCTGGCGAACGAGACCGAGAAGTGGGCGAAGGTGGTGAAGTTCGCGCACATCAAGGCGGAGTGAATCTCGCGCCGGTGCGATGTCCGAGTTCGGTCGGGTGGCGCGCAACACCATATGGGCGCCTTCCCCACTTGCTCAGAGCAAGCGGCGCCCCCCATCCGCCTTCGCCCTTCGGGTCAGGGCGGACAGACCCCCCCGACCCCTCCTCCCACGCTCTGCGCGTGGGGGGAGGGGAGCGCGGGCACTTTGCTTGCCTTACGCCGCATGTTGGTATCCGATCGATCAGGGCGACCAATGACCAGGCTTGCTTTTCTCTGCGTCGCGTTGCTGATGGCGGCGCCGGGCGGCGCGGCGGCGGCCGATTGCGTGTCGCTTGGGGATGAACCGCACGATATCGGCCCGTGCACGCGCGTCGATTCCGCCGGGCAATGGTGGGTCAAGGCCGAGTACCTGCACGCCCTGACGTTCGACGAGCAGGGCATCGCCGCGGTCTGGATCCGCGCCATCCAACGCTTTCACTACGTCGGGCGCGACGGGCGTATGGCGCCGGTCATCACCTTCGACAACGGGCCGGATTACTTCGTCGAAGGGCTGGCGCGAACGCCGCTCGGCGGCAGGATCGGCTATATCGACCGGTCGCTGCGGGTGGTGATACCGCCGCGCTATGACTGGGGCTCTCCGTTCGAGCACGGCAGGGCAGCGGTGTGCAACGGCTGCGTGCCGAAACGTGAGGGCGAGCACGTGTTCATGGAAGGCGGTCTGTGGGGACTGATCGACCGCGACGGTCGCGAGATCGTGCCGCTGAAGTATCGGTCCGCGGAAGAGCTGCCGAAGTGAGGCTGCGAGGGAGCGCTGGCGCGCTCGCCGCCCGGCGCATACGGACCGTGAGGTGCGGCTTCCAAGATCGGCCATGAGATCGGCCAAATTTGCTTTACTGAGCTAATTATCATATATCGTCCAGATATTTACTAATCATCAGAATCGGCCAAAATGCTTGTACTCGAAACCCCGCAACACATTGAGCCCACGCGGCTCGAAGCCACCCCGGCCACCGTCGCCGACGCAGTCGCCGAGCTCTCCGCCGAGACTGCCGTGCTGGGCGCCGCCCTGCATCCGCGCACGGCGGCGAACCTCGCCGATCTCGTGCGGGTGATGAACGCGTACTACAGCAACCTCATCGAAGGCCACGTCACGCATCCGCGCGACATCGTGCGGGCGCTGGCGGGCGAGCTCGACACCGACCAGACGCGCCGCAATCTCCAGATCGAGGCGGCCGCCCATGTGCGCGTGCAAGCCGAGCTCGATCGAATGGGCCGCGAGGACCACCTGCCCGAGCCGGCCTCGCGCGATTTCCTGCGCTGGCTGCACCGCGAATTCTACGGTGAGGCGCCCGCCGAGATGCTCGTCATCCGCGGAGCGGATCGCGCCATCCGCATGGAGCCGGGCGCCTGGCGCTCGCGCCCCGAGCATGAAGTTGCGGTCGGGCGGCACATGCCGCCGTCGAGCGAACGGGTCGAGGATTTCATGGTCTACTTCGAGGAGCACTATCGGTTCGCCGGGCTCGGCAAAGCCTCGCGCGTGCTCGCGATTGCGGCCGCGCATCATCGATTCAACTATATTCATCCGTTCCCCGACGGGAATGGGCGCGTGAGCCGGCTCATGAGCCACGCCATGGCGCACGCGGCCGGCATCGGCGCGCACGGGTTGTGGTCGATCTCACGCGGGCTTGCGCGCGGCATCGAGAGCCGCGGCGAGTACAAGCGAATGATGGATCACGCCGACATGCCGCGGCAGGGCGACCTGGACGGCCGCGGCAATCTCTCGCAACGGGCGCTCGCAGATTTCACGCTCTGGTTCCTGCAGGTCGCGCTCGACCAGGTGCGATTCATGTCGGCGCTCCTCGCGCTCGATACGCTGGCGCTGCGGTTGCGCACTTATGTCGAGCGCAGCGAGACGCTCAGGCCCCAGGCAGGACGCCTTCTGGAGGAAGCTTTGACTCGCGGCGCGTTCGAGCGCGGGGAGGCGGCGCGCATCACCGGATTGCCGGAGCGCACGGCGCGCCGCGTCGTCAACGATGTGGTCGCGCACGGGCTGCTCGGGTCGGACACGCCGAAAGGGCCGCTGTCGCTGCGGTTTCCGGAAGATGCTCTCGACGTGTTGTTTCCGCGACTGTTTCCGGAGACGTAGTGGAATTGCGAACGGCTCCCTTGATTCAGCCGCCCATGCGGCGCCTTCGAACGTCGCGTCGTGAGCGCGGGGCAGCGCCGGCGCTGTGCCCACCTTGCGGTGCAGGCACGCATGCGCCGCCCAGGATGGCCGGACTCCCGCTTGGCCGAGAAAGGGCGCAAGGTGGCCCATGGAGAAGAGGCCATGACCGACAAAACCATTGATCTCGACACGCACCGTGGGATGACGGCGCAAAAAGAAACCCGGCTGCGCAGGCTTCATGCGGAGGTCCGCGACCAGCGCGATGCGCTGCGCGCCCGGCAGGACGCATTGGAAGAGCAGCTGGTCGCGGCGCCGGCCGAGAGCTGGGAGGAGGCGGCCGAAAAGGCGCGCTATCTGCTCACCCTGTTCGCGGCCAGCGTGGATGCCCAGGACCCGCGGCGGCAGAAGCTGATCGCCGCGGTCCTCGCCGACTTCGACCGCCTCGGCGGCGAAGCGGAGACGCCAACGACGCCATCGTGAAACAATCGGGAAGGACTTAGGCATGCAATACGAAATCGCGCTCATCGAGGACGGGCCGGGCTCATACAGATTCACCTTCATGTCGGCGCGCGGGGAGCTTTCGGGCCGCGTGACGGTCGGCGTGGAAGGGCCGCCCGACCGGCGGTCCTGGGCGGACCGAGAGCAGGCGGCCAAGAACCAGATTCTCGCTCTGTCGCGAGAGTTCTCAGCGGCGTGCGGCGACTGACCCGGACGAGGTCGAGCGCATGGAGAACGGTCGACGGCCGAGATGGCGAGGGCGCGGGCTCAGCAGTTGCCGATGGCGCGCGGCAACGGATAACCGGCGCTGTCGTAGAGATAGCGCATCTCGGCCGCCCGGAAGCGCGCCTCCTGCTCAACCCTGTTTCTTGCGGTCGACGCCGGTCGTGGGGCCGACGGGGCCGCGGGGCGCGCGGCGCAGGCCCTCGGGCACGGGCGGCTCGACGGCGTCGCGCACGACCGGGTCGCCGCGCACGTCGGCGCCCTGCTGGTCGCGCTGATGCGGCGTCGTCTGCTCGCGGATCTTGTCCTCGCGCACCGGCATTCCGGCCGCGCCGGCCGGATCATAAGCGCCGTGGCGCTCGTCGCGGGTCTCGGTCGGATCTTGAACGTAGGGCTGCTTGCGATGGTTCTGGGTCACGGTCGGCATCTCCTCGTCGCGGTAACGGGGAGACGATGGCGGGCGTTCCAAGGCGGCAGAGGAGACGCAAAGAGCCCCGGACCCGCGAAAGGGTCCAGGGCTCTTTTTTAGTCGTTCGCCAGAGCGCAGAGGAAACTCTGCCCGCTGCTACAATCCGCGGGCCGCGGGGTTGGTTCCGCTCCGGCTCATTCGGAGCAAGCGGCGCCCTCACCCGCGAGCCCTCCCTGCCAGGCGCTTCGCGCGCGGCGGGAGGGGAGCGCTGGCACCGCGCTCGCTTTACGGCGCGGGATGGCCGGCCAAATCCCAGCGTCGCACCTTGTGGTGCGCCAGCTCACGCAGCCGCTGCTCGATGGCGTTGCGCGTCATCAGGCCGGTCTGCGTGTCGGCATGCGCCACCACGGCGCCTGCGTTGACGCTCGCGGCCAACAGCGATTCCTCGATCGGGCGGCCGAGCGCCTGCCAGGCGACGAAGGTCGACGCGAAGGCGTCGCCGGCGCCCGACGTGCCGGCGACCTTGGTGTCGACGGCGGGGCAGTAGAGCACCGCGTCCTTCGTGCCCGCATAGGCGCCGCGGCCGCCGTCGGTGACGAGCACGAGACGCGGGCCCATGGTCAGCACCGCCTTGATGAAGGCGAGGAGCGTCATCTCGAAGCCGCCGGAGGCGAGACCGCGGGCGGCGAGCGCCGGCGGCTCCTCGCCGGGGGTGAGCGCGAAGGTCGCGCCGCCCTCGCCGAACGCGACGGTGAGGCGCGGCACCAGCACGTCGGCCTCGGCGCGGTTGAGCGCCAGGATGTCGATGTCGGCGAGGCTCTCCTGGAAGGCGCCGGCGCGGGCCGAGAGCTGGCGCACGCCCGGGTTGGCGGCGACGAGGGCGCCGCGCGCCTTGGCGCGGCGCACCAGGGCGGGAAAGCAGTCGGCGGACTGGTTGCTCAGGTTCGACACGTAGATGACGTCGATCGCGAACAGGTCGTCGACGAGGTCGGCGGGCTCGAGCAACGTGTTCGCGCCGCGGAACGTGAAGATCGCGGCGTTGCGGTCATGCGAGGCGACAAGCACGGCGGCGCCGGTCGGCGCGCGCGGGTCGCGCAGCGCGAAGCGGGTCGAGATGCGCTCCTGCGCGAGCCGCGCCAGCACGGTCTCGGCGCGCTCGTCCTGCCCGAGCTTGACCAGGGTCGCGACATCGAGGCCGAGCCGCGCCATGGCGACGGCGGCGTTGACGGCGCCGCCGCCGCAATGGGTCGAGATCTCGCCGGCCTCGGTCTTGCGCCCTTCCTCGAGCAGCAGGAACGACGAGTCCGCATTGAGCATGGTCATGCGCTCGATGCGGTCGCTGTCGATGATGGCGATGGTGTCGATCATCGCGCTGCCGACGGTCAGGACTTTCATGGGGCTTTCTTGGGGGCTTGCTTGGGGCTTGCTTGGGGCTTGCTTAGGGCTTTCTGGCGCTTCCTTGTCGTTCCTTGCCGCTTCTTGGGCGGCGGGTTCCTGATTCTCAGCGAGCGGATCATCGCATGCCGGTCGCCGCGGGGCGCGCGGAATCGGGGTTCCATGCCCTCATGTGCGACGATGCGCGGAACTCGACGGCAAAGCTTGCACCTCGCACGCCACCGACATCCCTTCTGCCCCTTCTCGGATCCCCCAGCGAGGCTCCTCCCGCCACCCCGCTTCGCCCCGGCGAGGGGGAAGGAAAACCGCGCAGCTTGATCCCCACACCGCCCCCATTTATGGTGGTATTTCTGCGGTGGGTCGGGCAGTCATGGCATATGTTCCGAAAGCCAAGCGCGACATCTTCATCAGCTATCCAATCGAAGTTGAAGAGTGGGCGCAGCATTTCGAGCTGGATCTGAAGAAAGAGCTCGAGCAGTGGTTGCCGGCAACCGAGCTCAGCATCTACCTCGGCCGGCGCGATTGGCAGCTGGCGCCGAGCGACGAGATGCTGGCGGAAGCGGCACAATCGGCTTTTTTCGTCTCGACCCTGGTTCCGGGAGCGCTCTCGGACGGCGGCTTGCGGTTTTTTCAGCAGGAATGGGCGGCGTTCGGCAAAACGGCCGAGCTTTTCGGCCCGGTGGGAACGCGGTTTGCGCCGGTCCTGATGAAGGAGGTGGATGGCCGGCGCCTCGCACAGTTCTTTCCGCCCGACACCGAAGGCACGTTCTGGCGGGCTTATGAATTCTACTTTCAGGACAAGGCCGGCATTCCGCACACGTTGGCGCGAAACTCCCGGCAAAGCATCTATCGCAAGAAGATCACCGAGGTCGCCTGGCAGATCAAGCAGCGGCTCACGCAACTGAAAGAGCGGGCGGGCCAGGCGAAGGGCGAAACGGCGCCGGTCACGCAGCCGGGGCAAGGCCCGTTTGCCGGAATGAAAGCCGTCCTCGGCGCGCCGGACGAGCAATTGCGCAACGAGTGGGAGGAGATCCGACACCTGCTCATCAATGATGGCGTCACCATCCTCGGCGGCAATCGCGCCGACGATGAAGGCGTGCAAAGCTCCCTGCAGCGCGATCTCGAGCAGGCGGACGTGTTCGTGCAACTGCTCGATCCGCTCGAGGAGGCGAACCTGCGGGTCGAAGCCGAGGCGAAAGGGGCCGCAGCGGGGGGCGCAGCCGGGACCGCGACGGGGAGCGAAGGCGTCAAATCGCGCAGTCAGCGCGCCTACGAATGCGCCCTCGCCCGCCTGCAGCAAGGGTCGCGCCCGTTCGCCATTCTCCAGTGGCGCAACCCCAAGATCAACCGCGCCGCCCTGCGCTATTGGCCGGAGGAGCTGCTCGACAGCGCGCATGTTCAGGCGGTCGGGCTGCAGCAGTTCAAGCAGGCGGTGCGCACGAAGCTGCAGGAATTGAGCAAGCCGCCGCCGCCGGCGGCATCCGAGAAATCGTTCCTGTTCATCACCGCGGATCAAGCGGACGGCGACTTCGCCGAGCAGCTGCGGGAAGCGGCTTTGGACCACGCCGATGTCGACGTGCTGACCGACAACGAGGCCGACCGCAAGGAGCACTTCATCGAGGCGATGCGGCTCGCCGCGGCGGTCGTCATTCTTCACGGCAAGGCTCCGGTCCAGTTCGTGAAGAACTGGCTCAGCATGTACGTGCGCGAGAAGGCGAAGATCAAGCGCTCGTCGCGCTATGATGCGCTCTACCACGCGCCGCCGCCGAAGCCGTCGGGCGAGGAGCCGCGCCTTCCCACCCGCGACATGCGCATCCTCGGCTCCGAAGAGCTGTTCACCGTGGACGGAATCAAGCAGCTCTGCAGGGAATTCAGCAGTGGGTGAGCGAGCCCCGTACCCGGGACTGCGATCGTTCCGGGCGGACGAAAGCGACATTTTCTTCGGCCGCGACGACTGCATCGACGCGATGCTGGAACGGCTCGCCGCCACCCGCTTCCTGGTCGTCCTCGGATCGTCCGGAATCGGAAAATCATCGCTGGTCAAGACCGGCCTCTTGCCGGCGCTGCAGATGGGGCTCGCGCGCGGCGCCGGCTCGTCGTGGCTCATCGTCGATTTCCGCCCGGGCCAGCCGGAAGGCTCGCCGCTGCGAAACCTCGCGCGCGGGCTTCTCGACAAATCCGGCCAGCCGGTCACGCCGCAGAGCATCTCCGGCCTCCAGGCGCAGTTCATGCGCGAGGGTCCGCGCGCCCTGCTCAACTGGTGCCGCGCCGGTCACCTGCCCGCCGGCACCAACCTGCTGCTGCTCGTCGACCAGTTCGAGGAGCTGTTTCGGTATCAAGACTATTCCAGCTACGAGGAGGCGGAGGCCTTCGTGGCGTTGCTGCTGGAGAGCCGGCAGCCGCTCGAGGCGGGCAGTCCCGCGACCGCGGAGCTCCCGATATACGTCACGCTGACCATGCGCTCGGAATTTCTCGGCGCCTGCTCGCTGATCCAGAACCTTCCCGATGCGATCACCAACGGGGCATTCCTCACGCCGCGCATGACGCGCGACCAGTATCGCGAGGCGATCGTCGGGCCGGCCGACGTTTGCGGCATCGGCATCGACGAGCGACTGGTCAACCGGATGCTCAACGACCTCGCGGCTTTCGCCCCCTGGGACGAGAAGGAGCCGGGCCAGCCCGGTGCCGCGTCGCACGCAAGCCCCGTCGAGGCGCAGGACCAGGTCATGCGGCTGGCGCGACGCGCCGATCAGCTTCCGGTGCTGCAACACGCGCTCAACCGGATGTGGCGGCGCGCGTGCGAACGCAGCGCGAGCGGGCCGGCCGGGGAGGGCGATGCCGCCGCGCCCCCGGTCGAGCTCACGGTCGCGGACTACGAGGCCGTGGGCGGGCTGGAGAATGCGCTCAACGCCCATGCCGAAGCCGTTCTCGGCCAGGTAAGCGCAGCTGTGAACGCAACGATGGGCGGCGGCGCGGAGCGCACGGCGCAGCGTCTGTTTCGTGCCCTCGCGACCGGCATAACCCCCTCCGAAGCCGTTCGCCGGCCGACACGGCTCAGCGAGCTCAGCCAGATCGCGGAGGACGAGCGCGGCGTGCGCGTCATCGTCGAGGCATTTCGCGCCGACGAGTGCAATTTCCTGATGCCGGAGCCCGCGGTTGCGCTGACGTCCGACACGATGGTCGACATCAGTCACGAGAGCCTGATCCGGCAGTGGAAGCGGCTGGCGCAATGGGTGGGGCTCGAGGCGGCGGCGGCGCAGCAGTGGCGCCGGCTCAACGACCGCTTCAACATGGGCGAACCGCTCCGCGGCAGGACCCTGGAAAACTTCGTCGCCTGGCGCGACGAAACCGCGCCCAACGCCGCCTGGGCGAGGCGATACGGCGGGGCCGACTACGCCGCGGTCATCGGGTTTCTCGGCAAGAGCGAGCGCGCGGAGAAGAATCGGCGATGGATCCGCAACGCCGCCATCGCCGCCACCTTCGGATTTCTCGTTCTCGTCGCCGGCGGCATGACGCTTCTGTGGCGATCGGTCGTCTCGGAGCGCAATCGCGCCCAGGCTGCCGAACGCAGCGCGCTGCAGATCAGCATCGACACGGGCGAGATCGCCACTGCGGCGCGCGAGAAGTATTCCGAGATCGCGGACGCGTATCTGGACAGCGTGGCGGGTGCGCTGACATGGGCGCCTCCATCGTGGGCGGCGGAGCTGCACCGGGAGAAAGCCTCGGCGGCGATGAAGACCGGCGATTACGCCGCGGCGCGAAAGGAGATCGATCTCGCCAAAAAGGCCGATCCCAATTATCTGCCGGCGCTGGTCACGAGCAGCGACCTTTACCTCATCGACGCCGATGCGGCCGGCGCCGAACGCGAGCTCGGCGTCTATCTGCAGACCATCAAGACGAACTCGTCGGCACGGGGAAACCTGGTCATCGCGGAGGCGATGCAAGGCAGGTATGACGATGCGATTCGCCAGATCGGCGAGGCGTTGGCCAACGCGCGGCTGCCGATCGATTCGAGCGACAGTTTCGTCGTGCCGGATATCGAGACGTTCACGCACGGCTTCACGCTGTCGGAGTCGGACAGCGACTTCCTGCTGGCGCTGCGCTACATCAAGGCCTTCCTCTATGCGATGAAAGGCGACGAAGCCTTCCGCACCGCGCTCGAGGACGCGGACAAGTCGGATCGCGACTGTCCTTATTCGCGAAACGCCTATCTGGCGGCGCTCAATTGGGCGGGGCTGATCGTGCGCGGACGGGCGCGGTTCGATATGGCGAGCGCGCAGGCGAGCGGCGATGCGCGCAGGATCGAAGAGCCGGTCGACTATGGCGCCTACGCGATCGAGGGCGCGCTTTGGGAGCGCGTCGCCCGCACCCGGCCGCAGTATCACGGCCGCGCCCTGAGCGCCTTCGCGAAATTCCAGAGCGCCTATAGCGGGCATCCCCAGGAACGCTACAAGTCGATCGCCGCATGGGTCGACGCCGAGGCGCGCAAGCCCCTGCAGGAAGCGCCGCCGGAGGACACGACCGTCGACCGCGCACGGACCTTGGCGCAGCGGGCGCAGGAGCTGAAGGCGCCGGCGGGCACGCACGCGATCAATTTCGTGCCGGCCTTCGCGCAGCTCTCGGCGGCGATCGATCTGCTGACGCCCAAAGCGGGTGTCGCGCCCGGGCGCCGGCAGCAGGATCTGCTGATCGACCTGCTGCTTCGCCGCGCCGACTGGAGGCTGCAGGGCGGCGTGTATGAGATCGACCGGGGCGGCGCCGCCGACGATGCCCGCGCCGTGATCAAGCTCGATCCCAATGTGCCCGATGCCTACCGGGTCCTCGCCGCGGCCGCCTACGATGACGCCGCGCGAAAGGCCAATGACGAGCATGCGCTCGAGCTCGATCCCTACAATGCCGCCGCGCTGAAGGACCTGGCCACCCTCATCCAGAAAGACGATCCGAAGAGGGCGCTGGCGCTGCTGCAGAAACGCCAGCAGGTGACGCCGTTGTGGTCGGCCGATTACGCGTTGCTCGCGGGTCTGCAGAAGCTGCTCGGCGATCATCCGCAAGCGCTGCGCGACATCGAGGCGGCCATTGCGCATGCGCCGTGGCTGGTCGATTACTATGCGCAACGGCGCGATATCGAGGAGAAGATGGGCGTGGGCCCGGCGGCACTCAACCTGCATTGGGCGCAGGGGCTGCGCGCGGCGGCGAGTTACGCGGTACGCACCGGCGATAACGGATCGGCCCTGCAACGGTATGTTCACGCATTCACGATGGTGTCGCGATCGGAAACAACACCGGACGCCGAAGCGAAGTTCGAGCTGGAAAGGATCGTCAGGGATTTGAGCGAGCTGCTGGCGACGAACTACAGCCGGGCCGACGCCGAGCTCTTCTGGCAGAGCCTGTCGCAGGAACCCCTGCTGAATGCCTTCCAAAAGCAGGTGGCGGCGCAGGAGGCGGCTCGGCTCTCAGCGCAGACGGACAACAACGGGCCCGCCAGCAAGGGAGCCCGCTGACGCGGCGGCGCCGGGCGGCATTCACGGCATCGGCAGGCTTACAGCTTTTTGCTCGGCGCGCTCGATTCGCTCGGGGGCGTCGACTCGCCGGGCATGCTCGGCACGCGGCGGGTGACGGCGTATTGGGCCTCGATCTTTTCAGCTTCCTCGTTCAGCCGCACTTTGACCAGCAGGTCGACATAGTCGGCGGCCACCTGACGCACGGGTTGCGACCTCGTTCCAAACGCATGAGATAGAATGAGCAGCGAGCCTTCATAGGCTTTCCTGGCCTTGGCAAGCGCCTCCGGATATTTTCCCGGCTGCGTTTTAGCCATCTCGATTTCGAGCTCATGGGTCTGGGCGATGTTGTAATCCAGCCATCCGAACAACGGATTGTCGTGCCAATAATGGTGTAGCTGAGCGGTCAGCTTCAAGGTCGTGGCGAGATACTGCGCTGCGCGGGCAACCTGCGCGTCGAAGCCGACCGCCGGAGGCGTTCTGGCCTGCGGCCCGAAGCGATCGCACTCGGACATGTCGGTCTTCGCCGGCGCATCGTTGGATTTCGGGTGCAGCGTCCGATATGCCAAGAATCTCATGTTGGTCGCGAGCGCCTGCAGCACCGCCGCCTCGGTGTCGGCGGTGACCTGTCCGGTCGCGCCCTGACGATCGCCCGGCGCGGCCGTGCCGCCGACGCTGAAGTTTGCGGTGGCGGTCGCCGTGGCGTCGCGCAGTTGGTCGAAATCCTGGAACATCTGAAACGCCCTTGCATAATCGTATGCGGCGCATTCGTAATCGAAATCCCTTTTGTAGGCGACGCCGGCACTCGCCATCGCGTTGGCGAGGCCGATCTTGTCCGCGGGTCGACGCGTCGCGCGCAGAGCGATTTCGGTCAGGTAGGACTGTTTCGAGCCGAAAATTCGAAAGGTCTGCCTGCTCGAATCATAAGGATCGTCATTTTCATGCGCACGGGCGCGGTCATCGTAGCTCGAGGCATAGCTGTCGATCGTGTCGATATAGGCATCGTAGCGGGCGTCGAGATTCAAGACGTCCATCGGCAGCTTCAGGTCCGTGAGCGGCTTGACCAAGTCCTGTCGACCAAGCTCTCCGTAGGCGAGCACCAGCGGAAGGCGGGTGAGGAACGGCCGCGGGCCCTTCGGGTCGTGCCGTTTCGCGAAAGTGAAGGCGGCGTTCAGCGTGATCGCCTCGGTGGTGAAGTCGCCCGCTTGATTGCTGGCGAGGGCGGCTTCCATATAGGTCTGCCAAAGGTCGCGACTCTGCGCCTGAGCGGCGGATGCGCCGGCAAGACAGGCCGCCACGAGCGAAAGCGTGGCGAGCATCCGCGCCTTCGCGCGCCGGCGTGGCCGCGCGACGAAAGCGCGGCCGGGCGCCGCAATGGCCATCAAGCAAGCCGTTCCTGGCACGCAGGCCCTCCGCAAGCAGCAATGGTTTGACTGATTTCGAGAGCGAGCTTTTCACGCCTGCCGCGCCGCCGCAAGAGGCTGCGTTTCACGCAGGGTGCTGCCGACCAACGATCCATTGCCGCGGGTGGAGTGCGGCAGCCGCTGCTCGCGTCGCTTGCGGGCCCGGCAAGCCGATGTGTCCGACGCGGAGGCCGGTTGCGCCGCGATCCTCGCGTGCTAGCCTCGCCTGGATGTCGCGACATCATGCCGGGAATGCCGCCCCATGAAACTTCCACGCCGCCATTTTCTTCGCCTCGCCGCAGCCGCGGCGGCGCTGCCGACGATGCCACGCATCGCCTCCGCGCAGGCGTACCCCACGCGGCCCGTGCGCGTCCTGGTCGGCTTCGCGCCGGGCGGCGGCACCGACATCATGGCGCGGCTGCTCGGCGGCTGGCTCAGCGACAAGCTCGGGCAGGGGTTCGTGGTGGAGAACCGCACCGGCGCCGGCACCAACATCGCGACCGAGATGATGATCAAGGCGGCACCCGACGGCTACACGCTGCTCGAAGGGTGCTTGCCCAATGCGGCGAACGGCGCGCTCTATCCGAGCCTGAGCTTCGATTTCGTGCGCGACGTGACGCCGGTCGCGGGCGCGACGCGCGAGTCCTTCATCATCGTGGTGCATCCCTCGCTGCCGGTGCACACGGTGCCGGAGCTGATCGCCTACGGCAAGGCCAACCCGGGCAAGCTCACGATGGTGTCGGCCGGCATCGGCTCGGGCAATCATCTGTTCGGCACGCTGTTTCAGATCATGACCGGCACGCAGTTCGTCAATGTGAGCTATCGCGGCGCCGGCCCGGCGCTGGTCGACCTGATGGCGGGGCGCGGGCAGGTGATGTTCGCCTCGATCTCCTCGTCGATCGGCTTCATCAAAGGCGGCAAGCTGCGCGCGCTCGCCGTGACGATGACGACGCGCCAGCCGGCGCTGCCGGACCTGCCGACGGTCGCCGAGTTCGTGCCCGGCTACGACACGAGCTTCTGGCAGGGCCTGGTGGCGCCGAAGGGAACGCCGCCGGCGGTGGTGGATGTGCTCAACCGCGCCGTGAACGAGGCGCTCGCCGATCCGAAGATCAAGGCGAGATTCGACGAGCTCGGCGTGGTGGCGATGCCGGGCACGCCGGCGGACTTCGGCAAGCTGATCGCGGCGGAGACGGAGAAGTGGACCAAGGTGATCCGCACCGCCGGCATCAAAGCGGAGTGAATAGTGTGATGTGAGCGCACTGGCGGCGCGCCCTCCCCCGCGTGCGGGGAAGAGGCGCGGGCAGCGAGTAAGCGGAAGCAAGCGGAAGCAAGAGGAAGTGAAGAAAACACATGCAATCTTCTGACGTGCTGGTGGTCGGCAAAGGCAACGCGGCGCTGTGTGCGGCGCTCGCGGCGCGCGAGGCGGGCGCGCAGGTGACGATGCTGGAAGCGGCATCGCGCGAGGAGGCGGGGGGCAACAGCGCGTTCGCGGGCGGGGTGATGCGGTTCGCGTTCGCGACCGTCGACGAGCTCAAGCGCGTCACCGAGCTCTCCGACGACGAGATCGCGACCAGCGACTTCGGCACCAACACCGAGCAGGAGTATTTCGACGATCTCTTCCGCCTCACCAGCTTTCGCACCGACCCGGCGCTGAGCGAGATCCTCGTCACCCGCAGCCAGGACACGATGGCGTGGCTGCGCACCCAAGGCGTGCGCTTCGTGCCGAACTACGGCCGCCAAGCCGCGATGGTCGACGGCAAGCGGCGTTTCTTCGGCCGGCTGCCGATCGAGGTGTCGGGCGGCGGCGCCGGGCTCGTGGCGTTCCTCGACCGCGCGGCCGAGAAGGCCGGCATCGAGGTGAGCTACGAGACCCGCGCGGTGTCGCTGATCTACGACGGCGAGCGGGTCACGGGTGTGCGGGCGAAAAAGAACGGCCGCATGGCGGATTTTTCCGCGCGCAGCATCGTGCTCGCCTGCGGCGGCTTCGAGGCCAATCCGGAATGGCGCGCGCGCTATCTCGGGCCCGGCTGGGAGCTCGCGAAAGTGCGCGGCACGCGCTTCAATGTCGGCGACGGGCTGCGCATGGCGCTCGACATCGGCGCGCAGCCGTGCGGCAACTGGTCGGGCTGCCACGCGACCGGCTGGGACCGCTACGCGCCGGAGTTCGGCGACAAGAGCATCGGCGACCAGTTCCAGAAGCACAGCTACATCTTCGGCCTGCTGATCAATGCGCAGGGCAAGCGCTTCGTCGACGAGGGGCTCGACTTCCACTCGTTCACCTACGCGAAGTACGGCGGCGAGGTCTTGAAGCAACCAGGGCAATTCGCCTGGCAGGTGTTCGACGCCAAGGCGAAGCCGCTGCTGCGCCCTGAGTACCGCATGAAGCGGATGACCAAGGTCACGGCCGACACGCTGGAGGATTTGGCGCCGAAGCTCGAAGGCGTCGACGCGAAGACGTTCCTCGCCACCGTGCGCGCCTTCAACGAGGCGGTGATGACCGAGGTGCCGTTCGATCATACGGTCAAGGACGGCCGCGGCACGCGCGGGCTCGAGCCGCCGAAGACGAACTGGGCGCAGCGGCTCGACACGCCGCCGTTCGAGGCCTACGCGACGACGTGCGGCGTGACCTTCACGTTCGGCGGCGTGCGCATCGCGCCCGCGAGCGGGCAGGTGGTCGACGTGGTCGGCGCGCCGATCGGCGGGCTGTATGCGGCTGGCGAGATGGTCGGCGGGCTGTTCTACTTCAACTATCCAAGCGGCACCGGCTTGGTGTCGGGCGCGGTGTTCGGCAGGATGGCGGGGACGAGTGCGGCGGCCGCCGCGACGGGCAATGCGTAGAGAGAGATATGATGTGAGGTGAGCACGGTGTTTGCGCCCTCTCCCCCGCTTGCGGGGGAGAGCCGGAGAGGGGGCTCTCTCCGTGAATCCGGATTGGCGGATTAGGAGCAAGCGGCCCCCCCACCTCCGACCCCTCCCCGCCACGCGCTTCGCTCGCCGGGGAGGGGAGCGCAGACGGCGGTGCAAGCGGAACGGAGAAGAAGATGCAGCTGGCGCAGGAACTGGCCTCCCGATCGGCGGCGTTGCGGTTCGAGGATCTGCCGCCGGAAGCCGTGCATTGGGCGAAGGTCGGAATCCTCGACACGCTCGGGGTGACCGTTGCGGGCAGCACCGAGCCGTGCGCACGCATCGTCGGCGAGGTCGCGGCGGGCGGTGGGGCGAGCCTCGTGCTCGGCACGGCGGCGCGCGCGAGCGCGCTCGACGCGGCGCTGATCAACGGCACGGCGGCGCATGCGCTCGATTTCGACGACTGCAACAATACGCTCGGCGGCCATCCGTCGGCGCCGATCCTGCCGGCGTTGTTTGCCCTCGCAGACGAGAAAGCGGTCGACGGGCGCGCTTTCATCGCGGCGTATGTCGCCGGGTTCGAGACCGAGTGCAAGCTCGCGCGCGGGGTCAACTTCCACCATTACACCAAGGGCTGGCACGCGACCGCGACGCTCGGCGTGCATGGCGCCGCGGCCGCGGCCTGCCACCTCATGGGCCTCGATGCGGCGCGCACCGCGACGGCGCTCGCGCTCGCGTCCTCGCTCGCCTCGGGCCTCAAGGCGAATTTCGGCACGATGACCAAGCCGCTGCATGTCGGCCACTGCGCCCGCAACGGCTTGTTCGCGGCGCTGCTCGCCGCGAAGGACTTCACCGCCAACGCGGGCGCGTTCGAGCACAGCCAGGGCTTCCTCGACGTGCTCAACGGGCCGGGCACCTACGACGTCGCCCGCATGCTCGACGGGTGGGGCGCGCCGTTCGACATCGTCACGCCGGGCATCGCGATCAAGCAGTATCCGTGCTGCGGCAGCACCCATCCGGCGCTCGATGTGATGCTCGATCTCGTGCGGACGCATGATTTGCGGCCCGACCAGGTCGCCCGCATCGACTGCTGGACGCATGCGCGCCGGCTCGAGCACACCAACCGCCCTGACCCGCAGGGCGACCTCGCGGCGAAGTTCAGCGTGCAGTATTGCGTGGCGCGCGCGCTGACGGATCGTACGATCCGCATCGACCATTTCGAAGGCGAGGCGTTTCGTGACCCGGCCGTGCGCGCGATCCTGCCGCGCGTCCATGCCGCCGCCTATACGGAGGCGCAGTTTCCGGCCGACAATCACTTCGGCGCCGAGGTGAAGGTGACGACCACCGACGGCCGGGTGGTGGCGGGCAAGATCGACGAGGCGCTCGGCCGCACCAGCGCCAATGCGCTGCCGATGGCGCGGCTGCGCGAGAAGTTCGCGAACTGCATCGGCCGCGTGCTGCCGGCGGCGCGGGCGCAGCCGCTCGCCGACATGATCGAGCGGCTCGATACGCTCGCCGACATGCGCGCGTTGAGCGCGCAGCTTGCGCCGGCGGTGGAGCAGCGGAAGCGCGCATAGCGATCGTCCGTGATTTGCGCATGGTAGAACGCGGCGAGGGAGCGCTGGCAGGGTGCTCGCCTCGCGTGCTTAGCTGACGTTGCTTCGTCTACCGAAACCTGCTGAAAGCCCCCATGACCAACACGCCCATTCTCTCCGACTATCGCCTGCGCATGCCTGGCCCCGCGGCGGTGCCCGATCGTGTACGCGCGGCCGGCGCGCTGCCGATGATCTCGCATCGCGGGCCGGAATTTCGCGCCATCCTGGCCGAGGTGACGCAAGGCTTGCGCGCGCTCATCGGCACGGCGGGCGACGTATTCCTGCTCGGCATGTCGGGCACCGGCGGCATGGAGGCGGCGCTGGTCAACGTGCTCTCGGCGGGCGATGCGGTGCTGGTGGTCGAGAACGGGCAGTTCGGCGAGCGCTTCACGTCGATTGCCGGGCAGCTGCCGGTGACGGTCGAGCGCATGGTGGTGCCGTGGGGCGAGGCGCCGGACGCGGGCGAGATCGCGGCGCGCGTCGCCAGGAAGAATTTTCGCGCCGTCGTCGTCGTGCACAACGAGAGCGCCACCGGCGTCGTCGCCGATCTTGCCGCGATCGGCGCGGTCCTGCGCGGCAGCGACACGTTGCTCGTCGTCGACTCGGTCTCGGGCGTCGGCGGCGTCGAGATGCGCATGGACGAGTGGGGCGCCGACGTGGTGGTGACGGCCTCGCAGAAATCGCTGATGTGCCCGCCCGGGCTCGCGGCCGCGGCGGTGAACGCCAAGGCGATGCGGGTGATCGAGGCGGCGCACGGCATCCCGCGCTTCCTGCTCGACTTCCGCCGCGCCAAAAGCTCGCTCGCCAAGAACGAGACGCCGTTCACGCCGCCGGTGTCGCTGATCCTCGCGCTGCGCGAGGCGCTGCGCATGATCGAGGAGGAGGGGCGCGGCCGCGTGCTCGCGCGCCACGCGCGGCTCGCCGCGGCGCTGCGCGCCGGCTTCGAGGCGCTCGGGCTGCCGATGTTTCCGAAAGGCAATTTCTCCGCCACCGTGACGGTCGGGCGCGTGCCGGACGGGCTCGATGGCGGCACCATCGTGCGGCACATGTATAATGAGTATCGCACCGTGATCGTGAGCCAGCGCACCAAGCTCGACAACCGCGTGGTGCGCATCGGGACGATGGGCGCGGTCGGCCCGGCGGATGTTCTCGGCGATCTCCATTTTCTCGAGCGCACGCTGCGCGATCTCGGCCGCGCGCCGGAGCCGGGCGCCGGCGTTGCGGCCGCGACGAAAGTCCTCGGCTCGTAGGCTGGGCAAAATCGCCTGGCGAGCCCCCTCCGCGCTGGGCAGAGGCGGATTGGCGATTTCATCCACGCAGCGGACTTGGTGAGATGCGCCTTTGCCCACTCTAGGAGTTCGTATACCGTCTCGCCCTTCCCCAGGCCTCGCCATCGCGGAGGTACCATGCCGGCCCGTCGCACACTCCTATTCAGCCTTGCCGCACTCGCGCTTGCGTCCGCAACGCCTGCGGCCGCGCAGCAGAAGCTCGTCGTCTACACGGCGAACGAGTCGAACCTCAATCACTTCATCTTCGATGCCTTCAGCAAGGAGACCGGCATTCAGGTCGAGCCGGTCGAGGCGGGCTCAGGTGTGCTGTTTCGCCGCATCGCGTCCGAGCGCGAGCATCCGCTCGGCGATATCGTGTGGGGCGTGAGCCGCGCGCTCTTGCGCGCCAGCAAGCCGCTGCTCGCGCCGTATGCGTCGCAGAACAAGGCGGCGACGCCGCCGGAATTCCGCGATGCCGACGATGCGTGGATCGGCACCAACGTGCATCTGCTCGTCATCCTGCAGAACACCAAGCAGATCCCGGACAAGGACGGCCCGACCAGCTGGAGCGACCTGCTCGACCCGAAGTGGAAGGGCAAGATCTCGTTCACGGACCCGGCGAACTCGGGCTCCGCCTATTCGACGCTGACGATGCTCGATGAGCTGTGGGGGCCGGGCGACAAGGGCTGGGACAAGATCGGCCAGCTCCTCGCCAATACCAAGGTGCTCAATCGCTCGAGCCTCGTCTTCCAGGGCGTCGGCAACGGTGAATTCCCGCTCGGCATCTCGCTCGAGTACGCCGGGTACCTGTGGCAGAAGAACGGTGCGCCCGTGAAGGTGGTCTATCCGAAGGACGGCACCATCCCGCAGATGGAAGGCGTCGCCATCATCAAGGGCGGGCCGAACACGGAAGCGGCGAAGAAATTCGTCGACTACATCACGCGCAAGGACGTGCGCGAGGCGATCCTCGGCTTCGCCTATCGCCGCGCGGCGCGCACCGATCTCGACCTCGCCAAGCTGCCGGGCGGCATGCCGCAGCTGTCCGCGCTCAAGGTGCTGACCTACGACGAGGACGAATGGGTGGCCAAGCGCGCCGAGACGATGAAGAAGATTCAGGACATCATCCGCAAGACGCGGTAATGCGTTTCGTCATTGCGACGCGTGCGAAGCACGCCGAATCAATCTCGACCCGCAAGCGCATGACTCCGTGGGGTCGAGACTGCTTCGTCGCGCTGCGCGCCCCTCGCAATGACTGCGTCAACTTTGAACGGAGCCTCGCCTGACCGCGATCACCATAGACGGCGTCGCGCGCAGCTTTGCCGGCGTGAACGCCGTCGACCGCGTGTCGCTCGCCGTGCGCGACGGCGAGTTCTTCACCCTGCTCGGGCCATCGGGCTGCGGCAAGACCACGCTGTTGCGCATGGTGGCGGGCTTCTGCGAGCTCGACACGGGCCGCATCCTGTTCGGCGAGACGCGCATCGACACGCTGCCGCCGCATCGCCGCAACACCGGCATGGTGTTTCAGAACTACGCGGTGTTTCCCCACCTCACCGTCGGCGACAACGTCGCCTACGGGCTGCGCGCCCGCAAGGCAAAGGCCGGCGACATCCGCGTCCGTGTCGCGCGCGCGCTCGAGCTGGTGCAACTGCCCGGCTATGCGGAGCGCTGGCCGCATCAATTGTCGGGCGGCCAGCTGCAGCGCGTCGCCATCGCGCGCGCGGTCGCGATCGAGCCCGACGTGCTCCTGCTCGACGAGCCGCTGTCGAACCTCGACGCGAAGCTGCGCGTCGACATGCGCGGCGAGATCCGCCGCCTGCAGAGGCTGCTCGGCATCACGGTGCTCTACGTCACCCACGATCAAGAGGAGGCGCTGGCAATCTCCGATCGGATCGCCGTGATGCGCGCCGGGCGGGTCGAGCAGGTGGCGGAACCGCGGGCGATCTACGAGCGGCCGCAGACGCCGTTCGTCGCGAGCTTCGTCGGCACGACGAATTTGATCGAGGGGGTCGTGACGGGGCGCGACGGGGAGTGGGTGGAGCTGGCCTTTGCGGGCGGGGTGATCCGCGCGATGAGCCGGAGCGGTGCGCCGGGGGACAAGGCGACGGTGTCGCTGCGGCCCGAGGCTTTGCGCGCGCTTTTGCCAGGCGAGGCCGCGCCGCGGGGTTGGGCGATGCTCGGCGGCAAGCTCGGCATGGTGGAGTATCTCGGGCCGGTGACGCGGTTCGCGGTGCTGCTTGCTGACGGGACCACGCTGCACCTGATGGCGCTGGCGCCGCCGGTCGCAGCCGAAGAGGTCAGCGTGGCATATGACCCGCGCAGCGTCGTGGCGGTGGGTGCACCATGAGCTACGCTTTCTTTGATCTTGGTACGGCGGTTGCGCCTCCTCCTTCGCTTGCGGGGGAGGGCGGCGAGGGGGCTCGCGACGCCAGGAGGGGAGCAAGCGGAGCGAGCGCCTTTTCCGTCTCTCCCCTGCAGACGGGGGAGAGGGCGCAAGCACCGATCCGCTTCGGCAAGTGGCTCCCGTGAGATCCTTTCTCTCCCGCCGCCTCTTTCCACTCACGATCGGCGCGATCGCCGTCGTGTTTCTCGGTCTCTTCTTTCTTCTGCCGGTGCTCAAGGTGTTCGGCGCCAGCGTCCTCGATGGCACCGGCGCCCATTTCACCCTGAAGAACTACGCCGACATGCTGACCGACCCGTTCTACCTCACGGGCCTCGGCAACAGCCTGATGATCGCGGCGGCGGCGGCGGCGCTCACCGTCGTGGTCGGGGTGCCGTTCGCGTTCTGCCTGGCGCGGCTGCCGATCGGCGCCAAGGCGGTGCTGCTCGCGCTCGCGGCGCTGCCGCTGGTGCTGCCGTCGTTCGTGTCGGCTTATGCGCTGGTGCTGATGTTCGGCCGCGCCGGCATCGTCACCGGCTGGCTGCATGCGATCGGCATCCCGTTTCGCTCGATCTACGGCGCGCCCGGCATGATCGCGGTCTATGTGCTCACACTTTATCCTTATGTGGTGATGCCGACGATCGCGGCGTTCAGGGCAGTCGACGTGTCGATGGAGGAGGCGGCGCAAAACCTCGGCGCGCCGCCGGCGCGCATGCTGCGCACCGTGATGCTGCCGCTGGTGATGCCGTCGATCCTCGCCGGCGCGCTGCTCGTCTTCATCGAGGCATTGGAGAACTTCGGCGTGCCGTTCGTGCTGGCCGAGGATCGCCCGATCCTCTCGCTCGAGGCCTACAAGCTGTTCGTCGGCGAGACCTCGGACAACCCGGCCTCGGCCGGCGTGCTCGGCATGGTGCTGATCGTCTGCACCGTGATCGCGCTCCTGGTGCAGCGCGCCGTGCTGGCGCGGCGCGGCTATGCGACCACGGCGCGGCGCGCCGCGCCGCTGCTGACCGCGCGGCCGCTGCTGCGCTTCGCTGCCGCGGTCTGGTGCTGGCTCTTGGTCGGCGCCGCGCTGGTCCCGTTCGCGGCCGTGATCGTGATCTCGCTGATGAAATTCCAGGGCCCGGTGATGTATCCGGCCTTCTCGCTGGGCAATTTCGCCCAGCTGTTCGGCCAGTCCTACCGCCCGCTCGGCAACACACTGCTGCTGTCGACGCTCGCGGCTGCCGGCGCACTCGCGATCGGCATCCCGATCGGGTACGTGGTGACGCGGTTCCGCTCGCGCCTCACCGGCACGATCGACATCATCGCGACGTCGCCGTTCGCGGTAGCCGGCACCGTGCTCGGCATCGGTCTCGTGCTCAGCTTCGGCGGTGGTTGGCTCGTCCTCACCGGCAGCGCCACGATCATGGTCATCGCCTATATGGTGCGCAAGCTGCCGTTCTCGGTGCGCTCGGCCGGCGCGATCCTGCGCCAGCTCGACCCGAGCCTGGAGGAGGCCTCGGTCAATCTCGGCGTGCCGCCGGCGCTGACGTTCGCGCGCATCACGCTGCCGCTGATGCTCGGCGGGATCGTGGGCAGCTTCGTGCTGAGCTTCGTCACCGTCGCCTCGGAGCTGAGCTCGACCGTGGTGCTCTACTCCGGCCCGTGGATGACCATGACGGTGGTGATGTTCCAGGCGCTCGAGGGCACCAGCGCCGGCGTCGCCGCCGCCGCCGCGACGGTGCTGATCGTGTGCACCGTGGTGCCGGTCGCCCTGGTCTATCGGATATTGCGGCGGCGGGAGTTGAATATGGTGTAAGGAATGCCGTCACGCCCGCGAATGCGTCGCGAATAGGGGCATCCACGTCATTCTTTCGGCGAGAGCCGCACGACGTGCATGGCCGGACAAGCCCGGCCATGGCGAAGGGTGGTCACACCGCGAGCGTGATCAGCTCGGGGTGCAACACATCTTCCGCGATGGTGATCGTCGCCACCGACACGGGCAGAGTGAACCGGCGCGGGCCGGCACTGCCGGGATTGAGCCAGAGCACGCCGTTGCGCGTCTCGATGGACGGCTTGTGCGAATGGCCGAAGATCACGGCAGCGAAGCCGGCGGTCGGCGGATCGAGGTCGAGCTCGTCGATGATGTGCAGGACGTAGATGAGATGGCCGCCCGCATCGACGAGCTCGGTCGTCGGTAGCCGCGCGGTCCAGCTTCCCGTGTCGACGTTGCCGCGCACCGCATGCACGGGCGCGATTGCGCGCAGGGCGTCGAGCACCTCCGGCCGGCCGACGTCGCCCGCATGAATGATGAGGTCGCTGCCGGCGAGCGCATCGAGCGCCGGCGGGCGCATGAGCCCGTGCGTATCGGAAATGACGCCGACGAGGCGGGGGTTCGCGTGATTCACGCCCCAGGATAACGTCGCCGCACGGGAAACCAACCCCCCCAAAATGGTGAAAACGCGAGATATTGCCGGCGTCATATGACGCTGCCACGATGTCGGCGCCAACCGCAGGAGATCACCATGCACTCGATCCGTATGATCGCACTGTCGGCGGCGCTCGCCTGCGCCGCGTCGGCGCCGGCCGCCGCCTGGGGTCCCGAAGGGCACTCGATCGTCGCCGAGATCGCGCAGCGGCGGCTCACCCCCGAGGCGGCCGCGATGGTGGCGGACCTGCTCGGGCGCGGCCACTCGCTCGCGTCGATCGCGAGCTGGGCGGACGACATCCGCGATGCGCGGCCGCAGACCTACAACTGGCATTTCGTCGACATTCCGCTCGGTGTCCCGACCTATCTCGAGAAGCGCGACTGCAAGGCCGACGTCAAGGGCGACTGCATCGTGCTCGCGCTCGGCCGCGTGCGCGACGACCTGCGGTGCGGCGCGCGCCAGGACAGGCAAGAGGCGCTGAAGCTCGCGGTCCATTTCGTCGGCGACATCCACCAGCCGCTGCACACGGTGCTGGAGGCGCTCGGCGGCAACCAGATCAAGGTCGACGTGTTCATGCGCGGGATGACCTGCACGGGCACCTGCGAACCGACACATGTGCCGAGCAACCTGCACATGGCGTGGGACGTCGACCTGATCCGCGCCACCGTGTGGGACTGGGGGCATTATGTCGATCGCCTCGAGGACGGCTGGCTCATGAGCGACGAGGCGAGGAAGCCCGGCATCGACGGCGGCACGCCGGAGCAATGGGCGAACGAGACGCATGCGGTGGCGCCGGTGGTATGGAACGGGCGCCGCGCCGACAACGTGCTGGACGACGCCTACTACCGCGCCGTGCTCCCGGTCCTCGACCGTCAGCTCGGCGTCGCGGGGCTGCGGCTGGCGCGGTTTCTGAATGAGGCGGCGGCAGGGCATTGCGGGGAGTAAGGTGGGCAAAATCGCGTGGCGCGGTGCATCCGCGTGGGCAACCGCGCGCGACGCGATTTTGCCCACGCGGACAGGCGGGCGCGGGTTGCCCACCCTAGGTGAAGACGCAGCTTCGTCAGAAAATTCCGTAGCCGCGCGCCATGGCGGCGGCGAAGGCGAGCAGCAGCGGAAACAGCGCCACCTCGAGCCAGAGAAAGCGCCGCGTCCGCGCGACGGCCTCGTCCGACGGCGGGCCGCCGGCGCGCCGCCACCGCAGGTACGCGATCGTCGGTGGGACCGAGAGCAGGCCGATGAGCGCGAAGGTGCCGATCTTGGCCCAGAAGAATGCGTTGTGCTCGTAATAGTCCCACCCCTTGGCGGCGAAGATCGCGCGCGAGAAGCCGATGACGAGAATGAGGACGGCGAAGACGCCATAGGCGGCGTCGATCGGCACGACGCGGGCGACGACGGCAGCATCGATGCCGCGGCGAACGATCACCAGCTCGGCGCACAGGACGCCGAACAGCGCGAAGATGAAGACGTGGTGCAGGATCGCCAGCGTGAGATCGCGATCGAACATCGGCTGGTCCTCGATGATTGCCTTGCGCGCGACGGTGCGATTCTAGGAGGGGTATGATCTCGGGTCCAGCCGTAGGGTGGGCGGGGCAACCGCGCCCCTGTGTCCGCGTGGGCAAAATCGCCTCGCACGCGGTTGCCCACGCGGAGAGTCACCGTCACGCGATTTTGCCCACCTTACGGGAGCAATGCGGCCGCGAAGGCGCTGGCGATGGCGGGGCGGCTTTTGCCGGCCTGGGCGGCGTCGCCGATGATGACGACCTTCTGCTCGGGACGGGCGAGCTTGCGCAGCGTCTCGCCGGTCGCGCGGCGGGCGCGGTGGTAGAACCAGTCGCGAACCGCCTCGTTGGCAAAGATCGCGCGCACGCCCGGCCAGCGGGCGGCGCCGAGGTCGAGCAGCGAGGTGGCGAGCGCACGCAGACCGAGGCGATAACGCGCGCCGGTCGCGACCACGATCCGGTCGAACGGGGCGAGCTCGGCGGGCGCCTTGCGCACATCGAGGCCGTAGCGAAAGACCACGCCGCGTTGCGTGCACAGTGCCACCATGTCATTGACGTAGCGCTCGAACGAAAATGGATTGGCGGCGACCTCCTGAAAGAGCGGCGCCTTGCCGGCGTAACGGAAGGCGCCGCCTGCTTGTGCCGAGCGCTCGAACACCGTCACCTGGTTTCCCACCGCGACGAGCGATGCGTAGGTGAGGCCGGCGGGACCGGCGCCGATGACGGCGATGCGCTCGCGCCGGGGCGGCGTCGCGGCGGCGAACTTGCTCTCGCGCCCGGCCGCGCCATTGACGACGCAGCGCAGCTGCGTGCCGCCGCGCATCTCGTTGATGCAGGTGTTGCAGGCGAGGCAGCGGCGGATCGGCTCGCCGCGCTCGAGCTTGGCGACCCACTCGGGATCGGCGATCAGCGTGCGGCCGAGCGAGACGAAGTCGGCCTTGCCGTCGGCGACCGCGGCGGTCGCGATCTGCGGATCGCCGAGCCTACCGACTGCGATCACCGGCACGGCGACCTGCTTCTTCACCTGCGCGGCGTAGTCGAGGAAGGTCGCGTCGGGATATTGCATCGGCGGGATCATGCGCGCGGCGGAGGGCAGCGAACGATAGTGCCCGGCCGCGACGTGCAGCGCGTCGGCGCCCGCCTGCGCGGCCCACGCGGCGGCCTGGATGCCATCGGCCGGGACCAGGCCTTCGGGAAAATAATCGTCGACCGAGATGCGGAAGATCACGGGAATTGCCACCGCGGCCTTGACGGCGCGCAGAACCTCGAGGCCGAAGCGCGCGCGGTTCTCGAGCGAGCCGCCATAGGCGTCGGTGCGGCGGTTCTCGAACGGGGTGAGGAACTGGGAAATCAGATAGCCGTGCGCCGCGTGGATCTCGACGCAGTCGAAGCCGGCCTTTTCGGCCCGCGCGGCCGCGGCCGCGAAGGCCGCGGTGGTGTCGCGGATATCTTCGAGCGTCATCTCCTTCGGAACGATGGTCTCGTTGGTGACCTCGAACACCGGATGCGGGACCGGCGAGGGCGCGAGCGGCGTCTCGCCGCAGATATCCTGGCGCGTGTGGCCGCCGCCGTGGCCGAGCTGGATCGAGCATTTGCCGCCGCCGGCGTGGATCGCGTCGGTGAGACGCCTGAGGCCGGGCAGGAAGCGGTCGTCGTAGATGCCGAGCTCGCGCTTGCGGTGGCGCCCGGCGCGCGTCGGCGAAGCCATCTCGACGGTGATCAGCCCGACCCCGCCGCGCACCCGCGCCATGTAGTAGGCGATCGAATCGTCGGTGACGTGGCCCTCGGCGTCGGAGAGGCGCGTCGTCATCGGCGGCATGACGATGCGGTTGCGGATCTCGAGCGCGCCGATGCGGCCCGGAGTGAGGAGCGGGTTCATGCGATGGATCACATCCCCTTCACCTCGCCGCCGTCCATGTCGATGGTGGCGCCGTGCAGCCAGCGGCCGCGCGGGGAGACCAGGAAGGCGACGAGGCCGCCGATGTCCTCGGGCGTGCCGAAGCGGGTGATCCCGATCTCGTGCAGATGCATGGCGCGCACCTCGGCCTCGCTCTTGCCGGTGCGCTCGACGTCGGCGCGGATGCGGCGCCATAGCCGGTCGGTCTCGACGTGGCTCGGGTGGATGGTGTTGACCTGCACGCCCTCCTTTTTGCCGCGGTCGGCGAGCGCCTTGGAGAAGGCGGCTGCCGCGGCGTTGACCGAGCTGCCGATGGTGAACTCGGCGGTCGGCATGCGCCCGCCGGTGCCGCCGATGGTGACGATCGAGCCCTTCGCGTCGCGCAGCAGCGGCCAAGCGGCGCGGGCGAGCCGCACATGGGCGAAGAATTTGAGCGCATAGCCGTCCGCCCAGTCGGCGTCGGTCAACTGAAGGAAGTCGCCGCGCTTGGTGGTGCCGGCATTGTTGATCAGGATGTCGATATGCCCGAAGGCGCGCTTGGCCGCCTCGACCAGCGCCGCCGGCGCGCCCTCGGCGCGCAGATCGCTGGTCGCATACTGCGCGGTGCGGCCGAGCTTCTTCACGGCGGCGGCCACGTCGTCGAGCGCGGCCTCGTCGCGCCCGGTGAGCATCACGTCACAGCCTTCGGCGGCGAGCGTCAGGGCGACGCCGCGGCCGATGCCGCGGCTCGAGCCGGTGACGAGTGCGACCTTGCCGGTCAGTCCGAGATCCATTTTTTTCCCCTCACGTTGAATAGAGCGCTCAACCGGGCCGGATGTTGGCGTCTTGGCTGATCTGCGACAAGCGGGCGATTTCCGCGCCGATGAAGATGCGGAATTCTTCCGCCGAGCCGGCCACCACCTCGGCTTTCACCACCGCGAAGGGCCGGCCTAGCCGCGCCGCGTGACCCTCGGCGAGCAGGCGCGCCCAGAGATCGCTGCCGCCACCCGCCGCGAAGGGCACCACCAGATCGACGGTGCGGGTCGGGTAGTTTTCAGCATGCGACAGGGATGGGCACGCCGCGAGCGCGAGAGCCGACAAGGTGAAATCGCGGCGATTGTTGGCCATGCGTTTCCGGCGCATTCAAGCGGCATCGAGCGGCTTGTGCGCCGTTGATCGCGCGCTTGCCGGGCTCGTATAAGTGTATCCCCACCGACGCATTTCCGCACCGGGATCGACAAGCATGCGCACCAAGGCGAACGGCATCAATTTCAACTACGTCGTCGACGGCCCCGAGGGGGCGCCGTGGATCATCTTCTCCAATTCGCTCGCGACCACGGTCGCGATGTGGGACGAGCAGGCGGCGGCACTCAAGGGCAAGTACCGCGTGCTGCGCTACGACCAGCGTGGCCACGGCGCGACCGACGCGCCGGCCGGGCGCTACGCGTTCGACACGCTGGTCGCGGACGCGGCCGCGCTGATGGATGCGGTCGGCATCCAGAAGGCCTATTTCGGCGGCCTGTCGATGGGCGGCGCGACGGCGCTCGGCCTCGCGCAGCAGCATCCGGATCGCGTCAACGGCATCATCATCTGCGACTCGGGCTGCATGTCGACGCCGGCGTCGAGCCAGCAATGGGAGGAGCGCATCGCCGTGGCGCAGAGCAAGGGCATGGAGGCGCTGGTCGAGCCGACCATCGCGCGCTGGTTTCCGCCCGAGACCGTGGCGAAGAACCCAGCCCATCTCGACAAGGTGCGCGGGATGATCCGCAACACCCCGGCGAACGGCTTCATCGGCTGTGCGGCCGCGCTCGCCGATCACAATTACAACGCCAAGGTCGCGACGGTGAAATGCCCGGTCCTGTTCATCTGCGGCGAGAAGGACGGCGCGACGCCGGGCGCGATGAAGGACATGCAGAAGAGGTTGCCGGGCTCGCGCTACGTCGAGATGGCCGGGGCGGGGCACATCTCCAACATGGACCGGCCGGCGGAGTTCAACAAGGCGGTGGCGGAGTTCTTGGGCGGGTAGGGCAAGCGGCCCATGGTTGGAGACGATGGCTCGAGACGCCGCGCGCGAAGATGCGCGCGGCTCCTAATACGAAACCTAGGTGGTTCGGGCAGCGATTGGTTTGATATCTACGGCATATCCGAGGTTCTCGAGGCGGCGGACGAGGCGCTGGGTATGGGTGATCTTAGAGCGGCGCTGGAAGTGGTCGGCACCGAGATCGTGATACGGGGTGCCGTTCTTGAGGATGTGGTAGACGGCCGTGAGGATCGAGGCGGCGACTGCGCAAATCGCCTTCTTT